>CAMCNO010000029.1 GCA_945876285.1 uncultured Clostridia bacterium | reverse complement strand
AGCAATTATTCGTGGGGAAGGTCCCCGTGGGCGGCGGCGCTCCGGTGTCCATCCAGTCCATGTGCAATACAAAGACCGATGATGTAGCCGCTACTGTGGCCCAGATCAAGAAGCTGGAGGCCGCCGGGTGTGAGATCATCCGGGTGGCGATCCCGGACCAGGCCGCGGCGGAAGCGGTTGATAAAATCAAGGAGCAGATCGATATTCCGCTGATCGCCGACATCCATTTCAACTACAAATTCGCCCTGGAGTGTGCTGAGCGGGGCATTGACGCCATCCGCATCAACCCCGGTAATATCGGCGCAGAGGAAAACGTGAAAGCCGTGGCGGATATGTGCAATCGCAAGCACATTCCCATCCGCATCGGCGTCAACGGAGGCTCTTTGGAGAAAGAGCTGCGGGCAAAGTACGGAGGCGTTACCGCCGAGGCCTTGGTGGAGAGCGCCATGGGCCACGTACATCTGCTGAACAAGTTCGACTTTGACGACATCTGCATTTCTGTCAAATGTTCCGATGTACCTTTGACGATGAAGGCATACACGCTCCTGAGCCAGCAGACTGATTATCCGCTGCACCTGGGCGTCACCGAGGCGGGGACGCCTTCCATGGGAATGGTGAAGTCCGCCATGGGCATCGGCGGCTTGCTGTGCATGGGCATCGGGGATACCATCCGTGTGACGCTGACCGCCGACCCGGTGGAGGAGATTTACGCGGCTCATAAAATTCTGAAGGCCGCGGGCCTGCGGAATGAGGGGGTCAACCTCATCGCTTGCCCCACCTGCGGCCGTACCCGTATCGACCTCATTCCCATTGCGGAAGAAGTGGAGCGGCGGCTGGCGAATTGCAAGAAGAATATCACGGTGGCCGTCATGGGCTGTGCGGTAAACGGCCCCGGCGAGGCCTCTGCCGCCGATATCGGCATTGCCGGAGGCAAGGGTGAGGGTTTGCTTTTCCGGAAAGGAGAAATCCTTTACAAGGTGCCGCAGGAGCAGCTTGTAGACGCTCTGATGGCGGAAATTGAGAAACTGTGAGAGAATATGGAACTGCGGCGCGGGATGCGCCGCAGTTCTGTGATACACGAGACGTTCCGGGAGGAGACCATGTCCAGAAACATCCCATTTTTTGAAATGTTCGCGGAGCTGCAGCTCTCTGGGGAGCTGCGGCTGAAACTGTCGGGTGCGGAGCTGACCGGCGCCCGCATCGACCAGGCCGCCATGACCATCCGGCTTCTGCTGACAGTCAAATCTGTCCTGTCTGAGGAGGACCTGCAGAGCGTCAAGGACGCCATCCGGGCGGTGTACGGCTTTACCGGTGTGGATATTGATGTGACCTGCAAGGCTCCGGCGGAACCTGCGAAGTTTGCTTCTGCGCAGGCGGCGCCCTCTGGCGGCAAGCCGACAGGGAAGGTGCTGATGGGCAATCCCATCAAGGCCCGGCCCGGTCCCATGAAGGAACTGAATTTGAAAATGGGCACCGCCACGGTCAGCGGCAAGGTGTTCGCTTTTGAGTGCCGGGAGACCCGGCGGCCCGGCATGTGGCGCCTCAGTTTTGACATGACGGACTACACCAATTCTGTCACCGTCCAGAAGAACCTGACCACCAAGGAAGCCCAGGGCCTGGAGAACGCCATCAAGCCGGGGATGTGGCTGTGCGTCCAGGGCAAGATGGAGCCTACCTGGGATGGCAAGGATATTCAGCTCAACCCCTATCACATCAACATCATCGAGCATGAGGAGCGCAAGGACACCGCTCCGGTGAAGCGGGTGGAGCTGCACCTCCATACCCGCATGAGCAACATGGACGCCCTGACGGACACCAAGGAGGTCATCCAGGAGGCCATTCGATGGGGCCATCCCGCCATTGCCATCACGGATCACGGCGTGGCCCAGTCCTTCCCGGACGCCTGGCACGCCGCGGGAGATAAAATTAAAATCCTTTACGGTGTGGAAGGCTATTTCATCAACAACATTGACGACCGGGTGGTGGTCCACGGGACACAGGACTGCGGCCTGGACGACGAGTTCGTCTGTTTCGACATTGAGACCACCGGCTTGAAGGTTGACCGGGAGGCCATCACGGAGATCGGCGCGGTAGTGCTGAAAAACGGGGAGATTGCGGAGCGGTTCCAGACCTTCGTCAATCCCAACCGCCGCCTGACGCCGGAGATCATCGGCCTGACGGGCATCACCGACGAAATGCTGAAGGATGCGCCGTCTCTGAAAGAGGCGCTGACAGACTTTTTGAAGTTTGTGAATGGCCGTCCTCTGGCAGCCCACAACGCGGAGTTCGATATCGGCTTTATCCGGGCGGGCTGCAAGCAGGTGGGGCTGGAGTTCCATCCCACCTATGTAGACTCTCTGATTTTGGCGCAGAACCTGCTGCCGGACTTACATAAGTATAAGTTAGACATCGTGGCGGAGCATTTGGATCTGCCCGCCTTTAACCACCACCGGGCCAGCGACGATGCCGCAACCGTGGGCTATATGCTCATCCCCTTCTGGAAGATGCTCCATGAGCGGGGCATCCATACCCTCCAGGCGGTGAACCCGGAGATGGAGAAGCTGCGGCCCCTGGGCAACAAGTCCAACCGTTTCCCCAAGCACATCATCCTCATTGCCCGGAACAAAACGGGCCTGAAAAACCTGTATCAGATGATCTCCGCTTCCAACCTGAAATACTTCAAGCGGGTGCCCACCATCCCCAAGAGCTTGCTGATGGAGCACCGGGAGGGCATCATCGTGGGCGCTGCCTGCGAGGCGGGCGAGCTTTTCCGGGCCATTGTGGACCACAAGGACTGGGACGAGCTGAAGCGTATCGCTGACTTTTACGACTATCTGGAGATTCAGCCCTTGTGCAACAACCGCTTCATGCTGCGCAACGGCGAAGTGCAGTCCGAGGAGGACCTGCGTGAGTTCAATCGCTCGGTGGTCCGGCTGGGCGAGGAGCTGGGCAAGCCCGTCTGCGCCACCGGCGACGTCCACTTCCGGGAGCCGGAGGATGAGGTGTACCGCCACATCCTGCTGGCGTCGAAAAAATTCCCGGACGCCAACGAATCTCTGCCCATCTATTTCAAGACCACCGACGAGATGCTGGAGGAGTTCAGCTATCTGGGGGAGGAGAAGGCCTACGAGGTAGTGGTGGAGAACACCCGGCTGGTGGCTGACCAGGTGGAGAACTTCGAGCTGCTGCCCAGTGAGCTGTTCCCGCCCCGGCTGGAAAACTCCGAGGAGGATTTGAACCGCCTGGTGTGGGAGAAGGTCCACCGCCTTTACGGCGAGGACCCGCCGAAGCTCATTGTGGACCGCCTGAACGTGGAGCTGGGCGGTATTTTGGGCAAGTACGACGTGGTGTATATGTCCGCCCAGAAGCTGGTGCAGCGGAGCCTGGAGAACGGCTATCTGGTGGGCTCCCGAGGCTCTGTGGGCTCGTCTCTGGTGGCCTATATGTCCGGTATCACGGAGGTCAACTCCCTGCCGCCCCACTACCGCTGCCCCAACTGTAAAAACAGCGAATTCATCATGGACGGCAGCTACGGCTGCGGCGCCGACATGCCGGACAAGGTGTGCCCCGTCTGCGGCACGAAGTACATCAAGGACGGCTTTGACATTCCCTTTGAGACCTTCCTGGGCTACGGCGGCGGCAAGGTGCCGGATATCGACCTGAACTTCTCCGGTGAGTACCAGGCCAAGGCCCACCGCCACGCCATCGAGATGTTCGGCGAGATGCAGGTATTTCGCGCGGGTACTATCGGTACGCTGGCGGAAAAGACAGCTTTCGGCTTCGTGAAGAAGTACTTGGAGGAGAACGGCATCACCGCCGGCCGGGCGGAGGAGAACCGCCTGACCCTGGGCTGCGTGGGCGTCCGTCGCACGACCGGCCAGCACCCCGGCGGCCTGGTAGTCGTCCCGGATGATAAGGACATGGAGGATTTCTGCCCTGTCCAGCACCCGGCGGACGATGACGGTTCCGATACCATCACCACCCATTTTGAATACCACTCCATGGAGGCCAACATCCTCAAGCTGGATATGCTGGGACACGATGACCCCACCATGGTCCGCATGATGCAGGACCTGACCGGAGTAGACCCCCATGAGATACCCCTGGACGACCCGGACACCATGTCCATCTTTACCTCCAGCAAGGTGCTGGGGTATGAGAACGATGAGATATTGGGGCCCACCGGCGCTGTGGCTATCCCGGAGTTCAACACCCGGTTCACCCGGCAGATGCTGATCGACACCCAGCCCAAGGACTTCAACACCCTGGTGCGGCTGTCCGGCTTCTCCCACGGCACCGACGTGTGGCTGGGCAACGCCCGGGAGCTGATCGTCAGCGGGACCGCCAGCGTTTTGGAGACCGTGGGCTGCCGTGACGACATTATGCTGTACCTGATCTCCAAGGGCCTGGACCCCAAAATGAGCTTCAAGATCATGGAGAAGGTCCGAAAGGGCAAGGTGAAGAAGGGCGGCTTTGACGAAGGCTGGGTGGAGGCCATGCGGGAACATGACGTTCCCGAGTGGTATATCGAGTCCCTGGCGAAGATCGGCTATCTGTTCCCCAAGGCCCACGCCGTGGCCTACGTCATGATGGCATTCCGCATCGCGTGGTACAAGGTCCACGAGCCGCTGGCGTTTTACGCCACGTTCTTCTCCGTCCGTGCCAAGGCCTTTGACGCGGAATACTGCTGCGCCGGCAAGGACGCGGTGAAGCGGAAGATTCGGGAAATTGAAAACAACAAGGACGCCACCGCTGTGGAACAGAACCTGCTGACCACGCTGGAGGTGTGCTATGAATTCTATCTCCGGGGTTTCCACTTCGACACCATCGACATTTACAAGTCCGACGCCACCAAGTTTATCGTGACGGAGAATGGCCTGCTGCCGCCCTTTGTCACGGTTCACGGGTTGGGTGAGGCGGCAGCTATCGACACAGTGGAGAAGCGGAAAGGGAAGACCTTTATCTCTATCGAGGAATTTGCCATGTGCTGCAACAAGTTATCAAAGACCCATATCGAGCAACTAAAGAGTCTGGGGGCTTTTGCGGGCATGGCGGAGACCAGCCAGATCACGCTGTTCTGATGGAAGTTTTCCTTGTTTTTTGAAGTGAGTGTGGTATGATAAGAGCGGTAAAATCGACCGGATGGCCGAGAATTTTCAAATGGAGGAATGACATATGCTGAACGCAAAAGTGAAAGAGCTGCTGAACCAGCAGGTGAACAAGGAGTTCTACTCCGCTTATCTGTATCTGGACTTCTCCAACTACTTTGAGGCCCGGGGATTGGACGGCTTTGCCAACTGGTACAAGATCCAGGCCCAGGAGGAGCGGGACCACGCCCTGCTGTTCTACCAGTATCTCCACAATAACAACGAGGCTGTGGCCCTGGATGCCATCGCCAAGCCCGACAAGGTGCTGGACAGCGATATGACGGTCCTGAAGGCCGGTCTGGAGCATGAGGAGTATGTGACCTCCCTCATCAACGATATCTACGCCGCCGCTTACGAGGTGAAGGACTTCCGTACCATGCAGTTCCTGGATTGGTTTGTGAAGGAGCAGGGCGAGGAGGAGACCAATGCCAACGACCTGATCTCCAAGATGGAGCTGTTCGGCTCCGACCCCAAGAGCCTGTATATGCTCAACAGCGAGCTGGCCGCCCGCGTGTACAGCGCTCCCTCTTTGGTCCTGTAATAGTACATAAAAAGGACACCGCCGACGGCGGTGTCCTTTCTGCGTATCAGGGTTATTTCTCCAGTTTGGCATTGCACTTTGTCAGGAAGCGGTCAGGGGTGATGATGGCCCGGGTGTGGGTGCCGGAGCCGATGGGGCCCTTTTCGTCCCAGGCGGATACTTTGAAGTCCACCATCTTGCCGTTTTCGGACACGCCTACGATCTCGGCTTCCACAAAGACCTTCATACCTACGGGAGTGGGGGCGTCGTGACTGATGTCCAGGTGGGTGCCCACGCTGCCCTTGTCCTCCTCCAGGAAGTTCTGCAGGGCCGTCTGAGCGGCATTTTCCATCATGGCGGCCATGAAGGGGGTGCCGAATACCGGCAGCAGGCCGGAACCAATCTTGGCAGCGGTCAGTTCCTCGGTGACCGTCTGTTCCAGGCGGCACTTGGTTCCAATCAAAATCATATTGCGTTCCTCCGATTATTGGATATTGAATTTGGAAAACGGCGCCGGGTCCGGCGCCGTTTTGGTTTGGGTCAGATACCCAGCTCCGTCCAGAGATCGTTGTACAGCGTCAGCGTCCCGGCAGGCAGGTTTTCGTACAGGGTGCAGCGGTCCAGCACATCGGCGGGAGCGGCCATGATCTCAAAGGTCTCCTGGTCCAGAGGCTCGCCGTAGGTCTCCTCGTAATAGGCGGGATACTGCTCCAGGGCCTCGGCGTTGGGGGAGGCGTACCAGATATAGTCCATGTTGGCGAGGTTGGCGTCAGTACCCGCGATGAAGTTGATCCACGCCTCGGCCTCATCCTTGTGCTGGGCGTTCTTCAGCACGCACATGGCGTCCACAAACCAGTTGGAGCCCTCATCGGGCACCACGTAAGCCAGGTCCTCGTTGGTCTCCAGCATGGTCAGGTAATCGCCGGCGTAGTACATGGCAATGGCAGCGTTGCCGCCCTCCATCTTCTGGAAGATCTCGTCCATGACGAAGGCCTGGTACACGCCGTTGTTCTTGGCGGTGGACAGCAGCTCATAGGCCTCCCGGATCTGGGCCTCGTCGGTGGTGTTGATGTCATAGCCCAAATCCAGCAGGGCGGCGGCCAGGGCGTCCCGGGAATTGCGGATCATCAGAACCTGTCCGGCGTACTTTTCGTCGAACATGGCGTCCCAGCTGGTGATCTCCTCGTCCACCATGGAGGTGTTATAGATGATGCCCAGGGTGCCCCAGGTATAGGGAACCGTATATTTGTTGTCGGGGTCGTAGCTCAGGTTCTTGTAGCGGCTGTCGATCTTGGCGTAGTTGGGGATGTTGTCGTAGTTCAGCTCCGCCAGCATATCCTCGGCGATCAGACGGCCGATCATATAGTCAGAGGGGACGATGACATCGTAGTCGCCAGCGCCGGTTTTCAGCAGGGAATAGAGGGCCTCGTTGCTTTCGGCAGTCTGGTAGTTGACCTTGATGCCGGTCTCATCCTCGAATTGGTCGATCAGGGACTCATCGATGTATTCGCCCCAGCTGCACACGTTGACGACCCGGTCTTTACTGCCGCCGCTGCTTCCGCCGCAGGCGGTAAGGGTCAGGATGGTCACCATCATCATGGCAAGGGCAAGTGTCTTTTTCAATTGATCATTCCTCCAGTGTTTCTTGTCTATTATTTCAAAGCCGTCAGGCCGTGAAACCGTTAAGAGAGCCGCGTCTGCCGCAGACGCTCCTGCCGGGCCTCCCGGATGTTGATGATAGCCAGCAGGATCAGCACCGTTACGAACAGCAGCGTGGAGATAGCGTTGATCTCCGGGCTGACCCGCTTTTTGGTCATGCCGTAGATGGTCATGGCCAGGGTGGAGGCGGAAGATCCGGCGGTGAAGTAGCTGATGACGAAATCGTCGATGCTCATCGTAAAGGCCGTCAGGGCGCCGGAGACGATACCGGGCTTGATCTCCGGCAGGATGACCTTCCAGAAAGCCTGCATCCAGGTGCAGCCCAGGTCCATGGCGGCGTCCACCAGGTTTTTATCCATCTGCCGCAGCTTGGGGCCCACGGACAGAATGACGTAGGGGATATTGAAGGTGATGTGGGCGATCAGCAGCGTGCCGAAGCCCATGGTCAGTCGGGTGGGGAGCCGGAACAGCCCCAGGGAGTTGAACCAGGCGGCGAAGCTGCCCCAGCAGTTGAAAAAGGCCACGAACAGCAGGCACAGGCTGACGCCGGTGACGATGTCCGCGTTCATCATGGGGATGTTGTTCACAGTCAACAGCGGCTCCCGAACCTTGCGGCGCATGGCGAAAAAGCCGATGGCGGCAAAGGTGCCGGCGATGGTGGCGATCACAGTTGCCAGCAGGGATACCAGCAGGGTGGTGTACACGCTCTGCATGATGAGCCGGTTGTTCAGCAATTTCCCGTACCACTCCAGAGAAAAGCCCTGCCAGACGACGTTGCTCTTGCCTGCGTTGAAGGAGAAGATGATGAGCAGGAAAATGGGGGCATAGAGAAAAACGAATACTAGAACCATAAAGAGGCGGTTCAGAAAAGAATTGTTCTTGCTCACATCATCACCGCCTGTTCTTCACCTTCGCCGAAGCGGTTCATGACCCACATGCAGACCACCACGATGATCATCATCACCAGAGAGATGGCCGCGCCCAACTGGGGGTTATAGGCGCCGCCCAGGAATTGCTGCTCAATGAGGTCGCCCAGCAGCAGCTCCGTGCCGCCGCCCAGCATCTTGCTGATGGCGAAAGTGGACACGGAAGGCACGAATACCATGGTGATGCCGGACAGTACACCGGGCAGGGACAGGGGCAGGATGACCCGCCGGAACACATTCACGCTGTTGGCGCCAAGGTCACGGGCCGCCTCGATCAAGCTGTTGTCCAGCTTCACGATGACGGAGTAGATGGGCAGGATCATAAAGGGCAGATAGTTATACACCATGCCCAGCACCACGGCGCCCTGGGTGTTGATCATACGGAAAAACTGCAGGTCCGTGCCGAAAACATTGTTATAAAGTGCAATGAGGCCGATCTTCTGGAACAGCTGGTTCAAAAGACCGTTGTTCTCCAGAATGGACATCCAGGAGTAGGTCCGCAGCAGGAAGTTCATCCACATGGGCAGCATGATGAGCACCATGGCAATACGCTGAAACCGGGGACCCTCCTTGCTCATGATATAGGACACAGGATAGCCAATCAGAAGGCAGATGGCGGTGGCAATGAGCGCCAGCTTGAAGGAGCGGGTGAACACCACGGCGTAAGTGCCCATTTTTGCGAAGTTGGACAGGGTGAAGCCGCCGTCAGCGGAGGAGAAGGCGTAGATGACAACCATGATGATGGGAGCCACCACGAACAGCGCCATCCAAATCACATAGGGGATGGTGAGGCGGGAGAGTTTATTCTTCATCCCCGCTCTCCTCTTCGTCCGGCGCCAGACTGGCATCGTCCAGCTCATCATATTCCTCGGAGAAGGAGGAGTAGTCGCCGAACATGCCGGAGTACTGGCTCTTCTTCATAATATGGATGCCGTCGGGGTCGATTTTGATGCCGATGCGGGAGCCGACAGGGGAGTGGTCCGTGGTCTGAATGAGCCACTTGAAGCCCTTGAAGTCCACGATGATGTCGTACTGCATCCCCTTGAAGGTCACGTTGGTGACGGTGCCGACAAGCTGGCCCTGCTCCACGGGGACGATGTCGATGTCCTCAGGGCGGATGACGACGTCCACCGGCTCATTTTCGGCAAAGCCGCCGTCTAGGCAGGGGAACTCCCGGCCATACATTTTCACACACTTGTCCCGGAGCATGACGCCGTCGATGATATTGGACTCACCGATGAAGTCCGCCACAAAGGCGTTCTTCGGCTCGTTGTAGATGTCCTCGGGGGTGCCGATCTGCTGGATGGTGCCCTTGTCCATGACCACGATGGTGTCGGACATGGTGAGGGCCTCCTCCTGGTCGTGGGTGACATAGATGAAGGTGATGCCCACCTGCTGCTGGATACGCTTCAGCTCGATCTGCATATCCTTGCGCAGCTTCAGGTCCAGGGCCGCCAGAGGCTCGTCCAACAGCAGGACCTTGGGGCGGTTTACCAGCGCGCGGGCGATGGCGACCCGCTGCTGCTGACCGCCGGAGAGGGCGTCGGGCTTGCGGTGCTCAAAGCCCTTAAGGCTGATGACCTCCAGCATCTCCATGACCCGCTCCCGGATCTCCTCCTCGGGGATCTTCACCATCCGCTTGCCGGTGGGGTCGCTGGGGTCGGGACGCTTCTGCATCCGCAGGCCGAAAGCGATGTTCTCAAACACGTTCAGGTGGGGGAACAGCGCATATTTCTGAAAGACGGTATTGATCTGCCGCTTATAGGGCGGAACGTCATTAATCCTCACACCGTCAAAGAGGACGTCTCCGCTCGTCGGGGTCGCGAAGCCGCCAATAATCCGCAGTGTGGTGGTTTTACCGCACCCACTGGGCCCTAGCAGTGTGAGGAATTCTTTGTCATTAAAATACAGATTTAAGTGATCGAGAACCAGCTCGTCGTCGAAGGCCATGCAGACATCCCGCAGGCGGATCAACTCTTTGGACATGTATCCTCCCCCATTTCATGTGTTTTTCTGTAAAATGATGCGCCTCTTTTCTCTGTTGAGGGGGAACCTTTCTCGTCGAAATTCAGCAATTTGAACTATATAGGAAGTACCCCCAAATGTCAAGGGAATTACCCTTTTTTCTCTGGGGAAAAATATTTCTCCCGGAAGGGGACGTCCTCCACAGTGAAAGTCTTGTCCCGCAGGTAGTTCAGCATTCCAGCGTCGGTGGGGAAATCGAAGTGCAGCTTGTAGGAATAGAGAGCCTGACGGGTCTCGTGATACTGCTTGTTCACAGCGCCTTTTCCGTATTTTCCGTCTCCCAGCAGAGGGCAGCCAATCTCCGCCATGGAGACACGGATTTGGTGAGTCCGCCCGGTGAGCAAACGGCATTCCACCAAGGACAATTCTCCCCGGTTTTCCAGGGTTTTATAGAGGGTAACAGCAGTTTTGCCGCCGGGAATGGGCTTATGATAGAAGGACACCAGCTTTTTGGCCTCGTCCTTCAGCAAGAAGCCCTCGATTTTTCCCTCGGCAGGCCGGGGATGTCCCACCGTGACGCAGAGGTAGGATTTTTCCAGCTCGTGATCCCGAATTTTTTCGTTGATAATGCGCAGCGTCTCAGCGTTCTTGGCGGCGATGACGATACCGCCGGTGTTCCGGTCGATGCGGTTGCACAGGGCGGGAGTAAAGGCGTTCTCCCATTTGGGGTTCCACTCTTTTTTCTGGTACAGGTATGCCTGGATGTGGTTGATGAGGGTGTTGACCTTCTCTGTCTCATCGGCGTGGACCACCATGCCGGGACGCTTGTCCACCAACAGCAGGTTTTCATCCTCGTAGACGATGTTCAGAACGGGCTTGAATACCGTGAGGAAGAGATTTTCCTCATTGGGCTTGTCAAAGAACTCATCGTTGATATATAATTGTAAAATATCACCCACCGCGAGACGGGCGTCCCGCTTGGAGCCCTTGCCGTTGACCTTGATGCGCTTCAGGCGGATGTATTTCTGCAGCAGGGCAGGGGGCAGCAGGGGCAGGTTCTTGGACACGAAACGGTCCAGCCGCTGCCCGGCGTCGTTTTTCCCAATGGTAAATTCCCGCATGTTTGCCCCTCCTGTGCGTGTTTTGCATTATCATACCCGTTTCCCGGCAGGATGTAAAGGCCGGAATTTTTTCGCACGATAAGGAGAAGCTATTTATGGATGGCAAAAAGAAACAGACCGGCAGAGTGAACTATGTCTGGATCCTCGCCGGTGGATACCTGCTGTATCTGGCGGCTCAGCTGTTTTATAATGTGGTCAAGGGAACGTCGGATTCTCCGCCTATCGGAATTGCCGGCGGTACGGTGTTTGCGGTTATTGGCGGCTTTTTGCTTTGGAGGGAGTGGAAGGCATACCGCTTTGCCTTAGAGCATAAGGACGATCCTTCTACATGGAGTGATGAGCCGCAGACGGAGAATGACGATGAAAACTGATGAACTTTGCGCCGCTGTACAGGCGGCAAAAGAATGGCTTCCTCGTTTTCGGAAGAACGAATACGCCAAAGCCATGCGGGAGTACCGGGCGTGTTTTGGCCCTGCGTATGTCCGGGCGGTAAAGGAGACGGAAGGCGACCTGGCAAAACTGGAAGACCTGGCCAATGGCATTCTGGATGAACTGGAGGCTGGCTGGAAGCGCCGCCGCTTCTGGGACCGCTCAGCTGTTAGGGTGGAGGAGAAACAGATGATTGTGGACTTCCTGTCACCCATGCTGCTGGAGGAGCCGGAACCGCTCTGCGGGCGGCTGGCGGGGATGCTTCGGCAGGGCTGGGCGGACCGTTGGCCTAAGGATGCCTATCAGATCACGACCTTTGAGGTGCTGCAAAATGGCTTCCGCAACAGCATTCTTGGTATCGATCTGTCTGGAAAACACTTGGACCCTGCTAAGGACCGCTGAAAAATCGGGGGATTTTGAAAAAATTGTTTGACAAGTGCGGTTGTATCCCTTATAATACTAACCGTGTCATTGCGAGGTAGCTTATGCTTTTGAACGTGAAACCCATTCTGCATACCCCCGGAAAGCGGTTGGATTTCCAGTTTGAACTGGACCTTTCCGACATGGAGTTTTCCGGCCGGTATCCCATCAGCCGCCCGGTGGCTGTCAGCGGGGAAGTCCGCAACACCGCCGGTATTCTGGAGCTGTCGCTGAATGCCCGGAGCACGCTGGACGCCGTGTGCGACCGCTGCGGAAAGGCATTTGCGCAGGAGAAGGACGTGCCCTTTGCCTGTATGCTGGCGGAGGAGCTTCAGAACGGGGAGAACGACGAGATCGTGCTTCTGGAGGACGGTATGGTGGATGTGGGCGACTTGGCCCGCACGGCGTTCATCCTCGACATGGACACGAAAACATTGTGTTCAGAAGATTGCAAGGGACTCTGCCCCCGGTGCGGCGCCGACCTGAACCTCGGCCCCTGCTCCTGCAAAAAGGAGACCGACCCCCGGCTGGCGGTCCTGGCCAAGCTTTTGGAAAAATAAAGTAATCATAAGGACGGGTCAGTTCCTGGCCTTTGAAAGATCAAGGAGGTGTCACAATGGCAGTACCTAAGGGAAAAGTATCCAAAGCAAGACGCGACAAGCGCCGCAGCTCCGTTTGGAAGCTGGAGGCTCCCGGTCTCGTTGCTTGCCCCAAATGCGGTGCGCTGCACCTGCCTCACAGAATGTGCCAGGAGTGCGGTACTTACAATGGCCGCGAGGTCAAGGTTGTCAAGTCCGTCGTCGCAAAATAAGGAAGCTTGCTTTAGGAGGGAAGAGGTTTCTTCCCTCCTTGCTTTTTGTCTTGCTAACCTGCCTGTACGCGGGTATAATATAAACGTTGAATTATGAAATCAAGAAAGGAAGTGAGAGCCGATGAAACCCATCGTTGCCATCGTGGGCCGCCCCAATGTGGGCAAGTCCATGTTATTCAACAAGCTGATCGGCAAACGGCTTTCCATCGTGGAGGATACCCCCGGCGTGACCCGGGACCGCATTTACGGAGAAACGGACTGGAACGGCCGGAAGTTCACCCTGATCGACACCGGCGGCATTGAGCCGCGGACCGACAACCAGATTCTGGAGTTCATGCGGGATCAGGCCCAGATCGCCATTGACAATGCCAATGTCATCGTGTTCCTGACGGACATCAAAACAGGCCTCACCGCCTCTGACCATGAGGTCGCCAATATGCTGCTGCGCAGCGGCAAGCCCATCGTGCTGGCGGTGAACAAGATGGACTCCACCGGAACTGTGGACCCGGATTTCTATGAGTTCTACAATCTGGGTCTGGGCGACCCCATCGCCGTTTCCGCCGTCCACGGCCACGGCACCGGCGACCTGCTGGACGCCTGCGTCCAGTATTTCCCGCCTGAAGACGAGGAGGAAGAGGAGGATGACGCCATCAAGGTAGCCGTCATCGGCAAGCCTAACGCCGGTAAATCCTCTCTGGTGAATAAGATTTTGGGAGAGGAGCGGGTGATCGTCTCCAACGTGGCGGGCACCACCCGGGACGCTATTGACTCCCGTTTTACCAATGACAAGGGCAGCTTCGTATTCATTGACACCGCCGGAATCCGCAAAAAGTCCAAGGTGGAGGAGGACATTGAGAAGTACAGCGTTCTCCGGGCTACCATGGCTATCGAGCGGGCGGATGTGTGCCTCATTATGATCGACGCCACTGAGGGCGTCACGGAGCAGGACACGAAGGTGGCGGGCCTGGCTCATGAGGCGGGTAAGGCCAGCATCATCGTTATCAACAAGTGGGACCTCGTCGAAAAAGACGACAAGACCATGGACAAGATGCGGGAGAAGGTCCGGCAGGATCTGGCCTTTATGACCTATGCGCCCATCCTGTTCATCTCCGCCAAGACCGGCCAGCGGGTGGACAAGCTGTTTGACATGATCGACTACGTGTCCAACCAGGCAAGTATCCGTATCACCACGGGTATGCTGAACAATGTTCTGGAGGACGCTCAGACCCGGGTGCAGCCGCCCACTGACAAGGGCCGCCGTCTGAAGATCTACTATATGACCCAGGTGGGCATCCGGCCGCCGCATTTCGTCATCTTCTGCAACGATTCCCGGCTGTTCCACTTCTCCTACCGGCGGTATCTGGAAAACTGCATCCGCAATACCTTCGGTCTGGAGGGTACGCCTGTTGTGCTGTCCATTCGGCAGAAGGGCGATAAGGAGGAGTAAGAATGCTTCATCTGTTTCCGAATGGCGCTCCTCTGCCACTGCTGCTGACTGTATCCGCAGTGTTTGCCTATTTCTGCGGCTGCTTCAACGGCGCTGTCATCGTCTCCAAGTATATCCTGCGGGATGATGTGCGCAACCACGGCAGCGGCAACGCGGGCCTGACAAACTTTCATCGCACCTTTGGTGGCCCTTTGACCGCCGTGGTCATTCTGTGCGATGTATTGAAAGCTGTGGTGGCTCTGCTGGTAAGCAAGTATCTCTTTAGCGCGGGACTGGTCATATTTATTTCTTCCGCAGATACCTCGGCGTTTTGGCTGCCCTTTACCAAATACTGGGCCGGTCTGTTCTGCCTGCTGGGCCACATGTTCCCCTGCATGTTCCACTTCAAGGGCGGCAAGGGCATCCTCTCCGGCGGCACCATCGCCATTATGATCGACTGGCGTATCGCTCTGGTGGTCTGGGGCGGGTTCCTGATTTTGACCGTCCTGACCCGGTACGTATCCCTGGGCTCCCTGTGGGCCGGGGCTAGCTTTCCGTTTATCTCCTGGTACTGCTATCCACATCCCGTTATTATCGTTTTGGCTTTTGCCTGCGGCGGGCTGGTGGTGTGGCAGCACAGGGCCAATATCAAGCGGCTTTTGAGCGGCACGGAAAACAAATTCAGCTTCCATCGTAAGAAATAGGAGGAATGGCCATGAAAGCAGTGGTGGTAGGCAGCGGCGGCTGGGGCACGGCCCTCAGCCAGGTCCTCTGTGACAACGGTCATGAAACATACCTCTGGTCCCACAGTGCGGAAAAAGCCGCTCAGATGGCTGAGACACGGGAAAATCCCCTGCTGAAAGACGTCCGGCTGCCGGACAGCCTGCACATCACCAGCGACCTCTCCTGCCTGGAGGGGGCTGACATGGTGGTGTCCGCGCCGCCGTCCTTCGCCGTCCGGGAGACGGGTAAAAAGATAGCGCCCCATCTGCGGCCGGAGACCATCCTGGTGACAGTCTCCAAGGGCATCGAGCGGGATACGAACCTGCGCATGAGCCAGGTTTTGCAGGAAGTGACGGGGAATATCTGTAAAGTTGTAGCCCTTTCCGGCCCTTCTCACGCAGAGGAAGTGGGTGTTCGGATGCCCACCGGCTGCGTGTCCGCCTGCCCGGAACGTGCGGCCGCCCGGTTCGTTCAGGACGCCTTTATGAACGACTATTTCCGCATCTATACCAGCTATGACATTATTGGCGTGGAGCTGGCTGCGGCGCTGAAAAACGTGGTGGCCCTGAGCTGCGGCATCTGCACGGGCCTTGGATTTCAGGACAATACCAAGGCTCTGCTGATGACCCGGGCCATGGCGGAGCTGACCCATCTGGGGGAGCAGCTCGGCGGCACCCGCCGTACCTTCGGCGGCCTGGCCGGTATGGGCGACCTGATCGTCACCTGTACCTCCATGCACTCCCGGAACAACCGTGCGGGCATCCTCATCGGCCAGGGCAAGACGGTCCGGCAGGCCATGGAGGAAGTCGGCGCGGTCGTGGAGGGCTATTATGCCGCCGAGAGTATTTATCAGCTTGCACAGCGGGAGGGCGTGGATATGCCCATCTGCCGCTGCGCTTACGAGGTTTTATACCAGGGCAAGGAAGTCCGGGATGTGGTGACAGAGCTGATGACCCGTGCCAAAAAGGATGAGCTGCTGGAGAAAACCTGGATGTAAGGAGTGGTTGAGATGCGGGTTTCAGAATATGACGCCTTCGGTCCCTGGGCTTACGAAATCGATGAGGACCATCCGCTGCCGCCCTTATTCGTGCCTTATGTAGAAAGTGAAAAGGACTACCGGATGCTGTTCAAGCTGCCCCGGGACATTGAGCGGCGGAAAGCCACACCGGACATGGATCTGTACGACTATGTGGTGGGCGTGGATGACACCGGGCTCCGGGTATGGAGCCGCCGGGAGAAAGCGGTAGAAACAGATTATCTGCCGTTTCAGGAGATTGGCGGCGTCCGCCTGTACCAGCGGCTTTTGAAGGGCGTCTGCTCGATTTATGGCAGTGAAAAAACGATAACTCTGCCCTATAACACGGTTTCCGCCGATACTTTTTGGAAGGTGCTGGATATGATCCGGCAGACTTGGCCTCAGGAAATCACGGCGCCCTGTGGTTTGGAAAGAGATACGGGACTGGAGGAGCAGCAGGTGGATATCTGGCTCTATAATCAGATGCGTGATCTGCGGGACCGGGGAATTCCGTTTGCCGCGGACGCCTATCAGCCCTACCACAGCGCATTTCATACAGGCCGCCGTTTCCCTTGGACGAAGCCGGAAGAATTTTGCGGGACGCTGTATCTTCACAATGACCGGGAGCTCCTTCTGCTGCGCAGCGGCAAGCCGGAGAAAAAGGGGGAGCAGAAGTACAGCGCGGAGTTTACCGCGATTCCATGGACGGCCTTACAGAATGTGTCGTTGGAGAAGAGCGACCAGTACGAGGGAACGTTGATCGCCTCGTTCCAGCTTTCGGGAGCCACGCTCCGGACGGAGGCAGACCCCGGCGCTTCTGCGGTAGTCCGGTATTTGAAGTCCCTGGAAGCCGGTATTCCCATACATCCCTGAAAAAAGAACCGGGAGCGGATGCACCGCTCCCGGTTTTCGCAGAAAAAGAAATCCCGGACCGAAGTCCGGGATCTTTGTTTGTCCAACTGTTAGATCGCTCTGGTGACCTTACCGGAACGCATACACCGGGTACAAACATACACATGGCGGGGGGAACCGTTGACGATCGCCTTCACACGCTTCACATTGGGCTTCCAGGAACGATTGGAACGCCGATGAGAGTGAGAAACCTGAATACCGAAGGTCACGCCCTTGTCGCAGAACTCGCACTTTGCCATCCGTTGCACCTCCTTGCTGTTGCGTACTTCCATGCCAACTTTCATAGGCACGTCTGATATAATAACAGATTGATTCTGAAAATGCAAGAAGAATTTTCAAAAAAAGAAAAGAAATTTTCACTTTTTTGCCATGGCGGAAAAGCGGGAAGGTGTTGCGGAAGATGGGAAATTCATATATAATGGAAGCTGAGTTCAAATGGCCTGTTTTTACCCCTGCGGCCGGGTGTTTCCAAGGCTGAGGGAGATGAGCGCGGGCAGGCACCGCGCGGGAAAGGTGAGAGAAGTACGATGAGTGAAAACGGACTGAAGATCACAGAATTTGTGAAGACCTTCGATCTGGAGGTGCTGAACGAAGGGAGCAACTACGAAAACTCCAGGCTGACGATTACCGACGTCAACCGCCCCGGCCTCCAGTTCCACGATTTTTACGATTATTTTGACCCCCGGCGTCTGCAGGTCATCGGTAAGGCCGAGGTGACTTATCTGGGAAGCCTGACGACAGAGCAGCGCCGCAAGTGCTTTGACGACCTGTTCCAGTACGACATTCCCGCGCTGGTGATTTCCCGTGGCCTGGACTGCTTCCAGGAGTGTTTGGAAAGCGCCCGGGAACACGAGCGGACGCTGCTGCGTACCCAGGAGACCACGGTGGACTTTACCAGCCACACGATCGAGCATCTCAATCGGGTGCTGGCGCCCTGTGTGACCCGGCACGGCGTTCTGCTGGATATCTACGGCGAGGGCGTCATGATCACCGGCGACTCCGGCGTGGGCAAGAGCGAGGCTGCTATTGAGCTGATCATGCGCGGTCACCGTCTGGTGGCGGATGACGCGGTGGAGCTGCGGCGCATTTCCAACCAGCTCATCGGCACCGCCCCGGAGGTCATCCGGCATTATATCGAGCTGCGGGGCATCGGCGTCATCGACGTGCGGCAGCTTTTCGGTATGCGGGCCATCAAGGTGGAGTCTCAGCTTGACCTGGTGGTAAACTTCGAGCAGTGGGACCAGACTAAGGTCTACGACCGCCTGGGTATCGAGGACCATTTCACGGATATTCTGGATGTACAGGTGCCTATCGTCACCATCCCCGTTCGTCCCGGACGGAACCTGGCCAGCATCGTGGAGGTAGCCACCATGAACAACCGGCACCGGAAATTTGGCTACAATGCGGCACAGGAGCTGGCCCGGCGGGTGGACCTGCGGGCCGACCTGGGCAGCGGAAAGATTTAACGGAGGCGGAATATGTATATTGGCATCGATGTGGGCGGCACCAATCTGAAGGCCGGATTGGTGGATGAGACCGGAAAAATTCTTGCGATGGAGCGGACGCCTCTGGATTTCCAGGGGCCGGAGAGCTTTGCGGTCACGCTGGCGTCCCTGGCGAAGGCGGTCATGGTCTCCGGCGGTGTGACGGAAAAGGACGTGGAATACGTGGGCGCCGGTATCCCCGGCGCCGTCAGCGGCGGGGACATTTTGTACACCGCCAATATCCCGATGAAGAATGTGCCGCTGGAAAAGCTGTTCCGGCAGCATCTGGACCTGCCTGTGCTGCTGGGCAACGACGCGGACTGCGCCGCCGTAGGCGAGTGGAGCTGCGGCGTGGGCCGTGGGACAAAGCATTTTATTGTCATCACGCTGGGTACCGGCGTGGGCGGCGGTATGATCCTGAACGGAAAATTGCACACTGGTATGGGCGCCGGCGGCGAGGTGGGACATATCCTGGTTGAAAAGGATGGCGTGCCCTGCAACTGCGGCCGTCGGGGCTGCTGGGAGGCCTACGCCTCTGCCACCGGTTTGATCCGCCAGGTGCGGAAGGCCATGGAGGCCCATCCTGAGAGCCTGCTCCATCAGGTGGCTGAGAAAAACGGCGCTGTGGATGGCCGGACGGCCTTCCAGGCGGCGGAGATGGGCGACGAAACGGCCCTTGCAGTGTGCCGGGACTATGCCGGATACCTGGCCGCTGGTCTGACGGATCTGGTGAATATCCTGCATCCGGAGGCTGTGGCCCTGGGCGGCGGCGTTGCCGCCGCGCCGGAGCACCTGCTGCTGGATCCTGTGCGGGAAATTGTGGCCCGGGAGTGCTATGCCCGCCATGTGGAAAAAGTGCCCTGCATCCTCCGGGCCGAACTGGGCAATGACGCCGGCATCATCGGCGCGGCCATGCTGGGCCGGGCAATCTGATTTTTCTGGGAGGTCTTTCCATGGCTTGGGAGACACAGCTTGATAAATGGGTAGCAGAGTATCTGCCGGACCTGAAAGTCGCACAGGATGAGCCTATGAGCCGCCACACCTCTTTTCGGGTGGGCGGTCCTGCGAAGCGGATGGCGTTCCCAACAAGCGGCGAGCAGGCGGTGCTGCTGCTGGATTACGCCCGGGAGTGTGGGGCGCGTCCCCTTGTCATCGGCAACGGGACGAATCTTCTGGCTCCTGACACCGGTTTGGACCGTCTGGTCATCGATACCTCCGCGAGTCTGAACCGTCTGGGGGAAGGAGATGAGCCGGAAGTCCTGACAGCGGAAGCAGGGGTATCACTGGCCCGGTTGGCGGACTTTGCCTGCAAACAGGGCCTGACGGGTCTGGAATTTGCCCACGGCATCCCCGGCACAGTGGGCGGCGCGGTGTGCATGAACGCCGGCGCCTATGACGGGGAGATGAAGCAGGTCATCGAAAGCGTCACCGTTCTGTTCCCGGAGGAGGGCGTCAGGACGCTCTCCTGCGGGGAGATGGATTTTTCTTACCGTCACAGCCTGCTGTCAGACCACCCGGACGCGGTGGTGCTGCGGGCGTCGTTCCGCCTGGCTCCCGGCGACCGGGAGGCCATTCACGGCAGAATGAAGGAGCTGATGGCCCGCCGCAAGGCCAGCCAGCCTTTGGAGTATCCCAGCGCGGGCAGCACCTTTAAGCGGCCTGCCGGCTACTTTGCCGGGACGCTTATCGACCAATGCGGACTGAAAGGCCTGACCGTGGGCGGCGCCCAGGTCAGTGAGAAGCACGCAGGCTTCATCATCAATATCGGCACCGCTACGGCGGCGGATGTCCTGGCTGTGATACGGCAGGTGCAGGACCGGGTATTTGCGGAAAAGGGCGTCCGGCTGGAGCCGGAGGTCCGTATCATCGACTGAGTGAAAGAGGGCTTCCCAATGGACATCCTGATTATTTCCGGCCTCTCTGGCGCGGGCAAGAGCAAGGCGGCCTCCTATCTGGAGGACATGGGCTTTTATATCGTGGACAATATGCCCGCCGCCA
>CAMCNO010000028.1 GCA_945876285.1 uncultured Clostridia bacterium | reverse complement strand
CAGCTGGGCGCCCATGTTCTCAAAGGGGTCCTCCAGCTCGATCTCCTTGGCGATGCTGACGCCGTCGTTGGTGATGAGGGGAGCGCCGTACTTCTTGTCCAGAACCACGTTGCGGCCCTTGGGGCCCAGGGTGATCTTGACGGTATCGGCCAGGGCGTCAACGCCGGCCTGCAGAGCCTTGCGGGCATCATCGCCGCGCTTAATAAGTTTAGCCATGATAAATTACCTCCAAATCAGAAGATGAGTATAAACAAATGAAAGGGATGGATTATTCCACAATTGCCAGGATGTCGTTCTGGCGGACAACAACATATTCAATGTCCTCCAGAGTGACCTTGGTGCCGGCGTACTGGCTGGTAATGACCTTGTCGCCGACCTTCACGGTCATGTTGACTTCCTTGCCGTCCACCATGCCGCCGGGGCCAACGGAGATGACTTCAGCCACAGAGGGCTTTTCCTTGGCACTGCCGGTGAGGATGATGCCGCCCTTGGTGGTCTCCTCAGTTTCGACCATTTTCAGGATGACACGGTCTGCAAGCGGGGTGAGTTTCATGTTGGGTTCCTCCTTATGATATAAAAAGATTAAACAAAAATCAGCGTTAGCACTCAGTTCTTTCGAGTGCTAACGCTGTTATATTAGCGCAATGGGTCCGGTTTGTAAAGGGGAATTTGCGGAAAAGTTATGAAGAAATTGTAAAGGTTGGTGGAAGGACTGTCAGCGGGCGGTGGCGTTGGGGCTGCAGCCCTTGGGGCCGAAGAAGTTCAGATGCTTGTCCGACAGCGTCATGACCACCTCATGGCCCCGGAAGCACTCGCCGTCCAGGCAGGTGACCAGCTCCGTGTCCGACTGGATGCGGACGGTTCTGGCGGTGGAGACCCGGATGAGGTTCTGGGGCAGCTTGCGGTATTCGCCTGCGGAGTAGGGGGCAAACAGCCGGGCGAAGGTGGCCTTGCTGACGTTTTTGATGAGCACCGTATGTAGCACGCCGTCGTCCATCCGGGCCTCCGGCACGGGCATGGAGCCGCCGCCGTAGTACCGCCCGTTGCACATGGACACCAGGGCGAAATCGTCCTCCATCGCCTCGTCGTCCAGGAAGACCTTCCAGTGCCTGCCGATTGGCCGGAACAGGAAATTCATGGCCACGGAGGCCAGATAGCTACCCCGTCCGGACAGCATGGGCGTGCCGCTGTACTGGTGGACGCTGTCGGCGATGCGGGCGTCGATGCCGTTGCAGGCGATGGTCAGGCACAGCTTTCCGTTGCAGTCGATGAGGTCCAGGGGGAACACGTCGCCGTCCCACAGGTTGTCCGCGTCGGCGAATTTGTCGGCGTCCGCGCCGAAGTTTTTCAAAAAGTCGTTGCCGGTTCCCGTGGGGATAGCGGTCATGGCGGCGTTGGGGAAGCCCGCGATGCCGTTTGCCACCTCATGGATGGTGCCGTCGCCGCCGCAGGCATAGATGCGCAGCTCCTCGCCGGTCTCCGCCAGCTTCCGGGCCATGTCCGTGGCGCCACCGGGGCGGTCGGTGAGCATACAGGCACACTCCAGCCCGTGCTCGTCCCGCAGGTGGTCCGCCATACCGTAAATGCGGGAGGTCTGGTCTCTCTTTCCCGCGTAGGGATTGATGATAAAAATGTGTCTCATGGGGCAGGTTCCCCCCTTTATCTCTTTACAATTTGTATAAATCGACAGGAAAATCACTTCCCGTACTGAAAAACATCGCACTTCAGCATGCCGTTGTACAGCTTCCGCTTCTTGTCGGCGGGGCGTCCAAAGCACCGCTCGAACTCCGTGTGGGAGGAGAGGACGAGAATGCGCCACTTGGGGGGCATCTCTTTCATGGCCGCGCCGAAGGAGCGGTACAAATCCTCGGCTTCTTTTTTCTCCAGCAGCCGCTCACCGTAGGGCGGGTTGGTGACAAGCTGGCCGTACTCACTGTCCCGGTGGAATTTTCCGGCGTCCGCCACCTCGAAGCGGATGCAGTCCTCCACCCCCGCCAGCTCCGCGTTGTGCTTCGCCAGCTCCACGGCGGCAGGGTCAATGTCGCCACCCCAGATGTCGTAGGTGCCGTGGAATTCCTTGTCCATTGCTTCATCCGCGGCGTCCAGCCACAGTTTGGAATCCATGGACTTCCACTTCTGGGCGGCAAAGCTGCGGTCCAGGCCGGGAGCACGGTTCTTGGCGATGAGGGCCGCCTCGATGGGGATGGTGCCGCTGCCGCAGAAGGGGTCGCAGAAGGGGTCCTTCCCCCGGTAGCGGGAGAGGGTGACGAGAGCCGCCGCCAGCGTCTCTTTCAGAGGCGCGCCCATGTTCCGGGCCCGGTAGCCCCGCTTGTAAAGGCCGTCGCCGGAGGTGTCCAGATACAGCGTGGCGACGTCCTTGATGATGGCGAACTGGATTTGATAGCGGCTGCCCGTCTCCGGCAGCGTCTCGCAGCCGTAGGCGCTGCCCAGCCGCTTGGCGGAGGCCTTCTTCACGATGGCCTGGCAGGCGGGCACGGAGTGCAGCGTGGAGTTCAGGGAGTAGCCCTTCACAGGGAACTCGCCGTCCCGGGGGATGAAGTCCTCCCAGGGCAGGGCCAGCACGCCCTGGAACAACGCTTCAAAATCCCTGGCGGGGAAGCTGCCCAGCTCCATCAGTACCCGGGCACCGCAGCGCAGATTGATGTTCAGCCGGGCGATGTCAGCCATCGTCCCTTCACAGTGGACCCGGCCATTCTCCGCCCGGACGTTTGGCAGCCCCAGGCGCTTCATCTCGTCTGCCACCAGGCTTTCCAGCCCAAACAGACAGGGAACCGTCAACGTCATGGCCCGCACCTCCTTTGTGTTCAGTCATTTCCGCATCCAGTATAACAGGAAACGGCACGTTCCGCAACGGCGGGATTGCCTTGCAGTTGGATTTTGTGTATGGTATGATGGATTTGTTAGAGAGGAGGCGCGCCATGAAGCTGTACCGTATCATCAAATGGGTCATGACAGCCGGAGCGGTGCTGCTCCTGCCCGCCATGTACCTGGTGCCTGCCCTGGCGGAGCGGCGGGGTTTGTTCTTCTGGATGCTGTATGGCCTTTACATCCTGGTGGTGCTGTTCGTCTGGGGCGTCACCGGGAAGAGGAACCGGAATGTGAGCCAGGGCTTCGACCCGGAGGCGGACAACCGGAAACTGGACGAGACCGGAGAGGTCATCCGGGAGCAGAGCCGCTGGAGCGGCTTCTGAAGATAAAGACGCATGGAAGCCGCTTCTTTCAGGGCGGCTCTCTTTGTTACTGAAATGAAACTGTATTTCCGCCGCGCACTGTGGTACACTGAGACTAAACAGGCAAAAACATCTTGCGTTCACAGAGAGGAGGAACTGCCCGTGAATTATATGCTCTGGCTCTGGCTGGGGGCCATGGTGGTCTTCGGCATCGTGGAGGCCCTGACGGCGGGGCTGGTGTCCATCTGGTTCGTGGCCGGCAGCGCGGCGGCGCTGGTCGGTGCCCTGCTGGGCGCGGGGATCGGCGTGCAGGTGGCGCTGTTTCTGGCGGTGTCCGCGCTGGCGCTGGCCGTGACGCGGCCCCTGCTGCGGAAGATCACCGCCGCCAAGGCCGTTCCCACCAACTTAGACCGGGTGCTGGGGGATTCCGGCAAGGTCACGGAGACCATCGACAACGAAAATTCCACCGGCGCCGTCTATGTGGACGGCAAGACCTGGACCGCCCGCAGCGCGGACGGTGCGATCATCCCTGCCGGAACCGTCGTGGAAATTCTGCGCATGGAGGGCGTCAAGCTCTTCGTGAAAAAAATCGAAGAAAAAGTGGAGGTAGTGTCATGAGCTTTGGTTGGATCGTTCCCGCGATTCTCATCATCCTGCTGTTGCTGGTCATCATCAGCAACATCGTCATCGTGCAGCAGTCCCGGGCCTATGTGGTGGAGCGCCTGGGCGCGTTCCGGGCCGTGTGGAACGTGGGCCTGCACCTGAAGGTCCCCTTCATCGAGCGCATCGCCAAAAAGGTGTCCCTCAAGGAGCAGGTGGCGGACTTCGCCCCCCAGCCCGTGATCACCAAGGATAACGTCACCATGCAGATCGACACCGTCATTTACTTCCAGATCACCGACCCCAAGCTGTATACCTACGGCGTGGAGCATCCCATGAACGCCATCGAGAACCTGACGGCCACCACCCTGCGCAACATCATCGGCGACATGGAGCTGGACCAGTCCCTGACTTCCCGCGACATCATCAACTCCCGGATGCGGGCCATTCTGGACGAGGCCACGGACCCCTGGGGCATCAAGGTCAACCGCGTGGAGCTGAAAAACATCATCCCGCCCAAGGAAATTCAGAACGCCATGGAGAAGCAGATGAAGGCGGAGCGCGAGCGCCGCGAGTCCATCCTGCAGGCCGAGGGCCAGAAGCAGTCCCAGATCCTGGTGGCCGAGGGCGAGAAGCAGTCCGCCATTCTGAAAGCCGACGCCGCCAAGCAGGCCGCCATCCTGAAAGCCCAGGGCGAGAAGGAGGCCCGCATCATGGCCGCCGAGGCCGAGGCCCAGGCCATCATGCAGGTGCAGCAGGCCATGGCCGACTCCCTGAAGCTGCTGAATGCCGCCGCCCCCAACGACCAGGTGGTGAAGTTGAAAGCCCTGGAGGCCATGCAGAAGGTGGCCGACGGCAAGGCCACGAAAATCATCATCCCCAGCGAGCTGCAGGGCCTTGCGGGCCTGGCCGCCAGCGCCAAGACGGTGTTCGACACCGAAGACCCCAAGGCGGAATAAAGCGGATACACCCTCACAGGGCGGCCCATTTGTTGGGCCGCCTTTTTTCACGGCTTCCGCTGGGCGAGCTGCCTGACGTAGCCTGCCAGCTCCCGGTCGTTCTCCTCCTTCCGCATCTCCCGGCTGTTCTCCGATTTTCGCGGCTCCCAGCCGCGCTGGGCATAGCTGCGGCGGCCGGCACATTTCGCCTCATAGGCCGCCGTGTCCCGGCGGACGTTGCCCATCATAAATTGGTAAGCCGTCTGGACTTTTTCGCCCATGCGCGGATACCGTTCCCGATAGCCGGTGACGCCGTTCCGGCCGTTGACTTCCAGCTCAGCACTCTCCATCACCGCCCGGAAGAGGATGCCCAGCTGCTCATCCGACAGGTCCTCCACCATGTGGAAGTTGTCAAAGTAAATCAGAATACTGCTGTGTTTTGCGTGCATAGAAAAGATTTCCTTTCTCACAGGTCAAAGATTTGCCCGCAGACACAGATAAAGAAAAAGATAAAGAAAAAAGAAATAGAAAAAGAAACAGGTACAGATAAAGATATACCCCCCCGTGAGAGAGATGAAATATTGAACTGCTTCAAAACGTGGAGAGCGGCACAGAAAAAGCCGCCCCCGGCAAAGGCCGGAGACGGCGGTAGTGTATAGTATCCTTTGCCGAAGGCAAATCAATTTCAATCATTTTCGCCGCGACATGTGCGTGGCGAAAATACTTTGACCCAGCCGCCTTGGGCGGCGTTCACCAGTGACCGATGTCACTGGTGAGGGGGAGGTCGAGGGGGAGCCTGCTCCCCTTCGAAGAATTCTTACAGCCGCGTGACTACGGGGATGACCATGGGGCTGCGCTTGGTGTTCTTGAACAGGTGGCTGCTGACGGCGGACTTCACCGCGCCCTTCAGCTCGCCGTCGTCCCGGCTGCGCTTTCGGGAGACGGAGTCGGCGGCGTCCATCGCCACGTTCTGCAGCTCCTTCATGAGGTCGCCGGACTCCTTCACGTAGATGAAACCCCGGGTGACGATCTCCGGCGGGCTCAGCAGGTCGCCGTTGTGGCTGGAGATGGGCAGCACGACCACTACCATGCCGTCCTCGGCCAGGCGCTTGCGGTCCCGCATGACGACAGCGCCCACGTCGCCCACGCCCGCGCCGTCCACGTAGATCTCGCCGGCGGGCACGGTGCCGTTCACCTTCATGGTCTTGGTGGTCATTTCAATGACGGAGCCGTTGTCCGCGATGGCGATGTGATTGCGCTCCATGCCCATGTCCTGGGCCAGCTGGCTGTGAATTTGCAGCATCCGCTGCTCGCCGTGGAGGGGGACGAAGAAACGGGGCTTCGTCAGGGCGTGGATGATTTTCAGCTCCTCCTGGCAGGCGTGGCCGGAGACGTGGAGGATGTCGGCCTTGTTGTAGACCACCTTCACGCCCTTGCGGAACAGCTCGTTGATGACCCGGCCCACCGTCACCTCGTTGCCGGGGATGGCGGAGGCGGAAATAATCACTTTATCGCCCGCGCCCAGCTCCACCTGCTTGTGGGTGGAGAAGGCCATGCGGTACAGGGCGCTCATCTCCTCGCCCTGGGAGCCAGTGGTGACGATGACCTGCTTGTTTTTGGGCAGGCCCTTGATCTTGTTGATGTCCATGAGGGTGTTCTTGGGCACCTTCATGTAGCCCAGCTCCGTGGAGACCTTCATCATGTTCTCCATGGAGCGGCCCGTGACGGCCACCTTCCGCCCGCACTGGGCGGCGGCGTCCAGCACCTGCTGGATGCGGTGGACGTTGGAGGCGAAGGTGGTGACGATGATGCGCTCGTCGCAGTTCTGGAACTGGCGGGTGAAGGTGGCGCCCACCGTCTTTTCAGAGGGTGTAAAGCCCGGGCGCTCCACATTGGTGGAGTCGGCGCACAGGCACAGGACCCCCTCCTTGCCAAGCTCGCCCAGCCGGGCCAGGTCGATGACCTCGCCGTCGATGGGGGTGGAATCAATTTTGAAGTCGCCGGTGTGGACGACCGTGCCCATCTTGGTGTGGATGGCGAAGGCCACGGAGTCGGCGATGGAGTGGTTCACATGGATGAACTCCACGGTGAACTTGCCCGCCCGGACGCTCTTGCCCGGCTCCACGGTGATAAGCTTGGTGGACTTTGCCAGCTGGTGCTCCTCCAGCTTCAGCTTAATGAGGCCGGCGGTGAAGCGGGTGCAGTAGATGGGCATATTCACCTGCTTGAGCACGTAGGGGATGGCGCCCACATGGTCCTCGTGTCCGTGGGTGATGAACAGGCCCCGGATGCGGGCGCGGTTCTTGATGAGGTAGCTGACGTCGGGGATGATGCAGTCGATGCCGTACATATCGTCGCCGGGGAAGGCCATGCCGCAGTCCACCACGATGATCTCGCCGCCGTACTCGTAGGCGGTCATGTTCTTGCCGATCTCGTTGAGGCCGCCCAGGGGAATGATTTTCAGTTTTTCTGCCATAAAAATAAAAAACTCCTTTTTTGCACGTTATGTAGCCCCGGGAGCTGGAAATGACGCAAAAAGCGGCTCAAAAGCGCACGCAAAGTAAAGACGCCCGATTCCCGCCCGGCCCCGTTTCGCCGGTGGGGAGTACGGTCACGTCATTCCGAACTTTCCATATGGGGGTTGTTCTATTCAACTGGGCGAAAGCGCGTCCGCGCCAGTAAAATACATGAAAAAAACAGCGGAGGAACCGGGTTCCCCGGCGCTTAACCTGATATAGTATAGCACGGGAAATCCGGTTTGTATACAAAAATTTTGCGTTATGTTGACTTTCGACAAAAAACCAGGCGAAAATTCCACCGGGCGACCCTTGACAAACCGGGTGTATGTGGTATTCTGTGTACGTTAACAGATAAAGGGGAGGGAGACCATGCGCGCTACCATCAAAATGATCGCGGAAAAGGCGGGGGTGTCCATCGGCACGGTGGACCGGGTGCTCCATGACCGGCCCTATGTGAAGGCCGAGGTCAGGGAGCGGGTGCTTCAGGTCATGGAGGAGCTGGAATACCGGCCCAACCGCATGGCCAGCGCCCTGGCTATGAGCGGCACGGCCCGGCGGCTGGCTTTCATCCAGCCCGGCTGGGCCAGCGACTATGTCCGGGGCGAGATGGAGGCGGGAGTGACCCGCTTCCGGGAGGAGCGCCGGGACTACAATGTGACGGTGGACATCCGCACCTACCCCGAGGGAGACACAGCGGAGTGCCTTGCCCTGGTGGACCGGGCGGTGGACGAGGGCGCCCAGGCCGTGGCGCTGTGCGCCTCCGACTGCCCGGAGGTCCGCGCCAAGCTGGAGGAGCTGGCGAAGAAGAACATCCATGCCGCCACCTACAACTCCGACATCGCCGGGGCACCCCGGCTGTGCTACGTGGGCGAGGACGCCCGCCACGCCGGACGGGTGGCGGGGGAGATCGCCGCCAAGTTCCTGCGGCCCGGCGAGCCGTACCTGCTGGCCTACGCTGGCCCCGCCTACGCTGGCCACAAGGGGCGGGCGGACGGCTTCCTGGAGCGGCTGGAGGAGCTGGGCTTGCGGCGGGAGGACTGCCGGGTGGCCTATACCCACAACGACTATGCCGAGACCTACCGGGCGGTGCGGCAGGCGCTGTCCGAGGAGCCCGAGCTGCGCTATATCTACATGGTGACCCTCAGCGTCCCCGGCTGTGTGGACGCCATCCGGGCCGCCGGGCGGGAGGTCCGCGTTCTGGCCCACGACAACGGGCCGGACATCTGCCGCCTTCTGCGGGAGGGGGCCGTGGACTTCACCATCGGCCAGGACCTCAGCTACCAGAGCTACCAGGCGCTGCACCTGCTGTTCCGGGCGGTGGCGGAGCACAAGCTGCCGGAGAAGGACTGCTACTATCCCGCCAGCCCCATTTTGAACGCGGAGACCATTTAAAACGCACAGCAAGGGGGGACGTCCGTCCCCCGGCTGTTTGCAGATTTCCGTGTGCGCACACAGAACGGAGGAGACCCTATGAAACAAACGAACAAACTGCCGCCGGCGGTGCTGGCCCTCATCGGATTGAGCTTCGCGCTGGGCGCCTGCGAATATGTGGCGGTGGCCATCCTGCCGGACATCGCGGCGGGGCTGGGCGTCGACTTGGGGGCCGCGGGTAAGCTGGTGAGCGTGTTCGCCGCCGGGTATGCCATCGGCACGCCTGTCCTGATGGCCGCCACGGGCCGGGTGCCCAAATACCGGCTGCTAATGACGCTGCTGGCCCTGTTCCTGCTTGCCAACGCCGTGAGTATGCTGGCGCCGAATCTGGCTGTGCTGTATCTGTCCCGGGTGGCGGCGGCGGTGATGACGGGCACCCTGACGGCGGTCATCTTCCTGTTCGTCCGGGAGGTGACGCCGCCGGAGCAGAGCGCCAAGGCGGTGTCGCTGGTCTACGCGGGCATGTCCCTCGCCACGGTGGTGGGCAACCCGCTGAACAAGCTCATCTGCCGGTATTTCGGCTGGCGGGCGGCTTTTGGCATGATTCTGGCGGTAGGGGCCGTGCTGCTGCCTGTTCTGGCCCGGCTGCTGCCCCGCCGCATCACCGAAGCGGCGGAGGACGGCGGCTTCTTCCGCCAGTTCACGGTGCTGCGGGATGGCCGTTATTCCCTGTGCGTGCTGATGACGGTGTGCTGCTACGGCGCCACCTATGTGGTCTACACCTACCTGACCCCCATCCTGACGGACGTGCTGGGGGTGGGGGAGGCTGCCGTCAGCCCGCTTCTGATGGTGGTGGGTATTTGCTGCGTGGGCAGCAACCTGCTGGCAGGCTGGGTGGGCGCCCACGGCGGCATCCGCCGGACGCCGCTGGTGCTGCTGGGCCAGGCGGCGCTGTTCTTGGCGATGCCCGCCCTGCTGGGAGGGCGGTGGACGGGCCTTGCCGCGCTGCTTGCCATGTGCCTGCTGATGTACGCCCTCAGCACCCCGGTGCAGCTCCACGCCCTGGAGCTGTCCGCCAGGGAGCCCCCCTACGCCTCCGGCCTTTGCGCCTCCACGCTGTCCGTGGCGGGCAACATCGGTATCGCGCTGGGCTCCTTTGCCAGCAGCGGCCTCCAGAGCGCCGTGGGCCTGCGGGCTCTGGGCTGGCCCGCCGCGGCCTTCGCCCTGGCAGGCTTGGCGGCGAACCTGGCCCTGCTCCGTGCCTGCGGCTATGGCCGCCCCATGAACCGCGTTTCAGGCAATTAGAATCCCTGACTGCCTTTTCTACTTTTCGACGCAGCACCGCCGTTTGGATGCCGGCGGTGCTGTCTTTTTTTACACGAGCAATGATAGGCTTATATAGTTGAAAATCATGAGGATGCTCCTTAACCATGCAGTTTCAGAGTATAAAATGCATATTGATACCCCTGACATATTCATTTGAGGGAGGCAGAAAACTACCACAAATCGCAGAACTACCAACAAATATGTTGAATGGGCAACTTTCTAAAAGTAAACATCCCTTTTTTAACAGCATTTTGCTTCCGTTAAGTCATTATTCCCCTCGACACAAGCGCAAGACGCATACTCAATGAACACGGTGAGTATGGAAAAGAGCATTTTTCAAAGGTTTTTAATGCGTGTTTGTCATATAACTACGGTCTTAAACTCAAATCAACATAATTTTCAACTATATAATGATAGGCGTATCACTCTTGCTTCTTTTGACGGAAAATGGTATACTATTAAAATCTATCAGTATGTTTTCCGGTGGAAGGAGCGTCGCGCATGAATAACAAAAAACTCTCACGCTTGCTGGAACCGAATTTAAAGCTGTATTTCCTGTGCCTCCTGGCCTTTTCCGTAGCCGCGGTCACCGTCAGCTGGCCTCTGGCCCTGGCGGAGGGCCTTGCCACGGTGGCGCTGTATGTCTACTCCTCCGAGGTCAACAAAAAGCGCCGCCAGGGGATTCTGCAGTACATCGACAGTGTGACCGGCAGCGTGGATACCGCCAGTAAATCCACCCTCATCAACTCCCCCCTGCCCATCATGGTCTTCCGGCCCGACACCGGGGAGGTCATCTGGAGCAACGAGAATTTTCTCCAGCTGGCGGGTGTCCGGGAGCATCTCTTTGAGATGAAGGTGGAGGACGCCGTGCCGGACTTCCCGGCCCAGTGGCTCCTGGAGGGCAAGCAGGAGTGCCCCGAGCGGGTCATCATGAACGGCCGCCGCTTCCGGGTGTACGGCAGCCTCGTCCGGGCCAAGGGACGGGGCGGCGAACAGAACCTGGTCGCCACCACCTACTGGGTGGACACCACCGAGGCCGACGAGCTGAAGGAGGTCTATACCGCCACCCGGCCTGTGCTGGCCGTCATGATGGTGGACAACTACGAGGACCTGATGAAGTCCTGCCCGGACACCCAGCGCAGCGCCGTCCTTGCCCAGATCGATGAGAAGCTGAACAACTGGGCGGCGGCCGGCGACGGATTGCTGCTGAAGACCGAGCGGGACCGCTACCTGTTCATCTTTGAGGAGCAGTATTACGCCCACTTTGTGGAGGAGAAGTTCTCCGTCCTGGACGCCATCCGGGACATCAAGGTGGGCGAGGGCGTCCACCCCACGCTGTCCATCGGCATGGGCAAGGACGTGGACGGCATCCCCGAGCTGTACAAGAACGCCAACCTCTCCGTGGAGATGGCCCTGAGCCGGGGCGGCGACCAGGCTGTCGTCCGCAACAAGGTGGACTTCGAGTTCTACGGCGGCCGGGCCAAGAGCACGGAAAAGCGCACCAAGGTGAAGTCCCGGGTCATGGCAAACGCCCTCAGCGAGCTGATGATGGATGCCTCCGAAATTTACGTCATGGGCCACAGCTTCGCGGATATGGATGCCGTGGGCGCCGCCGTGGGCGTGTGCTGCGCCGCCCGGAAGCTGGGCAAGCGGGCGCAGATCGTCATCGACTTGGAGAAAAACGCGGCGGGGGCGGTCCTTTCCCGCCTGCGCTCCGTGCCGGAGTATGGCGGCGTGTTCATCTCTCCGGCGGACGCCTTTTTGAAGATGCGCCCCGGCGCGCTGCTGGTGGTGGTGGACACCAACCGCCCCGACATGGTGGAGAGCCAGCAGCTTTTGGAGAGCTGCAACCGCGTGGCGGTCATCGACCACCACCGCCGGGCCGCCAGCTATATCGAAAACGCGGCTTTCAGCTTCCACGAGCCCTACGCCTCCTCGGCGGCGGAGCTTGTGACGGAGCTGCTGCAGTACATGGTGGAGCCCGCCGACCTCCTGCGGGACGAGGCGGAGGCCTTGCTTGCCGGCATCGTGCTGGACACCAAGCACTTCACCCAGCGCACCGGCGGCCGCACCTTTGAGGCGGCGGCGTTCCTGCGCCGGGCGGGCGCCGACACGGCGGACGTCCAGCGGCTGTTCCAGAACGACCTCAGTGACATGATCTCCCGCTACGACATCATCCGCCGGGCGGAGATGTACCGGGACGACATCGCCCTGGCGGTCATCCCCCAGGACGGCGTGGACCGCATCGCCGCGGCCCAGGCCGCCGACGAGCTGCTGACCCTCAAGGGGGTCAAGGCGTCCTTCGTGGTGTACACCAACGGGGACAACGTGCTGATGTCCGCCCGCTCCCTGGGCGAGATCAATGTCCAGGTCATCCTGGAGGCCCTGGGCGGCGGCGGAAACTCCACCACCGCCGGAGGCAGGGTGGAGAACGCCAGCATCCTGGACGTGCGCCAGAAGCTGACCGACGCCATCGACGACTATTTTGAGAAATAACCATTAAAGGAGAAGATACCCATGAAAGTGATTTTACAGCAGGACGTGAAGGGCCAGGGCAAGAAGGGCCAGATGGTGGAGGTCTCCGAGGGCTACGCCCGGAATTTCCTCCTGCCCCGGAAGCTGGCCATCGCCGCCACCGCCGACGCCATCAACACCATGAACCTGAAGGAGAAGGCCAGACGTGCCGAGGAAGCCCGCCAGAAGGCCGAGGCCGAGGCCACCGCGGAGAAGCTGAAGGAGTGCATGGTGAAGCTCACCGCCAAGGCGGGCAACGGCGGCCGCCTGTTCGGCGCCGTCACCACTAAGGAGATCAGCGAGGGTCTGAAGGCCCAGTTCAATATCGACATCCCCAAGCAGAAGCTGGTGCTGGACGAGCCCATCAAGGCCTTCGGCAGCTATCAGATCAAGGCCAAGCTGGGCTTTGAGGTCGTGGGCACGGTGTACGTGTCTGTGTTTGAGGAGAAGTAACGATACTCTCCCCCTGTCAGGGGGAGAGTTATCCTAACCCACACATGGAGGTGACCCCTTATGGCAATGGAAGACCTGCTGCTCCGTCAGATGCCCCACTCCCTGGAGGGTGAGCAGGCGGTTTTAGGCTCCATGCTCATCGACTCCGACTGCGTCAAGGACGTGATGGACAAGCTCCGGCCCTCGGACTTCTACCTGCGGCAGAACCGGGAGATCTTCGAGACCATCTACTCCATGTTCACCTACGCCAAGCCCATCGACGGCATCACCGTCTGTGAGGAGATGCAGAAGGCGGGCACCTACGACGACCAGACCACCCGCTCGTATCTGGCGCAGCTGATGGAGATCACCCCCACCAGCGCCAACGTCATGGAGTACGCGGCTATCGTCCGGGACAAGGCCCTCCTCCGGGGCGTGGCCCAGGCCGCGGCGGACATCACCGCCATGGTGCAGGAGGGCGTGGGCGAGGCCGGAGACATCCTGGAGGCCGCCGAGCAGAAGGTGTACGCCATCCGCCGGGGTCAGAGCGCCCAGGATATGGTGCCCCTGCGGCAGGTGCTGCCGGACGTGCTGGACCGCCTGAGCGAGATGAGCGAGAGCGAGAACCATCTGCCGGGCCTCTCCACCGGCCTCTCCGCCGTGGACAATAAAATCACGGGCCTGAACAAGTCCGACCTCATTCTGCTGGCCGCCCGTCCCGGCATGGGCAAAACCTCCTTCGCCCTGAATGTGGCGCTGAACGTGGCAAAGAGCGAGAAAAAGACCGTGGCGGTATTCTCCCTGGAAATGTCCCGGGAGCAGCTTGCCATGCGTCTTCTCTCCTCCGAGGCGCTGGTGGAGAATACCCGCCTCAAGACCGGTAGCCTGCGGGAGACCGACTGGGAGAAGATCGCCGCCGCCGCCACCGTACTGAACAAAGTGGACGTCCGCATCGACGACAACCCCATGCTCTCCGTGGCGGATATGAACGCCAAGTGCCGCCGCCTGGACAACCTGGGCCTGGTGGTCATCGACTACCTGCAATTGATGACCTCCGCCGGAGGAAAGGGGAACGGCGGCGAGAACCGCCAGCAGGTGGTCTCCGATATGTCCCGTATGCTGAAAATTATGGCGAAAGAATTGAACGTCCCGGTCATCTGCCTGAGCCAGCTCTCCCGCGCCAACGAGAAGCGGGACGACAAGCGGCCCATGCTGTCAGACCTCCGCGAATCCGGCGCCATCGAGCAGGACGCGGACATCGTTCTGTTTTTGTACCGGGATGACTATTATAATGAGGACTCCGAAAAGCACAACATCGCCGAGTGCATCGTGGCGAAGAACCGCCACGGCGAGACAGGCAAGGTAGAGCTGCGGTGGATGCCCGAGTACACCCAGTTCTCTACCCTGGATAACCGCTATGACGACGATGAATGAACTGACAGCCGCGGCGGAGTTCCTGCGCCGCCGCTTTCCCCACGGGGGACGGGTGCTGTGCGCCGTCTCCGGCGGACTAGACTCCATGTGCCTGCTGGACTATATGACCCGCCAGAAGGGCTTTTCCGTAGCCGCCGCCCATTTCAACCACCGGCTCCGGGGCACGGAGGCCGACCGGGACGAGGAATTCGTCCGGGATTACTGCGCCCAGCATAGGATTCCCTTTGTCTCCGGCAGCGGCGATGTCCGCTCTTTCGCGGAAAAAGAGGGGCGTTCCATCGAGGAGGCCGCCCGGCAGCTCCGGTATGACTTTTTGAAAGAGACGGCGGAGGAAAACGGCGCGGACGCCATCCTCACTGCCCACCACGCCGACGACAACGCCGAGACCGTGCTGCTGAGCCTGATTCGGGGCACCGGGTCGGCGGGCCTGGCGGGTATCCCCCAGGTGCGGGGGAACATCTGCCGCCCCTTCCTGCGCATCCCCAGGGCGGAGCTGGCGGAATACGCCGCCGCCCATGACATCCCCCATGTGGAGGACTCCACAAACCAAGACCCCGGTGCCGCCGCCCGGAACGCCCTGCGCAGCACGGTGATGCCGGTGCTGCGGCAGCTCAATCCGAAGTGCGCGGAGAACATCGCCCGTACCTCCGCCATTCTACGGGAGGAGAGCGACGCCCTGGAATCCATGGCCCGGGGCCTGACAGAGCAGGCCAAGGAGCTGCCCGACGGCGTCGCCATTCCCTGCCTGATGCTGATGGACGTCCCCGCCGCCGTGGCGGAGCGGACCATCCTGCAGCTCATGGCCCGGGCCGCCGGACACCGGAGGGACCTGACCGCCGCCCATGTGGTGGCGGTGCTGGACCTGGCCTGGGGCCGGGGGGAGGAAAAGGAAGTCTCCCTGCCCTACGGCATGACCGCCCGGCGGAAGAAATACACGTTGGAAATCACCCGGCGGCCCGTCCGGCCCGGTGCTGTCCCCATTTTGGTGGGCGGTACAGTGGATTTCGGCGGGACGACCGTCATGATTTCCAATCATGCGCTCCCCGGCGCGCTGCCCATCCGCCTCCCGGCGGACGCGGCGGTGACCGTGACGCCCTGGCGGCCCAATGACTGGCTGCGGCTCCCCGGCAGCCGGGGAAAGCGGAGCTTCAAGCGGCTCTGCGCCGAGCGGGGCCTGACCCCGGAGGAGCGGGACACCCTCCCGGTCCTGCGGGTGGGAGAGGCCCACGCCGCCGACCCTGTGTTCGGCGTCCAACCGGATTTCGCACCGTGCTCTGAGGAGGAGCCGGTGTTTGTAAAATTTTACAAAAAGACAGAGGAGAGGGAACATGAGAAGTGAGATGGAAAAGGACATCCTGAAGGTCCTGGTGACGGAAGAGGAGCTGAAGGCTCGTATTCAGGAGATGGGCGACGCGCTGTATGAGAAGTTCGAGGGTAAGGACCCGCTGTTTCTCAGCGTGCTGAAGGGCTCCTTTGTATTCATGGCGGATTTGGTCCGGGCCTGCCAGCTCAAGAGCGACGTGGAGTTCATCGCCGTCAGCTCCTATGAGAACGCCACCTCGTCCTCCGGCCGGGTGCAGATCACCCATGACCTCCAGCAGGACATCACCGGCCGCCACCTCATCATTGTGGAGGACATCCTGGACTCCGGCAACACCCTGGCCTTCCTGAAGGAATACTTCATGACCAAGGGCGCCGCCTCCATCACCATCGTGACGCTGCTGGATAAGCCCTCCCGCCGGGAGAAGGCCATCACCGCCGACCTGGCGGGCTTCGTGGTGCCCAATGAATTCGTGGTGGGCTATGGGTTGGACTACTGCCAGCAGTACCGCAACGTGCCCTATATCGGCGTATTGAAGCCGGAAGTCTACGCCGGAGCATAAAAGCCATAGCCCACCACAGACGGCGCAAAGCGCCGACGCCGGACACGGCGTACGAGCGTTTTGCGGAGCAAAACCTCGGAATGACCCGGATTCATTTCGGGTCATTCAAATCCAATGAAAGGGCTCCCGCCGGGCTTGCCCGGTGGGAAGGGCTATGGGTTGGACTACGCCCAGCAGTACCGCAACGTGCCCTATATCGGCGTATTGAAGCCGGAAGTCTACGCCGGAGCGTAAATTTTCAGATCCCCCAAAGGAGGGATGATTTTGACAAAACAGAACCGCACATCCAATTTGAGCTTCCTGTTCCTGGCGCTGGTCATTTTGCTGTGCATGAACTGGATCTGGCAGCTGAACAGCAGGGAGGACCGGGTGTCCTACGCCGAGCTGCGCCAGCAGTTCCAGCAGGAAAACGTGGAGTCCTTCCGCTTCACCGACCAGCATACCCTGGAGGCCACCCTCTACCGGGAGGTGGGCGGCAGCAAGGCCGTCCGGTATCAGGTCTATGACTTCGATGTGTTCTACCGGGATTTCCATGAGCTGGTGGAGGAGCAGAGTTTCAAGGGCATCATCAAGGACTACGACTATCCCCCGCCGGAGACCACCAACTGGCTGGAAATTCTCCTTCCCTGGATTTTGATGGCCGTGGTGCTGGGGCTGATGTGGTACTTCCTCTTTGCCCGGGCACAGGGCGGCATGGGGCCTGACCGCATGGCGAAATTCGGCGCGGCCCGCACCCGTGGCCTTTCCGATAAGGACAAAAAGGTCACCTTTGACGATGTGGCCGGCGCCGACGAGGAGAAGGAGGAACTCCAAGAGATCGTGGAGTTCCTGAAGGACCCCAAACAGTTTATGTCCCTGGGCGCCCGCATTCCCAAGGGCGTGCTGCTGGTTGGCCCTCCGGGCACCGGCAAGACCCTGCTGGCCAAGGCCGTGGCCGGGGAGGCCGGGGTGGGCTTTTTGTCCATCTCCGGCTCCGACTTCGTGGAGCTGTACGTGGGCGTTGGCGCCAGCCGCGTCCGGGACCTGTTTGAACAGGCCAAAAAAACCGGGCCCTGCATCGTGTTCATCGACGAGATTGATGCCGTGGGGCGCCAGCGGGGCACGGGCCTGGGCGGCGGACACGACGAGCGGGAGCAGACGCTGAATCAGCTCCTGGTGGAGATGGACGGCTTCGCCGCCAACGAGGGCGTCGTGGTTCTGGCCGCCACAAACCGGGCGGACGTTCTGGACCCCGCCCTGCTGCGTCCGGGACGGTTTGACCGTCAAATTTATGTGGGCCTGCCGGACATCCGTGGCCGGGAGGAAATTCTGAAAGTCCACGCCAAGGGGAAGCCCCTGGCGGAGGATGTGGATTTGCGCAAGCTGGCCCAGGGCACCGCGGGCTTCACCGGCGCGGACCTGGAGAACCTCATCAATGAGGGCGCCCTGCTGGCCGCCCGGAAGAAGCAGAAGTTCATCACCATGCTTGATTTGAAAGAGGCCGAGATCAAGGTCATCGCTGGCCCGGAGAAGAAGAGCCGGGTTATCCCGGAGCATGAGCGGAAGCTGACGGCCTACCACGAGGCGGGCCACGCCGTGGTGATGCACGCCCTGCCGGGCCAGGACCCGGTGAGCCAGATCACCATTGTCCCCCGTGGGCAGGCAGGCGGCATGACCATCTCCCTGCCGGAGGAGGACCGCTCCTACCTCTCCAAGAGGTATATGGAGGACGAGATCGTGGCGCTGCTGGGCGGCCGGGTGGCGGAAAAGCTGTGCCTGGGCGACATTTCAACAGGCGCCAGCAACGACATCCAGCGGGCCACCTCCATTGCCCGGAAGATGGTGGCCTCCTACGGCATGAGCGAGAAGCTGGGCACCGTCTCCTTCGAGTCCGGCCATGACGAGGTGTTCATCGGCCGCACCATGAGCCAGGGCCGCAGCTACTCCGAGGCCGTGGCCTCCCAGATCGACGAGGAGGTCCGCCGCGTGGTGGACGAGGCCTGCCGCCGGTGCGAGAAGCTGCTGACAGAGCGGCGGGCGCAGCTGGAGAACGTGGCAAAGTACCTGCTGGAGCACGAGACCATGGAGCGGGAGGAGTTCCTGTCTGTGGTGGAGGGCACAGGCGAGGCCCCGGAAGCGTAAAATTTTGCGTACGGTTTCGGCAAAATCACGAAAACGAATGTCCACGGTGTACGGACTGTAATTCGTGAAAAATACCGTACAACCCTAAAATGTCCATGCAATAGGGACAAAAGTTGACAATGGAAAGATGTTCCGCCCTGAAAAACCGAAAAAAGGACAAAATCTTTCTGTGTATTATTCACCTTGCAATAGCGGCGAAAAACGCATAAAATGCTTCCCATACAAGGGGTGGAAGACCCCGTATCAAACAGGAGGATGAAAAGAATGAAGAAACTGATGGCAGCTGTGCTGGCGCTGGTCATGGCTCTGAGCCTGGCGGCCTGCGGCGGCAAGAGCGATTCTCAGGACGCCCAGAGCGGCGATTCCGGCAACAAGGTCGTGAAGATCGGCGTGTTCGAGCCCCAGACCGGCGACAACGGCGCCGGCGGCAAGCAGGAGATCCTGGGCATGCAGTACGCCAACTATGTGCAGCCTACCGTGGAGATCGGCGGCGAGACCTATGACGTCAAGCTGGAGATCGTGGATAACCGCACCACTCCCGAAAACGGCAAGTCTGCCGCCGCTGAGCTGGTGAACCGGAAGGTGTCCATGGTTCTGGGCTCCTACGGCTCCGGTGTGTCCATGGCCGGCGGCGAGGTGTTCCAGGAGGCTGGCCTTCCCGCACTGGGCACTTCCTGCACCAACCCCCAGGTCACCGCTGGCTGCGACGTGTATTTCCGTCTTGCTTTCCTGGATCCCTTCCAGGGCACCGTTCTGGCCAACTATGCCTACAAGGAGCTGGGCGTGACTACCGCTTACGTGTTGGGCATGCTGGGCAGCGACTATGACCAGGGCCTGGTCTACTACTTCACCGAGGCCTTTGAGGGCCTGGGCGGCACCGTCGTCGCTGAGGACTTCCCCGAGGGCAGCGCCAACTTCGTGTCCTACATCAACAACGCCAAGGCTGCCAATGCCGGCGTTATCTTCGCCCCCGTCTCCATCAACTACGCGCAGCTGATTGTGGAGGCCGCTGCCGCTCAGGGCTTTGAGGGCGCTCTGCTGGGCTCCGATACCTGGGACAGCAACAAGGTCATCGAGAGTGCCACCGGCAAGGACGTTACTTCCTTCGTCACCACCTTCTATCAGGAGGGCGGCAACCCTGAGTTCGACGCCGGCATCAAGGAGTGGATCAACGCCAACCCCGACGCCAAGACCAACAACGGCGGCAACGACATGGTGGCCGCTGTGACCGCCATCGGCTATGACGCCTACTTCACCGCTCTGGAAGCGCTGAAGATCGCCGGCAGCACCGATCCCAAGGCCGTTCTGGAGGCTCTGCCCTCTGTCAGCTTTGAGGGCGTGACCGGCCTCATCGAGTTCGATGAGATCGGCGACGCCAAGCGTGACGCGGCTTACATCAAGACTGCCAACACCGAAGCCGGTGTCTGGGACTTCGTGAAGGTCCAGACCGTCGGCTGAGTGAACTGCGCATGAACAAAAAGGGGATGGCGAGCGGATTCGCCGCCATCCCCTTTTTCTCCGCGTTTTGGGTCGCCTCGAAAGAGCAGGTGTGACCCGCCCTTTCGAGACGGCCCAGTCCAACAAGAAAAACCACAGGAGGTTTTCCGCATGCAACAGATACTGCCTTATATCATCAACGGTATCTCTGTGGGCGGCCAGTATGCCCTGATCGCCATCGGCTACACGCTGGTCTACGGTATCCTGCGCCTCATTAACTTCGCCCACGGCGATGTGTTCATGGTGGCTGGCCTGGTCATGGTCTACGCCACCACCGCCCTGCCGTTTTATGTGGCCCTGCCGCTGGTGCTGGCGGCCACCGTGCTGCTGGGCTTCACCATCGAGCGGGTGGCCTACAAGCCCCTGCGCACCGCGCCCCGGATGTCGGTCATGATCTCCGCCATCGGCGTCAGCTACCTCATTCAGAATCTGGCGTTCTATATCACCGGCGGCGTGCCCCAGCCTGTCACCCGGCCCATTCCCTGGATCTCCGAGAATGTCATCATTCTGGGCGCTTCCACCAAGCGGGTCACCCTGGTCACCCCCATCCTGACGATCCTGCTGGTGGTGGTTCTGGTGTACCTCATCAACCACACCAAGATCGGTATGGCCATGCGGGCGGCGGCCAAGGACTTCGAGACCGCCCAGCTCATGGGCATCAAGATCAACGCCGTCATCTCCATGACCTTCGTCATCGGCTCCTTCCTGGCGGCGGTGGGCTCCATGCTGTACTTCACCAACTACCCCTCCGTGGCCATTACCTCCGGCGGTATGCCGGGATTGAAGGCCTTCGTGGCGGCGGTGTTCGGCGGCATCGGCTCCATTCCCGGCGCGGTGGTGGGCGCGTTCATCATCGGACTGTGCGAGGAGCTCATCAAGGGCGCGGGCTACACCACCTTCTCCGACGCCTTCACCTTCGCCATTCTGATCGTGGTGCTGTGCGTCAAGCCCACCGGCCTGTTCGGTGAAAAAGTCACCGACAAGGTGTAAGGAGGGAAGCAACATGACAATGACGAAGAAAAAGACGATCTTCACCGCCGCGGTGCTGGCAGTGCTGCTGGCGGCCTGTGTGGTCGTGGATATGCTGCTGCCCAGCTACCATATCGCGGTGGTGGTTATCAAGAAGGCCACCGTCTACTCCCTGGTGGCCGTGTCCATGAACCTCCTGAACGGCTTTACCGGATTGTTCTCCCTGGGCCAGGCGGGCTTCATGCTGCTGGGCGCCTACGCCTACGCGGTGCTGACCATCCCCGTGGATAAGCGCCCCGGTGTGTACCAGTATTTTGACGGCGGCGCCCTCAAGTTCTCCCTGCCGGAGATCTTTACGGGCTTTATGGGCGACACCGTGGGCTCCACGGTGGGTATGCTGCTGGCCCTGCTGGTGGGCGGCGTGCTGGCGGCCCTCATGGCCTACCTCATCGGTCTGCCGGTGCTGCGTCTGAAGTCCGACTATCTGGCCATCGCCACCTTGGGCTTTGCCGAGATTTTGCGGGCCTTCTTCCAGTGGAACGCCCTGGGTCCCATCACCAACGGCTCCAACCTCCTCAAGAGCTATCCCACCTTCTCCCACGCCACGCCTTACGTCATTCTGGCGGGGCTGATGATCGCCATTATCGTGCTGCTCATCAACTCCACCTACGGCCGGGCCTTCAAGGCCATCCGGGACGACGAGGTGGCGGCGGAGGCCATGGGCATCAACCTTGCCAAGCATAAGCGCATGGCGTTCATCATCAGTTCCTTCTTCGCCGGTATCGGCGGCGGCATGATGGCTATGTATATGGGTACCATCGCCGCGGCTCCCTTCAAGAGCACCCTGACCTACGAGATTTTGCTGATTGTGGTCATCGGCGGCATCGGCTCCATCACCGGCAGCGTTATCGCCAGCTTCCTGTATATCTTCTCCTCCGAGTGGCTGCTGCGCGGCTTGGACTCCGGCACGTTCCTCGGCATCAATGCCCCCGGCATCTTCAAGAACGGCTTCCGCATGGCGGTGTTCTCCGTCATCATCATGGTCATCGTGCTGTTCTTCCGGAAGGGCATCATGGGCGACAAGGAACTGCCGGACCTGCTGGATAAAAAAGCCAGAAAGCGCAAGAAGGAGGCAGCCGGCAAATGAGTAAAAATGTGCTGAAAATCGAAAACGCCACCATGCAGTTCGGCGGCGTGGTGGCCGTGGATAACCTGAACCTGGAGATCAACGAGGGCGAGATCGTGGCCCTCATCGGCCCCAACGGCGCCGGCAAGACCACCGCCTTCAACGTCGTCACCGGCGTGTACCAGCCCACCAACGGCGCGGTCTGGTTCAACGGCGAGAAGATCATCGAGAACCATCCCCAGGGGAAAATGAAGAAGCTCTACAAGGGCCAGCACGACGGGGAGTACACCGGCGTCATCGCCCCCACTCCCGATAAGGTCACGAAGCTGGGCATGGCCCGTACCTTCCAGAACATCCGCCTGTGGAAGTCCCAGACGGTGTTTGACAACGTGCTGATCGCCAAGCACTGCCGGGCCACCAGCAACGTCTTCTCCGCCACCTTCCGCCTCAACCGGAAGGAAGAGAAGGAGCAGCGGGAGCACGTGGCGGAGCTTTTGAACACCGTGGGACTGTATGACGTGAAGGACGAACTGGCGACTTCTCTGCCCTACGGCAAGCAGCGCCGCCTGGAGATCGCCCGGGCGCTGGCGGCGGAGCCCAGCTTGCTGCTGCTGGACGAACCGGCGGCTGGCATGAACCCCCAGGAGACTGACGAGCTGACGGCCTTCATCGGCCAGATCCGGGACGAGTTCAAGCTGACCATCTTCCTCATTGAGCACCACATGAATCTGGTCATGGATATCTCCGACCGCATCTACGTGCTGGACTTCGGCAAGCTGATCGCCGAGGGCACGCCGGCGGAGATTCAGAATAACAAGCGCGTCATTGACGCGTACCTGGGGGTGGCCGACGATGCTTAAAATTGAAAACCTGCACGTGGCCTACGGCGGCATCCAGGCCCTCCGGGGCATCTCCCTGGAGGTGCCCGACGGCAAGATCGTCACCCTCATCGGCGCCAACGGCGCCGGCAAGTCCACCACCCTGCGGACTATCTCCGGCCTGGTGAAGGCACATAGCGGCTCCATCCAGTGGAACGGGGAGGAGCTGCTGGGCAAGTCCATCGACAAGATCATCAGCGCCGGTATCGCCATGAGCCCTGAGGGCCGCCGGGTGTTCCCGGACATGACGGTGCTGGAGAACCTGAAGATCGGCGCCTACCTCCGTAAGGACAAGGCGGAGATCGAAAAGGACATCCAGTGGGTCTACGAGCTGTTCCCCCGGCTGCAGGAGCGTTCCTGGCAGCTGGCGGGCACGCTGTCTGGCGGCGAGCAGCAGATGCTGGCCGTGGGCCGGGCATTGATGTCCCGCCCCAAGCTGATGATGCTGGACGAACCCTCCCTGGGCCTTGCCCCGCTGGTGGTGCAGGACATCTTCAAGATCATCCAGGAGATCAACCGCCAGGGCGTGACGGTGCTGCTGATCGAGCAGAACGCCAACATGGCCCTGAAGATCGCCGACCTGGCCTATGTGCTGGAGACCGGCAACATCACCATGTCCGGCACCGGCGCGGAGCTGCTGGCCAACGACAAGGTGAAGGAAGCATACCTGGGCAAACACAACTAAGAAGCAGGAGAGGCAAAACGCCCAATGTCAGTAAGTTAAGCTGACAAATCCTCCCTACCCTCAGAAATGAGAGGTAG
>CAMCNO010000027.1 GCA_945876285.1 uncultured Clostridia bacterium | reverse complement strand
TCCCCGAAGTAGATTTTGGATTTTATCCTTGTCTACTTCAGGGAGATCATATCACATCTCCGGAGTCCCTTTTTCGCCCTTGTTAATCAGTAAATTTGAGTGTAAATGCCCACCCAATGCAGAGCGGCGGCAGCCAACACGAACAGGTGCCAGACACAGTGGTCATACTTCCGGTTCCGGGCAAAGGGGATCATACCCAGAGTGTACACCACACCGCCCGCCAGGATGAACCACAGCAGCGTCCGGGCGTTCCGGTAAAAGGACGGGAGAAACATGAGCCCGCTCCAGCCGATGAGGAAATACAGCGTGAAATGAAGCGCCCGCCAGCGTCCCGGCCCGAACACCGCCACCATGGTGACGCCGAACAGGATGACGCCCCACTGGATGCAGAACAGCGTGATACCCAGCTTTCCGCCCACATAAAGCAGCAAAATAGGGGCGAAAGTCCCGCCGATCAGCAGGTAGATGGAGGTATAGTCGAACCTGCGGCACACCCGCTTGGCGGTGGAACCTGCGGGCATGGCGTGATACACGCTGCTCATCAGCATCATCAGAAACATGCTGACGCCGTAGAAGCAGGAGGCCATCACCTTCAGCCCCGTGTCGGACCGCACCAGCAGCAGCACTGTGGCGGCTATCGCCAGCGCCGCGCCCACGCCGTGGCTCACCGCGTTGAAGGCTTCCTCCCCCACCGTCAGCACAGGCGGCTCATTCCGTTTCCGGGCAATCACCCGGCGCCGCAGCCGCCGCATCTGTCTCGCTGTCAATACCGCTTCCATCGGTCTCGTCTCCTTTTAGTCCGTCAAATCTTAAAATATAGTTTTTAATATTATATTACACAGTTGCATTGTCGTTTTCAAGTAGTTTTTGAAAATTTCTCCGTAGATATTACTGGCAAAAAAAGAGGATGCCGAAGCATCCTCTTTTATGACAGGTATTCAGTTCCAAAAATCCGTCCGCCCTTCCAGGCCGATGTCCGCCGCCCGAAAAACCGGGGCTTTGCCCTGGGCTTTCTGCCAGGTATAGTCCCGCAGCGCCGCCAGGACCGTCCCCGACAGGCGGCAAATCACCGGCAGGTTGATGAGGACCATGCCGCCCATCAGCACGTCCGCAAGGTCCCACACCAGGGAGAAGTCCATTTGCGCGCCCAGAAACACCACGTACACCGCCGCCAGGCGAAACGCCGTCAGCTCCCAGCGCCTGGCGTCCCGCCGCAGGAGGTACTGGAAGTTGCTCTCGCAATAGTAATAGTTGCCCAGGATGGTGGTGAAGGCGAACAGCAGCATGGCGCCGGTGATGAACCAGTGGCCGAAAGCACCGAAGGTCCCCGCCAGCGCGGCCTGGACGTAAGGCACGCCTTTCAGCGCCGCGTCCGGCTCCACGCCGGAGCACAGGCATAAAAACGCCGTGGCGGAGCAGATGAGCAGGGTGTCGATGAATACGCTGAGGACCTGGGCCAATCCCTGCTTCACCGGATGGGACACGTTGGCAGCCGCCGCCGCGTTGGGGGCCGAGCCCACACCGGCCTCATTGGAGAACAGGCCACGCTTGATGCCATACATCATGGCGGAGCCGGTGAAGCCGCCGAAGATGGCCTGAAAATCAAAGGCATTTTCAAAAATCGCAGCCAGCACGCCGGGCACCAGCTCCAGGTGCAGCACGATCATCACCAGCGCCATCAGCACATAGGCGCCGCCCATGACGGGCACCAGCACGCTGGTGATGGCGGTGAGGCGCTTTCCGCCGCCGAAGATGCACAGCGCCGTCACCAGCGCCAGGGCCGCTCCGGCGATCAGGGGCGTGCGGCTGTCGAAAAAGCCGTATCCGGCGAAGGAATCCACCAGATTAAAGGACGCCACCAGGTTAAAGCCCACCATGTAGGTCAAAATCAGCAGCACCGCGAACAGTTCCGCCAGTCCCCGGCTGCCTATCGCCGCTTGGATATAATAAGCCGGACCGCCACGGCTGCCGCCTTGGCCGTCGTGGACCTTATAAATCTGTGCCAGGGTGCTCTCCACAAAGGCGGAGGCTCCGCCCAGCAGGGCGATGACCCACATCCAGAACACGGCTCCCACGCCGCCAAGGCACAATGCGGCGGACACTCCTGCAATATTGCCGGTGCCTACCCGGGAGGCGGTGGAGACCATCAACGCCTGGAAGGAGCTGACGCCGCCCTTTCCTTTCTCCCGAATCACCCGGAAGGACTCTCCCAGCATTCGGAACTGGACGAAGCGGGTGCGGACGGTGAAATACAGCCCCGCCCCGATGAGCAGGATGACCAGAATGTAGGTGTAAAGCCAGTTGTTCAGGGTGGCGGTCAGTTGAGCCAGCATACGGTTTTTTCCTTTCTCTTATCAATTACACAGCCTGCCCAGCATATCAGAAAACGCACCTTTTTGTCAAATTTCTTTTTATTCTCTCCAAAAGCAGGTAAAATATGCGGGAGCGTCTCCGCTCCCGCATATTTTATGTCAACTGTTCTGTCTCCGGGTCGAAGGTCAGGCGGCTGGAACCACCGTCCGCCGTCTCGCAGACCAGCAGCAGCTTGCCGTCCGCCTGCCACTCCAGGCCCCAGATGGCCGTCTCCAGGCCGTCCCAGTGGTTCAGGTCATATGTGCTACCCCGGCCTCCGCCACCCACATGGAAGCTGACGGCGAACTCCGTGGGATTCTCCGTCAGGAAGGCGTCCCAATGGCCGTCGGCGGACCAGACCCGGTAGCGGGCGGTGTTGGCGTCCAGGCGCTCTTCCGTCATCTTCTCCACAGCGGACACCAGCTCCGGCCCCGCCGTCTCCATAGGCACCAGCCAGGCCAATTCCTTGCCGGCGTAGCGCTCCGCGGTCTCCCAGTCGGCGCCGTTGGACAGGTACACGTCCGTCCCGTCGGTGACGATATAGGAGAAGCGCTCTTCCGCGACATCATCCCCCTGGCGCATCCGCCAGAGGAAATGACCGTTTTCGTAAATGGCGTCGATGAGCATGGCGCTGTTCTCGCCGTAGTCCTGGACCGTGCGGAGCTGGCAGGGGACGTTCAGGCGCACCTTATATAAAAATTCTTCCACAGCCTCGCCGTTTTGCACGCCGTCGTTGGTGTAGACCACATCGGGCTCCGCCGCCGTGTCGGCGTCGTAGACCTCCGGCAGGTCCTCCAGCGGGAGGAAGCCGTAAGGCGCTGCGGCGGTGTAGGGGCTGTCGCCCAGTTCAAATTCCGCGTAAAGGGTCTGGCCGCCCACCGTTTTCACCAGACGGTAGGTCCCGGCCTCCGGCTCTTCCTCATATAAATCAAAGCCGCAGGTCAGGGCCATGGTTTGCCCCGGCTCCAACGCATAGCCGATGGCGGTGAATCCGGCGTTTTCGACCCAGGTCAGGTCTTTCCAGGCGTCACCCTCTTGCCGCTGGATGGCGTAATCCTCTCCAAATTCCACCGTCTCCTCCGTGGCGTTGCGGACGAAATAGGTGTATCTTGTCAGGGTCGGGTCGTAGACCGGATGCTCCAGCTCCAAAAACAGTCCCGCGCCGGGTGCCAACGGTGTGTCCTCCTGGACGTTCTCGGCCGGTGGGACGTTTTCTTCCGCAGGCACAGGCTCTTGCTGCGCGCCGCAGGCCGACAGCAACAGAATGAGCAGCAGCACGGAAAGCAGCTTTTTCATCTCCATCACCTCTTATTTCCTTTGTCGCTATGGTTTCCCAAAAGGTTCCCGGCAAACTGTACAAAATCAGGCTAAAAAATTTTCAGGCCGCCTGCTTGCATTTTAGCGGATTCTCCGCTACAATACAAGTACAAGCAAAGAATGATAGCTGCAACGTAGTGCTGCGCGCACGGGCTGACACCTATCATTCCTTATCTTTTTGATAGGTGTTTCAAACCAAAGCCGGTTTGAAGCGCCTTTTTTGTTTCTCAAATTCAAAACTCAAGGAGGTTTTTTGTATGATCTTACTGGCAAACGGCAAAGTCATCACCCGGGACCCCGAGGGCGTCGGCTACCTGAGCGACGGCGGCGTCGTCACCGACGGCGGCAAGATCGTGGAAGTGGGCGCCACCGCCGACCTGAAAGCCAAGTACCCCCAGGCGGAGTTCGTGGACGCCAAGGGCGGCGTTATCATGCCCGGCCTCATCAATGCCCACACCCACATCTATTCCGCCCTGGCCCGTGGCCTTGCCATTGTCGGCAACAACCCCACCAACTTCTACGAAGTGCTGGACGGCACCTGGTGGGCCATTGACCGCAACCTGGACCTGGAAGCCACCCGTGCCTCCGCCCAGGCGTTGGTCATCGACAGCATCAAGCAGGGCGTCACCACCATCTTCGACCATCACGCCTCCTTCTGTGAGATCCCCGGCTCCCTGATGAAGATCGCCGAGGTCACCAAGGAATTCGGTATGCGTGCCAGCCTCTGCTACGAGGTCTCCGACCGCGACGGCGAGGAGAAGTCCATCCAGTCCGTACAGGAGAACAAGGACTTCATCGACTACTGCGAGAAGAACCCCAGCGATATGCTGAAAGCCATGTTCGGCGGCCACGCCCTGTTCACCATCTCCGACAAGACCTTTGACCGCATGAACGAGGCTAACAACGGCCGGGTGGGCTACCACATCCATGTGTCCGAGGGCATGAACGACGTGTACGACAGCCTCCAGAACTATGGCCGCCGTCCCGTCCAGCGGCTCCAGGACCACAACATTCTCGGCCCCAAGACCATCCTGGGCCACTGCATCCATGTGAATACTGCTGAGATGGACATCATCAAGGCCACCGACACCATGTGCGTCAACAACCCTGAGAGCAACATGGGCAATGCCGTGGGCATCTCCCCCGTCCTGCAGCTCTACAAGAAGGGCATCCTCATCGGCATGGGCACCGACGCCTACACCAACGACATGCTGGAGTCCATCAAGGTGGCCCTGTGCTCTCAGCGGCACAACGCCTGCCTGCCTAACGTGGGCTGGTGCGAGGTCACGGATATGCTGTTCCGCAACAACGCCAAGATGGCGGAGCGGTGTGGCTTCCCCACCCTGGGCGTGCTGAAGCCCGGTGCGGCGGCGGACGTCATCGTCATGGACTACAAGCCCTACACCCCCTTCTCCGACGCCAACATCGACGGCCATATGCTCTTCGGCATGACAGGCCGCCAGTGCCAGACCACCATGATCAACGGTAAGATTTTGATGCGTGACCGTGTCCTGACTGAGATCGACGAGGAAGCCGTGAATGCCCACGTGCTGGAATCTGCCAAGAGACTCTGGGGAAAACTAAATCACTGCGAGTACTAAAATATTCAAGGGGAAGCAGGCTCCCCGTCGCAAATATTTTGAGGAGGATAAAATATGTCTGAACTGATGATTCCCATTCCCTTCCGGGAATTGATGACCTGGGTCACCACTGAATACCAGAAAGAGGGCTCCGTCTTCGGCGTCCACAAGCCCTATAAGGCGGGCGTGAAGAAGCTGCCCATTTTCGGCGAGACCATCGAGACCCCCTTCGGCCCCGCCGCCGGCCCCAACACCCAGCTGGCCCAGAACATCATCGCCGGTTACTTCGGCGGCGCCCGGTTTTTCGAGCTGAAGACCGTCCAGAAGATGGACGGTGCTGACCTGGCCGCCTGCATCAACCGCCCCTGCATCCTGGCGGAGGACGAGTGCTACAACTGCGAGTGGTCCACCGAGCTGTACGTCCAGCAGGCCTTTGAGGAGTATGTGAAGGCCTGGTGCGCCCTGAAGATCATGGCCAAGGTCTACGGTCTGGGCGACCCCAACGGCTTCGTGTTCAACATGTCCGTGGGCTACGACCTTGCGGGCATCCAGGGCGAGAAGATCGATAACTTCCTGAACGGCATGATCGACGCCAGCTCTACCCCCATCTTCCAGGAGTGCATCAAGGTTTTGAAGGAGTTCTTCCCCGGTGAGAGCGCCTACATCGACACCATCACGCCCCATGTCTCCGGCAGCGTGACGGTCTCCACCCTCCACGGCTGCCCGCCGGACGAGATCGAGCGCATCGCCAGCTACCTCATTGAGAAGAAGCACCTGCACACCTTCGTCAAGTGCAACCCCACCATTCTGGGCTATGAGACCGCCCGCTCCATTCTGGACGGCATGGGCTACGACTACATCGCCTTCGACGACCATCACTTCAAGGAGGACCTACAGTACGCCGACGCCGTTCCCATGTTCCACCGTCTGCAGGCTCTGGCCGACAAGTGCGGTCTGGAATTCGGCCTGAAGCTGTCCAACACCTTCCCCGTGGACGTGAAGGCCGGAGAGCTGCCCAGCGAGGAAATGTATATGGCGGGCAAGAGCCTGTTCCCCCTGACCACCACCATGGCGGCCCGGCTGTCCCGCGAATTCGGCGGCAGACTGCGCATTTCCTATGCCGGCGGCGCCGACGCCTTCAACATCGACAAGCTGTTCGCCTGCGGCATCTGGCCCATCACCATGGCCACCACTGAGCTCAAGCCCGGCGGCTACCAGCGGTTCGTCCAGATCGGCGACAAGCTGGACGCCATGGACTTCAAGCCCTTCACCGGCGTGGATGTGGGCGCCATCGAGGCCCTGGCCCTGGCCGCCCGGTCCGACAAGTACCATGTGAAGGACATCAAGCCTCTGCCCCGCCGGAAGCTGTGGGAGAAGGTCCCCCTGATGGACTGCTTCACCGCACCCTGCAAGGGCGGCTGCCCCATCCAGCAGGACATCCCCGAGTACATTGAGCTGTGCCGCAAGGGCCAGTATGCCTCCGCCCTGCGGCTCATCACCGAGAAGAACCCCCTGCCCTTCATCACCGGCACCATCTGCGCCCACCGCTGCCAGACCAAGTGCACCCGGAATTACTACGACGAGTCTGTCCAGATCCGGGCCACCAAGCTGGTGGCCGCCGAGAAGGGCTATGACGCCTACATGGCAAAGGTCAAGGCTCCCGTGCCCGTCAATGACGGCCGCAAGGTCGCCGTCATCGGCGGCGGCCCCACCGGTATGTCCGCAGCCTACTTCCTGGGCCGGGCCGGTATCCCCGTCACCATCTTTGAAAAAGCTGACTGCCTGGGCGGCATCGTTCGTCAGGTCATCCCCTCCTTCCGCATCTCCGACGACGCCATCGACAACGATGTGGCGCTGATGTTCAAGATGGGCGTTCAGGTGAAGCTGAATACCCCCGCTCCCTCTGTCGCTGAGCTGAAGGCTCAGGGCTTCACCCACATCTTCTTCGCCGTGGGTGCCTGGAAGGCCGGCAAGCTGGATATCCTCGGCAACGTGGTGCCTGTTATCGGCTGGCTGAAGGACCTGAAGGCCGGCAAGGAAGTCTCCCTGGGCCATGTGGCTGTCGTCGGCGGCGGCAACACCGCCATGGACGCCGCCCGTGTGGCGCTGCGCGCTGGTGCCAAGTCCTCCACTCTGGTCTACCGCCGCACCAAGAAGTACATGCCCGCCGACGCCGAGGAGCTTGATCTTGCCATCGCCGACGGCGTGCAGTTCCTGGAGCTGGTGGCTCCCGTGGAGCAGAAGGACGGGGTCCTGAAGTGCGAGAAGATGAAGCTGGGCGAACCTGACGAAAAGGGCCGCCGCAAGCCCGTCGCCACCGGCGAGTTCGTGGAGATCCCCTGCGACACCGTCATCTCCGCCGTGGGCGAGAAGGTGGAGTCCGAGCTGTTCACCGCCAACGGCATCAACGTGGACGAGCGCGGCATCCCCGACTTCAAGACCAACATTGAGGGCGTCTACGTGGGCGGCGACGCCATGCGTGGTCCCGCTACCGTGGTGGAGGGCATCGCCGACGCTCAGGGCTTCGCCAACGCCGTCCTCGGCGAGGCATACAAGTTCGCCATCCCCGGCCACGCCAAGGCCACCCGTGAGGCCGCTATCGCCAAGAAGGGCATCCTCTGCGAGTCCGCCAAGTGCGAGGGCGACCGGTGCCTCACCTGCAACGTGGTGTGCCAGGTCTGCGCCGACGTGTGCCCCAACCGGGCCAACGTGGTCATCGAGCTGCCTGACGGCCGCCACCAGATCCTGCACGTGGACCGGATGTGCAACGAGTGCGGCAACTGCGCCATCTTCTGCCCCTACGACAGCGCTCCCTACCGCGACAAGTTCACCCTGTTCATGACGAAGGAAGGTTTCGACGAGAGCGTGAAGAACTCCGGCTTCCTGCCTCTGGGCGGCAAGAAGGTGCTGGTCCGCCTGAATGGCAAGGTCTTCGAGGCCGACCTGGACGGTAAGAACGACCTGCCCGCCGACGTGGAGGTGTTCATCCTCACCGTCCTCACCAAGTACAACTATCTGCTGGGATAAACTACATCAAGAAATCGGGGAGGCCGACACGGCCTCCCCGATTTTTCACTGCATAGCGTTCAGCAGCGTTTGCATATCCTTTTGAATCAGCGGCGCCATGGAGTCTTTATAGCGGCTCAAATCCATAGTCTCCAGCCGCCCCCGGATAACAGGCCACAGCTCCCATTTATACGGCACCACATCCAGCAGCGCCGCCAGAGCCTGCCGCACCGCCGTGGGCTTTTCATCCTCCAAAATCACCAGTGCCCGGTCCAGGCAGCGGTCGATGACGCCGTCCTCGTCCCACCGGGCCTGCTTGCAAAAGAGCCGGAAGCCCCGGCACCGGATGGCCCAGGCCCGGTCGCTGACCATGTCGGCAAACCGCTCCGTGTAAGGATACAGGTCGTCGCTTTCCTCTGCGAGACGCTCCAGCTCCAGAAAAGCTCCGTAGCCCTGCTTCGTGTCCTTCGCCGTCAGCAGGGACATCAGAATATCCAGTTCCATCCCATCAGCTCCGTTTCCTGCATATCTTACCGCCATCATAGCAGAGCTGCCCCAAAAAATCCATTCCATGGTCAGATTTTTTTCGCTTGACGAAACCAAAGCTCTATTTTATCGTCTATTGATGTAAAAACACACAAAGGGAAAGGAGGCCGCCTATGGAGGACGCGCAGATTATCGAACTGTACTGGCAGCGGGACCAGTCCGCCATCGAGGAGACCGCCGGGAAATACGGGCCGTTCCTGCGGGACGTGTCCTGGAACGTCCTCCGCAGCTATCCCGACGCCGAGGAGTGTGTCAACGACACCTATCTGCGGACCTGGAACGCCATCCCGCCCGCACGGCCTACCGCTTTCCGAGCCTGGCTGGGACGCATTGTCCGGAACCTCAGTCTGGACCGCTGGAAGCAATCGCAGGCGGAGAAACGGGGTGGCGGAGCCATGGAGCTGCTGCTGGGAGAATTGGATCAGTGCGTTCCCGCGCCCCACGGCACGGAGCAGGCCATGGAGGACCGGGAGCTGGCGGCACTCATCAGCCGGTTTCTGCGGAGACTACCGAAGGACAGCCGTGTCATGTTCCTGCGGCGGTACTGGTACGGTGAGGATATCGCGGACATCGCCCGGAAGCTGGGCTGCAGTCAGGGAAAGGTGAAATCCTCCCTGTTCCGTACCCGGAAGGCCCTGCGGGCCTATTTGGAAAAGGAGGGGGTGGCCCTATGAAAGCAGAGCGGCTGTTTCGTGTCCTGGGACTGGTGGATGACGACCTGATCGAAGAAGCCGCCTCCCCTGCCCCCGGAGGGCGGAGTGCTTTCCGAAAGTGGATGGCTGCCGCCGCGTGTCTGGCGGTGCTGTGCGCTGTGGGGGCCGGGTGGCTCATCACAGGCGGGTTCCGTGGAATGGGTTCCAGCGCCCCGGGGGAAAGCGGCAGCGGCATTACTTCGGACAACGAACCTTCGTCTGAGGAGGGCGCCACCTTCATGTCCTACGCCGGGCCGGTGTTCCCCCTGACGCTGGCGGAGGAAAACGGCGCCCTGACGGCGGAGCGGGAGACCACCTGGGACTTTGCTCCCGGGACTTTTCACGACGGCACGCCCCGGCAATGGGGGGCGTCAGTGACGGACAGCTACACGTTAGTTAACATAACTGATTCCGATCAGACGGTGACAGCCCTGTATCCCTTTGCCGGGTCCTTTACAGAGCTGGCAACCCAGCGGCCCGCCGTGACGGTGGACGGTGCGGACGTGGAAGGAAGCCTTTATATCGGCAGCTACGCCGGAGATTTCCAGGGCGTGTGGCAGAGCGACGGCCAGGGTGGCTATGCGCTGGACGATACTACCCTGAATCTGTCCCATCCAGACAGCTGGACGGACTACAAAGCGCTGCTGGCGGACGGCAGGTATCTGGATGCGGCTCTGGGAGACGGCCCTGTGCTGGACATCCCGGTGACGGTGTACGAGTTCACGGACTTCCAGGCCCCGGAGGGATACGACGCCGCCACCCAGGCCATCGAATTTACCATTGACCGGGAAAAGACCGCTGTGTACTCCTACGGCTTCAACGGCGGGGCCTGGGACCCGGACACCGGCTGGCAGCAGCGCAGCTACTTCGTGCCGGGCGGCCAGCGGCGGGAGAAGGAGCTGAAGCTGCTGGTGGTATTGGGCGATGACATTGGCGATTACGTCCTCCAGGGTTACAAGGATGGCGGCTGTGACCGGGGCGAGGAATTGGAGAGCGTCGGCTGCACCGTCACCCGGCGGACGTCCACCCTGGACGAGGTGCTGGACCTGCTGTGCCGGGAGTATCTGGAGACCTACGCCGGATGGCAGTACGGCATGGAGGACGGCGCGGTATCAGCAGTGCCATTCACCCTGTTCCGGCGGGCCGTGGGCGAGCTGATGGTCCAGTACGGCCCCGTCAGCGAGGCTGTGAAGGACCGCTACGCCGACGGGCGGCTGGACGACATCATCAGCGAGGCCATGAGCCAGGAGCGGGTGCTGTATCTGGCGGTGACTTTGACGGTCCCAGCGGGCAGCGAAGTTGACATAACATTCTCACTGTGGAAGGAGCCCAGCTTCGACTTCGGCTGCTCCGGGTCGGAAAATGTGGGACTGCAGGGCTATGACTTTGTGACCCGGCTGGGGTCCAACTTGACGTTCACCCAGCAGCGGGCGACGCTGGCAAATACGGACGGCATCCAAATTGAGCGGCAGAACTTCGGCTTCGACCTGGAAAAGGGCGTGATCGAAGTGACGCTGGATTTGAAGATGGAACACTACTATCTGGAAATACGGCCTGATGAATAGAGAAAAGCGGGACTCAGCGTCCCGCTTTCCTCTTTTCAAGTATCTTTCCGGCCTTTTCCGCCAGCCTGGCGCCTGCCCAGCCCACGGCGGCACCCAGCAGGGCACCCGCCAGCACATCGCTGGGCCAGTGAACGTACAGGTACAGCCGGGAGAAGGAGATCACCACCGCCACCGCCAGGGCGGGCTTCCACAGGGGGCTGCCCGCCGCTTTCAGGGCGAACACCGCCGCGAAGGACGCCGCCGTATGGCCTGAGGGAAAGGAGGCGTCCAGCGGCGCTTTCACCAGCAGCTCCACCGCCGTATTGACGGCAAAGGGGCGGATGCGGCCCACCAGGGGTTTGAGCAGCAGATTGCAGCTCACCAGGTCCAGCACCAGGCCACAGGCCACCGCCGCGCCGTATTTCCGCTGGTTTCTGATGGCAAGCAGCACCAGCGCCAGGATGATCCACAGCTCGCCGTGGTCCGCTGTCCGGGTGATGACCGGCAGCACCGCGTCCAGAAATCCACAGCGCAGGTGGGACTGTATCCAGTCCAGTATCGCAAGTTCCATTCCCTGCATCGTCAGTCCTCCTTGATTTGCTACCATCACTATATCATATTTCGGCCGGATTTTGCGAAAATCTTTTCAACGTTCTGCACAAAATTCTCCTTTTTTCCGGGAGGGGGCGTTGACAGGGGTGGAACGGAGTGATAGGATACAGCCAAAATTGAATCGCTTAGATAGAGGCGCGGGTTTCATCAGTACCCTCCGGCAAGGCCAGGCAGCCGCCGGATGGGAAAGGGAAAACCGCCGAAGCCGCGAAAGTTTGCCTGAACTTTCGCCGCTGGGCCGCCGGAGAATATCCGCCGGACTGTCACAAGACTTTGTGAAGCGCTATCAATGGCCATCGGATGCCCATGACGGGCGTTTTCCGGATTTCCATGGACCGCTTGACAAAGCGGTCCAATTTTTGTCCCCCGGCGGGGACGGAAACGCCGGAAAACTGTTTGGAAAGGTTGGATACACAATGAAGAAGTTCCTGTCCCTTGTCATGGCAATGGCCATGATCCTGTCCCTGGCCGCCTGCGGCGGCTCCAAGGCTCCCGCCCAGAGCGAGACTCCCGCGGCCTCCGAGGCCCGCACCCTGCGGGTTGCTATGGAGTGCGCCTACGCTCCCTACAACTGGACCCAGTCCGACGACTCCAACGGCGCCGTGCCCATCTCCGGCTCCTCTGACTACGCCTATGGCTACGACGTGATGATGGCCAAGTACATCTGCGAGCAGCTGGGCTGGAACCTGGAGATCGTCAAGAGCGACTGGGAGTCCATCATCCCCGCCATCCAGTCCGGCACTGTGGACGCCGGTATCTGCGGCCAGTCCATCACCTCTGACCGTCTGGAAATGGTTGATTTCTCCGATCCCTACTACTACGCCACCATCGTCACCGTGGTGGCTAAGGACGGTGCCTACGCCGACGCCGCTTCCGTGGCCGACCTGGCCGGCGGCACCTGCACCAGCCAGCTGAACACCATCTGGTACGACAACTGCCTGCCCCAGATCCCCGACGCCAACATCCTGCCCGGCCAGGAGTCCGCTCCCGCTATGATCGTGGCCCTGACCTCCGGCCGAGTGGATTACATCGTCACCGACCAGCCCACCGGCCTGGCCGCCGTGGCCGCCAACCCCGGCCTGAAGCTGCTGGACTTCACCGGCACCGACGGCGCGTTCGAGGTCTCCGACGAGGAGATCAACATCGGCATCTCCGTCCAGAAGGGCAACTCCGAGCTGCTGGACGCCATCAACGGCGTGCTGTCCACCCTCACCGAGGAGGACTACACCAACATGATGAACGAGGCCATCTCCGTTCAGCCCCTCAGCGAATAAGCCGCTTATCACGTACCCTCTCTCACCGCGGGGGACGGCTCTGCCGTCCTTCGCGGTCATCCCATATTTTAAGAAAAGGAGCTGAACCTCTATGTGGGCATCCGTCCAAGCCGCCATCACCCAGCTTGTGGGGACCTCCGTGGGCAGCATGTCTTTCTGGGAGCGTATCCTTTATCTGATCGGCAAGTACGGTCCCTCCTATCTAGAGGGCGCCGGCAACACCCTGCTGATCGCCATCATCGCCACCGCCATTGGCTGCATCATCGGTCTGGGGGTGGGCATCGTGCAGACCATCCCCGTCTCCAAAAAGGACAACGCCGTGAAGCGCTTTGTGGTGCGGTTCTTCCAGGTGCTCCTGCGGATCTATGTAGAGGTCTTCCGGGGCACCCCCATGATGATCCAGGCCGTGTTCATCTACTACGGTGCGGCCCAGATGTTCAACATCTACATGGGCACCATGTTCGCCGCCTTCTTCATCGTCTCCATCAACACCGGCGCATATATGGCGGAGACGGTCCGCGGCGGCATCCTGTCTGTGGACCCCGGCCAGACCGAGGGCGCCAAGGCCATCGGCATGACCCATGTGCAGACCATGATGTCCGTCATCCTGCCCCAGACCCTGCGGAACATCATGCCCCAGATCGGCAACAACCTGATCATCAACATCAAGGACACCTGCGTGCTGTCCGTCATCAGCGTGGTGGAGCTGTTCTTCGTCCACAAGGGCGTGGCCGGTGCGCTGTACACCTACTTTGAGTCCGCCACCATCACCATGGTCATCTACCTGACCATGACCCTGGTCTGTGCCAAGCTGCTGCGCTGGTGGGAGAAGAAGATGGACGGCTCCGACAGCTACGACCTGGCTACCACGGACACTCTGGCCCACACCACCGGCATGTACAACTACCCCGGTCAGGGCAGTCCCTACGATGAAAAGAGCAAAGAGTACGATCAGAAGAGAGGTGCCAAGCATGTCTGAGATGATCTTACAGATCAACCACCTGTCCAAGTCCTTCGGCAGCCACGAGGTCCTGCGGGACATCGACTTCACCGTGGAAAAGGGTGATGTGACCAGCATCATCGGCGCCTCCGGCTCCGGCAAGAGCACCCTGCTGCGGTGCGTCAATCTGCTGGAGACCCCCACCAGCGGCGAGATCCTCTACCACGGCACGGACATTACCGGCCCCAAGGTCAACGCCGCCGCCTACCGCTCCCATGTGGGCATGGTATTCCAGTCCTTCAACCTCTTTAACAACATGACCGTGCTGGAAAACTGCATGGTTGGCCAAATCAAGGTTCTGAAAAAGAGCAAGGAAGAAGCCCGGGCCCACGCCATGGAGTACCTGGAAAAGGTGGGCATGGCCCCCTACATCAACGCCCGGCCCCGTCAGATCTCCGGCGGTCAGAAGCAACGGGTGGCTATCGCCCGGGCCCTGGCCATGGACCCGGAGGTGCTGCTGTTCGACGAGCCCACCTCCGCCCTGGACCCCGAGATGGTGGGCGAGGTGCTGAACGTCATGCAGGCCCTGGCTCAGGAGGGCATGACCATGCTGGTGGTGACCCACGAGATGGCCTTCGCCCGGGACGTCAGCAGCCATGTGGTATACATGAACCAGGGTGTCATCTGCGAGGAGGGCACCCCGGAAGAGGTTTTCGGCAATCCCCAGCGGCAGGAGACCAAGGATTTTCTGTCCCGGTTCCGCAAAAATTGAAAGATTCACGAAAAAACCGCTGGCGTCTGCCAGCGGTTTTTTGTCGTTCACTTTTGGCAATATGCCTTGATGGCAGCGGAGAGAAATGCCGCCGTACCCTCGCCAAAGCGGTCCAGATTCTTTTGGAACCGCTCGTCAGCGGTGTACATCTCCCCCAGGCCCGCCAGAATTTCATTCGTGCACTGGTAGTAGTTGACGCTGACGAAGTCCTGCCACTCCTTGACGAGGGCCTGGGCCTCGGAAGACGCCGGGTCTACCTGCCGCAGGGCGGCGGCACGGCGGAAGATATCGTTCATGCCCTCCGCCTGGGTGTTTGCATCGGTGCTCTTTTCCCGACTCTCCTTCCAGGCATCGGTATGGCCCCAGCGGGCCTTGGCCTCATCGGCGTACTGCCGCCGGGCCTGTTCCAGTTCACTGGCATCAAATCCCTGAAATTCCATGGTGCGTTCTCCTTTCAAATTGGCGTCCAGCAGCTCCAGCAGGCCGTCCAGCCGCTCTCGCTTCAGCAGGAGCAGTTGGCACTGGCGCCGCAGGGCCTCCTGTTTGTCGTACTGAGGGTCAGCCAGGATGTCACGAATCTCTTTCAATGGAAAATCCAGCTCCCGGTAAAACAAAATTTGCTGCATTTTCTCCACATCCGCCGCTCCGTACCAGCGGTAGCCGGAATCTGCCGCTGTTTCCGGGCAGAGCAGGCCGATGTGATCGTAATGATGCAGGGTGCGAATACTCACCCCGGTCAGCTTTGCCATTTCGCTGATAGACAATCTCATGTGCCTCACCTCACTTTGGAGTGTAAACCATGATGTAACGTCAGAGTCAAGGGGATTTTTCAAAATTTTTGACTTTTTTACATACCCGCGATATGATGGAATAAATAAACGGAGGATACGCCTATGGAACCGCGCTTTCACAAAGCCACTCTGGAGGACCTGGACCTGCTGGTACAGACCCGGGTCAAGGTATTGCTGGCCGCCAACCGCCTGCCGGAGGACACGGATATGTCCGCCGTGGAAGAGGCCAGCCGGGAATACTATACCACCGCTCTGGCCGATGGCAGCCACGCCGCCTGGCTGGTGTTCGACGGGGACACCTGGATCGGCGCGGGAGGCGTCAGCTTCTACCGGGTCATGCCCACTTACCACAATCCCTCCGGCTGGAAGGCTTATCTCATGAACATCTACACTCACCCGGACTACCGCCGCCGGGGACTGGGACGGCGGATGGCGGAGCTGCTGGTGGAGGAAGCCCGGAAGCAGGGCGTCACCGCCATCTCCCTGGACGCCACCGCCATGGGGATGCCGCTGTATGAGTCCATGGGCTTCGTCCACATGCCCATGGAGATGGAACTGCCGGACACTATTCAATAAAAGGGAACGGGACTGCCTTTCGGCAGTCCCGTTGTTCGTTACAGCTGCATTCCCACGGTGCGCATGACTTCCTCCACCTGGTAGGCGGTGTCGTCCTCCCCCGGGCGGCTGGCGACGATGAGGTCGGCGTATTTGGCGTACAGCGGCTCCCGCTGCCGGTAAATCTGCCGGATGTCCATGCCCGCCGGGGCGGCAATGCCCCGGTCCGTCAGGTCCTCCGGCATCCGCTCCGAAATCTGGGAGAGGGGCGTTTCCAGCCAGACGGCCACGCCGTTTTCCTTCAGATGGGCCATGGCCCCCTCGGACAGCACCATGCTGCCGCCGGTGGCGATGACCGTGTTCTCACAGGTCAGCGCTTCCCCGATTTGGCCCTCCAGAGCCAGGAAAGCCTCCAGGCCACAGCTCCGCAAAATCTCCGCCAGGGTCTGTCCCGCGGCCTGAACGATGAGGTCGTCCACGTCTACAAAGGTATAGTGCAGGCGCTCCGCCAACGCACGGCCCACCACGCTTTTGCCCGTGCCGGGCATTCCGATCAGGATGATATTTTTCATAACAGAACACCTTTTGTTTCAAAATAGATGCTCCCCATTATAGCATTTCGTGGACATCTGTCCACTGTTAAATTACACGAAAATCCGCCGCTCTTCGCCCTTCCTCCGCTCTCACCAAAGCGCATGAAAAAAGGCTGTTTCAATCTGTCGAATCTGCTAATTGCGGTACGGCGGGAAATCAGATACAATAGGTACGACCTTTAATGGGTAGTACCTATTTTTGATATGAGGTGAATGGTATGAGCAGTCAGCCCACTCAGTCCAAGACGATCCGCGCCCAGCTTCTGTCTGCTATGAAGGACGGCGAGTTCGCCTCCTGCCAGCGTCTTCCCCGGGAGAGCGTCCTGGCGGAATCCCTGGGCATCAGCCGCACCCAGCTGCGGGACATTCTTGCCTCCCTGGAGCGGGAGGGCTTCATCACCCGCCGCCACGGCGTGGGCACCATTATCAACCGCCACGTCCTGAACGTCCATACCCGCATGGATATTGAGGTGGAGTTCCTGGATATGATTCGCCAAAGCGGCCATGAGCCGGCGGTGGCCTCTGTCCGGGTGTCTGACGGCACCGCCGATGAAAAAATCGCCGCCCAGCTCCAGATCCCCAAGGGTACGCCCATCATCCGGGTGTCCCGGCTCTGCACTGCCGACGGCAAGCCCGCCATCTACTGCGAGGACGTTATTGAAAAATCCCTGGCTCAGGGCGGCTATACCATCAACGACCTGAAGCTCCCCATCTTCCACTTCCTCCAGCAGTTCTGCGGTGTGAACCCCTATCTGGACCTGACGGACCTGCGGCCCGTGGTGGCCGATGCGGCCCTGGCAGAGATTTTCCAGGTGCCCATGGGCTCCCCCCTGCTGAACATGGACGAGGTGGACTTCGACATCGACGGCAAGCCGGTGTTCTGTTCCAACGAATACTTCGCTGACGGTATCTTCCGGCACACCGTCATGCGGAAAAAGCTGTAATAGAAAAGGAGACCTGACATGAAAAAAGTCGCCGTCATCATGGGCTCAGATTCTGACTGGCCCGTGGTCAAGGGGGCCTGCGCCCAGCTGGATGCCTTCGGCATCCCCTATGAAGCTCACATCCTCAGCGCCCACCGCACCCCCGCCGCCGCCGCGGAGTTTGCAAAAAATGCCCGCAAAAACGGCTTCGGCGTGCTGATCTGCGCCGCCGGTATGGCGGCACATCTGGCCGGCGCCTTCGCCGGAAATTCCACGCTTCCCGTCATCGGCATTCCCATGAAGGGCGGCGCCATGGACGGACTGGACGCATTGCTTGCCACCGTTCAGATGCCCAGCGGCATCCCTGTGGCGACCGTCGCCATCAACGGCGCCAAGAACGCCGCCGTGCTGGCCGCCCAGATCCTGGCCGTCAGCGATGACGCTCTGGCCGCCAAGCTGGACACGGCAAGGGAGGATATGGCGAAGCAGATCGCCGAGAAAGAGGCAAACCTCCAGGCGGAGCTTGCTTAATAGCCCCTGACCCTGCGCCTCCCGTCGGCGGCTTACCGGCGGAAATACGATAAAACGATCAGGAGTATTCAACCATGGGTGGTTTTTTTGGAGCGATCTCCAAGCGGGATTGCGTGCTTGACATCTTTTTCGGCGTGGACTACCACTCCCATCTGGGCACCCGCCGGGGCGGCATGACCGTCTACGACGCGGCGAACGACCGGTTCCACCGCCAGATCCACAATATTGAGAACACCCCCTTCCGCACCAAGTTTGAGGCGGATCTGGCCGATTTCCACGGGTGCAGCGGCATCGGCTGCATCTCCGACACCGACCCCCAGCCTCTGCTGGTGCGGTCCCATCTGGGACTGTACGCCATCTCCACCGTGGGCATCATTAACAATGCCGACGCGCTGGTGGAGACCTACTTCTCCGACCACGGTCATCAGTTCATGGCCCAGAGCAACGGCAAGGTCAACGCCTCGGAACTGACCGCCGCCCTTATCAACCAGAAGGACACCCTGGTGGAGGGCATCCGCCACGCCCAGGAAGTCATCGACGGCTCCGCCACCATATTGCTGCTGACCCGGGACGGTATCATCGCCGCCCGCGACAAGCTGGGACGGCTGCCGGTGCTGGTGGGCAAAAACGAGGACGGCCACTGCGTCTCCTTCGAGTCCTTCGCCTACCAGAAGCTGGGCTACCAGACCTGCTATGAGCTGGGCCCCCAGGAAATCGTCCGTATTACGCCGGAGGGTGTGGAGTCCCTCTCCCCCGCCGGTGACAAAATGCGCATCTGCGCATTCCTGTGGACCTATTACGGCTATCCCAACTCCAATTACGAGGGCGTCAACGTGGAGGTCATGCGCTACCGCAACGGCGAGATCATGGCCCGGGACGAGGTGGCTCAGGGCCGCCTGCCCAAGGTGGACTACGTGGCGGGCGTGCCTGACTCCGGCCTGCCCCACGCCATCGGCTTCGCCAACCGCAGCGGCAAGCCCTTTGCCCGTCCCTTCGTGAAGTACACCCCCACCTGGCCCCGGTCCTTCATGCCCGCCAACCAGGATGTGCGGAACCAGGTGGCCAAGATGAAGCAGATCCCCGTGCCTGAGCTGATTGAAGGGAAGAAGCTGCTGTTCGTGGACGATTCCATCGTCCGGGGCACCCAGCTGCGGGAGACGGTGGATTTCCTTTATGAGAGCGGCGCCGCGGAGGTGCACATGCGCTCCGCCTGTCCCCCCATTATGTACGGCTGCAAGTACCTGAACTTCTCCCGCAGCAACTCCGACATGGAGCTGCTGGCCCGGAAGACTGTGCAGGAGCTGGAGGGCGATGAGGGCCAGCAGCATCTGGACGAGTACGCCGACGCCTCCACGGAGCGGGGCCAGTGTTTGCTGAGCACCATCTGCAAGGAGATGGGCTTCGACTCCCTGGGCTATCAGTCCCTGGACGGCCTGCTGGAGGCCATCGGCATCGACCGGGATAAAATTTGTACCTACTGCTGGAACGGCAAGGAATAAAGCATCAATAAAATTATACATAGGAGGACGAATATCATGCAGAAGTTAGAGCAGATTTATGAGGGCAAGGCCAAGAAGGTCTACGCCACCGATGACCCCGAGCTGGTCATTGTGGACTACAAGGACGACGCCACCGCTCTGGACGGTCTGAAGAAGGGCACCATCGTGGGCAAGGGCGTCATCAACAACCAGATGACCAACCGCCTGATGGCCAAGATGGAGAAGGCCGGCATCCCCACTCACTTCGTCAAGGAGCTGAGCCAGCGGGAGACCCTGGTGAAGAAGGTCTCCATCGTGCCTCTGGAAGTCATCATCCGCAACATCTCTGCCGGTCACTTCGCCTCCCGCTACGGCGTGGAGGAGGGCATTGTGTTTGACCAGCCCACCATCGAGTTCTCCTACAAAAACGACGACCTCCACGACCCCCTGCTGAACGAGTACCACGCCCTGGCTCTGAAGCTGGCCACCCGGGAGGAGATCGACCTCATCAAGAAGTACTCCTTCGCTGTCAACGAGGTGCTGAAGGCCTTCTGGGCGGAGTGCGGTGTGACCCTGGTGGACTTCAAGCTGGAGTTCGGCAAGACCGCTGACGGCACCATCGTCCTGGCCGACGAGATCAGCCCCGACACCTGCCGTCTGTGGGACTCCAAGACCCATGAGAAGCTGGACAAGGATCGCTTCCGCCGGGACATGGGCGGTGTGGAGGACGCCTATGCCGAGATCATGAAGCGTCTCCTGGACCACGATGCGGACTAAGATCAACGCCCCGGAGGGCCGTCTCAACGGAGAGGCGGCTCTGTCCGGTATCACCGAGCGCCACATTCACGAGGAGTGCGGCGTCTTCGGCATCTATTCGGAAACTACCGCCGATGTGGCTTCCCTGGCCTACTACGCCCTGTACGCCCTGCAGCACCGGGGGCAGGAGAGCGCCGGCATCGTCGTCAACGACGATGGGCTCTTCACCTCCTGGCGGGACGTGGGTCTGGTCAGTGACGTGTTCCCCCAGGAGCGGCTCAAGTCCCTGGGCACCGGCAACATCGCCGTGGGCCATGTGCGCTACGGCACCACCGGCAGCGACAACAAGCGCAACGTCCAGCCCATCCTGGTGAACCACTACAAGGGCCGCATGGCCCTGGCCCACAACGGCAACCTCACCAACTCCCATGAGCTGCGGCAGGAGCTGGAGAGCCAGGGCTCCATTTTCCACACCACCACCGATTCCGAGGTCATCGCCTATATCATCGTCCAGGAGCGGCTGAAGGCCCCCTCCATTGAGGCCGCCGTCTCCGCTGCCATGGACAAGCTGGTGGGCGCCTACTCCCTGGTCATCTCCTCCCCCACCAAGCTCATCGCCGTCCGGGACCCCAATGGCTTCCGGCCATTGTGCATGGGCCGTCTGAAGGACGGCAGCGTGGTGTTCGCCTCCGAGTCCTGCGGTCTGGACGCCATCGGCGCCAAATTCGAGCGGGACATCCTCCCCGGCGAGATCGTGGTGGTGGACAAGACGGGCATCAAGTCCGACACCAGCCACTGCGGCAAGGCCCCCAAAAAGCTCTGCGTTTTTGAATTCATCTACTTTGCCCGCCCCGACTCCGTCATCGACGGCTCCAGCGTCCACATTGCCCGGCAGCGGGCCGGCGCCTTCCTGGCCCTGGAGCATCCCGTTCAGGCGGACATCGTCATCGGTGTGCCGGACTCCGGCCTGGACGCCGCCATGGGCTATGCCAAACAGTCCGGCATCCCCTACGGCATGGGCTTCATCAAAAACAAGTACATCGGCCGGACCTTCATCTCCCCCACCCAAGACATGCGGGAGAACGAGGTCAATATCAAGCTCAATCCCATCCTCTCCGTGGTGGAGGGCAAGCGGGTAGTCCTCATCGACGACTCCATCGTCCGCGGCACCACATGCCGCCGCACCATCGACCTGCTGCGCAAGGCGGGTGCCAAGGAGATCCACATGCGGGTCAGCGCGCCGCCCTTCGTCTCCGAGTGCTACTACGGCACGGACATCGACGACAAGAACAAGCTCATCGCCAACCACCATACCGTGGAGGAAATTGCCAAGATCATCGGCGTGGACTCCCTGGGCTACCTCAGCCTGAACGACGTGGTGAAGCTGGCGGACAACACCGAATGCGGCTTCTGCACCGCCTGCTTCGGCGGCGGCTATCCCACCGCCATCCCCCAGGATGCGGGCAAGGACCGCTTTGAATGTAAGATCAGTGAAAGGAAGAAAGAGGAAGATGCGTAGTTTTTCTGACAGCTACCGGGACGCCGGTGTCAATATTGAGGCCGGCTACGAGGGCGTGAAGCTGATGAGCGCCCATGTCAAGCGCACCATGATCCCCGGCGTCGTGTCCGATATCGGCGGCTTCGGCGGCCTGTTTGCCCCCGACTTCGCCGGAATGAAGGAACCCGTGCTGGTCTCCGGTACCGACGGTGTGGGCACCAAGATCCGCATTGCCCAGCTGATGGACAAGCATGACACTGTGGGCATCGACTGCGTGGCCATGTGTGTCAACGACATCATCTGCTGCGGCGCACAGCCGTTGTTTTTCCTGGACTACATCGCCATCGGCAAGAACGAGCCGGAAAAGGTCGCCACCCTGGTCTCCGGCGTGGCGGAGGGCTGCGTCCAGTCTGGCTGCGCCCTCATCGGCGGCGAGACCGCTGAGCACCCCGGCATGATGGCCGCCGACGACTATGACCTGGCGGGCTTCTCCGTGGGTCTGGTGGACAAGGCCAAGGTCATCGACCACAACACCATGGTCCCCGGCGACGTCATCCTGGCTCTCCCCTCCTCCGGCATCCACTCCAACGGCTTCTCCCTTGTTCGAAAGGTCTTTGACGTGGAACACGCCGACCTGAGTATCTACTCCGACGAGCTTGGAAAAACTCTGGGCGAGGCTCTGCTGGAGCCCACCCGCATCTACGTCAAGCCCGTCCTGCGCTGCCTGGAGGCTGCCAATGTGAAGGGCATCAGCCACATCACCGGCGGAGGCTTCTTTGAAAACATCCCCCGCTGCCTCCCCGAGGGCCTGACCGCCAAGATCGACAAGTCCGCGGTCCAGACACCCCCCATCTTTGCCATGCTCCAGAGCAAGGGCAACATCCCTGAGCACGATATGTTTAACACCTACAACATGGGCGTGGGCATGGCCGTCATCGTCTCCAAGGAGACCGCTGATGCCGCTATCGCCGCCCTGGACTGCGGCGCCTATGTGATGGGTGAGATCATCTCCGGCGACGAGCGGGTGACATTATGTTAACAAAAGCCCGCATCGCCGTATTCGTCTCCGGCGGCGGCACCAATCTGGAGGCTCTGCTGAAGGCCCAGGAGCGGGGCGATATCCCCCACGGGGAGATCGTGCTGGTGTGCGCCAGTAACGAGAACGCCTACGCCCTGACCCGGGCCAAGAACCACGGCGTGCCTGGTGTGGCCGTCCCCAAAAAGCAGATGACCCAGGAGGCCTTTGAGGCCGCTTTGCATGAAAAGCTGACGGAATACCGGGTAGATGTCATTATCCTGGCCGGGTTTCTGTCCATCCTGTCCGCTGACTTCGTGAAGCAGTGGCCGGACCGCATCATCAACGTCCATCCCTCCCTCATCCCCTCCTTCTGCGGTAAGGGGATGTACGGTTTGAAGGTCCATGAGGCGGCTTTGGCCCGTGGCGTGAAGGTCACCGGCGCCACTGTCCATCTGGTGAACGAGATTCCCGACGGCGGCCGCATTCTGCTGCAAAAAGCCGTGGACATTCTCCCCGACGACTCGGCGGAGGTCCTGCAGCGCCGGGTGATGGAGCAGGCGGAATGGATTTTGCTCCCCCAGGCGGCAGAAATGTTATGTAAACAAATTATTGAAAATTGAGGTGCGCTTCCATGAACGAACTGGAACTGAAATACGGCTGCAACCCCAACCAGAAGCCCTCCCGCATCTTCATGAAGGACGGTTCTCACCTGCCCATCACGGTCCTGAACGGCAAGCCCGGCTACATCAACTTCCTGGACGCCTTCAACTCCTGGCAGCTGGTCCGGGAGCTGAAGGCCGCCACCGGCCTGCCCTCCGCCGCTTCCTTCAAGCACGTCTCCCCCGCCGGCGCCGCCGTGGGCCTGCCCCTCAGCGACATCGACCGCAAGATTTATTTCGTGGATGAGGACGCTGAGCTGAGCCCCATTGCCTGCGCCTACATCCGGGCCCGAGGCGCTGACCGCCTGTGCTCCTACGGCGACTGGGCGGCCCTCTCCGATGTCTGCGACGCCGCCACCGCCAACTACCTGAAGGCCGAGGTGTCCGACGGCGTCATCGCCCCCGGCTACACCGACGAGGCCCTGGAGATTTTGAAAACCAAGAAGAAGGGCGGCTACAACGTCGTCCAAATCGACCCGGATTACGTTCCCGCTCCTCAGGAATACAAAGACGTGTTCGGCATCACCTTCCAGCAGGGCCGCAACAATTTCAAGATCGACGAGGAGCTGCTGACCAATATCGTCACCGAGAATCACGACCTGCCCGAAGCCGCCAAAATCGACATGATCGTCTCCCTCATCACCCTGAAATACACCCAGTCCAACTCCGTCTGCTATGTGAAGGACGGCCAGGCCATCGGCGTGGGCGCCGGCCAGCAGAGCCGCATCCACTGCACCCGCCTGGCGGGCCAGAAGGCGGACAACTGGTATCTGCGGCAGCATCCCAAGGTACTGGGCCTGCAGTTCGTGGACAATATCCGCCGGCCCGACCGTGATAACGCCATCGATATCTACACCTCCGATGAGTATGAGGACATCCTGGCCGACGGCGTGTGGCAGAACACCTTCAAGGTCAAGCCCGAGGTCCTCACCGCCGAGGAAAAGAAAGCCTGGATCGCCACCCAGTCCGGCGTGACGGTGGGCAGCGATGCCTTCTTCCCCTTCGGCGACAACGTGGAGCGTGCCCGGAAGTCCGGTGTGCAGTACATCGCCGAGCCGGGCGGCAGCATCCGGGATGACCATGTGATCGCTACCG
>CAMCNO010000026.1 GCA_945876285.1 uncultured Clostridia bacterium | reverse complement strand
GGCCCATGATGATGGGGACGGCCATGCCGTAGGTGATGGAGCCGGTCATGGCCAGGGCCTGCAGAATACCCACCGACGCGGCGGAGGACTGGATGACGCCGGTGAACACGGCGCCCACCAGCACGCCCAGCAGGGGATTGTTGAAGGCGGTGAGCAGGCTGGAGAATTCCGGGATCTCCGCCAGGGGACTGACGGAATCCTTCATCAGCTCCATGCCGTACATCAGGATGGAGAAGCCCACCATGATGCGGCCGATGTCCCGCCGCTTCTGCTTTTTGGAGCCCATGATGAGGATGATGCCCACCAGGGCGATGACGGGGGAGAAGTTCTCCGGCTTCAGGAGGTTCACGAACACGCTTTCGCTCTCAATGCCCGCCAGGGACAGGATCCAGGCTGTCAGCGTCGTGCCGATGTTGGAGCCCATGATGACGCCGATGGTCTGGCCCAGCTCCATGACGCCGGAGTTCACCAGACCCACCAGCATGACCGTCATGGCGGAGGAGGACTGGATGGCGATGGTGATGCCGGCGCCCAGCAGCAGGCTTTTGAAGGGGCTGGAGGTCATGCGCTTGAGCAGCCGCTCCAGCTTGCCGCCGGCCATTTTCTCCAGACTCTTGGACATGGTGGTCATGCCGTAGAGGAAAAAGGCCAGGCCGCCGCAGAGGGTAAACAAGGAAAAGATATCCATGATGATACTCCTTTATCAAGTTCCCGCCGGGAAAACGGCGCGGTTCAATCTATGTGCCATACTTATTATATATGTAAGGATGGACAGTAGAAATGGGCGGAATGACCAAATGCAAATTTTACGTAATATTTTGTACGATAATCTAAATTTTTATGATTTTTTTATTAAACTAGCATAAATTGAAAGCGTTTGCCTGCGAAAAAAACGGTGCCCTTTTCGGCACCGCTTTTGGGAAATGTGAGATTATTCTTTTGTCCAGAATGACTGAATCTCCCCGGCGTGGCGGGTCCCGGCGAAATAGCCGGACTGCCACAGAGCCCGCAGGATCTCCAGATCCTTTTCCGTACGGCTGCAGCCCAGGGTGTCCTCCGGGGCGATGACCAGCACCTTTCCCTGGGCCTCCAGGTCAAAAAGCTCCTCCCGGCTGGCGTTGTAGCGCTCCGAGCGGGTTCGCATGGTCTCCACGAAGTTGGGGTATTTGCGGAAGTGCCGTTCCAACATACGAATGGAGCGGTCGCCGTCCTTTCGGTAATCCCGGGTCTGGGTCAGAATGACCACCACCCGGTCGCAGCCCACGTCAAAACAGCGGCGCCAGGGGATTGCGTCGACGCAGCCGCCGTCCAGATAGGGCTGGCCGTCCAGCTCGATGATGGGGAACAGCAGGGGGATGGCGCAGGTGGCCTGGAGCAGCAGGTTGCGGGCGTCCCGCCGGGGGACGGGCAGATATTCGGCCTTGCCGGTGTTCAGGTTGGTGACCACCGCCTCCACTGTGCCGGGATAGGCCTCGAAGGTCTCGTAATCGAAGGGCAGAAGCTGGTTGGGAATGGTCTCATAGGCGAATTTCAAGCCGAAGTAGGAGCGGTTGCGGCGGTCGGCCATGTTCCGCCAGCCCATGTAGCGGCGGTCGTTGGCGTAGGTCGTCACCAGCTTCAGATTCCGGCGGCTCTGCCGGGAGAGATAGCTGACGCCATAGGCGATGCCGGCGGAGACGCCGACGGTGTAGTCCGGCAGGGGCAGCCCTTTGTCCAGCAGGGCGTCGCACACGCCGGAGGAGAAAATGGTCCGCAGGGCGCCGCCCTCCAGGACCAGGCCGGTTTTCATGGGAGGTCACTTCCTTCATGCCTTTTTTCCTTATTTTAGCACGGCGGCAGGGAAAATCAACGGGAGGAAGCGGAAATGCACCGCTGACTTTTTAACAAAAAAAGAACACCCAACGGGTGTTCTTTTTGGCGGAGAAGGAGGGATTCGAACCCTCGAGACCCTTTAGGGGCCTACATGATTTCCAATCATGCGCCCTCGACCAACTAGGCGACTTCTCCATAGCTGTCAAGCATTCAACACAGATTTACTTGTGGCTGCTGTTCAGAGACAGCGTTATTATTATAGCAGACGAAACAATAAAGTCAAGCCTTATTTTCGCTTTTTCTGCGGAAAATGCAGAAAGGGCGTCAACCGCCCTTTTCTTCATACTTTTTCAGCAGGTCCTCGATGGCTTCACCCATGATCCGCCTTCATTGATATTCTGTTTGCACGATATCATGCCCGTTTTTTCTTGACAAGAGGACGAATCTTGAAAGGCGGGCGGGGGCGTGCTAAAATGAACCAAAACCGCGATTGAACGAAAGGGGAGGGAACGCTATGCATACCGTACGCCGCCGTTATCACGGCCTGGACACCCTGCGGGGCGCCACCCTCATCAGCATGATGGCCTACCACGCCTGCTGGGACCTGGTGTACATCTTCGGCATGGACTGGGACTGGTATTCCTCCTTCGGCGCCTACCTCTGGCAGCAGAGTATCTGCTGGACATTCATCCTCCTCTCCGGCTACTGCGTTCAGATGGGCCGCCATCGGCTCCGCCGGGGCCTGCTGGCCTTCGGCGGCGGGGCGCTGGTGTCCGCCGTGACGTTTTTCTTCATGCCGGAGGACCTGGTGTTCTGGGGCGTGCTGTCTCTGCTGGGCGCCGCCGTGCTGCTGACCATCCCGCTGGAGGGGCTCCTGCAGCGAATCCCCGCCCGGGTGGGACTGGCGGGCAGCTTTCTCTTTTTCATGCTTCTGCGGGATGTAGACCGGGGCGGTTTGGGTTTCGAGGGGGTATGGCTGTGCCGCCTGCCGGAGGGACTGTACCGCAACCACCTGACCGCCATTCTGGGCTTCCCCCCGGCGGATTTTTTCTCCACGGATTATTTCCCCCTGCTGCCGTGGTTCTTTTTGTTCCTGACGGGGTATTTCCTCTACCGCCTGCGGCCGGAGCGGGAGCCGTCAAACCTGCGGCTGCCTGTGGTGACGGCCCTGGGGCGGCACTCCCTGGTGGCGTATCTGCTGCACCAGCCGGTGATCTATGGCCTGCTGTGGCTCCTTTTCTCCATGTAACCGTACCGGAGGGCTTTTGCCCTCCGGTTTTTCTTGACTAACGGCACGTTCGGGGCATATGCTTCCTATTAGTTGATGGCACAACTAATTGGGAGGAAACGTTATGGACCAGACCAGGCGGCAGATCTCGAAAATTGCCCGGGAGGCGGGGAAGCTCACCGTCCGGATGATGAAGGAGACGGGCATCGGCAGCGGGGAATTCGACCTCATTCACGCCGTCCGGCACGCGCCGGGCATTTCCCAGAGTGAAATCTGCCAGCAGCTCAACATGGACAAGGGCGCTGTGGCCCGGCGGGTGGCCAGCCTGGAGGCCAAGGGCTACCTGACCCGCCGCAAAAACCCGGAGGACGGCCGGGGGCAGATGCTCTACGCCACGGAGGCGGCGGAGGAGCTGAAACGCTCCAAAACGCAAATCGAAACGGTGTTTTATGAGTGGCTGCTGGAGGAGCTGACGGAGGAGGAGCGGCAGACCTTTTCCATGCTGCTGCACCGGCTGTACGCCCGGTCCAAGCAGGAGCGGCGGGAGGGCTTTTCCCACGTCATCGCGCGGCTGAAGGAAACGGAGGGAGACGCATGAGCAAGCGGGGGCAGCCGGACCGGCTGCTGACATATTTCAAGGCGGAAACGTGGCCCCTGGCGGTGGTGACGGTGACAGGACTGGTGTACAACATCGGGCTGGCCTTCGGCCCGGTGCTGGAGGGCAAGCTGGCCCAGTGTCTGCTGGACATCATGGGCGGTACCACCGGGGTGCCCGCCATGGTGCGGCTGGCGGTGCTGTATGTGGCGGTGACATCGTTCGTCCAGGCCACCCGGTATTTCAAGCGCTTTTACGTCCGCCGCTTCGCCAACAACGTGAACCGCAGCATGAAGCGGGTGCTGTACGATAACCTGCTCCACACCTCCCGGGAGGAGCTGGAGCGGGCAGGCGCGGGCAACCTGATGACCCGGGCCATCTCCGATGTGGACGCCTGCGTGGAGGGAATGCGGAAATTCACCACCGAGGTCTTTGACACCGGCGTGGCGCTGGCGGCCTACTTCGTGCTGCTGCTGGTCTACGACTGGCGGCTGGCGCTGCTGACGGGGCTGTTCCCGCCGGTGGCGTTCTTCCTGGCGGAGCGGATGAAAAAGCCCGTTTCCCGGTGCGCGGCGGTGTATAAGGAGAGCGCGGGGCGGCTGAACGGCGCCACGCTGGAGCGCATCTCCGGCGCCGTGACCTACCGGGTGTTCGGCCTGGAGGCGGACCGGGACCGGGCCTACGGCGAGTGCCTGGCGGACTACGAGAAAAAGGCCGCGGCGGCCAACCTGTGGGAGAACACCCTGCCGCCGCTGTACCAGGTGGTGTCCATGCTGGGTGCGGTGCTCATTTTGTGGCTGGGCGGCAAAAACGTGGCCGGGACGGGCTGGGCCCACTGGGACATCGCCGCCTTCACGGCGTTTCTGACCTGCTTCACCAAGCTGTCCGTCAAGACCTCCAAGGCGGCGAAGCTGTTCAACTCCGTCCAGAAGGCCCAGGTCTCCTGGCGGCGGGTGAAGCCGCTGCTGAAAGAGGTGGAGGAGGAGCCGGAGCTGCCTCCCGCCCCGGCGGCGGAGCTGGAGGTATCCGACCTGGGCTTTGCCTATCCCGGCGGCAGCGAGGTATTGAAGCACATCAGCTTTACAGCAAAGCCCGGACAGGTCATCGGCGTCACCGGCCCGGTGGCCTGCGGCAAATCCACCCTGGGAAAGGCGTTCCTCTGCGAGCTGCCCTATACCGGCAGCATCCGCTTCGGCGGACGGGAGCTGCGGGACATGACGGACGCGGAGCGGGCCGCCGTGGTGGGGTATCTGAGCCACCAGCCGGAGCTGCTCAGCGCCAGTGTCAAGGACAATGTGCTGCTGGGCTCCGACGGCCCGGCTGCGCCCTGGCTGGCGGCAGCCTGCCTGACGGAGGAAGTGGCCGCCATGCCCCAGGGAGAAGAGACCGCCGTGGGCAGCGGCGGCGTACGGCTCTCCGGCGGGCAGCAGGCCCGGTTAGCATTGGCCCGGACGCTGCGGCACAAGCGGCCCCTGCTGATCCTGGACGACCCCTTCTCCGCCGTGGATATGACCACGGAGGGGGAAATTATGGAACACCTGCGGGCCCTGGCCGGGGACAGCATCATCCTGTTGCTCTCACACCGACTGGACCGCTTTTCCGAGCTGGACGGCGTGCTGTGGATGGAGCAGGGCACCGTCCTGGCGGGCAGCCACGAGACACTGATGGAGACCTGCCCGGCCTATGCCGGCTTGTACAACGCCCAGAAGGGAGGGGACGGACGTGGAGAATAAAATTTCCCGCATTTTCCTCCGGGAGCTGAAACGGGCCTGGCCCCTGACTCTGGCGCTGCTGGCGGCGGTGGCCGGGGCGGTGCTGCTGGGCCTGACTCCGCCTCTGGTGCTGGAGCGGGCGGTAAACAGTCTGACGGAGGGGAACGGCATTCCCCTCTCCCTGGCACTGCTGTATTTCGGCACTCTGGCGCTGGCCGGTATTTTCGACTCCGGCAAGGCGTTTTTGCTGACGGTGCTGGGCCAGAAGCTGACCCGCGCCCTGCGGAGCGCCATGTGTCGGAAGCTCTCCCGCCTGAGCGCATCCTGGTTCGCCGGACGGGAGCCGGGGGCGGTGGCCTCCCGGTTCGTGGGGGATGTGGACACCGTGGAGTCCCTGTTCTCCTCCGGCATCGTGAGCATGGCAGTGGATGTGTGCAAGGTGCTCAGTATCCTGGCGGTCATCTTCGTGAAGAGCCGGGGGCTTGGCATTCTGATGCTGCTGGTGACGCCCCTGCTGCTGTGGATGACCCGGACGTTCCAGAAGCGGATGCTCCGCTCCCAGCTTCAGAACCGGGCGGCGGTGAGCCGGGTGAGCCACCACGTCCCGGAGACCATCCACTGCATCCGCATGGTCCACACCCTGCGGAAGGAGCGGTACATGGCCGACCGCTATGACAGCGCCATTCAGGACAGCTACCAGGCCATGGAGAAGTCCAATTTTTACGATTCCGTCTATTCTCCCATCGTGCTCATCATCAGCGCCCTGGTGGTGGCGGTGATGATGGTGTGCGCCGCCTTAGGCGGCGGGATGCAGGAGCTGTTCGGCATGTCCGTGGGCACCGCCGTGGCGGTCATCGCCTACGTGGGCAAGGTGTTCGGCCCGCTGGAGAGTATCGGCATGGAAATTCAGAGCGTCCAGTCCGCCGTGGCGGGCGTCCGCCGCATCCGGGAATTTCTAAGTGAGCCGGAGGAGAAGGCGACGGACGCTTCCCTGACCCTGGACGCCCTGCGCCGCAGCGGAAAGCCCGCTGTGGAGGTGGCGGACGTGACCTTCAGCTACGACGGGGAGCGGAATGTTCTGGAAGACTGCGCCTTTACCGTGACGGAGGGCGAGAGCGTGACCCTGACGGGCCGCACAGGCGCGGGCAAGAGCACCGTGTTCAAGCTGCTGCTGGGCCTGTACCGCCCCCAGGTGGGGGCCGTCCGCATTTACGGCGCTGACGCGGCATTGATTCCGCCCCGCCTCCGGCGGCGGCTGTTCGGCTATGTGGAGCAAGCCTTCCATCTGGTGCCGGGGACGGTGCTGGACCAGATCACCCTCTGGGACGAGGGTATCACCCGCGAAAAGGCGGAGGAGGCCGCCCGGCTGGTGGGGCTCCATGAGACGATCTGCACCCTGGAACAGGGCTACGACACGCCCTGCAGGGAGGGCCTGTTCTCCCAGGGCCAGTTCCAGCTTCTGGCCATTGCCCGGGCAGTGGCGGCGGACCCGGCCATCTTGCTGCTGGACGAGATCACCGCCAACCTGGACGGCGACACGGAGCAGGCCGTCCTCACCGCTCTGGAGCGGGCGGCGGCGCGGCGGACGGTGGTGTCTATCTCCCACCGGCTCTACCGCCGGACGGGCGGACGGCAAATCCCTATCTGACGCCGTTTTTCCTTGCGCGCCCGCCGGGAAAATGATATGATAACTGCACATTTTACTGCACGGGAGCGAAACCATGAAGAAACTGGTCTTGGGCATCCTGGCCCATGTGGACGCCGGAAAAACGACGCTGTCCGAGGCACTGCTCTACCGCAGCGGGGCCTTGCGGAAGCTGGGGCGGGTGGACCACCGGGACGCCTTTCTGGATACGGATGCCATCGAGCGGGAGCGGGGCATCACCATCTTCTCCAAGCAGGCGCTGCTGTCCATAGGAGACACGGAAGTGACGTTGCTGGACACCCCCGGCCATGTGGACTTCTCCGCCGAGGCGGAGCGGACCCTCCGGGTGCTGGACTGCGCCGTGCTGGTCATCAGCGGCACTGACGGCGTCCAGGTCCACACCAGGACGCTGTGGCGGCTGCTGGAGCGGTACGGCGTGCCCACGTTCCTCTTTGTGAACAAAATGGACCTGGCGGGCACCGACCGCCCCAGGCTGATGGAGGAGCTGAAGCGGCGGCTGGACGGCGGCTGCGTGGACTTCTCCGCACCGCCGGAGGAATGGGCGGAGGAGGCCGCCGTCTGCGACGAAGGGGTGTTGGAGCGGTATCTGGAGGACGGAACCGTCACGGACGGAGACGTCACGGATATGATTCGCCATCGGAAGCTGTTCCCCTGCTTCTTCGGCTCCGCGTTGAAGGTGGAGGGCGTGGACGAATTTTTGGACGCCCTGACCCGGTACGCCCCGGTGCCGGACTATCCGGCGGACTTCGGCGCCCGGGTGTTCAAGGTGGCCCGGGACGCGCAGGGCGCCCGGCTGACCTATTTAAAGGTCACAGGCGGCACGCTGCGGGTAAAAGCCGTCCTCACAGAGGACGGGGAAAAGGCCGACCAGCTCCGCATCTATTCCGGGGCCAAGTTCAAAACCGTGGAGGAGGCCCCCGCCGGGACGGTGGCGGCGGTCACCGGCCTTTCCCGAACCTGCCCCGGTGACGGCCTGGGCTTTGAGAAGAACTGGACCGGCCCGCTGCTGGAGCCAGTGCTGAACTACCGGGTGGAGCTGACCGACGGCACGGACCCCCAGACGGCCCTCCAGCGCCTGCGGCAGCTGGAGGAGGAAGACCCCCAGCTCCATGTGGTGTGGAACGAGCAGTCACGAGAGATCCACATCCAGCTCATGGGCGAGGTGCAGATGGAGATTCTGTGCCGCCGCCTGCGGGAGCGGTTCGGCATGGAGGTATCCTTCGGCGAGGGCGCCATCTGTTACCGGGAGACCATTGCAAACGCCGTGGAGGGCATCGGCCATTTCGAGCCCCTGCGCCACTACGCTGAGGTGCATCTGCTACTGGAGCCCGCGCCACGGGGCAGCGGCCTGATTTTGGCTGCCGATTGCCCTACTGACGAGCTGGATTTGAACTGGCAGCGCCTGATTCTGACCCATCTGGCGGAAAAGCCTCACCTGGGCGTACTGACCGGGTCGCCCATTACGGATATGAAAATCACCCTGGTGGCGGGCCGGGCCCACGTGAAGCACACCGAGGGCGGCGACTTCCGCCAGGCCACCTACCGGGCGGTGCGCCAGGGCTTGATGCAGGCGGAAAGCGTGCTGCTGGAGCCATGGTACGACTTCCGGCTGGAGCTGCCCGCCGAGCAGGTGGGCCGGGCCATGAGCGACCTCCAGCGGATGAACGGCGAGACCGCCCCGCCGGAGACTTTTGGAGAAGAAACGGTCCTCACCGGCTCCGCCCCGGTGGCGGCCCTCCGGGGCTACGCCGCCGAGGTGACGGCCTACACCCGGGGCCGGGGGCGGCTGCTGTGTACCCCGGCGGGCTACCGTCCCTGCGCCAACCAGGCGGAGATGGTGGAGGCCGTGGGCTACGACCCGGAGCGGGACGTGGACAACACACCGGACTCCGTGTTCTGCGGCCACGGCGCGGGCTATACGGTGAAGTGGAATGAGGTAAGCGCCCATGCCCATGTGGACAGCGGATTGCGGCTGGGTGTCAAAGCGGCGGAAGAAGCCCCCGCACCCCAGCCCCGGCGGAGCGAAAGCTATGCCGGGACGCTCCAGCAGGACAAGGAATTGCAGGCCATTTTCGAGCGGACCTACGGCCCGGTGAAGCAGCGCTCCGTTGTCCAGCCCCGGCCGCCCAAGCGGCCCGTTTCCTCAGACAGTGAGGAGGAGAAGCGGGCCATCCGGGAGCAGTTCCGGGGAGAGGAATACCTGCTGGTGGACGGCTACAACATCATCTTCGCCTGGGACGAGCTGAAAGTCATTGCCAGGGACAGTCTGGACGCCGCCCGCAAGACCCTGTGCGACCTGCTGTGCGACTATCAGGGCTATAAGAAGTGCCATGTCATCGCTGTGTTTGACGCCTACAAGGTCAAGGGCGGCCTTGGCAGCGTGGAGAAGTATCACAACATCCATGTAGTCTACACCAAGGAAGCGGAGACGGCGGACGCCTACATCGAAAAGGCTACTTATGAAATTGGGCAGAAGTACCGGGTCAAGGTCGCCACGTCCGACGGCCCGGAGCAGCTCATCATCCTGGGCCACGGCGCTCTGCGGCTCTCGGCCTCCAACTTTCACGAGGAGATGGAACAGGTCCGGGGCCAGATCGCGGACGTGCTGTTCCGCAACAATCAGAAGGGCAAAAACGGAGCCATGCGCTCTGCCATGGAGAAGGCCCGGAACAAGGAGGACGAGCCATGCTGACGGTATTGACCGCGCTGACCACCCTGGGCGGCTGCACCGCCGCCCGGTGGTATCTGAACAGGACCAGCCGCCGGGACAGCGAATACGCCGGGGGCCGGATAAAGCTGCGCTCCCTCTGGAACGAGGGGGCGGCCTTCGGACTGGGTATCCGCTTTGAGGCGGTGGTGGCTGCGTCTTTTGCCGCCCTGGGCGCCCTGTGGACCCAGCGGAAGCGCTCGCCTGTGGGCGTGGGCCTGATTTTGGGCGGCGGCCTCAGCAATCTGCTGGAGCGGCTGCGGGCCGGGAAAGTCTACGATTACGTCCAGTTCCCGAAAGCGCCGGGGCGGCTCAAGCAGTACATTTTCAATCTGGCGGACTTCGCCATCCTGCTGGGCGGGCTGTGCCTGTCTTTGCGGCGAAAGAAGCGCTGAAATCTCCCTCAAGAGGCGGCCTGTGGCCGTCTCTTTTTTTCTATTGACAAATCGTACCAACTGTACTATCATTACTAATACGCTAGTACAATGACACACAATTGAGCGGCAATGAAGAAAAAGCGGCCGCCGCATCGTATAGAAGATATACGGCGATGAAAATGAGGTGTATACCATGAAAATTCTGATAACCTCCGACTGGTACAGCCCCGCCGTCAACGGCGTGGTGACCTCGGTGAAGAATCTGCGCCGGGGCCTGGAGGAGCGGGGCCACGAAGTGCGCATCCTGACGTTGTCCCAGACCACCCGGTCCTGGGAGCAGGACGGCGTGACCTATATCGGCTCCGTGGCGGCGGGCCTGGTCTACCCCGGCGCCCGGCTGCGGACGGCTCTGGCGGGGAAGTACATCCGGGAGCTGGTGGACTGGCATCCCGACGTGGTCCATTCCCAGTGCGAGTTCTCTACCTTTTTCCTGGCCCGCCGTATCGCGGAGGAGCTGAACATCCCCCTTGTCCACACCTATCACACGGTGTACGAGGACTACACCCATTACTTTTCCCCCAGCGTCCGCTTCGGGAAAAAGGCAGTGGCGGTGTTCTCCCGCTGGGCGGCGGCCCAGACGGACTGCGTCATCGTGCCCACGGGGAAGGTGCGGCGGCTGCTGCAGGGTTACGGTGTGGAGCAGCCGGTGTTCGCGGTGCCCTCCGGCATCGACCTGAGCCGCTTCAGCCGGGAGCCGGACCCCTGGCGGATGGCGGTGCTGCGGGCCAGCCTGGACATTCCTCAGGAGAACCTGGTGCTGGTGTCCGTGGGCCGTCTGGCGGAGGAGAAGAACATTGACGAGCTGCTGCGGCTCCGGGCGGAGATGGGGAGCGTACCGGTGACGCTGCTGCTGGTGGGAGACGGCCCCGACCGCGCCCGGCTGGAGGGAACGGCGGCAGGTCTGGGCCTGGAGGCCCCGGACGTGGTGTTCGCGGGCATGATCCCGGCGGAGCAGGTAGCCGACTGGTATCAGCTTGGCGACCTGTTCGTCAGCGCCTCCACCAGCGAGACCCAGGGCCTGACGTACGTGGAGGCCCTGGCGGCGGGTGTCCCGGCCCTGTGCCGGGCGGACCCCTGCCTGGAGGGCGTCATCCGGGAGGGCGAGAACGGCTGGACCTACCGGGACGGTGACGAATTCCGGCGGAAGCTGGCTCTGTTCCAGTCCCAGCCCCACCACCAGGACAAGATGCGGGAGCTGGCCCGGCGGAGCGCCGGGGAGTTTTCCCTCCAGCGGTTCGCGGAGCGGGCGGAGACCATCTACCGCCTCCAGATCGCACGCCGGGGAACCGGGACGGAGGCGGTGGGCGCATGACCCGGTCCGTGGAAAAAACAGCCTTACAGGTCGTTTCCTTTACAGGCTTTGCCCTGTGTCTGATGGTGGCCCTCTGGGGCTGGCAGACGGGCGTGCTGACCTCCCAGGAGCGGCTCCAAGCTCTGGTAGCCAGTTGCGGCATGGCGGGCGCGCTGCTGTTCACGGTTTTTCAGGCGGTGCAGGTGGTGGTGCCCATTCTCCCCGGCGGCCTGGGATGCCTGGCCGGTGTGCTGCTGTTCGGCCCGGTGTGGGGGTTTGCTTATAACTACGTGGGCATCTGCATCGGCTCCCTGATGGCCTTCGCCGTGGCCCGCAACTGCGGAAAGCCTCTGCTTGGCCTGTTGTTTTCGGAAAAGACCATTCAGCGGTACAGCCACTGGACGGAGGAGAAGGACCGCTTTGCCCGGCTGTTCGCCCTGGCCATCTTCCTGCCGGTGGCGCCGGACGACTTCCTGTGCTATCTGGCGGGTACCACGGAGATGAGCTGGGGGCGGTACACTGCCATCATCCTGCTGTGCAAGCCCTTTGCCATCGCCCTGTACAGCCTGGGGCTGACGCTTGTCTGGAATGCTCTGGTATAAGGGACGTAAAGGAGAATACCATGTCGATCTACCTCTATCGCGGCGGCGAAAAGCTGGTGGGGCGCAGCGGCGTGGGACAGGCCATCCGCCATCAGGCGGACAGCCTGACCCGGTGCGGTCTGACCGTCACCGACCGCTTTGTGCCGGACACCGACGCCGTTCATATCAATACCGTCCTGCCGGACTCCGTGGTGACAGCCCTGCTGGCCCGCCTCCGGAGGCGGAAGGTGGTGTGGTACGGCCACTCCACCATGGAGGATTTCCGCGGCTCCTTCCGGGGCAGCGACCTGCTCTCGCCCTTGTTCCGCCGCTGGATCACCTTCTGCTACGGCCTGGGGGATGTGGTGCTGACGCCCACGCCTTACTCCCGCCGCCTGCTGGCGGGGTATGGCCTGCGCAAGCCGGTGTACGACCTGTCTAACGGCGTGGACACGGACTTTTTTCATCCCGATCCTGCCGCAAAGGATGCGTTCCGCCGCCGTTACGGCCTGAAATCGGGCGAAAAGGCGGTCATCTCCGTGGGCCATACCATCGCCCGGAAGGGCCTGCCGGAGTTTTTGGAGCTGGCACGGAAAATGCCGGATGTTCGGTTCCTCTGGTTCGGCTGGACGGACCCCCGGCTCATCCCGGCGGAGATCACGCAGGCCATTCGGAACGCACCGTCCAACGTCCTGTTTCCCGGCTTTGTGGACCGGGAGCGGCTGCGGGAGGCGTACCAGGGGGCGGACGTGTTCGCCTTTCTCAGCCATGAGGAGACGGAGGGTATCGTGGTGCTGGAGGGCCTGGCCTGCGGCATCCCCTCGGTCCTGCGGGACATCCCGGTGTATGAGGGATGGCTGGAGGACGGGAAAACCGTATACAAAGCGTCGAATACGGACGGATTTCAACAAATCGTAATGGATTTGCTGGCCGGAGACCTCCCGGACCTCACCGCCGCCGGGCGGCGGACGGCGGAGGAGCGGAGCCTGGAGGCCGTGGGGGAGCGGCTGAAGGACATCTACCGGCGGGAGCGCATCCTGCCGCCGCTGCCTGCCCCCTTGCCCCGCCGCCACGCAAAGGCATAACAGAAGAGACCCGCGCAGCCGAAGCTGTGCGGGTCTCGTTTATTTTGCCGTCTTCTTGGCGGTCTTTTTCTTCTTTCGATGCCGGAGAACCAGCAGGACCGCTGCCAGCACTGCCAACAGCGCCGCCGCCAGAATCACCAGCAGCCACGGGCCGCCCTGGGCAGAGCGGACGCAGAAGGTGGCGGTGGTGCCCGTCATGGTCAGCAGCAGGTAGTGGCCGTTGACCGTGGCGTCCACGGGATACCACTGACCGTCCGTCAACTGCCAGACGGAGGCCTTGCCGCCGCCCCGGTTCAGCAGGCGGATGGGGACTTCCGCGCCCTCCGCCGCGTCGATCCCGGTGAGGGTCAGGGTCCACACGTCGGTAGTGTCCTTGGCGCTGCCTCCCGCCGGAGGCGTCTGGGCGCTGTTTGCCACCTCCAGCCGGGCGTCCTCCGTGAAGCGGCCCTCTACCAGCGCCAGGGCCAGGTTGCCCTCGGCGGCCTTACTGGCCACCAGCGTCACCCAGGGGGTGTAGACGGCTTCCAGGGTGATGTCGGAATTCAGTCCGGAGGTATCGAACTCCGGCCAGACGCCGTAGCCGTCCTCCCGCTCCGGGATCTCCGGCAGCTTCACCAGGCTCAGATCCTCGCCGTAGTAGAAGGGGATGGTCGCTACGGTCTCGTCCTCTGCCACCAGGGTCAGGGTGAAGGAGACGAACTCCGTGGGGATGCCCGCCACGGCCCGCAGCGTCTCAAAGTCCACAGGCTCCGCGATACCGGCGTAGCTGACGCCGTCGATTCCGGCGGTGCCGGTGTCCACGAAGCGGTTGCCGGACAGCTCGCCCTTTTCAAGGTCCGCGTCTCCCGCGATGGCGCCCACGCACTCCGTTCCCTCGTCCACGGTGACGATGGCGGCGCAGTTTTCCAGGCGGTCAGCCCATCCGGCGATGCCGCCGACGTAGCTGGCCCCGGAGAGGACGCATTTGGCGTAGCTGTCCCGGACGGTGCCGTCACCATATCCTGCCACGCCGCCCACATAGTCGCCGTTGGTGCTGGTGACAGCGCCGTAATTCTGGCAGCCCAGGGCGGTGCCCAGGTCCATGCGGCCCGCCAGCCCTCCGGCGCAGTCCTTCTTGGCGGTGACGGCGCCCCGGTTCACGCAGTCCTGCAGGACCGCTTTCGTCTCGTAAGTATTCCCCAGAGAGAACCGTTCCACGTCATCCTCCGGGTCCAGGTCGTATTCGATGGCCATGGAGCCAACAGCGCCGCCCACGTTGCGGTCGCCCTCCACGGTTCCGGTGTTGCGGCAGCCGGTGACCTTGCCCTGGCGGGTGGCGGAAATGTCCTCATCGGAGGTGTCCTCGATCCGCTCCCGGTCTTCCTCCGTCACGTCCTGGAGGTCGGAGAAGGCGTCCAGCATCAGGTTCAGGACCTTGTTCATCTGGCGGCTGACGGCCCGCAGGTCGGCGGCCAGGGTGTCCCCGGCACTATCCACGGTGGTCCGCAGCTCCTCCATGCCGTCGGACAGGTCTGACAGGGAGGCGTACAGGTCGTCGCTGGCATCCCGGGCCTCTTGCCCAAGGGGAGACAGCTCCAGAGGACCGTCCTCGGTCAGACGATCCACTGCCTTGCTCATGGCGGAAAAGGCGCTCTCCAGCTTCCGGCTGACGGCGCCGCCGATAGAGGATACGTCCGCAAGCTCCTCCAGCGCCGTGCTCAGCTTGCCGGAGGCGTCCTCCAGCTTGCCCAGGGCGGCGTTCAAGCCAGTAGATGCGTCATTCAGATGTCCGGCGGCGTACTCCAGATATTGAAACGCTTCACCCATTTGACCCAGGCCTTCCTGGAGACTATCCCAGTCCAGGGAGGTGTTGTCCGCAATGGTCCCCAGAGCTTCGCCGATTTGTTCCAGAGCGGCACCGATGTCTCCCGAAGCACCATTCTCCCCGGTGCCGGAAAGGCCCAGGGCTTCCTGCAGGGTATTCCCGGCTTCTCCGGCCTGGTTCAGGGCCCTGCCCAGGTAGCCCACGGCATCGGCCAGGTCGTCCAGCGCTGCCCGGACTTCATCCTCGTCCTCAATGATGACAGCACGCTGCAGCGCGTCGAAAGCATCCTGCATGGCGTCCATGGCGTCAGACATATCATCTGCCGCAAGACCCAGGTCCTTCGCCGCATTCTTCGCGTCTTTCATGGCGGATTGGCTCAGTGTACCAGCTTCGGCCAAGGTGTCCAGCGCGTCTTCCAGTTTACCGGAGAGGGTGTCCAGATACCCGGCGGCGTCGGACAGGTCCTCCAGCGCCGGTTCCATCTGATCCAGCGCGGCGGTGACGGACGCGCTGAAGGAGTTCAGCGAATCCACATTATCGTCCACGAAATCGGAGGTGTGGTCCAGCAGCCGCTTGGAGCTGTCCCGGGCGGCGTCGGTGGAGAGACCAATGCGCTCCAGCCTGGCGGAGATGGTATCTCCGCTGAGCTGGGTGTGGTCGATGGCGGATTGCACCAGGTCGTCCAGGGTGTCCAGCTCCCGCCGCAGCCGGGTCAGGGTGTCGCTGTCGGCGCCCAGGGTCAGGTAGGGCTCCGCCTGTCCGGCGATGCCGCCCACGTCCTTCCGGCCCAGGATGGCGCCGTTGTTGACGCAGTCCGCCAGATACCCGCTCTGTCGGCCCGCGATGCCTCCCACGTTGTAGCCCACATGGGGATAGCCCACGGCGCCGTTGTTGACGCAGCTCTGGATGGCGCCGCCGGAATAGCCCGCCACGCCGCCGGTGTCGGTGTGGCTGTTCAGCAGGGCGTCGGCTTCCTCCCGCTGATTGCCGGAGAGCTGGCTCAAGCCGCCGCTGAGGGCGTCCAGGTCCGGGGAGGCATCATGCTGGATGGTGTTCACCTCGGCATTGTTTTCGCATTTCAGCAGGAGACCCAGGTTCCGCCCGGCGATGCCGCCGGTGCAGTCCAGCCCCTGCACAGTGCCGGAAGCGGTGCAGCCGGCAATTTCTCCCGTCTCGTCGTTCCGGCCCACGATGCCGCCCACAGCTTCGTCGCCCCTGACGATGCCCCGGAAGGAGCAGCTTCGGATGGCGCCTGCGTTGATGCCTGCGATGCCGCCCACCAAGGCGCGGCTGCCGTCAGGAGTTACAGTGCCGGAGACATGCAGGTCCTGCACCACCGCGCCTTTTTGGATGCAGCGGAACAGGCCCATTCTGGAGCCGCTGGCGTCGATGCGCAGGCCGGAGATGGTGTGTCCGTCCCCCAGGAAGGTGCCGCCGAAGGTGGGAATGGGGGCAAAGTCCACGGCGGTCAGGTCGATGTCCGCCGTCAGGCGAACGGTCTTGCCCTGGGACCAGGTGTCCAGTGAGCAGTTCCTGGAGAATGTCACCAGTTCTTTGGCGGAGGAGATGGTAATTTCATCGCCGTCGGCCCAGGCCGTCGGCTGGGCAAGGCCCACCAGCAGCCATACCGCCAGCAGCAGGGCGGTGAGCTTACGCATGGATGCTTTCATCGTCGTCCTCCTCCTTTCCGCTGAGATCAGCCGGAAGCTCCGGCGGCGCGTCCTGCTGGACGGCCCCGGCCTCCACGGCGGCGTTGATGGTGCCGTACACGGTGCCGTTGAAGTCAGCGTCCACCATGCCGGAGACGTAGCCCCGGACGTGACCGCTGAGGCGCATGGAGCCGCTGTGGGTCTGGATGGGCAGGCGCTTCTTGAGGGTGAAGGCCGTCTTTTCGATGATGATGTCGCCCAGCAGCAGGATCTGGGGCAGAATGCCCATGACCAGGAAAATGGAGATGAGAGTGCCACGACCCAGGCACACACCGATGGAGGAAATGGCCGGGTTGGAGGACAAAAAGCCGATCAGCACACCGGCGGAAGCCAGGATGGTGCCGGAGGTGATGATGGTGGGGAAGGCCTCGTTCAGGGACTCCACCACCGCTTCTTTCAGGGGCATGACCTGCTTGAGCTCCATGTAGCGGTTGGCGATGACGATGGCGTAGTCGATATTGGCGCCCATCTGGATGGAGCTGACCACCAGATAGCTGAGGAAGAACAGGTTTTCCTTCATCAGATAGGGGAAGGAGAAGTTCATCCACACGCTGCCCTGGATGACCAGAATCAGCAGGACGGGCAGGCCGGAGGACTTGAAGGTGAACACCAGCACCAGAATGACGAACACAATGGTCAGGATGCTGATGAGCAGGTTATCGTTGCTGAAGGAGGAGGACAGGTCGTAGTCGCTGGTGGAGTTGCCCACCACCAGGCAGTCATCATAGTACCGCTCCGCCGCGGTGTGGAGGGTGCCCAGGAACTCGAAGGTCTCCTCGCTCTCCTCTGGCAGGGCCAGCTGGAGCACCAGGCGGCTGTAATGCTCGCCCTTGAGCTGAAGCTGGGCATCGGTGAGCTGGGTGTGCAGGTCCTCCAGCGTCTCCGTCATGTCGTCGTCCAGGGTAACGTAGCCATTGTCGATCAGGTCGTAGACAAAGAGAAACATATCGATGAGAGGGACGCCGTAATTGTCCACGCCGCCCACCACCCGGCCGTAGCTCTCCTCGTCCACGGCGTAGGAGGCGTACAGCAGGCGGGCCACCTCAATGTCCAGGTCCGTCAGCTCCGCGAACTGCCGGGGCGTCAGACGGTCGGTGAGGACATAGCCGTCCATGGCCTCCACATTGGCGAGGCCCAGGGCGGATTCCACTTCCGGCATGGATTCCAGGTCCCGCAGCAGGCGGCCCTCCTTCTCATAGTCCCCGGAGGGCACCAGGATGGCGATGGTGTTCACGGGGCCAAAGGTGTCGTCCACCTTCTGCTGGGCGATCTGGGATTCATTCTGGGTGAAGGTGGAGAGGGTGCTCATGCCGAACACATAGGGGCAGCGGTTGGAAAAGAAGAAGCCCGCCACCAGCAGCACCGCGAAAATGGGCGGCATAATGAACCGTGTTTTGACCGCGAGGCGGCCCCAGGCGGAGATCTTGGGCACGAAGCTGCGGTGGTGGGTCCGGTCAATGAGGGAGCTGAAGCTCATCAGCAAGCCCGGCATTAGGGTGAATACAGACAGCAGGCTCAGCACGATGGCCTTCATCAGCACCAGGCCCAGGTCGTAGCCGATGCGGAACTGCATGAAACACATGGCGGCCAGACCGGACAGGGTCGTCATGGAGCTGCCGGCGATCTCCGGGATGGCCTTGCTCAGGGCGGTGATGGCGGCCTCCCGTGCGTCCAGATGGGCCCGCTCCTCGGTGTAGCGGTGGCAGAGGATGATGGCGTAGTCGATGGCCAGAGCCAGCTGCAGCACCACCGCCACGGAGTTGGAGACGAAGGAGATCTCACCCAGGAGGAAGTTGGTGCCCTTGTTCAGCAGGGCTGCCATGCCGAAGGTGGCCAGCAGTACCGGGATCTCCATGTAAGTCTGGGAGGTGAACAGCAGCACCAGCAGGATGATGACCACGGCGATGACCATGACCACCCGCATCTCCGCATCCAGACTGGCGGAGTCGTCGGAGCCGGTGTCGCCGGTGACGTACAGGTCGTAGCCAGACAGCGCTTCCTTGACCTGCGCCAGGGCGTCCAGGCTCACCTGGTCGGCGGCTTCGCCGTCGTAGGTGACGGAAAACAGGGCGGCGCCGTTCCGGTAGTGGCCCTCCGAATCGTCAAATTCCACGGATTTCACGCCGGGAATGTCTGCCAGCTGTTCGGACAGCTCCTCTGCCCGGGCGTAGGGGATGTTGTCCACCATGACGCGGTTGGTGCCGAAGGTGGTGAATTCCTCGTCCATGACCGTGAGGCCCCGGCGGGTCTCCGTCTCCTCCGGCAGGTAATCGGTCAGGGTGTCATTCACCTGCACCCACCCGCTGGCGAACACGCAGAAAATGGCCAGCCCGATGTACAGCAAATAAAACGCCTTCCGTTTATCCACGATGAAGGCGGCCAGGTGTTCGATAGGACTCTGCTTGCGCTCTCCGTCCCGTTCCATATGGTTCAAAGCTCCTCTCTGTTTGGAGATACTCGTATCAATTTATCATACGCCCGTTGGTATGCGGGCACAACCGACAAATGAAGCCGTGTGTCAGAAAAAAACCGCCGCGAAAAGCGGCGGTTTTTTGGCGGATTTGCTTTGTTTTTCAGTGGGTCTCGGAGTAATCGTCCTCGTCCTCCGGCATTTCGGGGAAGATACTGGTATGAATGTGCTCCGGGGCCGGACCGTCACTGGGAGAGTGGTCCTTGCTGTGAGTGCGCCAGCGGGAGGTGTCGATAGGCTCGCTCTCCTCGAACAGGTCGTAGTAGTCCTCGTCCCGCAGCTTGGGCCGGCGGTGCCGGGCGATGGCGGTGATGGTGGGGTAGAGGACGATGGCGATAAGGCCGCCGGAGAAGCCGTTGTTGTAGAGGTTCAGTCCCGCCACCGGGCCGCCGGTCTGGAGGACCAGGGCGGAGTGGATGAAGCCCGCCAGGATGCCGTAGGGCCAGCCGAAGTGGCCCGCGACGGGGGCCAGGGTGGTGCCGAACAGCCCCGCCAGCTGGAGGGAGGGATAGTCCGGCGTGTAGTGCATCCCGTAGGCACCCAGGGCGATGCCCACCATCACCGGCAGGATGTTGAGGGCGTGCTTGCCGAAGGCGGAGAAGCCCATGATGGTAAAAATACCGCCCAGTGTGGGGCCGTTCAGGTCGCCGCCCACGGCAAAGATGTACAGCATGGCGATGAGGCCGTTAACGCCCATGTTGATGAATACCGGCCCGGCGCCGAACATACGCAGGTAGTCGCTGGGGGCACGGCCGGTGGTGGACAGCAGGCGGCGGTAGCCCGCCCACACCGCCCAGGGGGGAACTCCCGTGCCGAACAGGCCCGTGAGGATGGAGGTGGCGCACAGCACCACCAGCACGATGGCGAAGGTGCGGTTGTAGCCCTCCGCCCAGTACAGCGCGGAATCCGGGTGGTCGCCGAAGGCGGTGAGGATGGGCACGATCATCATGGCGAACAGGCCGCAGGCGAAGCCCATGTTGTAGAGGTTCATGCCGTTCTGAATTTTGTAGGTGTAGGCTGACAGGGAGGGCAGCACGAAGCCGATGATGACGCCGGTCAGGATGCCCAGGGGGATGCTGGCGTGGATGCTGCCCAGCGCCATGTAGCTCACCAGCGGGGCGAGGGACGTGGCCAGCAAGCCCACGGAGGCGTACTTCGCGAAGGGCTCCTTCTGGTATTTGGCGTACAGCCAGGTGCCCAGAATGATGGGCCAGATGTTCAGCACGTTTTTGCCGAACAGGGAAAAGCCTGCCATCAAGCCCATCTCCACCATGGTAAAGCCGTTGAAGGGGTCCCCGGCGAGCTTGATGATGAGGATGGAGATGATGGTCACCAGGCCGGAGTTGATGAGGGTGGCGCCTACCCCGGCGATGTACACATAGTCGGTGATGAGCAGGTCCTGCATGGTGACGATGTGGTAAAGGCCCGGCAGGATGTTGGCGGGATCGTCCAGCGCGACGCCCAGGAGCATCAGCAGGACGGAGGCCACGATGGTGCCGGGGAAGATCTTTTCGTAGCGGTTATGCAAAGTGTCCCCTCCTTGTGACTGGTCTTCGTTCTACATGTTTATTATAGAGGCGGAGAGGGCCCAGGGCAAGAAAAATCTGTGCCGCCTGGGCAGGAAGGTTCACACATCGGAACCAGAAAGCCCCTCCTTTCCCGGCGTATGCGAAAGGGGAAAGGGGGTGTCCGCCGGAATGAAAAAATGGATTGACAAAACCGCATAAGTGCCACAAATATGTTTCATGTGACGAAATCAAGGTGGAGAAAACTGCTTTTTTTGTGGGTTTATCGTGATTGACAAACGGCGAAAACCCTCGTATGATGATTGCAACGCAAAGGCGCGTGGATGTTTTCCATCCACGCGCTTTCTTCGTTTTTCAGAAGAAAACAGCGTGTTTTAAGGAGGAATCGTTATGAAAAGAAAACGCCTGCTGAGCATTCTGCTGGCCCTGTCTCTGGCCGCGTCCTTGACCGCCTGCGGTGGCAGCGGTGAAAGCAGCGCACCTGCCGTCGATGGTGAGTCCGCCGCCCCTGCTGAGAGCAGCGGCGAGCCCATCCTCATCGGCACCATCTCCCCCAATACCGGCAACCTGGCCGCCTACGGCACCGCCGTCACCACCGGCGCGGCTCTGGCTGTGGAGGAGATCAACGCCGCCGGCGGCCTGCTGGGCCGTCAGCTGGAGATCATCAACGCCGATGACCAGTATGACCCCACCGAGTGCCTGAACGCCTTCAACTCTCTGGTGTCCCAGGGCGTGGGCCTGATCGTGGGCTCCGTCACCTCTGGCTGCACCAGCGCCATCACCGGCGCCGCCAACGAGGAGGAGGTCTGCCTCATCACTCCCACCTCCACCGCCGACTCCATCACCACCGAGGATGACTTCGTCTTCCGTTCCTGCTACGCCGACAGCTTCCAGGGCGCCATCGCCGCCGCCTACGCCAAACAGGCTGGTTACGACAAGGTGGGCATGGTATACTGCGCCGCTGATACCTACTCCAAGGGCCTGTATGACTCCTTCTCCGCCGCCTGCGAGACCTACGGCGTGGAAGTCGCCGCCGTGGAGTCCACCGCTTCCATGGACGTGCAGGACTACACCAACCAGTTTGCCGCCATGGTGAACGCCGGCGTGCAGTTCGTGTATGCTCCCTTCTACTATGACGTCATCGGTCCCTATCTGGTCACCCAGGCCCGTGCCGCTGGCTACACCGGCGTCATCATGGGCGCTGACGGCTACGACACCACCCCCGACTACGTGGTGGACGGCGCCGACCTCACCGCTTTCAACAACGTGTACTGGACCAACCACTACGACCCCGCTGACACCTCTGAAAAGAGCGTGGCTTTCGTCTCCGCCTATGAGGCCAAGTACGGCAACACCCCCAGCGCCTTCGCCGCTCTGGCTTATGACTGCGTGATGATGTACAAGGCCGCCATTGAGGCCGCCGGCTCCGCCGACCCCGTGGAGGTCCGGGATACCCTGGCCGCTGACGGTGTGGTCTACGACTGCATCACCGGTACTTACTCTCTGGATGAGACCGGCACCCCCGTCAAGGGCGCTTCCATCATCGCCTTTGAGGCCGGCACCGGCGCCGACGGCAAGCCCGCCGTGGTGTCCAAGCTGCTGGACGTCGTGACGGAGCTGCCCCAGGCATAATCTGATCTGACAGACTCTGCAATGCGGCAGGGGAGGCCTCCTGCGGGGGCCTTCCCTGCCGCGTTTTTTAGAAAGAAAGGGGAGAACCCGCGTGAGTACCTTTATCCAGACCTTGTTCGTGGGCCTGCGGCTGGGCAGCATCTACGCCCTGGTGGCGTTGGGCTACACCATGGTCTACGGCATCATCCGCCTCATCAACTTCGCCCACGGTGACTTCATCATGGTGGGCGGCTATACCATGATTTTCACTGTTCCCGCCGTTCTGGCCCTGGGGCTGCCCGCCTGGGCTGCCGTCATCGCCGCCATCGCCGTGTGCGCGCTGGTGGGCATGGGCACGGAGCTGATCGCCTACCGCCCTGTGCGGAAAAAGGGCACCAAGATGACCGCCCTCATCACCGCCATCGCCATGAGCCTCCTGCTGGAGAATCTGGCCCAGGCCATTCCGGCCATCGGCCCCAACCCCAAGGTCGCCAGCCAGATCTTCACCGCCGGCGGCATCTCCTTCGCGGGCGTGACGCTGGAGTACACCACGCTGCTGACCATCGTCATCAGCGCCATCGTCATGGTGGTGCTGTTCCAGTTCACCCAGCGGACGAAGCTGGGCCGGGCCATGCGCTGCGTCTCCGAGGATAAGGAGGCCGCCACCCTCATGGGCATCAACGTCAACCACACCATTCTGGCGACCTTTGCCATCGGCTCCGGCCTGGCGGCCGTGGCGGCGCTGATGTACATGGCTCAGTATCCGAAAATTTACACCACCATGGGCTCTCTGCTGGGCCTGAAGGCCTTCGTCTCCGCCGTGCTGGGCGGCATCGGCATCATCCCCGGCGCGGTGCTGGGCGGCATCGTCATCGGACTGGTGGAATCCTTTACCACCAGCTACGTCTCCTCCAGCATGGCGGACGCCTTCGTGTTCCTGATTTTGATTGTGGTGCTGGTGCTCAAGCCCGCCGGCATCCTGGGCAAGAATGTGGGTGAGAAGGTATGAAACAGAACAAGACCATGCAGGGCTACCTGCTCAATACCGTCGTCATCGTGGTGCTGTTCGCCGCCTTTCAGATGTTGACCGCCGCCTATGGCGGCAGCGGCTCCTTTAAGCTGGTGATCGCTCCCTGCCTGTGGCAGTGCTGCTACCTCATCATTCTGGCGGCGTCGCTGAACCTGGTGCTGGGCTTCCTGGGCCAGCTCTCCCTGGGCCACTGCGGCTTCATGGCCATCGGCGCCTATACGGCGGCGCTGCTGAGCCTGGCCTGTGAGCGCTCTGAGGTGTTCAAGAACGCCAACGACCCCGTTTACCTCGTCATCATCTTCGCCTGCATCCTGGCGGCGGGTGTCCTGTCCGCGCTGGTGGGATTGCTGGTGGGCATTCCCGCCCTGCGGCTGAAGGGCGACTATCTGGCCATCATCACCCTGGGCTTCGGCATGATCATCGTGAACATCATCAACAACCTGCCCTTCTGCGGCCAGGACGGCCTGGCCCTGGGCTCCGCCTCCGCGTCTCTCTATAAGAACGGACTGGGCTTCGGCTCCAAGAGCAAGGTGACGTTCCTTTGGGTGGCGCTTCTGACCACCATCGTCTGCATGACCATGATGTTCATGTTCATCCGCTCCAAGTACGGCCGCTGCATCCGGGCCATCCGGGACGACGAGATCGCGGCCTCCGCCTCCGGCATCAACACCTCTTTTTATAAGGTGATGACCTTCGCCTACTCCGCGTTCTTTGCCGGCGTGGCCGGCGCGCTGTACGCCTGCGCCAACGCGACGCTCTCCACCTCCTCCTTTGCCTTCACCAACGGCGGCATCCTGAACTCCACGTTCATCGTGGTCATGGTGGTGCTGGGCGGCATGGGCTCCCTCACCGGCTCCGTGGTGGCGGCAGTGGTCATGTTCCTGGTGAACTACCAGATCAAAAACGGCGCCTGGGTGGCGCTGCTGCCCGCCTCCGTCCAGGGCGTGTTCCAGTATCCCATGCTGGTCTACGCCATCCTGCTCATTATCATCATCGTGTTCCGGCCCAAGGGCATCTTCGGCGCCTACGAGTTCTCCCTGCGGAACCTGCCCGCCGATTTGAAGGCGTCCCGGGCCAGAAAAGCCGCCGAAAAGGCGGAGAGAAAGGAGGCTGGCGCTCATGTCTGAAGCGGTAAAGACACCCGTTCTGGAGACAAAGAAGCTGGGCATCACCTTCGGCGGCCTGAAGGCCGTCCAGGATTTCAACATCCGGATTTACCAGGGCGAGCTGGTGGGCCTCATCGGCCCCAACGGCGCGGGCAAGACCACGGTCTTCAACCTCCTCACCGGCGTTTACGTCCCCACGGAGGGCACCGTCCTCTTAAACGGTGTGCCCCTGAACGGCAAAAAGCCCCACCAGTTCGTGGCGGCGGGCGTGGCCCGGACCTTCCAGAACATCCGGCTGTTCAAGCAGATGTCCGTCATCGACAATGTGAAGGCGGCATTCACCAAGGATATTTCCTATAACCTGCTGGACGCCACCCTGCGCACGCCGAAGTTCTGGAAAACGGAAAAGGAAATGACGGAGAAGGCCATGGACCTGCTGGCCATCTGCCACCTGGAGGACAAGGCTGACATCCTGGCCTCCAGCCTGCCCTACGGCCAGCAGCGGAAGCTGGAGATCGCCCGGGCGTTGGCGACGGACATGAAGGTGCTGCTGCTGGATGAGCCCGCCGCGGGCATGAACCCCACGGAGACGGCGGAACTGCTGGAGTGCATCAACACCATCCGGGACCGATTCGGCGTGGCCATCCTGCTCATTGAGCACGATATGTCCCTGGTGATGAACGTCTGCGAGCGCATCCAGGTCATCGACTACGGCCAGACCATCGCATCCGGCCTGCCGGAGGAAATCGCCAACAATCCCAAGGTCATCGCGGCCTACTTAGGCGAGTAAGGGGGGAACATCATGCTGGAAATCAAAGACCTGAACGTCTTTTACGGGGCTATCCACGCCCTGAAGGGCATCTCCCTGACCGTCGGCGACGGCGAGCTGGTGTCCCTGATCGGCGCCAACGGCGCGGGAAAGACCACGACGCTGCACACCATCTCCGGCCTGCTGCACGCCGCCTCCGGCTCCATCACGCTGGACGGCAAGGATCTGCAGAAGGTCCCGGCCAATACCATTATCAATTTAGGACTGGCCCACGTGCCGGAGGGCCGCCATGTATTCGCCCGCATGACCGTGGAGGAGAACCTCCGCATGGGCGCTTACATCCTGAAGGACCAAAAGAAGGTCTCTGAGAATCTGGAGAAGGTCTACGCCCACTTCCCCCGGTTGAAGGAGCGGTATAAGCAGCTGGCGGGCACCCTCTCCGGCGGCGAGCAGCAGATGCTGGCCACCGGCCGGGCGCTGATGACGGACCCGAAGATCGTGCTGATGGATGAGCCCTCCATGGGCCTCAGCCCTCTGCTGGTCAAGGAGATCTTCGCCATCATCGAGGAGCTGCACAGGAGCGGTATCACCATATTGCTGGTGGAGCAGAACGCCAAAATGGCCCTGGCGGTCAGCGACCGGGCCTACGTGCTGGAGACCGGCACCATTTCCATGGAGGGCCGCGCCGCCGACCTGGCCGCCGACGACCGGGTCCGCAAGGCCTATCTGGGCGCGTAAGGAGGAGAACGAAATGGAGAAATTCGTCATCACCGTGGCCCGGGAGACCGGCAGCGGCGGCCACAACATCACCCGAAAGCTGTCCGACGCTCTGGGCATTCCCTACTATGACCGGGACCTGCTGCGCAAAGCCTCGGAGGTCAGCGGCATCCACGAGCGGCTGTTCGGCGCCGCCGACGAGCGCATCGGATTGAAGGAGATGCTCTCCGCCGCCGAAAAGGTCTACACCGGTGAGATTCTGCCGCCGGACAGCGACGACTATGTGTCCACCCGGAATCTGTTCAGCTTCCAGGCGAAAATCATCAAGGAGCTGGCGGATACGGAGAGCTGCATCATTCTGGGCCGCTGCGCCAACTACCTGCTGGCGGATCGCCCCAATGTCCTCCGGGTGTTCATCCACGCCCCCATCGAGGCCCGGCAGGAGCGGGTGGCGTCCTACTCCCTGGCCTGGAGCCAGCGGGAGGTGTCCAAGCACATCCGGGTGGAGGACAAACGCCGCTCCGCCTACTACCGCTACTACACCGGCGAGGAGTGGCGGGACGCCTCCGGCTACGACCTGAGCCTGGACTCCGACGCGCTGGGCGAGGACGGCTGCGTGGAATTCATCAAAAAGGCGCTGCCCCTGTTCTGCAAATAAAGGAAGCCCGGCGGCGGAATTTTCAGTTGACGAAATCCGCCGCCGGGTTTATCGTAAGAGTACCAACATAAACAGGAGGAAACTACCAATGGGCTGCTTTTACTGTGATGAACACCACGAGGGCCGGGAGGCCATTAT
>CAMCNO010000025.1 GCA_945876285.1 uncultured Clostridia bacterium | reverse complement strand
TCAGTACGATCACGTTGTACGGATTAGTCACCACTGCCTTGATCTGGTTCTTCAGCCGTTTGGACTTGGAGTAGCTTTGCTCGTTTTGCTTCATTGCGTGGAGGCACCCTCTCTCTTTCCTAGATTTCATACAGAAAACGCATCCTGAGTTTAGGGAAGTTATGCAAACGTTTTCGGTTTTCTGGGATTACCTTATCATTGAAAGCCGAGGATTGTCAAGATATGTTTTGCATTTTTAACATTAGACACTATAATGATAAGTATATTTTGGCTATGTTGCATAATGTCTTCCGGCAGAAGTATTTGTTATAATAAAGGCGAAGAAAACGGTACCGATGTTTTGCTTCAGTTATTTTTTCGTGAAATATCAAGGTTTTCTTCTGAGTTTTGAGAGTAAACCCGTTAAATGACAGGATTTAGGGCGGATACGTGCGGCCTTGATACCGCAAATTCATGCAAACGTTACCAATAAACTGTGCAAAAACACGTCATTGACGGAAAGGGAGGAAATGCCTGTGCAGCGTGTGACCATCAAGGACATCGCCCGGATGGCGGGTGTTTCCGTAACGACAGTCTCCCGGGCGCTGAATAACGCACCGGAGATCAACGGGGAGACCCGGGAGCGCATTATGGAGCTTTGCAGGAAGGAGGGCTACCGCACCAACCTGCTGGCCCGGAGCCTGAGCTCCAGCCGCACCCATGTCATTGGTGTGGTGTTGCCCGATATTTCGGGACCTATCCACGCGGCTCTGGCTCTCCATATCGAGACCTATGCCGCCCAGTTGGGCTATCAGGTCATGCTCTGCAACGGGCAGCCGGGAGACGGCCGGATCGAGGGGCTGTTCGACTTCCTTATCGGCCAGCGGGTGGACGGAATCCTGCTGTCAAGTGCCAGCAACAGCGCCATGGACCTGCTGGAGCAGTATCAGTCGGCGGTGCCTACCGTGCTGCTGGGGGCTTTTGCCCGGGCGTCCTCTTCCCGGCGCATCAACTCCGTCAGCATCGACAACTACGTGGGCGGCCGGATGGCGGCCCAGTATCTGTACGGCCTGGGTCACCGGAAGGTGGTCTATCTGGGCGTCCGGGAGGGCAGCCGGACCCATCATCTGCGCCACCGGGGCTTCCGGGAGATGGCCGCGGAGCTGGGGATGGAGGTGGAGTCCATCGGGAACCGGGAGAGCCATTCCACCACGGCGGCGGGCTACCGGATGGCGCAGGAGCTGTTTTTGAAGCCGTTTTCCCAGACGGCGGTGTTCGCAGCCTCCGATCTGGTGGCGCTGGGTGCCATGCAGGCTGCCGACGAGTTGGGCATTGCCATCCCGGAACAGCTTTCCTTGCTGGGCTTCGATGACATCGACTACGCCGCTCTGCCCAAAATCAGGCTGACGACGTTCTCCCAGCGGCCGGACGCTCTGGCCCGCTCCGGCGTGCGGCTTCTGATAGAGCTGATCGAGAGCGGAGATGGGACGGAATTCACCCAGCGGCTGCTGACGCCGGCACTGGTGGAACGGTCCACCTGCCGGGATATTTCCAATCGATAACGGGGAGCGGGCCGATGGCCCGCTCCTTTTTGCGAGGTTGAAGATTTGCTGGGGTGTGGTATAATACGCTCAGTATGAAACGATCATCGGAACAGGAGGATGACTATGGAACAGGAGATCACCCAGCGGCTGCTGGCATTTCTGGATGCCAGCCCCAGCTGCTATCATGCGGCTGCCAATGTGGCGGAGGCGCTTTTGCAGGCGGGATATACCCGGCTGTATGAGGGAGAACCGTGGCAGCTCACGGAGGGCGGGCGGTACTTCGTCCTGCGGGGCGGAGCCAGTGTTATCGCCTTCTGCATTCCCCGGCGGGACTTCCGGGGCTTTATGATCGCCGCGGGGCACAGTGATTCTCCCACCTTCAAGGTGCGGGAGACAGCGGAGGTCCCCTCCGCCGGAGGCTGCCTGCGGCTCAGCGTGGAGCCTTACGGCGGCATGGTGATGCGCTCCTGGCTGGACCGCCCCCTGTCCGTGGCAGGCCGGGTGGTAGTCCGGGAGGAGGGGCGTCTGGCGGCCCGGCTGGTGAATGTGGACCGGGACCTGCTGGTCATCCCCAGCGTAGCCATCCACATGGATCGGGAGGTTAACAAAGGCACCGCCCTGAAAGCGAACGTGGATATGCTGCCCCTGTTCGGTATGGGCAAGGAGCCGGGAGGATTCCGGCGGCTCATCGCGGAAGAAGCGGGGGCTGCGGAGGAGGATCTGATCTCCACAGACCTGTTCCTGTATCCCCGGCAGGCGGCTACGCTGACCGGCGCGGCAGAGGAATTCGTGGCGTCGCCCCGGCTGGATGACCTACAATGTGTGTTTGGCTGTCTGGAGGGCTTTCTGACGGCCAAGGACGGCGAAAGCGTCCCGATGCTGGCGGTGTTCCACAACGAGGAGGTGGGAAGCGGCACCCGGCAGGGGGCGGACTCTACTTTCCTGACAGATGTGCTGCGGCGCGTCAGTAACGCCATGGGGCGGACAGAAGAGGAATACAGGGCGGCTGTCGCCAACAGCTTCCTGGTGTCGGCGGACAATGCCCATGCCATTCACCCCAACCATCCGGAGTACGCCGACGGCAGGGAGTTTCCGGTGCTGAACGGCGGCGTGGTGCTGAAGTACAACGCCGCCCAGCGGTATACCACCGATGCGGTGTCCGACGCCGTGTTCCGCCAGGTGTGCCGGGAGGCCGGGGTGCCGGTGCAGCGGTACAGCAACCGGGCCGACCTGCCCGGCGGGTCCACCCTGGGCAACATCAGCACCGCCCACCTGTCCGTCCACAGCGTGGACATCGGATTGCCGCAGCTTGCCATGCACGCGGCCTATGAGGTGGCGGGAGCGAAGGACACGGCATATCTGGCTCAGGCCATGACCATTTATTTTGAAAAGAGTTTCCGCAGCGGACCGGAGGGAATCGAAATATAAACTGGCAAGCGGCGGCGCACAGGAGATACGAAAATGAGACTGATTTTTAAGCAGAGGTTCTTTTCCTGGTTTGACAGTTATGATATTTACGATGAGGCAGGGAATGTGGTCTACACCGTGGAGGGCAAGCTCTCCTGGGGTCACTGTCTCCACATCCTGAACAGCGTGGGAGAGCACATCGGCACCGTCCAGGAACGGGTGCTCACGTTCCTGCCTAAGTTTGAGATGTATGTCGGAGAGAACTATGTGGGCTGTATCCAGAAGGAGTTTACCTTCTTTGCGCCCCGGTTCGACATCGACTGCAACGGCTGGCAGGTGGAGGGCAGCTTTATGGAGTGGGACTATGCCGTGACGGAGCCCTGCGGCGCTCCGGTGGCCCGCATCACCAAAGAACTGCTCAACTGGACGGACACCTATGTCATTGACGTGGCGGACCCGGGGAACGCATTGTGCGTACTGATGCTGGTGCTGGCCATCGACGCGGAGAAATGTTCCAGAAATTAAAAAACAGGCGCGTTTCGCGCCTGTTTTTTATTTGTGAAAGATGGGTTCCAGGGAGGTGCCTTTTGCCAGCTCCGATGCCAGAGCCAGAGCGGCGGTACGGTCAGGAGGGCCGCTGACAAGAAAACGGCCGGTTCCCGGGTCAAAGCTGCCGGTGACGGTGCCGTCGCTGTGTTCAGCGGATTCCAGAATCAGTCCGGCAAAGTGGGTCCAGTCCCGGTCTGCCAACATGGAAAAGGTATTCCGGGTGATCGCCTGACCGCTGGGATCGTTGAAATTCATGTTGAAATAACTGTCTGAACGGATGGGAAATTGGACGTAGGCCGTCCAGCCTTCCCGGGCGGTCTCCCAGCCGCTGACGGCAAAGGTACCCTTGAAGTTTCCGCGGCCCAGCAGGTTACGGGTATCGTAGCCCCGGATGGTGACGGTATGTTCCACGGCATAGTCCGGGTCATCAAAGCGGTACTCCGTGGCGGTGAGGGTGGCGTCGATCTTTCGGGCAAATGGCAGGCAGACTGCGGCTGCTGACAGAAGCAGCAGGACGGCGCAGACGGTCAGAATGACCCGGCGGCGATTTTTCATTTCATGCCTCCGCTTTTTCGGAATCCTCCTGTGCCAGTTCATCCTTGGCCTGCTGGAGGACTTTTTTCTCTGCTTTTGTGGTGAGCTGGGATTCGTCGAATTTGGCGAACATATCCGGGCGGCGGCGCATGGTGCGCTTGTAGCTCTCCTTTTTCCGCCAGGCGGCTACCTTGCCGTGGTCGCCGGAGAGGAGGATTTCGGGGACCTGCCGTCCGTGCCACTCGGCGGGGCGGGAGTACTGGGGATACTCCAAAAGGCCATTCCAGTGGGATTCCTCCTCGAAGCACTCGGCGTCGGGGAGGACGCCGGGGACCATGCGGCACACCGCGTCCGCCACTGCCATGGCGGGAATTTCGCCGCCGGTGAGGACGAAGTCGCCCATGGAGATCTCCTCGTCCACGCACTCGTCGATAAACCGCTGGTCAATGCCCTCATAGTGGCCGCAGACCAGGATGAGGTGGTCGTAGTTCTCTTTCAGTTCCCGGGCAACCTGCTGGTTGAAGGTGCGGCCGCAGGGGGACATAAAGATGGTGCGGCCGGGGCCGTAGGTCTCCACGATGTGGGCCCAGCAGCGGTACAGGGGGTCCGCCTGCATGACGGCACCCCGGCCCCCGCCATAAGGGTAGTCGTCCACCTGCATCTGCTTGTTGGTGGTGTACTCCCGGATTTGATGGGAGCGGATGGAGATATAGCCCCGCTCGATGGCCCGGCCCAGGATGCTGACATGGAGCATGGCGTCCACCGAGTCGGGGAACAGAGTCATGATGTCAATGTTCATCCGTCGCCATCCCTTCCCAGACGTGGACCTCCATACGGTTGGCGTCGATGTCCACGGATTCGATGAACGCACCCTTCACGGCGGGAATGAGGTATTCCTTTTCGCCTTTGACGGTGTAGACCTGGTGGGCAGGGTAGTTTTCCACCGCCGTCACCTCGCCCAGCCGGGCGCCGGTGGCGCAGTCAAAGACCTCCACCCCCAGCAGCTCCTGGTCGAAGAACTCGCCGGGCTTCAGGTGAGCGTCGGCACGGCGGATATACAGGTCCTTGCCCTTCAGGGCCAGAGCGGCGTCCATATCCTCCACTCCGGGGAATTTCATCAGCACCACACCCTTGTGGACATGGTTGGCGGTGGGGATGATGGGCTGGCCGTCGATATAGAAGGTCTTGAAGCGGGTCAGCAGGGCAGGGTCCGGCCCTTCGGGCTGCACCCGGACTTCGCCCCGGATGCCGTGGGCGTTGACGATGCGGCCCAGCTTGATGGTTTCCAGTTTCATGGAAATTGGCTCCTTATCTATTGATACGCATAGTATAGACTGTTTTGCCGGAACTGGCAAGGGGTGCATTTCCGTTCCGGACGGTGACCGGAAACAAAAGAAGAGGAGCCGAAGCTCCTCCTCTCTGGACGTATTAGTCTACAATGTCCACGGAAACCTTCACGCCGGTGCGCTGGGCGTAGGAGCGGACCACCGTCCGGATCTCCTTGGCGATGCGGCCCTGGCGGCCGATGACCTTGCCCATGTCGTCGGGGGCGACGCGCAGCTCCAACGTCAGTTCCTGATCGCCCTGGATCTCCGTGACGGAGACGGCATCGGGATCATCCACAAGGTTTCTGGCGATATAGAGCAGCAAGTCTTTCATGATCCGACCTCCGGATCAGAGGACTTCCACTTTTTTCAGCAGAGCTCTGACAGTGTCGGTGGGCTGGGCACCGGACTTGATCCAGGCCTGAGCGCGGTCCGTGTCAATCTTGATCTCGGCGGGAGCAACGCAGGGATTGTAAGTGCCGATCTCCTCGATGAAGCGGCCGTCGCGGGGGAAACGGGAATCGGCCACCACAACGCGGTAGAAGGGAGCCTTCTTGGCGCCCATGCGGCGCAGTCTGATCTTAACCATGATTTGTACCTCCAAAAGTAAAATGAATTGTTTGATATCTATAAATGCGGGTGCACTTATATACGGTTATTTGAAACGCTTTTTCCGGCCAAAGCCGTGCATCCGGCCGCCCGGCATACCGGGCATCCGGCCTTTGCTCATCTGCTTGGTGAGCTGCTGCATCATGTCGAACTGCTTCAAGAGGCGGTTGACCTCCACGACCTCCAGGCCGCAGCCGGCGGCGATGCGGCGCTTCCGGCTGGCATTCAGGATCTGGGGATTCTCCCGCTCCAGCGGAGTCATGGAGAGGATGATGGCCTCAGTGTGGGCCAGGGCTTTCTCGTCGATGGTGGCGCCCTGGAGCTGACGGCCCAGGTTGCCGGGCATCATGCCCGCCAGCTGGCTCAGGTCGCCCATGCCCCGGAGCTGCTGAAGCTGGTCGTAATAGTCCTGGAGAGTGAAGCGGTTTTTCCGCAGCTTTTCCTCCAGCTTGGCGGCCTGCTTTTCATCGTAATTGGCCTGGGCCTTTTCGATGAAGGACAGCATGTCGCCCATGCCCAGAATACGGGAGGCCATGCGGTCGGGGTGGAAGGGCTCGATCATATCCAGCTTCTCGCCGGTGCCCACGAACTTGATGGGCTTGCCGGTGGCCGCCCGGATGGTGAGGGCCGCGCCGCCTCTGGCGTCGCCGTCCAGCTTGGTGAGGACCACGCCGTCGATGCCCAGGGCCTCGTCAAAGGCGCTGGCGGCATTCACCGCATCCTGACCGGTCATGGCGTCCACGACCAGCAGGATCTCATTGGGCTTTACGGCGGCCTTCATCCGCTTCAGCTCGTCCATCAATGTCTCATCCACATGGAGACGGCCGGCGGTATCCAGGAACACCATGTCGCTGCCGTAGTCCCGGGCGTGGCGGATAGCGTTCTGTGCAATCGTGACGGGGTCGCCCTGGCCCTGCTCAAAAACAGGCAGGTCCAGCTGGCCGCCCACGACTTTCAGCTGCTCGATGGCGGCGGGACGGTACACGTCGCAGGCCGCCAGCAGGGGGCGCTTCGTGTACTGCTTCCGCATCAGGCCTGCCAGCTTGGCGGTGGTGGTGGTCTTACCGGCGCCCTGGAGGCCCACCATCATGACCACCGTGGGGCCGTTGTTTGCCATGGTGAGCTTGGCGGTGCCGCCGCCCATTAGGTTCGTCAGCTCCTCGTTGACGATCTTGATGACCTGCTGGGCGGGGGTCAGGCTGTCCAGCACGTCGGTGCCGATAGCCCGCTCGGTGACAGTGGACACGAAGTCCTTGACCACCTTGTAGCCCACGTCGGCCTCCAGCAGGGCAAGGCGGACCTCCCGCATGGCCTCTTTGACGTCGTTTTCCGTCAGGCGGCCCTTGCCCCGCAGGCGCTTGAATGTGGCGTTCAGTTTTTCAGTGAGTCCTTCAAATGCCATACTTAATCCTTTAAGGCGCTGGTCTCCGCCGTGATGCGGTCTGCCAGCTCTGTGAGCCGGCTGTCCTCAAACTGGCGGTAATTAATGGTTCTGATCTGTTCAGCGGCCTCCTCGATGGCGTCCAGATGGGGACGCTGGGCCTCGAACCGCTTGATGATACCGGTCTTGTCCTCGACCTCCTGCATGGCGGCCTCCGCACGGACGATCACGTCCCGGACGCCCTGCCGGGAGATGCCCGCGTTTTCCGCGATCTCCGCCAGAGACAGATCCTCGTTATAGTAGAGGTCGAAAAATTCCTTCTGCCGGTCGGTCAGGAGTTCTCCGTAAAAATCGAAGAGCATAGTCATACGGTACGTCTGATTTTTCAAGAGATCGCCCCTTCCTGTAAAGTTATAGGCCTTTACAACGAAAAATAGTTTACAGGAATTCGGGGGAAAAGTCAAGGGAAAAATGGAAAGAAATTTTGTGGGAATCAAAGATTTTTTTGCGGCAGGGAAAAGAGGGGAAAAAGACAGGCTTTCGCTGAATTTTCCGGGCCGTACTTGCGTGGAACGGCGGGGTGGGATATACTGGTGCAAACGCCGCCGACGGCGGCTGATGTGGAAAATGGAGGAAACCGTATGTTTGCAGACTTTTTTCTGGCGCAGCTGGGGCGGGAGAGCCTCATTGCCGCCGATGATACCTGGGCGCTGCTGGCTTTGATGGTGGCGTCCGTGGCTCTTGCCATCTGGCTGGAGCAGAAATATGTGTGGGCATCCAAAATTTCGGGTGCTATCATCGCGCTGCTCATTGCCCTGGCGGCGTCCAACCTGGCGATCATCCCAACCAGCTGCGTGCTGTATGACGAAATTGTCTGGGTCTACGCGGTGCCCATGGGCATTCCGCTGCTGCTCCTCCAGTGCAATATGAAAAAAATCTGGAAAGAGACCGGGCGGATGATGGTCATTTTCCTCATCGGCGCCGCCGGTACCGTGGCGGGCGCGTTTCTCGCTTACAAGCTGTTGCATCCCTTCATCCCCGGACTGGAGGGCGTTGCGGCCATGATGACCGGGTCTTACATCGGCGGCGGTGTCAACTTTGCCGCCCTGGCCTCGGAGTTCGAGGTGGGCGAGATCAAGGCGGCCGCCACGGTGGCGGACAATCTTCTGATGGCCCTGTACTTCTTTGGCCTCATTTTTATCGCGGGCATGAAGTTCTTCCGGAAGCACTATTCCCATCCCCACATTGACGCCATCGCCGAGAGCGGCGACCTGTCCGGCGCCCAGACGCAGGCGGCGGCCTACTGGAGCCGGAAGGATATCTCCCTGAAGGACATCGCCATGAATTTTGCCTACGCTGTTTTGGTGGTGTTCGCGGCCAAGCTCATCGCGGCCTTTATCGGCGGACTGATCCCCGATACCGGCGTGGTGCTCCATATGCTGCATACCTTCTTTGGCAGTGAATATGTATGGATCACGACCGTTTCCATGGCCTGCGCCACCTTTGGCGAAAAGCAGGTGGCAAAGCTCAGCGGCTCCCAGGAGATCGGCACCTACCTCATTTACCTGTTCCTGTTCGTCATCGGTGTGCCGGCCTCCATCTCCAAGATCCTGACGGAGACGCCGCTGCTGCTGGCTTTCACCGGCATTATGGTCATCGTGAACATGCTGTTCTGCTTCGTGGGCGGCAAGCTGCTGCACTTCGACCTGGAGGACATCATCCTGGCCTCCAACGCCAACATCGGCGGGCCTACCACCGCCGCCGGCATGGCCATCTCCCAGGGTTGGAGCACCCTGGTGGGGCCGGTCATGCTGGTGGGCACCTTTGGCTATGTGATCGGTACTTACCTGGGCATCCTGGTAGGAGGCCTGCTGGGAGCTTAAACGCGAAAAGGAGTTTTCCATGGTTTTTGACGGACATTCCGACCTGCTGTACGACGTGACCCGCGGTCGTCTGGCGGGGGAAAAGCGTGTGCTGGAGCGGCGCCACCTGCGCAATCTGGAAGCGGGCGGTGTGGAAGGACTGGCGCTGGCGCTGTGGGTCAGCGCTCAGGACTTCTGGAAGAACGTACCGGAGGCGAAGGGCCACCGGGAGCGGACGGACATCATGCTGCTGTGTATGAAGGCGGAGCTGGCGGAGTGCCCGTGGCTGGAGCTGGTCCGCACCGCCGGAGAGGCGGAGCGGGCCAAAGCGGCGGGGAAGAAGTACGCCTTCCTGACCGTGGAGGGCATGGACGCCATCGGGGATGACCTGAGCGGCATTGACCGCTACGCCGACCTGGGTGTCCGGCTGGGGATGCTGACCTGGAACGGGGAGAACCTCCTGGCCACAGGCGCTGGGGGAGACCCGTACTCCGGCCTGACGGAGCTGGGACGGCGGGCCGTCCGCAGGATGGGGGAGCGGAGCATCGTGATGGACGTCTCCCACCTGAACGACGGCGGCTTTTGGGATGTGATGAAAACGGCGGAGGGGCCTGTGGTGGCCTCCCACTCCAACTGCCGGGCGCTGTGCGACGTGCGGCGGAACCTGACTGACGACCAGCTCCGGGCCATCCGGGACAGCGGCGGCGTCGTGGGAGTGAACGTCCACCACGCTTTCGTCCACGCGGACCGGGAACGGCAGACGGCGGAGATGCTGGCCCGCCACGCCGCTCACATGGCGGAGGTCATGGGCGTGGAGCACGTGGCCTGCGGCTTTGACTTCTGTGAGTACTTCGGCCCCGGCAACGAAGGTGCCGAGGGATTGGAGAACTGCTCTCAAATCCACAATTTGTTCTACTGGCTGGAGAAGCTGGGAATGAATGAAAAAGAGCGGGAAATGGTCGCGAGAGAGAATTTCCTGCGGATACTGCGGTAAAACAGGGCTGCTTCGGCAGCCTTGTTTTTATATGGAAAAAGAATTTGAAATAAGGGGGGAGTTATACTATAATATACGATGTATTGTCATACACAGAAGGAGTGAGACCTTGGAAGTGACCAGAAAACAACTGGCGGACGGGGTATATCTCACCTGTTTGCCGGCGAGAAAGTTCAAGACCAGCCTGTTGTCGGCCCAGTTCGTGACGCCGCTGGCGGAGGAGACGGCTTCCGCCTATGCGCTGCTGCCCGCCGTACTGCGGCGGGGCACCGTCACCTATCCCGATATGGGAGCCCTGGCTGCCCGGCTGGACAAGCTGTACGGCGCACGCATCGACTACACGGTGCGGAAAAAGGGCGAGAGCCAGTGCGTGGGCTTTGTGGCCAGCTTTATCGATGACAGCTTTGTCCCCGGTGGAGAACGGCTCTTGGAGCCGGTGGCGGAACTGCTGGGCGAGCTGGTATGCGACCCTGCCACGGAGCGGGGGCGGTTTGTGCCCGCCTATTTTGAGAGCGAAAAGACCAACCTCATCGACGCCATCCGCAGCATCATCAACGACAAGCGGGACTATGCCGACAGCCGCCTGCTGCGGGAGATGTGCGCTGGGGAGGCCTACGGCATCCCAAGGCTTGGCAGTGAGGAGGACGCGGAGCGGCTGCAGCTTCGGAAGCTGTATGCCCAGTACGGAAAGCTCATCGGTGCCTCCCGGCTGGAGTTGTTTTACAGCGGCAGCGCCGACCGGCGGCGGGTGGAGGACGCCCTGCTGTCCGCCTTTGCAACCCTCCCCCGGGAGAATATCCGGGAGACCTTCCCGGCCCAGACCCACCCCGCCCGGCAGGAGGTCCTGCGGGTGACGGAGGAGCTGGACGTGACCCAGGGCAAGCTGGGCATGGGCTTCGCCTGCCGCAGCGACGACACCGCCGCCCTGCTGATGGGCAACACCCTGTTCGGCGGCAGCAGCAATTCCAAGCTGTTTTTGAACGTGCGGGAGAAGCTGTCCCTGTGCTACTACGCCTCCTCACTGTACCACCGCCAGAAGGGCATCATCACGGTGTCCTCCGGCATCGAATTTGAGAACTACCAGAAGGCCTATGACGAGATCATGGCCCAGTTGGACGCCGTGCGAAACGGCGACCTGGAGGACTGGGAGCTGGACGGCGCCCGGAGTACTCTGCTGAATGCCTACGCCTCCATGGGTGACTCCCAGGGGAAGCTGGAGAACTTCTACCTGGGTCAGGCGGCCACCGGACAGTCCGAGACGCCGGAGGAGCTGGCGGAGCAGGTGCGGAACGTGACGCCGGAGCGCATCTTCAACGCCATGAAGTCCGTGGAGCTGGATACGGTGTACTTCCTGCGGGGAAAGGAGGAGGCGGAATGAAGCAGAGCTTTTACGAGCGGCTGGGGGAGTCCGTCTACCGGGAGACCCTGCCCAACGGCCTGCAGATTTATGTTGTGCCCAAGCCCGGCTACGCCAAGAAATACGCCTTTTTCGCCACCCGCTACGGCGGCATGGACACCCGCTTCTGCCTGAACGGCCAGTGGCTGGACACCCCGGCGGGCATTGCCCACTATCTGGAGCACAAGATGTTCGATACCAAGGAGGGCAACGCCCTTCAGGAGCTGGCAAAGAACGGCGCGGAGCCCAACGCCTTTACCTCCAACGCTATGACCGGCTATTATTTCGATTCCACCGACCATTTTGAGGAAAACCTGGAGATTTTGCTGTCCTTCGTGTCCATTCCCTATTTCACCGAGGAGAGCGTTGCCAAGGAGCAGGGCATCATCGGTCAGGAGATTCGCATGGTGGAGGACAACCCCGACTGGCAGATCTACGTCCGTATGATGCGGGCACTGTACAAGAACAGCACCGCCAGAACCTCCATCGCCGGAACGGTGGAGAGCATTTCCCACATCACGGCGGAGACCCTGTACGACTGCCACAAGGCGTTTTACACCCCGTCCAACATGGTGCTGACTGTTGTGGGCGACGTGGATCCCATCCATGTGGTGGATTTGGCCCGTCGGGTGCTGCCCCGGGAGGGCGGCCCGGTCATCCCCCGGGACCACGGCACGGAGCCGCCGGAGGTGGCGGAGAAAGAGACCAGCCTTGCCATGGAAGTCTCCTGCCCCCAGTTCCTCACCGGCTTCAAGTGCAAGCCTGCCGGGGAAACGGACTACCTCCGCACCGCCGTCATCGGCGACCTGGCCTGCGACATCCTGCTGGGGGATTCCAGCCCCCTGTACCTGCGGCTCTATGACGAGGGGCTTATCAACACCAGCTTCGGCGGCTCCTTTGAGATGATGCCCGGTGTGGCCTACCTCTACGCCGGCGGCGACAGCAAGGATGCACGGAAGGTGAGAGGGGAGATATTGAAAGAGGCGGAACGGCTGGTGAAAGAGGGCATCGACGAGGAGTTTTACCAGCAGGTACGGAAAGCCGCCTTTGGCGCCAACCTGCGGGGGCTGAACTCCTTTGAGAACATCGCCGTCTCCCTGACGGAGGGCTATTTCAACGGCTATGACCCCTTCCGGTTCCCCCAGGTGTTTGATGAGGTCACCAAGGAAGATATTCAGAATTTCCTGCGGGAGAACATCACGGAGGAGCAGTGTGTCCTCAGCGAGATCGTACCCCGGTAAACGATTCCCCCCAGCAACAGCGTGTTTTAGAAAGAAAGGAAGAATCTTGTTTTGACTGCGTTAAAGGATATGCCCATCAGCTTTCCCGGTCTGTTCGGCGACTGGGAATTCAACCCTGACCCCATCGCCATCCACATTGGACACGGTGTGTATTGGTACGGGATCATCCTGGCCTGCGCCATGCTGGCCGGACTGTTCCTGTGTATGAAGCAGGCCAAGCGCTTTGGCCTCACCGAGGACAATGTGCTGGACCTGGTGCTGTGGGCGGTGCCCTGCTGCATCCTGGGCTCCCGCATTTACTATGTCATCTTTTACCTGGACCTGTACCGCAACGCCGACGGCAGTCTGGACTGGGGCCGCATCATCGCCATCTGGGACGGCGGCCTTGCCATTTACGGCACGGTCATCGCCGGCGTGATCGTGGTACTGATTTTCACAAAGGTGAAGAAACTGCGGTTTGCGGCCATGACGGACCTGGCCGCCATGGGCTTGCTGCTGGGCCAGATCATCGGCCGGTGGGCGAACTTCATCAACCGGGAAGCCTTCGGCGGCCTGACTGAGCTGCCCTGGCGGATGCGGCTGTGGGTCAGTGCCAGCCAGTATATCGAGGTGCATCCCACGTTCCTCTATGAGAGCCTGTGGAACCTGGTGGGACTGCTGCTGATGCTGTTCGTCATCACCAAGGGCCGCCGGTTTGACGGGGAGAATACCTGGTTTTACTTCCTGTGGTACGGCCTGGGCCGCTCCTGGGTGGAGGGCCTGCGGACCGACAGCTTGTACCTGTTTGACTGGACCTTCATGGGCCAGCCCATCCGGGTATCCCAGGCATTGAGCATGGTGATGGTCGTCGTGGCGGCAGTGATGCTGTTCTACAATATCAAAATCAAAAAACACACTGCCGACGGCCTGCTGGTGAACCAAGTGGCCGCGGCGACTGCCGCTGAAACTGCTGAGACTGTGGAGAATGCATCGCTGGAGGAAATTCTGGCAGAGGAGACTTCTTTGGCAGAAGATGTGGAAACGGAGGGCGAAAACAATGGCGGTAAGGATTGACGGCAAGGCCCTGGCAGCCCAGGTGAAGGCCCGGGTCCGGGAGGAGGCGGCGAAGCTGCCCCGCCAGCCCGGTCTGGCAGTCATTCTGGTGGGGGAGGACCCCGCCAGCAAGGTCTATGTCAATGGCAAGGAAAAGGACTGTACAGAGTGCGGTATCCAGAGCTTTTCTCACAGACTGCCCGCGGAGACCAGCCAGGAAGAGCTGCTGGCGCTGGTCCGGGAGCTGAACGCAGACCCGGCGGTGGACGGCATCCTGTGCCAGTTGCCGCTGCCGAAAGGACTGGACGAGGAAGCGGTCATCAACGCCATCGCCCCGGATAAGGATGTGGACTGCTTCCACCCCTTCAACGTGGGGCGGATGTCCATTGGGGAGCCGGTGTTCCTGCCCTGTACCCCCGCCGGCGTCATGGAGATGCTCCGGGCCTATGACATCTCGGTGCGGGGCAAAAACTGCGTGGTGCTGGGCCGGAGCAACATCGTGGGCAAGCCCATGGCGATGCTGCTGACCCAGGCGGACGGCACCGTGACGGTCTGTCACTCCAAAACGGAGCGCCTGGAGGAGTTCACCCGGCAAGCGGACATTCTGGTGTCTGCTATCGGCAAGACCCGCTTCGTCACCGCCGATATGGTGAAGGACGGCGCAGTGGTCATCGATGTGGCCATGAACCGAGACGAGAACGGCAAGCTCTGCGGCGATGTGGATTTCGCCGCCGTGGAGCCCAAGGCGTCCTACATCACCCCTGTTCCCGGCGGCGTGGGTCCCATGACACGGGCCATGCTGATGGAGAACATCCTGGTGGCGGCAAAATGCCATCAGGGATTGCAGTAAGGTCAAATGAAAAAAGGGCAGGCCCGGAGAGGCCTGCCCTTTTCAAATTGTTCTTGAAAATCATTTTAATACAAGATATGCTTCCTTCATAAACATGAAATTGGGAGGGAAGCCACATGAATTTTTACATCGAAATGCGGGAGGAAACCCCGGTCCTGTATATGAGGCGGACAGGCCCTTATGGACCGGAGAACGCCGTACTGATGGAGACTTTCAAGGCATGGCTTAAAGACCATGGACTGGATGGCGGCAGCGGGGCGATTATCGCTGTTCCGCTGGACGATCCCCGCGTGACGAAGGCAGAGGACTGCCGGTACGATGTGTGTCTTGTCCGTGATACCAGCAGGGAAGAGGACTGGGATGGTGTGGAAAGCCGGACCTTGGATGGCGGAAGGTATGTAACCTTTTTATTGGAGCATACCCAGGAGGTTGTTCAGCGGGCCTGGACGGAGTGCTTTGCAGTATTGGAGAAGCACGGATATGTGCCGGATATTTCCCGTCCGGTGATGGAGCGGTACGCAAAGCAGATAGTGGAGGACCACCGCTGCGAATTGTGCGTGCCTATTCTGTGAAAAAAGCCCTTTGCAGCCATTAAGACTGCAAGGGGCTCATTTATTTCAAACCTCTCAAGGGCCAAAAACGCCGCTGGGAAACCGGCTTCCAGTAATATACGGGGATGCCAACCAGCAGGGCCAAAGCGGTGCCGCTGACTACATCCAGCACCGCGTGCTGCTTGATGAACAAAGTGGAGATGCAGATCAGCCCCGCCAGCAGGGTAACGCCCCAGCAGAGAACGGGGTGCTTCCGCAGGGAGCGGCACTCCCAGACCGCCCAGGCGGCGGCCACCGAACCCACCACATGGACGGAGGGGAACACGTTGGTGTTGGTGTCCGCGGCGTAGATCGCTGATACCCAGCGGGTAAGAAAGTTGTCTCGTGGCATGGCCAATGGGCGCAGGTCCTGCCCATTGGGCACCAGAAACCAGATGAGAGCGCTGAGAAAAAAGGTCACTGCCAGAAAGCGCATGTAGCGCCGAAAGCTGTTGCTGTCCCGAAAGAGCAGGTAGAGGCCCACTGCCACCAGCAATGGATACCACAGGCAGTAGGGGATGATAAACCACTCACAGAAGGGGATGCAGCTGTCCAGCGCCGTCTGGGTGGCCCAGTAAGCGCGGCTGGGGTCCACGATCCGCTCCAGTACCAGATAGCTCAGCAGATAAGCCGGCAGCCATAAAAGGTATTTCAGATCACGCCAAGGAAAGCGGCGGGCTGCATCACGCAGGGACAAAGGATCACCTACTTTGAACTCAAATTTGGTGTCCTTACCATACCACAGACAATTGCGCGAAAATTTGGATAATTTGAAAACAAACCGTGAATTTTTAACGATCTTTTTACGTGACAAATACGCGCCGCTGTGATCTCAGCGGCGCGTGCGCTTGTGTGGAGGGGAAAAGGAAAGAAAGAGCCGCTGCTTTTGCAGCGGCTCTTGAAGCGATTCAGCGTTCCTCTCGGAAATAGGGGAGGCCCAGGCTCGCAGGGGGCTGGTCCTCGCGCTTCTTGCGCATGGAGACGATGATGAGCACCACCAGCGTCACCACATAGGGGATCATCTTGTACAGCTCCTTGACGGAGAGGTTCAGTCCCGAGGGGATATACAGGTACAGGATATAGAAGCCGCCGAAGAGGATGGAGGCCAGGATGCTGACATTGGGACGCCAGATGGTGAAGATCACCAGGGCGATGGCCAGCCAACCGCGGTCGCCGAAGGCGTTGTTGGACCAGACGCCGCAGGCGTAGTCCATCACGTAGTAGAGGCCGCCCAGACCCGCGATCATACTGCCAATGCAGGTGGCTAGGTATTTGTAGCGGGTCACGCTGATGCCAGCCGCGTCGGCGGTGGCGGGGCTTTCGCCCACGGACCGCAGATGCAGGCCCACCCGCGTATGGTTGAGAACATAAGAGGCCACGATGGCGACAATGACCGCCAGATAGGCCAGGAAACCATAGGAGAGGAAGACCTGCCCAAACCAGCCCAGGCTGCCCGCGAAGGGCAGGGATTTGCTGAAGTAAGCGCTGGTGGCGGAGAGAGCGATGGAGGGCACCTCACTGCCGGTGAGCTTAATGAGGGAGCCGCCGAAGAAGTTGCCAACGCCCACGCCGAAGGTGGTCAGGGCAAGGCCGGTGACGTTTTGGTTGGCCCGCAGCGTGATAGTCAGCACGCTGTACAAAAGGCCCATCAGAAGGGAACCCAGCAAAGAGCAGAGCATGGGGATGCCGATGGCCAAGAAGCCATTCATCTCCGCGGCGGAGACGGCCTGCTCATAGAAGAACGCACCGATAACGCCGCAGATACCGCCCACATACATCACGCCGGGAATGCCCAGATTCAAGTTGCCGGATTTTTCCGTCAGGATCTCGCCGGTACTGCCATACAGCAGCGGGATACCCTGCATTACGGCACGGGGAATAAACGATACCAGATCAAACATCGCTCAGGCCTCCTTTCCGGCAGATCTCTGCACACTGATCTCATAAGTGATGAAGAACTCACTGCCGATGATGAAGAAGAGGATGATACCAGTCAGGATGTCGGCAAAGGAGTGGTTCAGCCCAAAGACGCTGGAGATCTCACTGGCGCCCCGGCTGAGGAATACCAGCAGGAGGCTGGTGAAGATCATGGCGATGGGATTGAACTTTGCCATCCAGGATACCATGACGGCGGTAAAGCCCCGGCCATCCACCACGGTGGTGGTCAGAGTGTGGTTGATGCCGCCCACCAGCAGCAGACCCATCAGGCCGCAGACCGCGCCGGAGAGCACCATGGTGCGGATGATGACCCGCTCCACCTTGATGCCCGCGTAACTGGCCGTGCGCTGGCTCTCACCGACAACGGCGATCTCGTAGCCGTGTTTGCTGTAGTTCAGGTAGATGTACATGACGCCCGTCAGCAGGGCCACCACCAGGATGCTCAGCAGATACTGGTTGCCCAGCTGGGGCAGCCAGCCGATCTCCGTGCTCTGGTTGATGATGCCGATCTTGCCGGCGCCCTTGGGCACCTCCCACACGATGATGAAATAGGCCGCCAATTGTGTGGCGATGTAGTTCATCATCAGGGTGAACAGCGTCTCGTTGGTGTTCCATTTGGCCTTGAAGAAGGCGGGGAGGAAGCCCCAGAAAGCACCCGCGAGAATGCTGGCGATGATCATGCAGACGATTACCATGGAATTGGGCAATTTGTCTGCCAGGCAGATCATGCAGGCGGTGGTGGCGAGGCCGCCGATCAGGACCTGGCCCTCGGCGCCGATGTTCCAAAAGCGCATTTTGAAAGCGGGGGTCACTGCCAGGGAGATACCCAGCAGAACGGCCAACTCCTGAATGGTGACCCAGCTCCGCCGGGTGGTGCCAAAGGCGCCGTAGAAGATCGTGCTGTAGATGCTGATGGGGTTTTCGCCGGTCATGAGCATGGTGACAATGGCACAGACGACCAGCGCCGCCAGAATGGCGATGCCCCGGATGGCCCAGGACTTGTACCAGGGGAGGGAGGCGCGTTTGGAGATGTGGAACTTCAATGTCTTATTCATCGATGCTGTCTCCTCCCATATTGGTCATCAGCGTGCCAACTTCTCGTTTGTCGGTCGTCCGGGCATCCAGGATGCCGGAGACCTGGCCGCCGCAGAGTACCAGGATACGGTCGCACAGCTCCAGCAGCACGTCCAGATCCTCGCCTACGTAAATGACGGCCACGCCCTTCATTTTCTCCTCGGTCAGCAGATTGTAAATTGTGTAAGAGGTATTGATGTCCAGACCGCGGACGGCGTAAGCCGTCATCAGCACGGCCGGGTCCTGGGCGATCTCGCGGCCCACCAGGACCTTCTGGACATTGCCGCCGGACATTCGCCGCACCGGGAAGGAGGTGCTGGGTGTGACAACGTCCAGTTCCTTCCAGATATGATTGGCCATTTCCTCCGGGTCCTTGCGGTTCAAAAAGATGCCCTTTCCCTTCCGCCAGGAGCGCAGCATCATGTTGCCGGTCATGCCCATGGAGCCCACCAGGCCCATGCCCAGCCGGTCCTCCGGCACAAAGGCCATAGAGACGCCGCACCTTCGGATGGCCATGGGGTCCAGGCCCACCAATTCCTTGCCTGGCTGCCCCTCGCCGCCCTGGGGATCATAGAAGCGGATGCTTCCTTCGGAGATGGGGTAGAGGCCGGAGATGGCCTCCAGCAGCTCCCGCTGGCCGGAACCGGCGATGCCGGCAATGCCCAGGATCTCACCGGCGTTGGCGGTGAAGCTGACGTCACTGAGGCGCTTGACACCCAGCTCATCGTATACCGTCAGGCCCTCCACTACCAGGCGAGGCGCGACGTTGACCGGCTCGGGCCGGTTGATGTTCAGGCTGACAGCGTGGCCCACCATCATGTCTGTCAAAGACTGCTGGCTGGCGTCCTTGGTCAGCACATCGCCGATGTATTCGCCCTTGCGCAGGACCGCCACCCGATCAGAGACCTCCAGCACCTCGTGGAGCTTATGGGTGATGATGATCAGGGATTTTCCGTCGGCCTTCATGTTGCGCATGACGGTGAAGAGCTTATCCGTCTCCTGGGGCGTCAGGACGGCGGTGGGCTCATCCAGGATCAGGATCTCCGCGCCCCGGTAGAGGACCTTGACGATCTCCACCGTCTGCTTCTGAGAGACCGACATCTCGTAGATCTTTCGGTCGAGATCGATCTCAAACCCGTATTTATCGCAGATCTCCTGAATCTTATGGCGGGCCTTTTTCAAGTCCAGCCTGCCTTCATCCTTCAGACCCAGAACGATGTTTTCCGTGGCAGTAAAAACATCCACCAACTTGAAATGCTGGTGAATCATCCCGATGCCCAGGTCAAAAGCGTCCTTGGGAGAGGAGATGGTGACTGGCTGATCATTGACGTAGATCTGTCCTTCATCCGAGTAATAGATGCCGGAGAGCATATTCATCAGTGTGGTCTTTCCACTGCCGTTCTCGCCCAGCAAGGACAGGATCTCGCCCTTGTGGAGCTCGAGATTGATGTCATGGTTGGCCACAACACTGCCGAAGCGCTTGGTGATGTGCTCCATTTTGATGGCGTTTCTAACAGGTTCCAAGGCTGTCATCCTTTCTTTGAGGGAGAAGGACCCGGGAAGCCGATCTCCCAAGGTATGGGCAAATATCAGTACACTTTATTCTATCATAACGGGCTTGCATTGTAAACCAGATTTCCGAGGCGCTTTTGGAAAAAGACCCCTGCCCGGCGCCTGATGCCGGGCAGGGGTTTGCGTGTTCCAGAAGGGGATTTATAGGAAGCGCTTAGTAGGCCTCGTCCAGCAGGGTGATGCCGTCGATCCGCAGGTCGAAGTAAGGAGCGGAACGATACTCGGACTCGTGGAAGTAGCCGTCGGAGATGACCTCGGTGTCGGGGGTGTAGTTGGCATCGGTGTCCACGTCAGCCTGATAGCTGTCCAGAGCGGCGCCGCCCACGGTGAAGGTGGAGGTGTCAAAGACGTGCAGAGTGCCGGCCTCCAGCTGAGAGGTGGCCTCCTTGATGGCGTCAGCAGTGCCCTCGGCCGCCACGTTCTCATTCAGGTCGGTGAGGACCACAGAGCCGGTGGCCAGGGTGCCGGTCCAGTCGGTATCGATGGTCTCACCGTTCATAACGGCAGAGATGGCATACTCATAATAGGGAGCCCAGTCGATACGGGAGGAGATGATGTAGGTGTTGGGGCAGGCGCTCTCGGTGGAGCCGTTGTAGGAGACGTCAGGGATGCCGGCCAGCTCGCAGGCGGTGGGGGCACCCATGGAGTCGGCGTGCTGGCTGATGAGCTTGCAGCCGTTGTTGATGAGCTTCTGAGCGCCTTCCTTCTCGGCGGTCTCATCATACCAGGAACCGGTGAAGGTCACTTCCATGGTGGCGGTGGGGCAGACGGAGCGGGCGCCCAGGAAGAAGGAGGTGTAACCGGAGACCACCTCGGCGTAGGTATAAGCGCCGACATAGCCGATCTTGGCCTGATCCGCGGTGAAGTCACCGGCGGCGATCATCTCGTTGAGCTTCATACCGGCGGCGATACCAGCCAGATAACGGCCCTCATAGATGGAGGCAAAGGCGTTGTGGTAGTTGCTCAGGCCCTCGGTGTGGGCCTTGGTGCCGGTGGAGTGGCAGAACTGAACGTTGGGGAACTCCTTGGCGGCCTGGATCATGTAGTCCTCGTGGCCGAAGCTGTCGGCAAAGATGATGTCGCAGCCGTCATCCGCCAACTCGGCGGCGGTGTCATAGCACTCCTGGCCCTCGGGAACGTTGGTCTTGATCACGTAATCGGTGATGCCCAGGTTCTCGCAGGCGGTCTTGGCGCCGTTGATGAAGTTGAGGTCATAGGTGGAGTTTTCGTCATGCAGGCAGATGAAACCGACCTTGATGTCAGCAGCGGGCTCGGCGGCGGGTTCCTCGGTCTTGGCGGAGTCGTCCGTCTTGGCGGGTTCCGATGCCTTTTCGCTGCCGCAGGCAGCCAGGCTCAGGACCATGACCAGGGACAGAAGCAGTGCAAGAAACTTCTTCATTCTGAAAGTCCTCCTTAATAAATGAATTTGTGGTTTGACTCGGTAAGAAATTTGTTACCTACTGCCATCATACAGCCTCCCCCTTAAAAATTCAACAGAAATTTTACATTTTGTGAAAACTTTAGAAAAGAAATTTCGGTGTCTTTCCGTGGCCGGACGTGTGTAGTTTCCACAAATATACAAAAAAGGAGAGCGGTTTTCCGCTCTCCTTTTCGAAAGTTTACTGGGCAATGGAGGTGCCGGTCTTTCCGGCGATGCCGTCCTTGGCCTTCTCCAACAGGGTGATGAGGGCCGTGCGGCCGGGCTTGGACTCGGCGAATTTCACCGCCGCCTGGACCTTGGGCAGCATGCTGCCGGGAGCGAACTGGCCCTCAGCCTCGTACTTCCGGGCATCCTCGGGAGTCAGACGGTCCAGCCATTTCTGGTCGGGCTTGCCGAAGTTGATGGCGACCTTCTCCACGGCGGTAAGGATGATGAGGGCATCCGCATCCAGCTCCTCAGCCAGCAGCTCGGAGGCAAAATCCTTGTCGATGACAGCACCGGCGCCCTTCAGGTGGTTGCCCTCGGTCTTGTAGACCGGAATGCCGCCGCCGCCGCAGGCGACGACCACCTGGCCGGCGTCCATCAGGGCCCGGACAGTCTCGATCTCCACGATGGACTTGGGCAGGGGAGAGGCCACACAGCGGCGCCAGCCCCGGCCCGCATCCTCCATGACGGCGTTGCCGCGTCGGCGCATTTCCTCCGCCTCGGCCTCGGTCATAAAGGTGCCGATGGGCTTGGTGGGATTCTGGAAAGCGGGGTCGTTGGGGTCCACTTCCACCTGGGTCAGGATGGTGGCCACAGGCTTGTGCATCCCCCGGTTCAGCAGCTCCTCCCGGAGGGAGTTCTGCAGGTCATAGCCGATATAGCCCTGGCTCATGGCGGTGCAGACCGACATGGGAGCCATGGGATGGGTGGGGTCCTCACGGGACAGGGTGGTCATGGCGATGTTGATCATGCCCACCTGGGGGCCGTTGCCGTGGGCCACCACCACCTGATGGCCTTCTTCAATCAAGTCCACGATGGCCTTGGCCGTGTGCTTCACGGCGACCATCTGCTCAGGCAGGTTTTTGCCCAGAGCGTTGCCGCCCAGGGCGATAACGATACGTTTACCCATGATAGGTGTATCCCTTTCTTTTCGTTTTTAGGTAATTATGGCGGGAATATGAGACCACATTCCCGCCATAATGGAGCTTTGAATGATCAGAAGATCTTCCGCTTTCCGCCCTGGTCCAGAGCCATCAGCGCGGCCACGGGGTCCTTCACCTTGCTCATCATGATCATAGCGGCGATGATGTAGGGCTTGTAGCTGGCCTCCTTGTACAGGGGCACCAGATAGCGGTCGAACACGGAGTTGTCGACCTCGCCCTCGGGGCAGCTCAGGCCGGTGATGTCGGCGGGCAGGCAGTGCAGGTACAGGGCCTTGCCGTTCTTGGTCTTGGCCATCATCTCCTCGGAGCAGGTCCAATCCTTGTGCAGGGCGTTCTGGGCCAGCAGCTGCTTCTCCAGCGCGTCGATACCAGCCTGGTCGCCGGCCTGGTACAGCTTGGTGCGCTGCTCCATGGCGGCGAAGGGAGCCCAGCTCTTGGGATACACGATGTCGGCGTCCTGGAAGGCCTCTTCCATGGTGGCGACCTTCTTATAGGAACCGCCGGTAGCGGCAGCGTTCTTGCGGGCGATCTCCTCCACCTCGGGCATCACGTCATAGCCTTCGGGATGGGCCAGGACAACATCCATGCCGAAGCGGGTCATCAGGCCGATGACGCCCTGGGGCACGGACAGGGGTTTGCCGTAGCTGGGGGAGTAGGCCCAGGTCATGGCAATCTTCTTGCCCTTCAGGTTCTCCACGCCGCCGAACTCATGGATAATGTGCAGCATGTCGGCCATGCACTGGGTGGGGTGGTCCACGTCGCACTGCAGGTTCACCAGAGTGGGCTGCTGCTCCAGGATGCCGTCGCGGTAGCCTTCCTTCACGGCGTCCATGAAGGTCTTCTGGTACTTGTGGCCCTCGCCAATGAACATATCGTCACGGATGCCGATGACGTCGGCCATGAAGGACACCATGTTGGCGGTCTCACGGACGGTCTCGCCGTGGGCGATCTGGGACTTCTTCTCGTCCAGGTCCTGGACGGTCAGGCCCAGCAGGTTGCAGGCGGAGGCGAAGGAGAAGCGGGTGCGGGTGGAGTTGTCGCGGAAGATGGAGATGCCCAGGCCGGAGTCAAAGATCCGGGTGGACTTATTGCGCTCGCGCAGGTCACGCAGGGCGTCGGCCACGGTGAAGATGGCGTCCAGCTCTTCGTCGGTCTTGTCCCAGGTCCAGTAGAAGTCGGACTTGTACATATTGTTGGTATGCAGCTTTTCCAGATGCTTGGCAAGCTCGATGGTCTTAGACATAATCTTTTTCTCCTTTATCGCAATATCCGTGATTATTTAATGTCGTTATTGGTCAGGCTCTGACGGAACTCGGTGACGTCAGCGGTCTTGTTCTCGGGTTTGTACAGGCCGGGAACGGCGGCGTACAGGGCGGCGCAGGTGACCAGGTCCTGCTTCCAGGTGATCTCGTTGGGGGCATGAGCCTGGGACTCGGCGCCGGGGCCGAAGCCCACGCAGGGGATGCCGTAACGGCCCTGGATGGACACGCAGTTGGTGGAGAAGGTCCACTTGTCGGTCAGGGGCCGGCCGTCACGCAGGTGCATGGCGTCCTTCTTGGGGTCGGCGTCGGCGTGGCCGATGCGCTTGTCGCCCCAAAGGGCGTGATGGGCGTCGATGAGAGCCTGGACGTGAGCGGCGCTCTCCTTGTTGATCCAGGTGGGGAAGAAGCACTCGGTCTCATAGACGGTGCCGGTCCAGGCGGGACGGTCGTACATGTACATGCTGACCTTCACATCGTCCTTGTACTTCTGGACGGAGGGCAGGTCCTCGATCTCCTTCAGGCAGGAATCCCAGGTCTCGCCGGCAGTCATGCGGCGGTCGATGGAGATGGCGCAGCTATCCGCCACGGCGCAGCGGGAAGGAGAGGTGTAGAAGATCTGGGAGGTGGTGCAGGTGCCCCGGCCCAGGAACTGGGCGTCCTCGTAATGCTCGGGGTTGAATTCGGGATTCAGCATCTTCACCAGGCCCTTGACCTCGTTGGAGGGGCCGTCGCCGTTCTCGTTCAGGGCGCGGACGTCCTGGAGAATGTCAGCCATCTTATAAATGGCGTTGTCGCCGCGCTCGGGAGCGGAGCCGTGGCAGGAGATGCCCTTCACGTCCACGCGGATCTCCATGCGGCCGCGGTGTCCGCGGTAGATGCCGCCGTCGGTGGGCTCGGTGGAGATAACGAACTCGATCTTGCTGCGGGCGTCCTCGGGGCCGTCGAAATACTTGTTGACGATGTACTGCCAGCACATGCCGTCGCAGTCCTCTTCCTGGACGGAGCCGACCACCATGATCTTATAGCCCTCGGGAATGAGGCCCATGTCCTTCATGATCTTGGCGCCGTACACGGCGGAGGCCATGCCGCCCTCCTGGTCGGAGCCGCCGCGGCCGAAGATGATGTCCTCGGTCTCATAGCCCTGGTAGGGGTCAGCTTCCCAGTTGTTGATGTTGCCGATGCCCACGGTGTCGATGTGGGAGTCAATGGCGATGATCTTGTCGCCCTCGCCCATCCAGCCGATGACGTTGCCCAGGCCGTCGATCTCGACCTTGTCGAAGCCCAGCTTCTCCATCTCGGCCTTGATGCACATGACGACTTCCTTTTCCTCACAGCTCTCGCTGGGGTGGGAGATCATGGCCCGCAGGAATGCGGACATGTCGGCCTTGTAGCCCTCTGCTGCTCTCTTGATCGCTTCAAAATCCATAACGCTGCCCTCCATCATAATTATGTGATTCGGATACGCTTTTTCGTGTTGTGGGGTCCATATCTATTCCTATCATAGCATAAGAAATCCACTTGTCAAACAAAAAATTAGAAAACCAAAAAAATTTTTTGAAAAACGGTTGATTTCTATGAAAAATATGATATGATAAGGACGATGGATTGGAATGTTTCCATAAGAAAATGCCAAAAAAGGAGGGAATGCCCACGGAAAGCGGAAAATTAGAGATGCTGCGGCAGGTGGCCGTCGGCATCGCGGCCCAGTTCGGAAGCGGCTGTGAGGTGGTCATCCACGATCTGAGTAAACACCCTGACCACTCCATCGTGGCTATCGTCAACGGCCACGTGTCCGGGCGGAAGGTAGGGGACGGTGCGTCCAACGTGGTCATGGAGCAGCTGGAGAACAACGACCAGTCGCCGAAGGACCATCTTTGCTATCTGATGAAGACCCCGGACGGGAAGATTTTGAAATCCTCCACGGTATATATCCGCAACAGCAAGGGAAAGGTCTCTGCCATCCTGGCCATCAACTACGATATCTCCAAGCTGATGATCGTGGAAGACGCCGTCCGTGAGCTGATCTCCACACCGGAGCCCCAGCAGGCGGAGCCGGAGAAGATCGTCAACATCAACGACCTGCTGGACGACCTCATCCAGCAGTCGGTGGCCCTGGTGGGGAAGCCGGTGGCGCTGATGAACAAGGACGACAAGGTGAAGGCCATCCAGTTCCTCAACCAGAACGGCGCGTTCCTGGTGACCAAGTCCGGCGATAAGATCGCCAAATATTTCGGGATCTCCAAGTATACCTTATATTCTTATATTGATACAAAACAACAGGAGGGTAAAGCACATGATTGATCTGTCCATCAATAAGCAGGGCCTGGAGCACAACATTAAAAAGGCCAAGGAAAACGGCATCATCATCCCCACCATCGCTCAGATGCAGCATCCTGAGACCATCCCCGGCAAGATCCAGGATCAGCTGAAGAATGTGGGATTGTGGGACGTGAATCCCCTGAACCTGTTCCGCATCACCTGGAAGAATGAGCCCAAGGAGTCCGGCGGACTGTTCCAGGCGGTGCCCAACTACATCGAGCTGCCCCCCGAGCTCACCGGCGTGCCCTGCCGCATCGTAGCCATGGTGGGCAAGTGGTTCCCCACCGGCTGCCACAAGGTTGGCGCCTCCTTCGGCTGCCTGGCTCCCCGGCTGGTGACCGGCCAGTTCGACGTCGATAAGCACAAGGCCGTCTGGCCCTCCACCGGCAACTACTGCCGCGGCGGCGCCTTCAACTCCCGGCTGCTGGGCGCCCAGGGCGTTGCCATCCTGCCCGCTGAGATGAGCCAGGAGCGCTTTGACTGGCTCCATGAGATCGGCGCCGAAGTCATCGCCACTCCCGGCTGCGAGTCCAACGTCAAGGAGATCTTCGACAAGACCAACGAACTCAAGCAGGACCCCCAGTACATGATCTTCAACCAGTTTGAGGAGATGGGCAACCCCCTGTGGCACTACAATGTCACCGGCAACGCCCTGGCGGACGTGTTCGAGGCCATCAAGCGCCCCGGTGACCGCTTTGCCGGCGCCTGCTTCACCTCCGGTTCTGCCGGCACCATGTCCACCGGTGACCGCCTAAAGGAGCTGTATCCCAAGCTGAAGCTGGGCGTGGGCGAGGCTCTCCAGTGCCCCACCATTTTGAACAACGGCTTCGGCGGCCACCGCATCGAGGGCATCGGCGACAAGCACATCCCCTGGATCCACAACGTCAAGAACACCGACATGGCCATCGCCATCGACGACGAGGACTCCCAGCGGCTGCTGC
>CAMCNO010000024.1 GCA_945876285.1 uncultured Clostridia bacterium | reverse complement strand
GAACGACTGCTCAATTTCGCCGGTCGAGGTGATCTCAGCAAGCGGTGTACACAGCTGGACTGTCGAACCGGGCGGGTTTGTTTTTGCTCAGGTTGCCGCGCCGCCTGCGGGGGGCGGGGCAGGGTTCTTCATCTCTCTGAGCCGCTGTTCCCGCATGGGAGCGCCGATCTGACTGATCTTCTGCTTTAAAATACGGTACTGCTGGATCGCCGGCTGAAACAGCGCCACAGTCTCAGGGTCGTTGCAGCTGGCGCATAATTCTTCCACTCGCTCCATTTTGCCAAAAAGCTTACTGCACTCCATAGCAAAACGCTTGTTATCTGGAGAGATGTCGCGGCGCGCGAAATGGCTGCGGTAGGTTTCCAGACCGCGGGTGGGCAGGATCTCCATAATGTGGTTGTCAAACTCCTCTGCGGTAGGGAAGGCGTTCTCTCCGCGATTACTTTTTACGTTGTCCATCAGAACCTTTCCCACGCTCTGATATATCATGGTGATATATTCCTGAATATGCTCATTTTCCAGATATTCGTCCCACATTCTCATCGTCCGCGCCACCATAGCGACTGTGGCTTGGTTGACATTGAGACTTCCCACATTGAACTTGAATTCTTTCATGCCGGAAAGCGCCGTTTGAAAGTCGAACCCATTGGCTTGCAGATTATTAAAGAGTTCTGTGGTCTGAGTCTGAATGGGACTCAAGGTGGGAGTGCCGCGTTTGGCGATAAAAGTTCCGACGCCGGTTCGGGCGCCGTGCAACCGCATCGCTTCCATTTCCTCGGGAGTTGCGAGGCCCGGGTCGTCAGGGTTTGCCTTCTGGAAGCGCTGTACCTCCCCCACATGGCTGGTGACCGGGGTGGCCTCAATGGCAGGGATCACAGTCCGGCAGTCCCGCTGGACCTGTACCGGCTCGGGCGCGGGTTCAGGCGGCGGCCCTCCGGCGGAAGGCTCCTCACGGTTGCGGGAAAAGGTGCGCTTGAACCAGTTTTTGACGCGCTGCCAGCGGCTCAGCTGCTGCTGCGGGGCGGCCTGCGCCGCCTCCGGAGGTGGGGGCGTTTCAACCGGAGGCTGGACGATCTGCGCCAGGGGAACAGCGACAACCTGGGGCTCCTGGGCGGCTTCCTCCTCCAGGCGGCGGATGCGGGCCTCGATATTGAGCTGACCCATGACGAGGGCAATGGCGGTGTCTCCTCCTATGCCCATGTAGCGGCTCAGATCCAGGTTCTCGAATTCCGGATGGTTTTGCTGCATGTGCCGCATTTGCCCCAGGCGTTGCTGATAATAATCCATATCGATCCGTTCATCCTGTTGGACGTTCTGGCGATACTCCTCCAGTTCCTGCCGGCTTCTCTCCAAACGTTCCTGTGCGGTCATTCTCCATCCCCTCCTTCAAGTTTATATGTCAGCGCCACAAGCTCGGTCTCCTCGGCCGGGGACGCGGAGGTGCCGGCTATGATTTGGGAAATCTTGTCCATCGTCATCAGCCGCACCGGGGTTTCATAGGGGTGTTGCTTTGCCATGGCATGGACGCTGGCGCAGGCCATGGCGGCCGCCCGGCGGGAATCCTCTGCCAGCACATAGCGGTACACCATAGAGAAACCCTCCTGCCCCTCGTCCTCGGCGAAAAGCAGCACTCCGGTGATCTCCTCGTGCTCCACCATTGCCACGCTGCAGGGCAGATAGTCCTCCCGCCGCAGCGGGAAGCTGACCAGCGCGTCCTCCCCCCGCTTCTGGGCTTTCTGACTAAAGGCACGCAGGTAGACATTGGGCACTTGGGAGAACGGGATCACGCCCCGGGGAACGGTGAAGCTCCCCAGCTTGCCCTCCGCCAGGGCGCCCACCGTGGTTTCAAACAGCTTTTCCCGGCTGGCCGTAATGATGTCGAAGTCGTTGAAGAGAAAGAAATACGTATACTCACTTCTGGAGTCCAGAAATGCCGCCAGTGTGCCGGCTGTTTTTTCCCGCTTTAAAATGCTGATAAGGCTTCTGAGCAGCCGCGTACCGGCCCCTTGGAACCTAAGCTCCGGCTCCACATAGATCCACAGGATCTCCACGTCGCTCTCGCCCACCTGCGCCATCAGGATGCCGACGGGATGGAAGCCATCCTCGCGCCGGTCCAGAAGCCCCAAGGAAAAGGTGCCCGGTCCCCCCAGCTGCTGTGCCAACGCTTCCGGCAGCAAATGCGAAAAGCTAGCCCTGTGTTCCTCTTTCAGCACAATGATATCCACACGTTCACTTCCTTTGTTCTTTTCTTCAGTATAGCACATGCCGCCCATGATAAAAATTCGTTTTCCTAAAATTTTCATAAAAATATCGTCGGCGGGAACAAAGAGTACCACCGGCTGCGGGAGGAAGGCGAACGGTTTTGAGGCTCCAACTTTTCAGTTCGCACCCAGCCCGAACCGGAATCCGGCGCAGTGGGTTCGATTCGGGGTAAGAAACGAAAATATCCGGAATGAAGCCCCTTGACAGATGAATTCCCGAAACTGTAAGGTTTCGGGAATTTTTTGCTTTCGGAACTGCATTTTTGCGAAAACATGGAAGTATGGGTCCAATGGTGATATACTAATCCCAATGATTCTATTTCGTTGCTGGGAGGTCAGAGTATGACATCTGAAAAATTGCTGCGGGAAGCGGAAGAGATTCGGGACCGTGTCCTGTCAGAGCGGCGGACGCTGCACCAAAGCCCCGGGACGGGCTTCGATATCGGTGAGACCCTTGCGTTCGTGCGAAGGGAACTGACGAACATGGGTCTCCAGCCTGTGGACTGCGGCAGGGCGGGTCTTGTGGCACTGGTGGGAGGCAGAAAGCCGGGAAAGGTATTCCTGCTGCGGGCGGACATGGATGCCCTGCCTATCCGGGAGGAGGCCGATGTGGAGTTCGCGTCCCAAAACGGCAGGATGCACGCCTGCGGCCACGACCTGCATACGGCCATGCTGCTGGGCGCCGCCCGGCTGCTGAAGGCCCATGAGGACGAGATCGAGGGTACCGTCAAGCTGATGTTCCAGCCTGCTGAGGAGATTTTTGAGGGTTCCCACGATATGATCGAAGCGGGCCTGCTGGAAAATCCCAAGGTGGACGCCGCCCTGATGATCCACGTGATGGCCGGGATGCCGTTCCCGGCGGGGACGGTAGTCGTCTCAGCACCCGGTGTCAGCGCTCCGGCGGCAGATTACTTTGAGATCAAGGTCCAGGGGAAGGGATGCCATGGCTCCATGCCCAACACCGGCGTGGACCCCCTGACGGCGGCCGCCCATATCCTCATCGCCCTCCAGGAGATCCACGCCAGAGAACTGGCGCTGGGAGACCGTGCGGTTCTGACCATTGGCACCATGAACGGCGGCACCGCCGCCAATGTGATTCCCGACACAGTCACCATGGGCGGCAGCATCCGCACCTTTGACGAGGAGACACGGGCCTTCATCAAGCAGCGGATGACGGAGATCGCCGAGGGTACTGCCAAGGCCTTCCGGGCGGAGGCGGGCGTGACCTTCGGCAGCGGCTGCCCCACGCTGGTCAATGACAAGGAACTGTCCCACTGCTGCGAGACCTATGCGAAAGAGCTTCTGGGACCGGAGAAGGCGTTTTCTGTGGAGGAGCTGAATGCCATGGGCGGCGGAAGCGGCTCCAAGACCGCTGGTTCCGAGGATTTTGCCTATGTCAGCCAGGAGGTCCCCTCCGTCATGCTGGCTCTGGCTGCCGGACAGCCGGAAAAGGGCTATTGCTATCCCCAGCACCACCCCATGGCGAAGTTCGATGAAAGCGTTCTTCCCGGCGGCAGCGCCGTATATGCGTATATGGCCCTGCGCTGGCTGGAGGACCATAAGGAATAAACATCCGCAATTCCTTTCAATAGTGAAATCCCCCTACATTTCGTAGGGGGATTATTTTTTGCCCAACAGCCAGTCGGTTGTAACGCAAGGGATCCAGCCGGCAGGGGATTTCTCTCCCCAGTGCTCCAGCCAGTTATCATCATCTTGTCAAATTGTCCCTGGGTCACTTCGGTTTCTTCTTTGATGATAAAAAAGCCCGGTCGACCATATCCGACAATTTTTGCATACGACAGGATGTACGATTTATTCTACACCATACCACCGTTTGCGACAACCTCCGGGGTGCTGCTGGTATTTCCCGCAATGGTGTATATCCATGCTGTTGAGCGGTTTTGTGCTGACCGCGGCGGCAGTTTTCGGATGGTTGATCAAAAATAGTACTATAACGGAATTTCTATCTACCAGCAAAATGTGGAGACAAGTGAGGTGTCCTATGAAAAAGCGGTTTGTAATCATGATATTTGTACTATGCTGTCTATTTAGCATGGCACGATGCGGAGGAGAAACTGGTGAACCTGCCGGGTCAGGCAACCCACAAACCAGTTCAAATGTGGAAGCAAACACGCCTGATGAAATTGAGCAATCGGATTGTTCCGTTCCACCTGCAGAGCAAACCAAAGGGTCAACCGCGGAGCCCACCGCAGCACCTGCCACAGATCATTCATATATACCGGAAAACTCTACATTCAGTATCCATTTCATTGATGTTGGACAAGCAGATGCCGCATTAGTAGAGTGTGATGGTCATTATATGATCATTGATGGTGGAAACAAGACAGACTCCAATACAATTTACTCTGTATTGAAAAAGGCTGGTGCATCTCATCTTGATATTGTTGTAGGAACCCATGCTCATGAAGATCATATTGGTGGCCTTCCCGGCGCATTTCATTATGCAAATGCAGACTTAACCCTCTGTGCTACAAATAACTATGATAGTGATGCTTTCAAAGATTTTAAGAAGTATGCAGATCAAAACGGCGGAGGTATTATAATCCCCTCCGTTGGAGATACTTATTCCCTTGGCGGTGCGAGCATACAAATTCTTGGTGTCAACGGTGGAAGTGATACAAACGATACTTCCATTGTCCTGATGATAACTTACGGAGAAACGAAGTTCTTATTTACCGGTGATGCTGAACGAGATGCAGAGCAGGCAATTCTAAACTCCGAAGCCGACTTGTCTGCTACCGTGCTGAAAGTGGGTCACCACGGAAGTGATACTTCCACTACATACCCATTCCTCCGTGAGATCATGCCTGCCTATGCTGTGATTTCTGTAGGAACAGGAAACAGCTATGGGCATCCCGCCGAGGACACGTTGAGCAGACTGCGTGATGCAGATGTGAAGGTTTATCGTACGGATTTGCAGGGCGATATCAAGTGTACGAGTGATGGAAAGACAGTTCGTTTCTCCACAGCCAAGAATGCGAACGCAGATATACTGGCACCTGTAACCGAGACAGCTCCAAAACCCATTCCTACCCCTGATCCTACACCCACGCCTATTCCAGACCCTGTACCAGATGGCCCATACTATGTTCTGAATACAAGCAGTAAGAAGTTCCATGACCCTGATTGTGGTAGTGCTGGTAAAATCAGCGTTTCAAACAAGGACTATTACACAGGCACAGCGGAGGAACTTGTTGCAAAGGGATATGAGCCTTGTGGGAACTGCAAACCTTATGAAGTGCCGGAGCCGGAGCCTGCGCCCGAACCGAAGCCCACGCAGACTCCCGCCCAGTCTGAAACGATGGTGTGGATACCAAAAACTGGTGCTAAGTATCACAGCTATTCTGGATGCAGCAATATGAAAAACCCCAGCCAAGTTACAAAATCACAAGCCGAAGCAAGAGGATACACACCTTGTAAGAAGTGCTGGTAATAAACTGAAAGAGACAGGATCCATAAAACGGTTCCTGCCTCTTTTTATGTCCCATGATCGTTCATTTGGCACCCTCCTTGCAGCAAAGGACAATATCACATGAAGGGTCTGAACGCTGCTGATATTTTGCTTTCAACGCATAGTTTTTTCGGATGCGAACCGAGCGGGAGCTATTTTTGTGAAATCACGGGAAACGAGTGGTTCGCAGGCCCTGCGCATTTCACAAAAAGTTACAAAAAAGCCGTGAAATCATCGATTTCACGGCTTTTTCATGGTGGAGACGAAGAGGATCGAACTCTCGACCTTACGGATGCGAACCGTACGCTCTCCCAGCTGAGCTACGCCCCCATTTGTCGCCGGGATTCCAGCGGCAAATGATATTATACCATATTTTTTGGACTTGTAAAGACTGATTTTTGGAAATTTGAAAATTCCAGTTGATAATTTCGCAAGAGTATAGTAAAATAAAAAACAGTTTAAACAAGTCCTCCGCAAGCAGCTGCGGAGCCGGTCTCGCGCAATGGATGCCCGCGAATCATGTCAGGCGGGGAACCGAGCAGCATTAAGCGGGATGTTCCATGTGCCGCGAGGGTGCCGGATCCGCAGCTGCTTACGGAGGACTTCTCTTTTGTCTGTGGAGGCGTTTCATGTATCAGGCCCTGTATCGCAAATGGCGGCCCAAGGTGTTTTCCGACGTCATCGGCCAGTCCCATATCACCCAGACCCTGCGCAAGCAGGTGGCCGAGGGCCGGACCTCCCACGCCTACCTGTTCACCGGGACCCGGGGCACCGGCAAGACTACCTGCGCCAAGATTCTGGCAAAGGCCGTCAACTGCGAGCATCCGGTGAACGGCGACCCCTGCTGCCAGTGCCCCAGCTGCCTTGGCATTGAGAGCGGCAGCTTTCTGGACGTGCTGGAGCTGGACGCTGCGTCCAACAACGGCGTGGACCAGGTGCGGGCCCTGCGGGACGAGGCGATTTACTCCCCCGCCAATGTAAAAAAGCGGGTGTACATCGTGGACGAGGTCCATATGCTGTCCACGCCCGCCTTCAACGCACTGTTGAAGATCCTAGAGGAGCCGCCGGAGCATCTGATGTTCATTCTGGCTACCACGGAGCTGCACAAGGTGCCTGCCACCATCCTCTCCCGGTGCCAGCGGTTCTCCTTCAAGCGCATCACCCCGGCGGACATCGCCGCCCGGCTGACCTACGTGGCCGGGCAGGAGGGCATCGGCCTGCGGCCTGACGGCGCGGAGATTTTGTCCCGTCTGGCGGACGGCGCCCTGCGGGACGGCCTGAGTCTGCTGGACCAGTGTGCCGCGGCCGGCGGTGCCATCGACAGCGCCGCGGTGCTGGACGTGCTGGGCCTGGCGGGAAATCTGCAGACGGCCCAGCTTTTGGAGCACATCCTGCGGCGGGACGCCCAGGCGGCGCTGCTGCTGCTGGATCGGCTCTACGCCGGAGGCAAGGATGTGGGCGCCGTGCTGGGAGAGCTTTCCACCTTAGTGCGGGACCTGCTGCTGTGGCGGACCGCCCCGGAGGGCGGCGCGGCGCTGCTGTCCGGCGGCTATGACACCGCCACATTGGACCGGCTGGGGAAGAATGTCCCCGCTGTCCGGTTTTTGTATCTGGCGACGACTTTGCAGAAGGTGACGGCGGAGCTGTACGCCAGCTCCAACCGCCGTACCGACGCGGAGCTATGCCTGATTCGACTGTGTGACGAGAGCCTTTCCGGCGATCTGACGGCACTGGAGAGCCGCATCCAGCGGCTGGAGGATGCCGCGGCCCGGGGAGAAGTGGTCCGAACCGCTGTGCGTGAGAGCGTCAGGAAAAAAGCAGAGGAAAAACCGGCACCGAAAGCGGAGGACGCCCCACCCTGGGAGGAGCCGCCGCTGCCGGAGGAACCGCCCCTGCCTGACGAGCCGGGTGTCCGGGTGTTCGATGTGCCAGACGAGCCGGAGCCTGTCCGGGAAGCGCCGCCCGCACCGCCGAAACGGGAGCCTGTTCAGACAGCCCCCAGCCCGGCACCATCTCTCGCACCTGTGGGCGGCAACTGGTGGCGGGCACTGGCAGAGGGCTGCAAGGGCCGCCTGCCGCCCATGTACCGGGTGTTCCTGGATATGTGTGCGGGCACGCTGGAGGGCGACCAGCTCACGGTCTACGCCCCGGATGACATCACCCTGGGCCGGTTGGACAATGACCGGGTGCGGGGTGTGCTGGGCGAGGAGGCCGCCAAGGCCGCCGGGATGCCGGTGCGGTTGGTGTTCCGGGTGGGTGAGCCGCCCAAGGCCTCCGCGCAGGAAAATTTACAGAACCTGCTGAAATTCGGCAGCCAGTTTGACAACATCGAAATCAAATAAAAGGAGATCATCAATATGGGTTACAGTGCACGCCGTGGATTTACCAACGGCAAGATTTCCGGCGCAGCGCGCCAGGCGGAGATGCAGCAGAAGATCGCGGAGATGCAGGCGGCCATGACCTCCGCCCAGGAGAACGTGGAGGCTCAGGAGTTCACCGCCAGCGTGGGCGGCGGCGTTGTGGAGGCTAAGGTCAACGGCAAGAAGGAAGTCCTGTCCGTGACCATCAAGCCCGAGGCCGTGGACCCCGACGATGTGGAGATGCTCCAGGACCTGGTGGTGTCCGCTGTGAACGAGGCCCTGCGCCAGGCGGGCGACGCCATGGAGAAGGGTATGGAGAGCGTGACCGGCGGCTTGAATCTGGGCGCGTTCGGACTGTAAGACGAAAAGAACAAGCGGAGCCGCTTCGCTTCTTTCCTGGAGCCCTATACGGAACGGGGCTGGGGCGGGAATCGGCCTGGAAAACTACTGCTTCCCCTAAGACCGCGCCTTTGAGATCGGCATGGACATCCGTCTGAGAAAATTTACGGAGTCCCATGAAAAGGTGCTGAGCTGGTACGTCAAGTGTAAGAAAAAAACAGGCCCGTCCAAAAGGACGGGCCTGTTCGCATGTTTGGAGGTTTACAGCTGCTTGACGGTGTAGTACACCGCCAGACCAAAGACCACAATGGCCAGGATCCACGTGGCGTAATAGGCGAGAGCAGTGCTGAACAGAGCTGCCAGCATGGCGGCGGCGGACAGGCCGCAGGCCACGTATACCGGGAGATGGGAAGCTTTGGCGGGCAGCAGCTTGCCGAGTTTCCCCAGCTTGGTCAGCAGCACTGCGGCGACCAGCACCAGGATATACACCACGGCAAAAATCTTCACATAGGTGCCCAGAGACATGCTGGACAGCTGCTTGCGGCAGATCCAGAGAGCGATGATGGTGGCGCCCAGGATAGTGAGGGACAGGGCACATTCCGAATCATACAGGCTCCACAGAATGCTCAGCACCATGGCAATGGGGACCACCGTGGACATCAGGGCCACGGTAGAGGGATTCCAGCGGGTCAAAAGGGCGGACAGCCCCAGAAATGCGCCGGCGGCTGCCAGAGACAGCGCAAGGCCCAGCTTCTTTTTATCGGCTTTCCAGAGAACGGCGCACACCGCGCCGATGACCAGGAGCACCGCGCCGGCGCCCATCAGATAGAGCAGGTAATGGTCGTACCACGCGATCATCTGATCCATGGTTCCGTTGATATAAAAACGGCGAACCATCAGCAGATACATCTCAGCTACCCAGCCAGCCAGGAAAAACTTCATGGCGCCGGTCATAGGCTCGTCCCGCTTGACAGGCTTGCTGTTGGGATTTTTCGGCATATATACAGACCTCCAAGGTTTTTTCGAAAAATGGAAAGCGGCAAAGGAAATGCCGCCGACATACTTTGTTAGTATAGCAGGTTCTTCCCGCATTTGCAAGGGAAAAGCGATATCCTTTTTGTCGAATTTCAGAAAGATTCCCGGTTGAGAAGTGGGACTTGGCATGATATACTACCTAAATATGAAAACACATTGATGCTTCGGAAATCGAGAAAATGCGGAGGAAGCCTATGAAACGTTTTGCTGCGGCCCTGTTGGCCGTGCTGATGACAGTGGGGCTGACCGGCTGCTCCTGGCAGACGGAGAGCCCGGACGAGGCCCGGGAGGTCATCCAGGTCATTGCCATGGATACGGTGATGATCTTTACGGCCTACGGGGAAAAGAGCACCCACGCCGACTACCTGTCGGAGGATGAGGTGCGGCGGCTGGAGGGCCTGCTGTCCCGGACGGATGAAAACAGCGTCATTTATCAGCTCAACCACGCCGGAGGGCTGGGCATCGACGTGGGCGGGGAGGTCTGCGGATTGATGGAGGCGGCGGAGGAATACGCCCTGGCCACAGGCGGTGCCTTTGATATCACCATTGCCCCGGTGGTCTCCGCCTGGGGCTTTATGGAGGAGGAGAACCGGGTTCCGTCCCAGGGAGAGCTGGACGAGCTGCTGGCTCTGGTGGGGCCGGAGCATATCACCCTGGCCGATGGCGCGGCGGCGTTGACTCCCGGCACCCAGATCGACCTGGGGGGTATCGCCAAGGGCTACGCCTCTGACCGCATCGCGGAGATTTTGAAGGAAAACAACATCCCCCGGGCCACCATCAGTCTGGGCGGGAATGTGCTGGCCTGGGGTGATCGGCCGGACGGTACTCCCTGGCGGATCGGTATCCAGGACCCGAAGGATGCCAATAACGCCAACGCCTTCGCGGGAATGCTGAATCTGACGGACGCCTTTGCCGTCACCTCCGGCGGATACCAGCGGTTCTTTGAGGCGGACGGCAAGACCTATCACCACATCATCGACCCGGCCACCGGGTATCCGGCGGACAGCGGGCTGACCTCCGTCACCGTGGTGGCAGACTGTGACATAGACGATGTGGACGGCACCCCCGGCGTGGGGACCATGTGCGACGCACTGTCCACCGCCCTGTTCGTCATGGGCGAGGAAAAGGCCCTGGACTTCTGGCGGAGCGGCGCTTACGATTTCGACCTGGTGCTTGTTACGGAGGATGACCGGGTGGTCATCACGGACGGCATCGCCGATGCGTTTACAGAGAGTGAGGAGAGCGGGTATCGGTATGAAGTCGTCTCCTAAGCTGCGGCCCTGCCTGTGGGATGGGCTGGTGGTGCTGCTGGTCGTGATTTTGGCGGCGGCCTGCGCTTTGGCGGTCTGGAGCCGGGGCAATGACGCCGGAGAACTGACGGCGGTGGTGACCGTGGACGGGACTGAGGCGGAGCGTATCCCCTTAAAGGATCTCCCGGACGGAGAGCGGACATACAGCGGGAACGGCTATACCCTGCGGGTGCTGCTGTCGCCGGAGGGCATCCGGGTGGAGGAGGCGGATTGTCCCACCCAGGACTGCGTCCATACCGGCACCATTACCCGGACGGGACAGAGCATCGTCTGTCTGCCTGCCCGCATCATCATCCGGCTGGAGGGCGGCACCGTGGACGCCGACGCCCCGGATTTGGTCATCGGATAGGAGGGCGCCATGAAGCTGACAACGAAACAGCTCACGCTGTGCGCGGTGCTCACCGCCATGGCGCTGGCGCTGAGCTATCTGGAGAATTTCTTCCCCCTGTCCCTGGCCATTCCCATTCCCGGCGTGAAGCTGGGCCTTGCCAACATCGTGACGGTGTTTGCCCTGTATGTGCTGGGGCCGGGACAGGCCATGCTGATCTTGATCGGGCGGTGTCTGCTGGGGGCGGTGTTCGCCGGGAATATGAATGCCCTTATCTTCTCCCTGCTGGGCGGCGTGTCCGCCATGCTGGTGATGATCCTGCTGTCCCGGAGCCGGAGATTGTCGGTCTACGGGGTGTCCGTGGGCGGCGCGGCGGCCCACAACTGTGGCCAGGTGGCTGCGGCGGTGCTGACGCTGGGGAACACAGCGCCTTTCTACTACTTACCTGTCCTGCTGGGGGTGTCCCTGTTTACCGGGGCACTGACCGGCCTGGTCACCGCCTGCCTGTTCCGGGCGCTGGCCCATACGAATCTGATGCGGGAGTGAGTTACCCATGAAGGTTTTGGTTTTGACCATGAAAAAGCGGTACGACCGCTTCGCGCCCAAGGACTCCGCTGCCTACAGGGCGGCGGAGCTGATCTTCTGCGACCGGGATGCATCCGAGGAGGAGTGGTTATCTGCCGGCGGAGACGCCGAGGTCCTCTTCGTCACTCCGGTGACCTGGGTGCGGGAGAGCCTGATCGCCCGGATGCCGAATCTGAAAATGATCCACAGCGAGGGCGTGGGCTTCGACCGCATCGACCTGGAGGCGGCGCGGAAGCGGGGCATCTATGTATGCAACAACGCCGGGTGCAACGCCGGACCCGTGGCGGAGCAGGCGGTGATGCTGATGACCATGCTGCTCCACCATACCCTGTGGGGCCACCGTATGGTGCTGGAGGGCCATCAGGGCGAGGCAGTGAGGGAGATCGAGGGCAATGTACCCCTGGACCTTACTGCCGCCAAGGTGGGGCTGGTGGGCTTTGGCGCCATCGGCCAGGCCACGGCGGCGCGGCTGCGCCCCAACGGCACCGAGGTCTATTACTACGCCCGCCGCCGCAGGGACGCGGAAACGGAGAAACGGCTGGGCGTGACGTATCTGCCTCTGGAGGAGCTGACCGCCCGGTGCGACATCGTGAGCCTCCACCTGCCCGCTACCGCCGAGAGCACCCATCTGGTGGATAGGGACTTCTTGGCCCGGATGAAGCGGGGGGCGTTCCTGGTGAACACCGCCCGGGGGGCCATCATCGACGACGAGGCGCTGTGCGAGGCCATCCGCTCCGGCCATCTGGCGGGAGCGGGGCTGGACGCCTACTCCCCGGAGCCCGTCCCAGCGGACCATCCTCTGGTAAAGCTGGCCCATGAGTACCCCGACAGGCTGATCCTGTGTCCGCACCAGGCGGGCATCTCCCTGTCCTCCTTCCACAACGTCTACCGAATGCTGTTTGAGGACCTGGGGCGCATCATGGCGGGACAGCGGCCAAATCATGTTGTCAACGGATTATGAGGAGGAAGATCATGAGAGAGAAAGCGGCGTCTTTTTTGAATTCCGTGCTGGGTGGTGTGTGTATCGGCATCGGCGGCGTGGTGTTTTTGTCCTGTGAAAACAAGGTGACGGGGGCGGTGTTTTTCTGCCTGGGGCTGTTCGCCATCTGCACCTTCGGCTTCAACCTGTTCACCGGGAAGGTGGGGTACATCTTTGAGCAGCCGCCCCGGTATGCCGCTTTTGTGGCTTCCGTGTGGCTGGGGAACCTGGTGGGCACCGGACTGGTGGGCTACGGTATCCGACTGACCCGCATCGCGGGCATCACGGAGAAGGCGGCAGCCATGTGTCAGACCAAGCTGGATGACAGCCTGCTGTCCATCTTCATCCTGTCCGTGCTGTGCAACATTCTGATGTTCATTGCTGTGGACGGCTTCAAAAACAATCCCCATGAAGTCGGCAAGTACATCGGCATCTTCCTGGGGGTCGCGGTGTTCATCCTGTGCGGCTTTGAGCATTGTGTCGCCAATATGTTTTACTTTTCCGCCGCCAATGTGTGGGGCGGCAGGGCGCTTTTGTATATGCTGGTGATGACCCTGGGCAACGCCTGCGGCGGCGTCATCATCCCGCTGTGCCGAAAGCTGCGGACAACATAAAATCACAACTCCCTCTGCCGTTCGCAGAGGGAGTTGTTCGTCACTGGATGTCATACAGCGAATCCAGCATCAGCCAGGTCTGGGAAAAGGGCCGCATCAAGTTCCAGAACCCGGCGCCCAGAAAGCCGTATTCCGCGATGAGCCGCAGCTTGGCGCCCATGCTGCGGGCGTCCTCGAACCAGACCTCGTGGACGGTGCCGTTTTCGTCGGTGTAGTGGAAGAAGGGTGATTGGGCTGTCTCGTCGTACTGGATGGCGATGCGGTGCTCCACCGCCAGCTCAATGGCCCGCTGGTTGGAGATGGACTGGGCCCGGGTGACGCCCTGGACAAAGGGCAGAGGCCAGTCGTAGCCGTAATTGGGCACGCCCAGGAAAATCTTCTCTGGCGGGATTTCCGTCACGGCGTAGTCCAGCACTGCCCGGACGTTGGGGATGGGGGCGACTGCCATAGGCGGACCGTAGGAATAGCCCCACTCGTAGGTCATTAAAAGAAGGGCGTCCGCCGCGGCGCTGAGGGCGGCGTAGTCGTGGCCCTCGTACAGCAAGCCCCGCTGCCCGGCGCTGGTCTTGGGAGCCAGAGCCACCCAGAGGAACAGCCCCTGGGGGTGGAGCATCCGCCGCAGGCGGGAGAGAAACGCGGCGTAGGCCGACGCCAACTCCCCGGGGAGATACTCGAAATCCACATCCAGCCCGGCGTAGCCCCGGCGGAGAATGGTTTGGAACACCTCCTCCACCAGCCGGTCCTGGACGGCTTCATCGGTCAGAACCTGCTCCGCCCGCTGGGTATCGAACTGGCCGGACTCCGTCAGGGTGGACAGGTGCATCACCGGGCGGGTCCAGCGCTGCCGGGCGGCGGCCAGCAGCGCGTCGTCTTCCAGGGGCAGCAGGCCGCCGGAGGCGGTGATGCCGTAGGTAAAGGGGGTCAGGTAGGTCACATAGGGGAGCTGGGCGTTCAGCAGGCCGGGGTCAATGTAGGGATAGGCGTAGCCGTTGAAAACGCCTTCGCCCAGTTTTTCATCAAAGTAGGAGATCACCAGGTCCTGGCCGGGATAGATGGCCTCCCCGCCGCCCAGGGACCAGTTGTTCCGCCAGAGCTGCCGGACTGTGATGCCGTAGCGGGCGGCGATGGAATACAGCGTCTCACCGGGAGACACGGCATGGACCTGCCGGGGAAAGCGGATCACCAGCGTCTGCCCCACAGCCAGGGCCGAACCGGCGGGAACAGCGTTGTCGGCGGCCAGCCGGGTGGGGTCTACCCCATAATAGGCCGCGATGGAGCCGACACTTTCGCCGGCACGGACCACATGGATGGTCATTTGGACATCACCTCGCATCAATCTATTCAGCTTTTTGCGGGATATGCGAAAAATACTTGCCTTTTCCACGAAAACGCAATACCATGAAAATATCAGCAACAGAAGAACAATGCCATGAGAAAATTGAATGGCTGGAGGGAGAGACATAGATGAATATCCGCAAATATGAGGCGTTTGTGCGGGCGGTGGAGCTGGGGAGCCTTTCCAAGGCGGCGGAGGAGCTGGGGTACACCCAGTCCGGCATCAGCCACATGATGCAGTCGCTGGAGGAAGAAGTGGGGTTTCCGCTGATGGTGCGGACCCCTTCCGGCATCCAGGCCAACAGCGAGGGCGAGATGCTGCTGCCGGTCATCCGCCAGCTGCTGAACACCAACGAATCTCTGGAGCAGCATATCGCCAGGATCAAAGGGGCGGACACCGGCCGCATCCGCATCGCCGCGTATCCCAGCGTGGCGACCTACTGGCTGCCGGGCATCATCCGGGATTTTCAGAAGGACTATCCCCATGTGGAGATCCAGATCATCGAGGGCGGCTCCGATACCATTGAGGAGATCATGGCAAACCGTCAGGCGGAGCTGTGCCTGTACGCCGGAGGCGAAGGCAAGGGCTTTGAGTGGCTGCCCCTGCGCCGGGACCGTCTGCTGGCCCTGGTGCCGCCGGACCATCCCTTGAGCCGGGAAAAGGCAGTACCTCTGGAGGCGCTTTTGAACGAGGAATTCATCATGCCCATGCCGGGCTATGACGGCGAGGTGCGGTTCATTCTGGACAAGCTGCCCCGCTGGCCCCACATCCTGTTTTCCGCCTGCAGCGACTACGCCATCATCAATATGGTGGCGGAGGGGTTGGGCGTGTCCATCCTGCCCGATTTGCAGCTGGAAAATTACAGCCACAAGGCCGTGGCGCTGCCCATGGAGCCGCCCCAGGAGCGGATGCTGGGACTGGGTTTGCCTCAGATGAAGACCGCGTCCCCGGTGACCCGGAATTTTATTCAATATGTGAAACGGTATGTGGAGGGCATGAACTGATCAGAGGTGGAATACGATGGTACGGGCCTGATATGAAAAGAAACGGGAAGCCAAAGGCTTCCCGTTTTGCGTTCTGATAAGGAGGAGACGGTATGGGAGCATTGGGTCAGGTGCTTTTGGTGACAGCGGCGGCGGGCGTCGGAGGGACGGGGCTGGGCGGCACCGCCGCCTGCCTGTTCCGGCGGGACTCCAGCCGGATGGTGAGCCTGCTTCTGAGCTTCGCGGCGGGGGTGATGGTGGCGGTGGTGTGCTTCGACCTGCTGGCGGAGGCGGCGCCGGGACGGCTGATGGTGTCGGCGCTGGGCATCCTGGCGGGCTACGGCGTCACGGCGGGGCTGAACCGTGCCCTGGAGCGAAAGGAGAGGCAGCCGGGAAAGAGCGGCCTTTTGCTGGCGGGCGTGGTGACAGCGGCGGCCATCGCCCTGCACAACGTGCCGGAGGGCATGGTCATCGGAGCAGCCTTTGCCGGCGGAGAGGCGGGCAGCGGCTGGCTGCTGGCAGCGGTCATCGGCCTGCATAATATCCCGGAGGGAATGGCGGTGTCCGTGCCCATGGCAGCGGGCGGAGAGCGGCGGTGGAAGGCCGCCGCGCTGGCGGCCCTCACCGGGGCGCCCACGGTGCTGGGGGCGGGGCTGGGCTATGCCGTGGGGGCCATGAGCCCGGCGGCCCTGGCCGTCGTGCTGAGCGCGGCCTCCGGAGCCATGCTGTATGTGGTGTTCGCGGAGCTTCTGCCGGAGGCGGCGGAGCTGTGGCAGAGCAGGCTGCCCGCTTTGGCGGCGGTGCTGGGTATGATCGTGGGCATGGCCATCACACTGGGGCAGGGATGAAGGGAAGACCCGCCGCGAGAAATCGCGGCGGGTCTTTGAAAAGAGGGAGATAAACGAGGGAGGCTCGTTATCCGCAATGTTATTTTGTCAGCTTGCGGGCGGAGCGCTTTTTGCCGTACCAGAGGATGGCGGCCACATAGGCCGCGGCGGCGCAGGAACCGATCAGATAGGCGATGGGCCAGGGGATGTGGAAGCCGATCTTTGCGTTCATGATATAGGTCACGGTGACGAAGCAGTAGAACGCGCCGGGAAGCAGGGGGATCCAGACATACTTGCCCCTGCCGTTTTCAAACATCCAGACGGAGATGGCCAGGAACGCGAACAGGGACAGCGTCTGGTTGGACCAGGCGAAGTAGCGCCACAGGGTATTGAAGCCGGCGGGGCTCATCTTGGCGAACACCAGGATGCAGGCCACCAGGGCGAAAATGATGGCGGACAGGCTCAGGCGCTTGGCGTTGGTGCTCTGGTCGATATGGAAGGACTCGGCAATGGTAAGCCGCAGGCCCCGCAGGGCGGTGTCGCCGGAGGTGATGGGCAGGACGATGATGCCCAGCAGCGCGATGATGCCGCCCACATTGCCTAAGATGTCCCGGCAGACAACGCCAACGGTGCCAGTGGCCAGGCCGGCATTGACCTCCTGCATACCCAGATTGTACACGCCCATGGCGGCGGCCGCCCAGACCATGGCGATGAAGCCTTCTAGGACCATCATGTTGTAGAAGGTGCTGCGGCCCTGCCTCTCGCTTTTCATGGTGCGGGAGATGATGGCCGTCTGGGTGGAATGGAAGCCGGAGAGGATGCCGCAGGCCACGGTGATGAAGAAGATGGGGATGAAGTGGTTGGCGGTGAAGTAGTCTTTGTAGCTGAATGCGGCCTGCGCGCCGTCCTGCATCACAAAAGCGGCGGGAGCGGCCCAGTCGCCCCACAGCTCCACCAGGGGATAGCCCTTGATAAACAGGCCGATAAACACACCCAGCGCGGAGAACATCAGGATGCCGCCGAAGACGGGATAGATCTTTCCGATAATGGCGTCGATAGGGAACACGGTGGCGACCAGATAGTAGGCGAAAATGACGCCGTAGATGACCCAGGTGGAGACGGAAGTGGCCTTGCCGTCAAAGCCGAATACCTGGGTGGCGGCAATGTCGCCGGGGGTGTAGATGAACACGGCACCCACCAGCAGCAGAAGTACGCAGACAAACACGTTGTAGATGCGGTAGATGGTCTTGTTGGAATAACGGCGGATCATCTCGGGCATCTGGGTGCCGCCGTCCCGGAGGCAGATCATGCCGGAGAAATAGTCGTGCATGGCACCGCCGATGATGTTGCCGATGGGGATGGTGAGGAAGGCGATGGGGCCGAACAGGATGCCCTGAATGGGCCCGAAGATGGGTCCGGTGCCCGCGATGTTCAGCAGGTTGATGAGACTGTTCTTCCAGCCCCGCATGGGGATGTAGTCCACGCCGTCCTGCTTGGAATAGGCGGGGGTCTCCCGGTCGTCGGGGCCGAAGACCCTTTCGCAGAATTTGCCGTAGACGGCGGCTCCGCCGAACAGGATCACGAGGCCGATGATAAAGGTTGTCATGTACACACACTCCTTTTCCTGTCTTTGCGGCTCTCCCGGGGAGAGAAAATCAGGAGAGCCACAAGTTCTGTTATAACCATAGCAGATTTTGCACATGGCTGCCGCTAAGGAAGAACGTGCCGGGATACAGTCCCTGTCAGGAATGGCACGGGGACCGCTAAAGAGCTGCTAATCCGTATTTTTAAAGAGGAAGGCGGGGCTGAAAGACCGGAAAAGGTTCCTGCGTACAGCGGCAAGAGCAGGAACAATTTGGAAAGTACTGTTGAAAATGGCAGGAAAGATATTGAAATTCTTGCCAAATCAGAGTAGTATATACTACATTAAATTGGGGGATCTCACAAAAATGAGGATCGCCGGGCGAGGGGAGAGATGCCGGATGATGCGATATGGGCTGTTTACGGAGCGGATGAAGGCATTCTTTGCTGCCAAAAAGCCCGATGAGCATTTGTTCCTGCTGAGTATTGATTTCCTGAATTTCAAGCTGGTCAACCATCTCTACGGATCGGGCCGGGGAACGGAACTGCTGCGCGCGGTGGCGGAGCTGCTGGATCAGATCCCGGAGATCCTGCTCTGGGACAGAATCTATGCTGACCAGTTCACGTTCCTGGTGCGCAGCAAACAAACGGATATTATCCCGGCTTACAGACGGTATGCCGAGGAATTTCTGGCCAGAGAGCAGGAGGCTTATCCGGCCTGCAACCTGCGGCTGGCCTGCGGCATCTATCCGCTGGAGAACGGGGATGTTCTGACTGCCATTGACAATGTGAACGCCGCACGGGAGGAGGCCAAGCGGGGCGACGCGCCCTATATCTACCAGACAGACGGTTCCCTGGTGGCGCGCTGGAACGCCTATTATGAAAAGGAACAGGCAGTCAACAGCGCGCTGAATGAGGAACGGTTCACCTTCTTCCTGCAGCCGAAGGTACATATGATGACCGGCGAGATCGTGGGCGCGGAAGCCCTTGCCCGCGGGATCGATGAAGACGGAAATGTGCTCTCACCGGATATGTTCCTGGATATTATGGAGAGCAACGGCTCCGTGGTAAAGCTGGACATCCTGATCCTGCGGCAGGTCTGCGCCTATATGGCGGAGCGGCTGGCGCAGGGACTGGCGGTGGTGCCTACATCCGTGAATCTGTCCCGGCTCCACGTCGGCAGCTCCGAGACTGCCGGAAAGCTCCATGCTATTGTGCAGGAATATAAGATCCCGCCTGAGCTGATCGAATTTGAACTGACAGAGACCATTCTGCTGGAGGAATTCACCGGCGCCAAACGGCTCATTGACGCGCTGCGGGGCTACGGCTACCGGGTCTCCATTGATGATTTCGGTGCCGGTTACGCAGGCATCAGTATTTGGCAGAAGATGGATTTTGACGTACTGAAGCTAGACAGGAGCTTTTTGGACAAGCGGTTTCAGGAGCGAAACGCGGCGATCGTTCCGAACATCATTGACATCGCCCAGCGGCTCGGCGTTGAGGTCGTCTGTGAGGGCGTGGAAGAGGAGACGCAGTGCTGGAATCTTTTGAATCTGGGATGCACGGTGGCTCAGGGGTTCCTCTTTTCCCGGCCTGTACCGGCGGAGGAATTTTACCGGAATTACGAGAGCCTGGAGGGACATTTCCGCCGCCGGCAGCAGCCGAAGGCCGACAAGGAGCCTTCCAAGACCGCGGAAAAGAAAAAACTGTTCCCACACCTGCCCGTTTTGCTGCTCTGCGCGATGATATTGGGCGTGACGACCTTTTGCGTGTTCAATTACTATATGCACACCACGAGGCAGCTGTTTGACAAGTCGGTGGAGCGGAATCTGACCGCCTTCACCGCGGGACAGGTGACTGCTACCAACTCCTACATTTCAGAGGTGATCCGCACGCTGGAGTCCTGCGCGACGCTCATACAGACGGAGCAGGATATATGGCTTGTGGAGACCTATATCGACACGCTGAACCGGAATGACCCGCAGACACAGTATTCTTACAACAGCAAGGCGTATTATGACGAGAAGATCGCTGAGGGAAAAGTGGCTGGTGCGGATCTGGAGGCGCTGCGAAGTCTGGAGCAGGGAGAGACAGTCATTTCAGATGCGGCGTTTTCCCACCGGGCGGGGGATATCTACTGCTTCGTCATCGGTGTGCCGGTCATGGAAGACGGGGAATATATCGGCTGCCTGCGGGCGATCATCAATACCAAGCGCCTGGTTGCCTCGGAGCGCATCACATCGCCTTACGGAGACGTCGTGGGTTCCTTCCTGACGGACGGGTGGGGAAATATCATAGACGCCCAGGTGGAGGACGAGCGGCTTGCGTCCATGAACGCGGTGCCTGAGGTGGCGGACAGGCTGGGCCTGGAGCTCACCAAACGGGAACGGTGGAATCTGGAGGGACTGTTCAGCATCGGTAACCGGGGGAGCATGAACCTGGGCAGTGTGGACGGTATTCCCTATCATATCGCGGTGGAGGGGCTGTCCCTGAAGGACTGGAACCTGGTGGTCCTTTTTGAGGCCAATAATATCCAATTGGTGCAGGGCGAGCTGTTCCACCAGGCCGGCGTGTGCGCGGGCATCCTGATCGCGGTGGTGCTGGTGGTCTGCCTGATGCTGTCCATGTATCTGAGAAAATGGCAGAACAGCATGGCCTTTGAGAAAAAGCGGTATATGCTGCTGGAGCAGTTCTCTGACACCGTGCTGTTTGACTATGACAGACAGAAGGACTTCATGCATTTTACCCCCAATGTGCGGAATATGTTCCAGGTAGAGGGACGGGAGCTTCACAATTTCTCAAAAAATCTCCCCGCTTTGCGGCTCTATCCCGGGGACTATTCCACCATGGAGCGGGTGCTGTCTGGCAGGGGGCTGAACGAGGATCGGGTGCGTGTCCGCCTGATGCGGCCCGACGCCAAGGAGGGCGAATACTTCTGGTGTCTGATCCAGTATATTTACGTATTTGACCACGAGAAGCTGGCATCGGTCATCGGCAAGATCATCGACATCGATGAACAGAAATCCCGGGAGGAACGGCTGGAGATCAAAGCCGCGATGGATGGACTGACCAGGCTGTACAATAAGGAGTCCGCGGAGGAGCGGATCGGCAGGCTCCTGCAGAAGGACCCATGCGGAACGCTGATCCTGCTGGATATTGACGGTTTCAAGACGGTCAATGACCGGTATGGCCACGACAGGGGCGACGAGGTGCTGCGAACCGTGGCCGGCTGCCTGCGGGATGCTTTCCGGGGAGACGATGTGCTGGGCCGTATCGGCGGTGATGAGATGTTGGTCTATATGCGGAATTCCGGCGAACGGGAGCCTGCTGTTTGGAAGCTGGAGGAAGTCCAGAAGCGACTGAACGCATTGCCGGACGGGTGGCCGCAGATCACGCTCAGCGCGGGTATTGCCTGCTATCCCAATGACGGCAATGATTACAGCGGCCTTTTCCGCGCTGCCGACCAGGCAATGTATAAGGCCAAGCGAAGCGGAAAGAACCGCGTTTGCTCCTGCGGGGAGTAAGAAAAGAGTAAACAGTAAGGAGGGCGCTGCCGCAATGCGGCAGCGCCCTCCTTCTGCTTCGGACGGACATATCTATACTTCTTCAGCCAGCCGGTATCCCACGCCTACTTCGGTAAACAGATATTCCGGTTCGGCGGGATTTTTTTCAATTTTCCGGCGGATGTTGGCCATATTCACCCGGAGAATTTGATTGTCGCCTCCGGCCCGGGGACCCCACAATTCCTTGATGATGAAGTCATAGGTCAGGACCTTGCCGGCGTATTTGCCCAAAAGAGCCACGATGCGGAACTCACTGAGGGTCAGGCGGACGTTTTGCCCGTTTTTCAGGACCTGGTGCTTGTTGTAGTCGATGGTCAGCTCGCCCACGGTGTAGGTGCCTTTCTGGGCGATCTCGTCGTTTCCGCTGGAGGTGCGGGTGTGGCGGATAGCCGTGCGGACCCGGGCCAGCAGCTCGTCGGTGCCGAAGGGCTTGGTCAGGTAGTCGTCAGCCCCCAGGTCCAGCGCCGTTACCTTGTCCTTTTCGTGGGAACGGGCGGAGACCACCACCACAGGCAGACTGGACCAGCTCCGAAGCTGGCGGAGAATGTCCAGTCCGTCCATATCCGGCAGGCCCAGGTCCAGAATGACCAGGTCCGGGCAGTGGGAGGAGATCATGGACAGGGCCTCCGCGCCGGTGCGGGCCTGCATGGCCTCATAGCCGTTGGCGGACAGGACAGTGGAGATAAAGCGGGCGATGCTCTTTTCATCCTCAATGACCAGGACTTTTTCCCGGATGTTCATAGAGATTCCTCCTTATCCAAGGGCAGGCGGAAGGAAAATTCCGCGCCGGTCTCCAGGTTGTGGGCCTCCATGGTGCCGCCGTGGGCCCGGACGATTGCCAGGCACACAGACAGTCCAAGGCCCATGTTGCGCTTGCCGTCGCTGGTGGGGGTCTCGCTGTGCTTCACGGTGCCGTCGAACAGTGTGGGAAGGGAGCTTTCGGGGATGCCGCGGCCATTGTCCCGGACGGAAAAACGGGCAAAGCCATTCTCCTTTTGAACAGAGAGACTGATGGCGGTGGTGGTCCCGCCGTGGAGCGCGGCGTTTTCCAACAGGTTGGACAGGACCTGCGCGATCAGAATAGGGTCCATCGGCACCATCAGAAGGGATTCCGGCGCGGTGACGGAAACGGATACCTGAGGGAAGCGGCGGCGGAATTTCTGGGCGGCTTCACCCAGAACTTCCTCTGCGGCCTCGGGGGACTTGGCGATGCTGGCCTGGTCACTGCCGATGCGTGTGATGGACAGCAGGTTCTCCACCACCCGGATGAGCCACTGGGCGTCATCCCGTACATCCTCCAGCAGGATGCTGCGGTCTTCCGGGGACATCTCCGGGTTTTCCAACACGGCGGAGGTGGCGCCCAGAATGGCGGTGAGGGGCGTGCGGATGTCATGGGAGACGGAGCGGAGCAGGTTGGCCCGCATCTTCTCTTTTTCGTTCTCTGCCCGCAGGCGTTCCCGCTGCTTGGCCTGGGCGGTGAGGGTGCCGGTCATGATGGAGACGACCAGAAAGGTCAGAAAGGTCAGAGGGTAGCCGGAGAGTGTGAAATTCACCGCCCAGTAAGGGTATGTAAAGACAAAGTTGACGCAGACCACGCCCAGCAGTGAGGCGATCAGGCCGAACAGGTACCCAGTGGTCAGGCGGGAGACCAGCAGCACCGCCAAAACAAAGATGGGAGAAGCGAAGCCGTCACTGCTGCCCGCCAGCCGCAGCAGATTGCACAGGCCGAAGGCGCAGGAGAGAATGATGGCGGAGACCAGAAGATCCCGCCGGGAAAAGGGGAACAGCCGCACGGCCAGAGCGTGTTTTTGACTCAAAAGGGAGACCTCCTCACGGAAAGGCTTGGAACAGGATATGCCGAAAGTTAAGGCTATTATAGCAGATATGCCGTTAAATTACCGCTAAAAAATGAAGTTCTTTCAACAGCAGAACTCCGGGAATTAGAGGGAAAGAGTGTGTGCGGGAAAACCGTCAAGGTTTTCCTGCACGATTTCAATCAACCCGCCGCAGCGGCCCCTTTTGCATTGGCAAAAGGGGAGGGCACCAAAAGAGGGAGACAGGCATAGCCTGTCTCCCTCTTTTGTCATGTGGCTTCAATCCGGATATTTTCGTTTCCAAACCCGAACCGCAACCCAGCGAAGCGAATCTGGTTCGGAAGCGAGAAGTAGAAAAATGAGCGCACGACGAGCTGCCTTGTGTTGACAAAAATGTGCTCTCATAGCCGTTGTGGCACAACGGTTTGCGCGGTTTGCAGGCCTTTTACTATGCTTTGGGGCAAATGAGTGACGCAATTTGTCCCCTTCAGCATGGCATAAGTTAGTAGTGTCTAAAACACTTTTATCAATCGGTACAAGTAACACTTTCTGCTGTAAACGGCTCTTTGGTAATGTTCCTCTCGGTAAAAATATCGCCTCGCACCACATAATTACGGCGCCCTATGAGTACAACTTTCAAACTGTCGCCTTTTTCCGGCCATTTCCCGTTTGCCGGATCAAACTCTACAGGGAGGGCGTCTTTATTTATAATGACCGGCTGATCCTCGCCATCGATTAAGCATTCGACCCAAGTAGCATTATGCTTATATACGCGGACAATGACCTTCTCTCCTGAAAAATGTTCTCGTTTGATGAACTGTTTGGTGATCAGCTTAATAGAATCGTGATAGCTGCGCAGACCATCGTAGCTAAAACCGATGCCACAGGTTATAAATGCACCGCTGTTTGCTGCGGTCACCGTTCCCCTAACTGCAATGGGTCGGAAGAACACATTGTGTCCACATAGATCAATATACGCAGTGTACTCTGTGAACCTATCCCGCTCCGGAAGTTTCCCCTCCATTGGCTGGAGTACTTCTATATTTTGGGACAGGGGCGGATTGTGAAAATCGACATTGGAAATCAGCCTGTTGAGGCCGTAACCGTCACGACCAATCCAGAAGATGACCGCCGTCTTTGTTGGGAGCGTTTCTGCGTGTATTTTTATGTCTTCCTCCATCTGCTTCAGCGAGCGCCGCGATTCGGTAGAATTGAGGCTTTTGTTTTCGTAGTCCATCAAGAATCGAACGATATAGCGATATAGATAGGCGTCCCGGGAGGCGCTACCGCCATCAATCCATCTGTCCAGTTTTCCTCTGCAGCTTTCGAGAATTTCCAGTGCCGTATCATGATTGCAGTTCAACCGTCGCACGGCATTGAACCAGTTTCGGATATCCGTCCCACTGTCCGGTTTTTCTGCGATGTTGTCCTCGTAGAGGGCTATGATTTCCTGCAGCTTCCGCTGGCTTTCTTCCGTTATGATGCTGTTCTGTATCGCATCAAACTGAATCTGGGCAATGAGATGCCGGTAGTGTGCCTTTTCGAGAATGGTATCGTTAGACAGACACTGCTGACAAAACCGGATCACGTCTTCATCCAATTGTGTCAGCGCTATTACGTCTGCGTTGATATCCTGAACCAGCGTCTTATTCTTCTTGGTTTTTGATGCTTCGTTTTTCTGGCCGCTGAATTCCATTTCATCATCGAAGAAATCGAAGCAGGCCTGTAGCTCATCATTTTTACTCCGCAGCAGATCCACGTTCTTTACGGAGTCCTCATCATTTATTAGCTTTGCAAGGCCATATTGGGCGGATTTCTTGATTACCTCCGCGTAAAGCCGCTGAATTTCGATGTGGAGCTGGCAGGTAGAAATCAAAGCAAAAACCGCGTTGTCACCGCCGTATTCCTCCGAACGTTTGAAGTTATCGTCCGCCTTCTGGATGTCCTGCCACATTTTCTCCAGATTCGTTTTAATCTGAAGTTCTGCGTCCTCTTTGCTTATGCCGTTTCTACCCAGTTTATCCAGTAGTCTGCGTATTTCACCGATATAGCTGTTTTGAACCCTGGCTCTATAGCCCATACCTTTGATATGATAGGCAAGGGCCACGTCCGTCCGGCTTTTATCTGGCACGTCTTCCACAATATCCAAGGCTTTGTCAATTTCGCGGAGCCCGCTTTCATAATCACGGGCCGTGTAGAAATAGTATCTTGCCAGATGTGCGCGGAAATGCATTTCGTTCGGATAAGAGGTTGTCAGTGTGCGGAAAATTCTGAGAATCCCGTCCGTTTCCGGATCGTAGGTGTCTTTCGCATCGTTCAGCTGCCTATCCGCCTTGTGATCCTCAATCATTTTGCAGATCACTTCAGAATATACCCGCCGGTTGAAATCGTTTCCCACTATGATACTGGAACTGTCCCAGTCGCGGTTTATAAACAGTCGCCGGAGCAGGCGTATGGTCTCTTCATTCTCCAGTCGCGACATATCGCCTCTGATATCTTTGATAAACTGCACAATTCGGTCTGTGAGCCCAGTAAATCGGATGCTCTTTCCCTTGCCGCCAGAAAAATACCCCAGGATATAAGCACTGAACTGGTAATGGCGTATTTTAAAAAAGCCGTGGTCGTTGCTCTTCTCGAAAGAAATCAGGGGGGAAAGAGGGGAATCCCCCTGTTTGAGCCGCTGTATTAACAGGGGGTTATTCAAACCAACAAAGGATTGCTCATCTACCGGGAAACCGGCCCAACCGGACAATGCAACTGCAAACAGTATATTTTCCAGCATAGGGATTTGCTCTCGCTCCACTCCACCAAGACTAGGGAACTTCAATGTGTTTTCCACATATCTGCCGATTCCCGGGAAATCTTCTTCAAATACATGCATGGATAATAGGAACGGAGACAGATCGTCATTGTTTTCTTGCACGATATCTTTCGCTGCCAGTGCATCCAGACGCTCAAGCTCTTTGGGCGAGCAAATATGTTTTCTCAGTGCTTCAAACATGTTCTCTTTGTCTTTTTCAGGGAACATGTTCAAAGACTGCAATTCTCCCCGCGGAGGATGCTCCGTATAGCCAATCAGCCAGACCATGGCGAAGCTGAAAGTTCTGATTTTCAGCTCTTCCCGCAGCTTGATAACCTCTTCATTGTAAAGCTGGTTTGCATCTATAAAGATGATCGGCGGCATATTGCACAGAGCATAGAGCTTTGCAATCTCGTCCGCCGTGCCCCCCTGGGTATAGGAGTGTACAATGATTGTGGGGTATTTCTCGTGCATGGCGAAAGCCAGCATCCTCAAACTTGTGGTACCTCCCATTCCTCGACGGTAGTACAGCCGCAGGCGGGGAGTTCCGGATTTGGAGTATTGTTCCTCCAGTTCTTTTTTCCAGTTTTCAAAATGCTCCGGCACTATCGCGATTCCGCCCTCAGCAATCATTTTCCAGGTCACATGCGAGTATCCCCGATAAAAGTCCTCGGGCTTGAGCCGTGCATCCTCACTATCATCCTGCTCAATTCCAAGGAAAACCGGCTCGACATATTGGCGCAGCCGAAGGTATTGTTCCTTATCTATCTCAACCGAGGAACTCCCGTCCTCCAATCTGGCAGGCATTATGTACCTTCCACTGAAGGAAGGTTTGCTTACAATTTCTGTTTGCGCTCCGCTGATTAACTGCTTGATACCCAGATTAAAGGTCTGTAAAAGCCGTTCATCTTCCAAAATAAGCTCTACACTGCTGTTTTGGAGAAGGAAGAACTTGACGTCACTGTTATTCTGCGCACTCTCATTTTCATAGATTTCATAAATCACGTTGGCCGTACTTTTAAGAGTCCTGGAATAGCTCTCGTCATTCATGGAAACGACCACCACCACAGGCTCGGAATGCTTTCGGTGATAGCTTTCGAGAAATATCCGCAGTTTCTTAGAAGTTTTTAACGCAAGAGCTCTGTCCGTATATCGTTCCCCGTTGTCGTCCTTTATCGCAATGTTTACCCAATGGATCGCCGGTGAACTGCTCTTCACCCGGTCAGCCATGCTGTACCATTCCACGAGAGTGTCTGTCTGGGCATGCTGGAATTTGTAATATAATCCCTCAGGCTGATCAGTCTCGGCATCAAAATCCAGAATAACCGACCAAGGTATCTTAAACAGATCTAAACAATTTTTGCATTGCGGCCGATCTGTGATCAGGATATATATGTAGCCGCTGTCTCTGTGAAATGCTTTTGCAGCATCAAACAGATAGTTCCATTCCTCCTGCTCGGAGTTTCCGGTCCTAGCATGAAGAGATTCCAGCGGAGCCGTTCTTTCGTTGACAACGAAGTTCCTAATCAGTCTACGTAGCTCTTCATAGACATCAAAAAAATCCAACCAGTCACTGGGGTTTGCAAGCGCTCCCTTATGCTTGGGCAAATTTGCCATACGCTCCCGCACGTCATGCCGCTCGATCTTGTTTTTATGCTCAGAATCGCAGGAAAATCCCAACTGCATCAGCTGTGACTGAAGGCTACTGTCGCAAAGCTTTCTCCACAAGACGTAGAATTTGTCTATTTGGTCAAGTTCCTCGTCATCAACGATATCGTACTTATAGAGTAGATAGCGAACGGCAATCTCAGAAACGGAGCCAAGATCCTTACCGAAGTCCATCAAGGCAAGGTACATATTTCGATCGTTATCCAATTCCTTCGCTTCCAGATACTCGTTACCTTTAGAGACACAACGGTTGAACAGATCAACAACCCATGCGGCGTTTTTGTAATCTTTCTTCATGGTCATTCCTCCGTTTGCATAATAAATAGTGGGAAAACCTGAATAGCGTATTCCTTACGGCTGATTCGCTGGTTTATGATCTGAAATTGTAACTATTCAGGACCCCTGGTCCCAGGCATTACCAACAGGCCCTCGCCTGAC
>CAMCNO010000023.1 GCA_945876285.1 uncultured Clostridia bacterium | reverse complement strand
GCTCTCATTTTCTACGTTTTGACGATTCAAATTTTTACCCCTGCTGAACAGTTACTAAATTTTCAAAATCAAGTTGATATTTCAGGAAGTACTGTATGTGACATACTCCCCGGGTCAATAGACCCGAGGCTTCTCATTCAGCCCTTCTTCGGTGTCCTCTGAAATGCTTGCATTTGCACATCGCCCATCTTATCAGACGCCATTGAATTACGGCTATCCCCAGCAGCCGCCTGATGCGATTTCTGTTCGTCAGGCCAAGGGTTTGCCTACAGCTTCCTTCAGATTCCCCGTCACCGAGGACACCCTTGCTGTTCGGCTATGCGCTTCCCACCACCGGGCGCGCTCGGGACTTTCACCCGTTAGATTTCGCCCATGCCGGGCACACTAAGCAGAGGGCCTCAGATCATTACGATCTGAGGCTCTCTCCTGCTCATTTGGCGTCATGAGCGGGCATTCCAAAATACATTTTCAAAATACCCTGTTATCTGGCAAAATCCATGTTGATGTGCTTGATCTCCGTATACTTGAGGAACCCATCCACACCGGCAGCCCGGTCCAGACCGCTTTCCTTATAGCCGCCGGTCTCACACTCGGGGGCAAAGCCGGTGTAATTGTTGACCCACACGTTGCCGGAGCGCAACCGCCTACTGACAGCCATGGCACGATCAAAGCTCTGTGTCCAGAGGCCAGAGCACAGGCCGTACCGGGTGCAGTTGGCCAGTTGGATCGCTTCCTCCTCTGTACGGAAGGTCTGAATGACCAGGACCGGTCCAAAAATCTCATCCTGCACAATGGGAGAATCCACAGGAGGGTTGAGGAAGATTGTCGGTGCAATGAAGAAGCCCTTGTCACAGCCATTGTCCGTATAGCGATAGCCGCCGGTGATCAGCTGGGAGCAGTTCTTGCCGATCTCAATATAATGCAGGATCTTATTCATCTGGCCCTCATTATCCACAGGGCCCATCTTGGTCTCGGGATCCAAGCAGTAGCCCAGCTTCAGTCCCTCGGCCACGGCCTTCAGTCTGGCAATAAAGGGCTCCGCAATACTCTCCTCCAGCACCAGGCGAGAGCCTGCGGTGCAGGTCTGGCCCGCGTTGGAGAAAATCGCTGCTGCACAGCCTGCCACGGCCTTGTCCATGTCACAATCGGCAAAGACCACATTGGCAGACTTACCGCCCAGCTCCAAAGAGACCCTCTTCATGGTCTTGGCTGCTCTCTCCATGATGTCCTTGCCGGTATCCAGGCCGCCGGTAAAGGTGATCATATCCACACCGGGATGCTCAGAGAAAACGGCGCCGATCTTCCCGCCGGGGCCAGTGATCGCATTGACGACGCCCCGGGGCAGCTCAGGGACATTGTCCACCAGCAGTCGAATGACCTCCATGTTGGCGCCCGCCGTCTGACCTGCAGGCTTGATAACCAGCGTATTGCCGGCGGCCAAAGCGGGGATGGAATCCCGCACCATCAGTGTAATGGGATAATTCCAGGGTTCAATGCCGACTACCACGCCAACCGGCTCCCGGGTCATGACAGACAGGCGGTTCTTAGAAACCGTAGAGGTGCTGCCGTACAGGGTACGGGCAGAAGCCACGGCGTATTCCATATAACCAATGGCGTTATTGCATTCGATGCGGGCCTCCTGCAGAGGCTTTCCGGATTCCAGGGACAGGCAGGTGCAGATGCGGTCAAAATTCTCCCGCATCAAATTGGCCCACTTCTGCAGCACAGAAGCGCGGAGCCGCGGATTAAACGCCCAGTCCTCTTCCTCAAAGGCACGGCGGGCAGCTGCCACAGCCAAGTCCACATCCTCCTTGTCGGAGCAGGCCACCTGGGTAACTGCCTCGCCGTCACAGGGATTGTGGATTAGATTCGTCGCACCGCTGACGGCGTCTACCCATTTTCCATCAATGTAATTCTGAAAAATACCGACTTTCATGTTGCGTTCTCCTTTCGATTCAACAATTCCGCCGCCCGAGCCTTTACAGCTGCAGGCAGGGCCACCCGCTGGGGCTTCTCTCCTGGGTCGCTGGTGGCGTCAATGCACATTTTATCTGACATGCCGTCCACACTGGAGGGGTCCAATCGGTTGCAGAGCACTCGGGGCACCACAAACACATCCTGTCCCGCCTGAACGTGGGTCGCCACAGCCCAGAAAACTTCTTCTTCATTAAACACGTCAATGTCATCGTCCACCACCACGATGAGCTTCAGATACAGATCCAGACCAAACAGCAGCATAGCCGCCTGCCGAGCCTGTCCCTTTGCCTGGGGCTTCATGGAAAGGTATGCGTGAAAATGGCAGCCATTCTTGGGCATGTTCAGGGCCTTGATACCGGGGATCTCCTTTTGCAGCTTGTTCAGCAAAATGATCTCCTTGGTAAACTGGCTCAAGAGCAAGTGTTCCCAGGCAAAGCCAGGCACCAGGTCCTGATAGATCGGGTCTCTCCTGTGAGTAATAGCAGTCACCTGGAATACATTGCGGGTAGAACGACTGGTGCTATATCCCGTATACTCGCCGAAGGGTCCCTCGTCCTCGCTGACATCCGCCAGGATTTTTCCCTCCAGCACATATTCCGCAAAGGCGGGCACCGGGATGTTCACCGTCTTGCCCATGGTCACCTGAGCATGCTCGTCCATGTACGCGGCCGCCCAGCTGTAATCATCCTGGGTAGGCGGGATCTTGGAGGCTCCGGTGATATAGTAAGCTGGATGGGCGCCAATGACCACAGCGATGTCCAGATCCTTTCCCTGGCTGACAGCACTGTTGAAGTAGCGCCACAGGTCTCCGCGGGAATGGAGGGATATCCCAATGCGGTTTTTATCCTTCAGCTGCATCCGGTGGAAGCTGAAATTGCAGCGGCCCGTCTCCGGGTCCCGGGCAATCACGATTCCGGAGGTGATGTAGCGGCCTGCGTCACCCTCGAAGTGGCGGTACACCGGCAGCTCCAGCACATTCACCTCGCTGCCTCCGACAACCACCTCCTGCACGGGGGCGTTCTCCACAAAGCGCAGCTCCTGAAAGCGGTCGGCTTGCTCTTCCACATCCACCACATGATGAATCGCACGTTTCAGCCTGTCCCGACTGGCGAAAGTATTGCAGATGGTGCGGCGGCCAGTATCAGGGTCTGTCAGCTCCACTACCGGAAACCGTTTTTCCTGCTCCAGCTGTTCCACCAGCGCGGAAAGCAGATAGTCTTCCCTCCTGGCGGTGATGTCAAGGTGCTCCTCCGGCTGCAGCAGCGAGAGGAAATACCGCAAAGACTGATGCTCCTCACCGCTGTGCACAGTAGGCTTCATAGAATCCGTCATGATACGCTTCCTCCTCATTGGGATAGTATCGCCGGCATCCGGTATCGGCCACGGCCGACGCCTGTGCCAGCGTGGCGAAGTGGCCACAGGCCAGAGCCGCTGTCAGGGCCGCACCGCAGGCGCTGGCCTGTTTTTCCGCCGGAACCACCACGGTCTTCCCCGTAATGGATGCCAGGATGCTGAGAAAAACAGGATTGGCGCTCATGCCGCCGAAGACCCGCAGCGTATCCGGTGCGCGCCCAACACACGTTTGCACCTTTTCAATGGACATCCGGGCTTCGCAGGCTAGCCCTTCATAGGCTGCCCGCACCAGATGGGCGCGGGTATGATGAATCCCGAGATTGCGAATACCGCCGATGACGCCGGGAGAGGTGACCTGCCACAGCAGCGGCACCGCCCGCAGTCCATCCGCCCCCGCCGGCGCGTCCTCTGCCCGGGCATCCAGTGCCGCCCAGAAGCGCTTGTCTGCCGGGGCGCCATCCAGCAGCATCCGGGCCAGCCAGTCAGTAAACTGGCCGCCGGCACCGGTGCCGAATTCCATGGCAAACCCATTCTCCGGCAGGACCTCGACCGTAGTCATTCCCGCCGGATCAAACACCGGGACACTGTGGCACAGGCTGGCTACAAAGGTAGTGCCCAGATTCATGGCAAGTCCGCCGTCCACCGCGCCGCTGCCAATGACAGCAGCGGGCTGGTCTCCGGGCACGGCAATCACTGCCGCTCCCGCCAGCGGTGGGAACTCTCTGGCCCAGCCGTCAGTAATTCGCCCGCAGGAGGTCCCCACCGGCACACAGTCGTGATCCAGAAACGCCTCTCCAGGAAACAGCTCCCGGGCCAGCCAATGCTTCCCCGCAGACAGACAGCCGTTACGGGAAGCCGACCCCTCTGTCACGGTAACACTGCCTACCAGGCAGCTGACCAAATAATCCTGAGGAGAAAGCCACGCAGCAGCTTTTTGATACAGCTCCGGCGCGTGGAATCGGGCCCATAGGATCTTGGCCATGCCGTTGAAGGAGACAAAGGGACATCCAGTCCGCCGATAGTAATCTGCCGGGTTCACCCCCAGAGAGCGCAGTTCCTCCGCTGTGGCCGCCCGGCTATCACTGTCACAAAGGGCGGCAGCCAGCGGCACGCCGCCGGCATCAACCGGGATCACAGTTCCTCTCTGGTGCGCGATACCCAGTGCTTCCACGTGGACATTCTGCGGAAGCTGCTGCAGAATGTCCGCCAAGGCCCCCCGGAAGGTCTCCAGCAACACGGTGGGAGACATCTCCTGAATACCCGCCGCGCTGTGTCTGGGATAATCACGTCCGGCGGCAGCCAGAAACGTACGCTGCTCCGGTGCGTAGGCCAGAGCCCTGACGCCGTGCGTACCGGCGTCCAGTCCCAGAATGATGTTCATCGCGGACACCTCCGAACAATCAGGCTTCCAGGTCCAGGCCGATCTTCAGATTGTCGCCCTTTCCGTACAGGGCCACAGCCTCGTTGATCTGACTCAGGGGCAGCTCCTTATTTCGGATCAGCGTATAGTCAAAGCAGCCGGAGGCCAGCATCTCGATGGCCTTTTCCGCGTGGGCGGTACCAAAGCCTACCGTACCGGTGAAGTTAATCATGCTGTAGTGGATGCGGTTGATGCTGACGGTGAAATCGTCCGCTCCCGTGGGAGAGGAGGAGAACAACGACACCGTGCCGCCCTTGGCCACCATATCCATGGCCTGCGCGGTGAGGATGGCCTGTGCAGGGCCGCCGGGTACCACAAACACTTTGTTGGCGCCCACGCCGTCGGTGAGTGCTTTCATCTGCACAACAGGGTCCGTCTTGCCGCTGTTGATGGTGTGGTCCGCTCCCAGACGGCGAGCGATCTCCAGACGCTTCTCGTCCAGGTCCACCACGGTGACGCTCTTGGCGCCGTTGTACTTGGCCGCGATGACGTGCAGCAGGCCCATGGGGCCAAGACCCAGCACGGCCACATCGTCCTCGGGGCCTACCTGAGCGTGATCCACGCTGTGAACCACGTCAGCCAGAGGCTCCAGCAGGCTGCCGGCCTCCATGGACAGGCTGTCGGGCAGCTTCATGGCGCAGATCTCAGGCACCTTCAGGTGGGTGGCGAAGCAGCCGCCGATGCCCTGCTCCACAAAGAGCTTCTCGCAATCCCCAAATCCACCGGCGCTGCAGCCTACGCCAATGACCTCCGGGCAAAGGTTGGTGTGGCCCTCCTGGCAGTGGCGGCAGGTGCCGCAGTAGATCATGGGCTGCACGGCCACGCGGTCGCCCACCTTCACCGCCGTAACGGCAGAGCCGGTCTCCACCACCACACCGGCAGCTTCGTGACCCAGAATACAGGGGCCGTACTGCTTCAGCGCCCCCTCTACATCCGGCTTTGCCGCCTCGTACTTCTTAATATCGGTAGGGCACAGACAGGCCTTCTTCAGGTTGATGATGATGTCGTGCTCGCCGCAGGGGGCGACTTCACACGTTTCCACCCGCATGTCTCGGGGCGCATACAGCAGCGCTGCTCTCATTTCCATGGCGATCGTCCTCTCCTTCCCTGTCAATTACTTGCAAAGACGCAGGAATTCCTCCCGGTCGCCGCGATAGGTGATGGCCTTCAGGGCCTGCACCATGCGTTCGGGATCCTCGCTCTGCCATACGTTGCGGCCGAACACAACACCACACACGCCGCAGCTGGAAGCGGACTCGATGGTGTCGGCAATGGTTTCGGGCGCTGCCTTGGCGCCGCCCAGAATGGCCACAGGCACGGGGCAGTTGTCCACCACAGCCTGATACTCCTCGGGAGTGCCCACATAGTCACACTTCACCAGGTCGGCACCCAACTCGGCGCTGATGCGCGCCATATCGGCATAGAGGGACACCTTGGCGCGGATGTCGTCGGTCAGCGTGGCACCCCAGGTAGTGGGCTCCACGATCAGCGGCAGGTTCCAGCGGTCGCACTCCTCGGCCAGGCGGGCGATGTAGGCCATGTTGTCGGCCTGCAGGTGATTGTCACGACGGCCGAAGATCAGCAGCGCCTTGATGGCGTCAGCGCCCAGACGCACGCACTCCTCCACGGAGATGGACTGACGCAGTTCCTCGATCTCGCCGGACTGCTGGGGAATGCTGTTGCCCACGATGAAGTCGCTGGAGATTACCAGTGCGGGGCTGTTCTTGCGGCCGAAAAGGTAGTTATAGGTACGTGCCATGCCGCCGCTGAGCAGCAGCGCATCGGGGCGAGCCTCCACCAGAGAGGTCAGCAGATGCTCAGGATGTGCCAGACCCGGCTTCACGCCGCCCTGGCCGTGATCCATGGCCACCATGACCGTCTTGCCGGATTCGTCAAACAGGCGGTTCATCCGCAGTTCTTTGTTCCAATGTCTCATATTGTAAATCTCCTCTTTCAATGTTCAATCTTTTATCTTGCTTTCACTTCCGCCAGCGCGGATCAACCGTTGGCGCGCCTGAGCACCCGCTCCACCGCCTCGGCGGCGTGGGCGCGGATGCGCTCTTCATCTAGCCCGGGGAACGTACCGTTGCGATATACCCAGCGGCCATCCACCATGGTGTCCGTCACCATGCCGGGATTGCCGGCGTACACCAGCGTGGACACGCTGAGGGGTGCCGGAGCGGCTTCCCGCCGGTTCATGTCCACCACGGCAAGGTCGGCCTTCATGCCAATGGCCAGAACGCCGGTTTCACCTTCCATGCCCAGCACCCGGGCGCCGCCCTCGGTGGCAATGCGGAAAATGTCCTCTGCCGGCATCCACGTGGGGTCGTGGTTGATGCCCTTTTGCAGCAGTGCGGCAAATTTCATCTCCTGGAACATGTCCAGATTGTTGTTGCAGGGGGCGCCGTCCGACCCCAGAGACAGCCGCACGCCGCTGTTTTTCATCCGCTGCAGCGGCGCTACGCCGCTGGCCAGCTTCAGGTTTGCCAGCGGGCAGGAGGCCACGCCCGTGCCCGTGGAGCGCAGGATCTCCATGTCCTCATCGTCGATACACAGGCAGTGAGCCAGCAGCAGCCGCTCACCGGTGAGCCCCATGCGGTGGAGATACTTGATCTCCGTCAGCCCACGGCGTTGTTCCACCAGTTGGCTTTCCGGCACGGTTTCGCAGGCGTGGGTGTGCACCAGCACACCGTATTCCCGGCCCAGCCGGCACAACTCCTGCAGCATCTCCTCTGAGGTCGTCAGGATGCCCCGGGGCATAAACGCATAGCGGATGCGGCCTTCAGCCGCGCCGTTCCAGCGCTTGAGCAACGCCATGGAGCGGTCAAGGGACTCCTGCGTGGTTTCGATAAAGGCGTCCGGCATGCCGCCCAAGGCAGCCGGGGTATCGGTATAGTCCATCATGGCCTTGCCGAACACGCCGCGGATGCCGGTTTCCTCCATGGCTCTTGCTGCGGCATCGGCGTGGCGGACGGATTCCATCACGCAGACACTGGTAGCACCCCCGGCCAGCAGTTCCATGCAGCCAAGCAGTGCGGAGAGATACGTACTGTCCTCATCGTGGGCGGCTTCGTACGGCCAAATGCGGGTGCGCAGCCAATCCAGCAGCGCAAGGTCATCGGCTCTGCCGCGAAACAGCACCTGACACAGGTGCACATGGGTCTGCACAAAGCCGGGGATCACCGCGCGGCTTTGCAGATCCACCACCGCGTCGGCTTCTACCACGGTGCCGGGCGCCAGCAGGGCGGAGATGCGGTCATCCTCCACCACAAGCTCCTGCCGCACTGGCTCGCTGCCTCCGGTAAAGAGATAGCCGTTTTTCAGCAACGTTTTCATGCCAACCGTCCCTCCCGCTTCATGCTGCGGTAAGAAGTGGCAGCCAGAACCACTACGGTGATGAAATAAGGGATCATATCGGTGAAATAAGACGGATAACCGCAAATCTGCAGGCGGTTACTCAGGCTCTGGACGAAAGCGAACAGCAGCACCGAGCCCAGCACCCGCTTGGGCATGGCCATGCCGAAGGCGATGGCCGCCATGGCGATGTAACCGCGGCCGGCGGACATCTTTTCCACATACTGGGTCAAATACCCGGTGGAGAGGAATGCTCCGCCCAGTCCACACAGGGCGCCGTGGAGCAGCAAAGTCAAATAGCGGATGCGCGCCACGTTGACGCCGGCGCTGGCCAGCGCCTTTTCGTTTTCGCCTGCTGCCCGGATATAATAACCGAATCGGGTGGAATACAGCATATAATCCAGGGCAATCAGGATGATGATGGAGATGTAGAGCAGAATAGACTGACCGCTGAGGATATCATGCAGCCAGGAGATCCCGCTTAAAAAGTCCAGATTGACCTCGGGGATGGACACCACCCGAGGATCGGTGAAAGAGCCCTTCACGCCGAAGATTGCCCGCAGGAGGTACGTCGTCAAGCCCGCTCCCATGACATTCAGGGCAACGCCGGCCACGATCTCGTGCGCCCGCAGGGAGATGACGAACAATCCGAACAGCATAGCCAGCAGAATCGTGCAGAGCATGGCACCTACCAGACCCAGCACCCAGCTGCTGGTGTAATAGTTAATGGTAAAGCCGCTGAAGCAGCCGATGAGCATCAAGCCCTCCAGACCGATGTTCTCGATGCCGGCCTGCTTGGTCAACAGGCCGCCCAGACTCACCAGCAGCAGCGGAATGGCCATACGCAGCGTGGCGGCAAACGTAGAGGGCGTGATCAAAATATCAAGAATCTCCAAGTTCCCCGCCTCCTTTCTGCTTACGTCCAAAGCCGTGCCGCACCTTGATGATCAGGTCGTTCAGGTAACCGGAGAAGGAAACCTGCGCGGCAATGAAGAGAATGATGGTGGCCTGAATCACCTGACTCAGCTCAGACGGCACGTTGGTGTTCAGCTCCATGGTGACGCCGCCGGCGCGCAGGGCGCCGAAGAGGATGGAGATAGGCAGCACGGCGTAAGAGTTGAACGCAGCCATCAATGCGATGGTCAGGCCGTCGAAGCCATATCCGGGAGAGATGTCCTGCACAAACTTGTACTGGATGCCCAGCACCAGAATCGCGCCGCCCATGCCCGCCAGGCCGCCGCCTAAGAACATGCCCTGAATCATGCGGCGGTCGGTGTTGATGCCGATGTAGCGGGCGAAGTTGGGGTTCTCGCCGGAAAAGCGCATCTCATAGCCCGTGGAGGTGTGCTTGAACAAAATGGCGATCAGCACAGCTGCCGCCACAGCCACCAGAAAGCCGATATTCAACCGGGAGCCGCTGTACAGAATCGGCAGCTTGGCCGCCTCCTGAATGTTGACGGTCATGCCCAGAGCAGAGCCTTCGGCCTTCAGGGGATAGTTGACAAGGTAAGAAGTGAACAGCTGCGCCAGATAGTTCAGCATCAAGGTGGTGACCACCTCGTTGGTGTTGCAGCGAACCTTCAGCGTGGCCGGAATGGTGCCCCAGAGGCCGCCGGCCAAGAAGCTTGCCAGCAGCGCGGCGGGGATCAGGATCACGCTGGGAGCGGGCAGGTAAATGCCCACGACAGCCGCAGCCATGGCGCCCATGTACAGCTGTCCTTCAGCGCCGATGTTGGCCATGCCGGCCTTAAAGGCCACCGCAACGCCAAGGCCGGTGAAGATCAGCGGCGTGGCGCTGGAGAGCGTGGAGGCCAGATAGTGCATGTTGCTGAAAGAGCCTGCCAGCAGAGAGCTGTAGGCCTGAATGGGGCTGTCGCCATTGATGGCGATGACGACAGCGCCGACGCACAGTGCGGCTACCAGCGCCAGCACAGAGGTCAGCGGGGTCAACAGTCGCTTTCCGATTCTTCCGTTCATGCCATCACCTCCTCAGGCCGCATGGTCTTGGATCCGGTCATGTAAAGGCCCAGTTCCTCAGGCGTAATGTCCGCCGGGCGGACATTGGCCACCAGTTTTCCCTCAAACAGCACCTGGATGCGGTCGCTGAGCAGTAGCACCTCGTCCAGATCCGTGGAAATAAGCAGGATGGCGCAGCCCTCGTTGCGCGCCTGCATGATCTGCTCGTGGATAAAGCGAGTGGCACCTACGTCCACGCCGCGAGAGGGCTGTGCCACCACCAGAATATCGTTGCCAAAGCAGATCTCTCTGGCCACGACAATCTTCTGCTGGTTGCCACCGGACAGGCTGCTGGCGGCAATGTCGATACCGTCGGTGCGGATGGCGTAATCCTGCACCAGCTTTTCGGCGTGCGCCCGGGTCTTTCGACCGTCCACCAGACCGTGACGCTTCCAGTCCGGGCTACAGTGGTTGCCTGCGATCAGATTATCGTGCACGGTGGTCTTCAGATCCAGGCCTGTTTTCATCCGGTCTTCCGGGATGTAGGAGCAGCGGCGGCGGCGCTCCTTGACAGAGAGGTTCGTCACATCCACACCGTCTGCCCAGATCTTTCCGCCGCTGACCGGCGTCAGACCGATCAGGGCGTTGAGCAGCTCAGTCTGACCGTTACCCTCCACGCCGGCCACAGTGAGGATCTCGCCGGGCTTGACCCGCAGGCTGACATCCCGCAGTTTTTCCACGCCCATGCCGTCCCGCACATGCAGGTTCTCCACCACCAGCTTGGGCTCGCTGTCGGGAAAGGTCTTGCGCTGGAAGGGCTCGAACTCAGCGGCCTTGCCCATCATCAGCTGCGCCAGCTCCTTGGCGTTAGTCTCCTCTTTGCGCAGCGTACCCTTGGTTTCGCCGCGGCTGAGTATGGTGATGTGATCGGCCACGGCCATGACCTCTTTGAGCTTGTGAGTGATGAGAATGATGGTCTTATTCTCACTGGCCATCCGGCGCAGCACCACGAACAGCTCCTCGCACTCCAGCGGCGTAAGCACGGCGGTGGGCTCGTCCAGAATCAGGATCTCCGCACCGCGGCTCAAGGCCTTCAGGATCTCTACACGCTGCAAAAGACCCACAGACAGGTCTTTGATCCTGGCCTCCGGGTCGATCTGTAATCCGCTCTGCTCCGCCAAGGCGCGGGTGTAGCGTACCATTTCCTTTTTGTCCACTGCGCCGAACCGTCCCCGGGGCTCGTGCCCCATGCAGACGTTTTCTGCCACGGTAAAGTTGGGAACCAATTCGAAATGCTGGTGCACCATGCCGATTCCAAGATGGATGGCCTTGTTTGGGGACGTAATTTTTACTGGCTCACCGTTGATGCGGATCTTACCTGCGGTCGGCTCCAGCATCCCAAAAAGAATGTTCATCAGGGTCGTCTTGCCTGCGCCGTTCTCACCCACAATGGCGTGGATCTCACCCTTCAGAACGCTGAAATTTACATCCTTATTGGCCTGCACGGTGCCAAACTGCTTGCAGATGCCAAGCATTTCAACAGCGTAACGGCTTTCGCCCATCAGATGTTCCTCCTGTCTTTTTGCGTCAAGGGGGCAAGGTATCGGAACCTTGCCCCCGGGCGATTTAGTTCGTGGCTTCCTGAACGGTGATCGTGCCGGAAACGATGTCGGCCTCAGCCTTCTCCACGGCGGCCATCACATCCTCGGGCAGGAACTCTGCCATGGAATCGATGAAGTACATCTCGACCCACTTCTTGGCCAGACCGTAACGCTGCTCAGCGGCCAGCTCTGCGCCGCTGTTCTTGGCGTCGATGACGTCATAGAAGGACTTGGTGACGTTCTTGAGCATACTGCCCATCACGTTCTCGGGGCCCTGGAAGGACTTGTCGGTGTCAACGCCGATGACGTACTTGCCCTGCTCCACAGCAGCTTCGGAAACACCGTCGCCGGAGTTGGAAGCAGCAGCATAGATGATGTCAGCGCCCTGATCGTACAGGGACAGAGCCAGCTCCTTGCCAGTAGCAGGGTCGTTGTAGTCGCCAACGTAAACGGGCAGAACCTTGATCTCACTGTCCACAGCGGCAACGCCCTGTTCAAAGCCGGTCAGGAAGTTGTGGATGGTGGTGCTGTCCACAGCGCCGACAAAGCCCAGAACCTTCTCTTCGTTGATGCCCTGGTAATCGGTGCGGGTGGTCATCATGGCGGCCATCACGCCGGCCAGGTAAGAGCCCTCGTTCTCCAGATAGGAAACGGAAATGACATTCTCCATGTCGACGGAGGAAACACCGTCAGCATAGACGAAGGTCACATCGGGATAGGTAGTGCCGATCTCTTCCAAATAGCTGTCGAACTGATAGCCGGGGTTGACGAACACCAGATCAAACTGAGAGGCAGCCAAGTTCAGCATCTCATAGTACAGAGAGGGGTCATTCTTGCCCTCCAGCACCTTGTAGGTGATGCCGAAGTCCTCAGCGGCCTGCTTCAAAGCAGCCTCGCCCATATCGAAAATGCCGGTGTCGCCCAGGCTGCCAGAGCAAACCATGGCGACCTTCAGGTCAGACGCAGGAGTATCGGGAGTCTCAGCGGCAGGAGCTTCGGTCTTTTCATCGGCGGGTTTGGCAGCCTGGGGCTCTTCGGTCTTATTGCCGCAAGCGACGAGAGACAGGACCATGGAAAGCGCGAGCATGAGGGTTAGGAACTTTTTCATCTGAATCATCCTTTTCTTTCTTTATTTTATGGCGGGCCATGTGACTGCTGCGCCGCGATCCGCATGGCCGGGCCACAAGTTTACACGATACCGGCATTCGCCTTTTCGCCGCTGTCATCCGTTACGATCACGCGGATGCCCCGGCTTGTGAAGAAGTCCATATAGGTCTGCTCCGGGCACACATCTGTAATGACAATATCCACATTCTCCAAGCCGCAGGCCCGGTACTGCTGAATGGAGTCAAATTTACCGCTGTCGACCAGCAGAATGCGGGTCCGTCCCCGCTTCAGCATAATGCGCTTCAGTGCGGCGTCATCCTCCGTATAGGCCGTCAGGCCATACTCCAGGGAAGCCGAAGCAGCACTGATAAACACAAAATCGCAGTAGAGATTCTGGTAGAAGTTCTCTGCCGCAGGCCCGTTCAAAACCTCGTAGGAGCGCTCCATCCGCCCGCCGGAAAGCCGGACATCCGCAATGCCGCCGTTGGCACAGAGGGCCGTGGGCACAGAGGAGGTGTGAATAGTCACGGCTTTGGTGCACAGAAGCTTGGCCAATTCATACACCGTAGTTCCCACATCCAGGATCACGGAATCCCCATCCCGCACCAGTGCGGCCGCAGCTTCCGCGATCCGTTTTTTCGCCTCGGATGCTCTGATCGTCCGCTGCATGACAGATTGGAGAAATTCCGGCTTGACTCCCTCCAGGGACAAACTGGCAGAACCAAAGGACCGCTTGACCAATCCTTCCTTCTCCATCTGTGTCAGATCTCGACGTACCGTCATCTCGCTGACCAGCAGCCGTTCCGCAATCTCCTTGACAGCAAGAGGAGATGTCTCTTTCAGCATCGCGAGGATATCTTCTCTTCGCTTTGCGTACATAAGGCATCTCCTTTCTGTTCGAATTTTAGCTTATTTTGTTCGATTGTCATTATATAAAAGTCATACCTCGTTGTAAATGTGTATTTTACCTAATAATTTCAAAAAAAATGCATGTTTTTTACATACGCTGTGTTCGTTCGAACACAAAGGCAACAAAAAATGTCCTCCAGCCTCTACCGGAGCACTTGCAATGGTCCTGCCGCCATGGCATAATGGCCACAGAGACCTATCCGTGTCCTCAGGCACAACGGTCCGGGAGGTATACATGAAAAAGCGGTTAATCGTCGGGATCAGTGGGGCATCCGGTGCCCCCATTGCAGTAGAACTTCTGAAGGCATTGCGAGACACAGGGATTGAAAGCCATCTGATCATCAGCCACGGCGGAGCGTGCACCATCCGCCAGGAGACCTCCCTTTCCGTGGAAGAGGTGCAGGCTCTGGCAGACAAAGTTTACGCACAGGTAGATATCGGCGCTGGGCCAGCCTCCGGGACCTGGGAGAGCCTGGGCATGGCCATCGTTCCCTGCAGCATGAAAACCGTGGCTGGTATCTGGAGCGGATACAGCGACAATCTGATGCTGCGAGCTGCAGATGTGACACTAAAGGAGCGGAAAAAGCTTGTCTTGGTGGCCCGGGAAACACCGATGAGTCCCATTCATCTGAGGAATCTGCAGGAGCTCTCCATGATGGGCGCGGTAATCATGCCGCCAGTAATCAGCTATTATCATCACCCGCAGTCTCCGGAGGACATCACCCGTCATCTGGTCGGCAAAATCCTGGATCAATTTCAAATTGACTTGCCACAGTTTTGCCGTTGGGAGGGCGAGCCCCATGTCTGAATGGATCACACTGGAGCAATCCTTTCTGGGATACCCCCTCTCTGTCCGCGTCTGCCCCCTAGGGGCGGATTATGCGGTCATCATTTCCGGAGGCTGCCGCCCGCATGTGGGGAGCGTCACTGCCGCGTACTGGGAGAATGGTGCAGTACGCTGTGAAACCAGCGTCAGACAGGGGCACCATGACGATGTGGTCAGCAAACGGTTCGCGCAGGAACTGGCGCAGGCCTGTCAATGCAGCGTGTCGGTAAACTGCGGCATTCATTATGACGATTTGTCCAAGGCCGACCTAGCATGTGTCCTGGCCGGGACGGAGGAACTGCTGGCACGCCTGATCGGCCTGCTCGCCTGTCCCGCGGGCGACTCATAGCTGTCATCCATGCCGTCCGGGACAGCGTAGCCCCCTCTTCCGGGCCCATATGCCGCGCAAATCAGAACGAACCCCAAAAGAAAAGAGGTCTTGCCTGTTCCCAGGCAGGTAACCGTCAAATCTCCCGGCGTATAAAAAAGCATCTCTGGCTTAGCTAACGCAGCTGGGCCAGAGATGTTCATTCTTTTGGTATTCTGCATTCATCCGAGGCATTGGCGGGCGTGAGTTGTTCGGCCCAAGCTTCATCCGTCTGGCTCATGGCAGGAGCATTCCGCAGGATCCAGAGCAGGTATCGGTACGGATCCAGTCCAGTTTCTTTTGCCGTTTCAATCAGACTGTAGATCACACTGCTGACCTGCGCACCGCCCGGCGTATTGGCGAAGAGCCAATTTTTCCGCTTATGCTCTTAAGCACATAACCGCAATAATGTCCTCTTCCCATTTATGTGCTGTTAAGTCCAAAATATAGTTGATTCAAGCGTATTTTCAGATATGATCAGAACATAAATATTATAAATATCTACACATTTTGTCTACTATTTCTTGGTAAGACTGATTATATTTCTCATTTGGGCCTTGGTGAGAATTTCGTAGTCCGTGCGAAAGCCAACGGATTTGTGAAGCGCGTCGGTGAAATCATTACGGGTATAGGCAGGAATGTAGCCTACATCGGCTACCTTACGGAACTTTATCTGCCTGAGTTCCCTAGAGATTTGTTCGTAGGTGTATTTATTCCCTAGCATTTTTTCCAGGTAGCGAAACAGGATAAGTGCCAGAAAGCAGGTAGTAAAGTGGGCTGTAATTCGGGCATCTCTGCTGAGATACACAGGCCGAGCCTTGAATTCGTGCTTCCTTCACTCACACCGTTACCAGCGCCAGCTTGCGGTTCACTACACTTGGCGGTAACTACCCGTGGCTGGACTTTCACCAGCTAGGTTTGTGCCATGCCCTGCACACCTTGAAAAAAGAGGCACGGCTCAAATTGCCGTACCTCTTTTTCTGGGGGCTCACGTTGTTATTTTTCCTTATGCGGCATCCCGCAGGATCTGCTTGACTGCCGCGGCGATTTCCAGAAGCACCTTGCGCTCTTTCAGACTGCAGTCATCTAAAAGATGCTGCACATCGCTGTAAAAGGCGTTTGCCTCCGCCGGCTGGTTGCCCCGCAGGAGCGTGTCCACCGTCACATCCAGCGCGGCGGACAGCCGCAGGAGGGTGCCGAGGCTTGGCTTTTTGATCCCGCGCTCAATGTGGCTCACATAGGGCACGGACACGCCGGCGGTCTCCGCCAGGGCTTCCTGCGTCAGGCGGCGCTCCTCGCGGAGCTTCCGAACCCTGCGGCCGATTTCGTTGAAATTCGGAGTGAAATCATATTCCATGCGATGCGCCCCCTTACGCGATGCCCTCGTCCTTCCAGGTGGTCGTCCGGAAGTTGTAGCGGCGGCCGTCGGGACCGGTCATGCGGTTGACATACTGGATCAGGGTGAGCGCCTCGGCGGAATGGCTCCCGCCGATCAGCACGCCTTCCTCAGCAGGAACACCGTCCTCGATGCACCCGTCCCAGTACATCTTCAGCTGGTAGACGTCGATGGCCTTCGTCTTTTTCACCTTTCCCTCATAAATGGTGACCTTATTGTTCTGGCAGGTGAAGAGATCGATCCGCATATGGAGCCCAATGGTGAGGAACGTCCCTTCTTCCAGAGAAACTCTGGTCATGCCGGGCTCCTTCTTCTTTTTCTCGGCCAGCAGGCGGAACAGCTGGCACTCCCGGCTCTCGCGGCAGGAGTTGGGGATCTGCACGTTGGCCCGGATCCACTTGAACAGCTTACGCAGCCGCCGGTCTCCTTTACGGAACCCGTTCTTCTCGTTGCTCGTGCCGGGCAGCACATCAAAGCCGTTGGTCTCCAGGTTGACACGAACCAGGAATGCATTTTCGGCGTTGTGGACCTTCCGGCCCCAGATGGCCTTCATCAGGCCGCGCTCCACGACACGCCCGTTGATACGCACCTCCACGCCGCTGGTCTCCATGTTGCCCAGGTAGTAGTTGTGGTTTTCCACACTGGGCTTGATGCAGCCGTACTCGCAGCTGATCTTCACCTTGCCGGCGCCCAGGTCATAATCCTGCTGAGGGATAACCACACGGGTGCTGCTGTCCCACTGAGGCAGCAGCGCCTGGAGGACCTCCCAATCGGGATGACCGTTCTTGACCGAGATAAACTCGATCCGGGCCATCCCGGACTGCAGGATATCCGCGTAGACGTAACGCAGATGCTCCTTCAGAATCGCCAGCTGCTCGTCAAAAGACAACTCCTTATTGGTATCGGGATTCAGCGTATTGAAAATATCCATCGGGCAGGTGAAGTGGATGACCGTCCCGGTTCTGCCGAGACTGCCGATCCAGCCGTCATGGAACTCTCCATCGCCGCTGAAGCTGTAGGGAGTATGCACCTTGCGGTACCGATTCAGCTCCGCATCCTCATGGGTGCGGGTGGAGATCTCCCAATAGCTGCCCTTGCCCTCCACATAGGCAAGAGCATGCTTGAGGCCGAAGCCGTGCTCGTTCAGGGGCGTCTCCTTCCGCGCCTGACCGGCCAGACGCAGGGCGTTGTTCAGATCCTGGATGCCGGTGCCGCCGTCCTCGACGGTGATGTCCACCATGCCGTTCATGGGCGTGACCTGGATGCGGACAACACGGTTGAGCGTGCTGTCCGTCAGGTTGCCGTTGAAGTTGGAGATGGAGTCATCGCAGAACTCGCAGATGGCCTGAGACAGGTCGTGGAAGTTGCCGCCCAGGTTCTTCCAGAGCGCGGCGGCGATGGGGGTGCTGTCGAATTTAAACATTCCAATCATAGCCATAAACATGATCCTCCTGTACATAAATCATCTGGGCAGAAGCCAGATGGAGCTGCGCCGCCAGAGCGCGGTTGATTGCAAAACGGTCGAAGGCGTCCTCAACATACCCGATGCGGCGGACGAGGCGGGTCTTGTCCAGCGTGGTGACCTGCTCGCAGAGGGCGCGGCTGGGGTGATCCAGATACCGGCTGCACAGCAGCACATGGGTGGGGAGCTGACGGCTCTCCAGGTTCTTGGTGAGGGGCACGACGCTGACGCAGCTGTTGTCCTCAATGGACTGGTCGTCAGAGACGATGACCACAGGGCGGCGGCCGCACTTCAGCGTGCTGCCCTTCAGGAACGGCAGGTCTGCCGTCCAGAGCTCAAAGTGCTTCACGGAATCAGTCCTCCTCTTTCTTGTGGAGCACACTGACAGCCTCAGCCAGCGTCTTCATGGACGGGTGGGCATAGGCATCCGTTTCGGCGCTGTTGGAATGACCGGCCAGACGGGCGATCATTTCCAGGGGAATGCCTTCCGCCTGGAGCCTGGTCACATAAGTGTGCCGGCAGCAGTGGGGCGGGAGGCAGCGAACGCCTTCAATACGATTGAGGGCGTTGCAGTAGCGGCGGCGAAAACACCGCACGCTGTAATACGGGTTCCTCCCCGGAAGGCTCCAGATCAGCGTCTGGCCGCCGTGGTGCTTGAGGTAAAGCGCGCAGGCACGGCTTTCCTCCGGAACGGGGACGGTCCGGTAGGCATGCCGGCTCTTGGGCGGGCCCAGCTGCGGGATGTCCGCCACCATCTTGATGGCCTTGTTCACGGTGACGGAGGAACCGTCCTCGGCGATATCCTCGGGAGCCAGGGCGATCAGCTCCTGGACCCGGAGACCGGTGTCCAGCAGCAGGCGGATGCTGTTGCCCAGGAGGTCATCGGGAAGATCGCGGCGGAGCAGCTCCACTTCCAAATCGGTGAAGGCATCCTTTTCATACCGCGGCTCGGTCAGAGAACCGTCCAGGTCGCGGATGATCTTGGCCCGACGGGCGGGGTTCCTGGAAATCAGGTTGTTGTCTTCGGCTGCATCGAACAGCTGGATCAGCATGGTGCGGCACTTGTGGATCTGGGACATTCCATACCCGCTCTTCATAAGCTCGCTCATAAAGAGGTTGATATGGATGGGCAGGACGTCCGCCACAAGGGCGTCACCCAGCCACTTCTTGATGATCTGCAGGGTGAACTGATACCCATAATAGGTAGAAGGCTGCACCTGGGAACGGTAATCCGCGTACCAGATGTCGCCCCAGTCACCCAGCGTCACGGCACGGCCGCCGAGAATCGGCGCCGTGGAGATCTGGCCGTTGGCAGGGCCGGGCCGGCGGTTTTTGGGGATGGAAAGGTTTTGCATTGCGGTCAACTCCTTAATCATATTTGAAAACAAAACACCATGCAGGGCATAAGCCTACACGGTGTCTGGTTGACAAATAGACGGAGTTGGCCGCTCGAAGGAAAGGAGACCCTTGCGTCTTGAAGCAAAAAAGGGTATACTAATCCTGCGGTGCGGACCCAGGTCCGTTGTGTAGGTGGTGAAGCACCTGCGCAGGTGTAGAGGAGCGCCAACTCCTTTACACTGCCGCCATTTTGTTTTCTACGAGTATTATAATATATACGGTTGCACATATCAAGTAGCAGTATTACCAAATATACGGTTGCAAATATATAAAATGTTACTATATGGACGATACACGATAGATGTACTATAATATTATCGCCGGAGGAGGGGGACATTATGGCACCTACTGAAGCTCAACGCAGAGCACGAGATAAATGGTTAACAGAAAAAGTTGAAACAATAAATCTCAGGGTACCAAAAGGGAAAAAAACTGTCTTTAAAGAACATGCAAAGGCACGTGGAGAGTCTGTTAACGCTTTCTTGCTCCGCGCAGCGGAAGAGACTATGGCTCGGGATCAAGTTAGCGAACCTGTTGATGAAGATTAACCGTCAAGCTGCCGGTTGGAAGTTTCCAACCGGCAGCTTGCATTTTTATTGGATTATTTGGACTTCTTAGCATCCGCATGAACGCCGGAGTTTACGCCAAGGCACCCATCGTCCGGCCAGCCAGGGCGCAGGCCTGGCCGCGGGTGACGTTGGCGCCCAGGGCGGCAGTGCCGTCCATGTTGCCCTTCAGGATGCCGTTCTGGGCCGCCCAGGCCGCGATGGCCGCCAGGTCGGCGGGGATGCTGGAAGCGTCCTTGAAGCGGGACAGGATGCTGGTATCCTCCACAGTGGGAGAACCGGCCGCAATGTACAGAGCCATCAGCACTTCACCCCGGGTGGCGGCCATGCTGCCGGTCTTCAGACCGTTTTCGTTGCCCCAGACGATGCCAGCGTTAAAGTCCTTCACGTCCACGGTACCGGTAATGCGGCCGGCCACGTTGGCGACCTGGTTCAGTGTGACGCTGTTGTTCAGGTCGAACATCTCATTGGAGACGCCGATCATGATATTCCGCGCGCTCATAGCACTGATCTCGTTGTAGAACACATTTGTCTCGGGCACGTCGGCAAAGTCCTTGGCGTTGTCGATGACCTTCACGGTGGCGGAGCCGTCCAGAGTCAGGGCCACGCCGTCCTTGGTGACAACAGAGGTGGACACGATCTTCTCGGTGCCGTCGGCATTCACGATGACGGCCACGGTGCCGGGAGTGACTTTCTCCACGGGAACCTCGACCTTGACGGAGCCGGTGCCCTTAGGCACGGTGACCTGAACAGCGGGGGCGGCCTCGGTGGTCTTGGCAGCGGGGACCTCCACGGGCAGGGTCACGGCCGCGCCGGTCTTGGCGGCCTCGGTAGCAGCCTTAGTGGAAACGGTGGACTTGACCTCGGTGACGTCGCCGTTCTTGTCGGTGACAACGGTACCGGTGGTGCCGTTGGCGGCCTTGTTAGTCTCAGTGACGGTGCCATCCTTCTTGGTCTCCACGGTGGTGGTGGAGCCGTCAGTGTTCTTGGTGGTCTCCGTCACGGTGCCGGTCTTCTTATCGGTGGTCGTGGTCGTAGTGGAGCCGTCGGGGTTCTTCTTAGTAGCTGTGGTCGTATTAGTGTTGGAGGATCCACCACCGGAAATTGTTCCGCCGCCAGCTCCGCTTCCAGAGCCGCCTTCAGTGCCAGTGTTGGAGGATCCACCACCGGAAATTGTTCCGCCGCCAGCTCCGCTTCCAGAGCCGCCTTCAGTGCCGCTGTTGCCGGGATCCTTATAGAAGGTTGCATCCAGCAGATCGACACGGGCTGCCAGCCAATCCGTCATGGTATTCCACACATCACTGAAGGAGGTCTCTGCCGGCCACAGGTGCTCTGCGTTGGAGGGATCACCCACTTTGACAAGCGGCCAGAGCATATTGTTCATGGCTACGCTGTCTTCCAGCTTGTCCCAGTATGCCGCGATGGTCCCGTTCGCTGCCATGGCGCCCTTTACCGTGGGAGCGAATGTACCTGTATAATAGTTTTCAACTGCCTCTTTGAATCCTGGGATCCGGATTAGGGCCTCTGCAAGGTAATGATAATCGATTACACTGCTGTCAATGTACTTTTCCCAGCCAGTCCCCATGGTCACTTCCTGATCCCAAACCGGGCCGGCGTACATGATGCCGTCCGTGTCCTTATAGAAGTATACAGAGGAACGGAAGCCATCCGGGCTTAGTCCAAGTTCCTGGATCAGAAAAATCTGCACGAGGGACGTCAGATCGCAGTATTCATAATAGTACTTACCGGTCTCGGTGTTGTAGCCGGTATAATTTCCGTTGGCATCCACAGCATATACGGCATTCTCAAAAGCTTGGTAGTACTCGCTGATATACCGCATGGCCTCCTCGCCGGCCCATTCCGGACTCTTGACATTGAAAGCGGCTTCCTTCTTTGTGAAAAATCCGCTTGCCTCATCAATAAAGTCGAGATTCCGTTCGATCAGGTAGCCGCCGGTGATGTTATCCGGCTCGTTCAGGCCGCCCGTGTACCGGAACTTCTGATCGTAATCATTGGTTCCCTCCAAAATCTGCATATCCGTACCGTAATTCTCATTCAGTCCGGAATAGGCGTCCTCCATGTCGGTAATGTCGACGCCCGCGCTGCCAACCGAGTTCTTCTCGCTGAGCAGATACACGCCGCGGTACTCGCCATCGTAGTATACGTTGACCCAGTCACAGCTAGCCACATAGTCCATGCCCAGCTCCGCCGCCAAATCCTTAAAGAACTTGTCGTGCATCTGGGTGGCATCGTCATAGCCGGCCAACAGAACCCATGTCTTGACCTTTTCGCCGGTTCCCAGCAGGTCGCTCTTGCTTCCGAGCTTGATCTGGTAGGATTTTTTCTCGCAGTAGGTAAAGGTGGAATTGCCCCGGGCCTTCAGCTGGCTCAGAGAGCCGTTGTAAACCACATTGCCGGCTGCGGAAACCAGCTTCATCTGCGCGGTGGTCTCGTGCTCCTTGCTGGCGTCCACGTAATCCCGTCCCTGTGCCGCGTCATCGCTAACGAGGTACAGGGTGCCCAGCGCAGACGCCTGCATAACAGTAAGTATAAAGGTCGGATGCGTTCCAACAGAAACCCTGACGGTATAGAGGCCACTGTCTTCTTTTGCGGAAATGTCGGCAATGGATACGTTCTCACACAAGCCCTCAAGGGTGACGCTGCCGAGATCGCCGCTGAGCGTGATTTTCTCATCGCAGCCATCCACCAAGGCAAAGGCAATCAGCAGATCGGTCAGATCCGCAGATGCTGGCAGGAACAGATATTTGCCGTCTTCGGTGGTCTGTACGCCGATCTCTGCTCCATCCACCGTTGCGGTAATATCAGTGATATAGATGGAGCTGTCCGGCTCCGCTGCCGTCTTAGCGGTCAGAATGTTGGACCATTGTCCGCTGTAATAAGTCGTGCCATTGACTTCCGTTCTGGCGGCGGCTACGAAATAATAGGTACTGTCACTCTCCAGCCCGGACACGGTGCAGCTTGTTCCGGTTGTCGTAGCCACCAATTTACGGCTGCCGGATGTATTCCCGGCATCGCAACTGTAAACCTGATAATACCCGGCACCAGGCGCGGCAGACCATTTCAGCGTGAGGGAATCCTGACCGGCAGAAGAAACCGCCAGGTTGGTCACATTCCCGGGTACAATGATGTAGGACAGGTCCCGCTCACCGTAATAGTTGCCGCGGCCCTCATAGTGGATCGTAGCCTCGCCGACCGCATTGCTGTTCAGCCAGGAGACATAAACGTCGCGGATATTCCCGTTGATCAGCGTGTTGTCGTTCGACCATGTCAGTGCGGTCTTGCCGTCGGCAGTGGCGAAGGAGCTGGGACGAACGCCGCCAGCCTGATAGCTGTAACGGGGGACGGTGGTGGCAGCTCTGGGGTTATCCACAGTGCCGAAGTTGATGGTCAGCGTGTCCAGACTGATGCCCTCAAAACCACAGGCCGTGCAGACATGATCGTCGTTCCACTGATGACCGACAGGCATGGCATAGTCGCCGATCTGCTGGCTGATCCCGCAGTCGTCACAATAAGTTGTAATGTATCCACCCTTGGTGCAGGTGCGGGAGTCCACGGTTCTGGTACTGTGGAGCACGCCGTCCTCACCGGCGTGATAGATCGTGTCGCCAAAAGTGATCCAGCCAGTCTTCAGTTGGCCGGAGACCAGAATGACCTGTTTGCCATCCGTCGTAGCAGCGATGCCGGTGTACTGCGACTCCGCAGCCCCCACGGCTTTGCCGCAGACCGCACAGCTGATGGTCCCATTCGTGAGATCATAACGGCTTTCCTCGTTGAAGGTATGGCTTCCCTGCTCACAGGCCGTACGCTCCTTTGTGTAGCTGTCCAAAAGGCTGCCCTGATAATCATAGGCTGTAACCGCAATTCGAGTGCTGTCAGCCTGAACGGAGAGGTACATACCAGTGTACGCATTGTGCGGCATCATCTTGGCGTAATAATCGTGGTCGGTATATGCGTTATCCTTGCTGCTCAAATCGCCGCTGATGTAGTACACGACGCCGTTCTGACTGTCCTCTGTCACCGCGTCCGAAAGCATGGGGTAGGTCCGGGCATAGGTGTGATCGTTGCCGCTGAATACGAAGTCGATCCCGGCTTCCTGAATCAATTCAACGGCCTTCAAACGCGTTTCCGCGTTCATCTCGCCCTCTGTACCGTAGATCGGCTCATGAAGCGTGAGCACCTTCCAGATACAGTCGCTCTGCGCGGCATCCGCCTTCATTTCCTCCAATGCGGCAAGCAGGTCGCCGCCGTTGTTGAGCACGCCCACATATACGCTGCCGTACTCCACAGAGTAGAAACTACCCTGCTCATTTTCCGGCAGGCTGAAGATACGCTTGGAGATCAGGCCGTCCGCGTCGCCGTAATACTCATGGTTGCCCAGTACATGAACCAGATCAATACCATGCAGTGTCTTGCTGTTCACGACGGTAAGATAAGGGCGCCAGTTGCTGAATACCGTGGTATTGTCAATCGCGTCGCCGGTCTGAATGCCGAAAGCATAATTGGTCCCGCTCTCAACGATCTTGCCGATAGCAGCTTCCAGACGGGATGTATCGGTCGTCTGTATATCGCCGAAGACGAAGAAATTGGTCTCAGCCGCCGGGTCGTCCGACGCGGTCTTGAAGGAATAGATGTCGGACCATGTCGTGCCGTCACCGACTTGGAAATAGTAGGTGGTATCAGGCGTCAGGCCGGTGAGCACCGCACTGTTCAGGCGCAGCGCAGTTCCGCTGTTGGTTTCGGTAAATGTGATGAGCTCATTGCTGCCGGTACGGGGCGCTGCCTCTGCCAAGCCAGCTTCCGTTGCGGCCAGACGGACGAGCGTCTGCGCATCCGCGCTGCTGCCGATGGGAGAGAGCCATGTGATGCTGCGGGTGGTTGCGCCATCCGCGGAAGCATTGCTCTGCACCGCAAAGGGGCCTTCTGTGGAGCGCGTATTGACCACCACAGCGGTGTTCCACGAACGGCCGCCTTCTGTTGCGGCATAAAGCGTCACGCGTCCGGCTGTATCAAACCGGCAGGACAATACGCCGTGTTCGTCCGTAGTCCCGATTTGGGTGCTGTCCCGGTACACGGCTGCGCCGGAGACAGGGTTACCGTCAGCGTCCGTGACTGTGATCACGCTCTCCATGCCGGCAATGACCGGCCCGGCCGAGAGCTTGTAATCTGCCGTCAGAGAAATAGATACTTCCGTCTGCGAGAAAGATGCGCTCTCCGATGCCGTCACGTAATTCGCCATCGGGACGGAGTATTTGAAGGTGTCGCCCTCCCGCGCCGTCTCCGGCACCTGGAAAGTGACGCTGGTCACTGTCCCGGCATAGCTCGCCGCGCCGTCCTGCTTGCTGATGGCAAGGGTGATCTGGTTCGTCTGCGCATCCAGCGTGGAGGCCACTGTGTAACCGTCGCCGGTGCTCACTGTATACATTTCCGCAGAAGCGTACTCAGAAGGCACTTCCATCACGACCGTGGCCGATTCCACCGCAATATCGCTGTTGACAACGTTCAGCGTATAGGTGCCGCCGACCTTAGGCGCTTCAGCCTGACCAGTCACGCTCAGCTGGGCATTTTCGCCCGCGTCGTCATTCACAGTAAACGGATAAGTCTTCGTCGTCTCATTGCCGTAAGTATCCTTTACCGTCAGCTTCAGCGTATGGCTGCCGTTTTTCAGGCCACTGACCGCAAGCGTCAGCGAGCTGGCGCTGACCGTGGCGACGCTGGTTTTGTCCACACCGTCAATATAGACATGGATGCCGCTGACGTCGATTCCGGAGGCGTACTTGTCTGTCTGCTCACTGTCGCCGTAGACGGCCTCAAAACCCAGCGAGCCGCTGGAAAACGCCGTAGAGCTGCCTTCGCGCAGGGCAGAGCCGCCGGAAGCGGTCTTCTCGGAGACGCTTTCGATCACGGGGTTGTTGATATCGTTGGTGTTGGTGCCGTAAATCAGCTGCAGGTTGTCGATGAGGATACTGCCTATGCCCTTGGTATAGTTCTGAGGGGAAACAACACGGATCGTATAACCGTACTGAATACCGATTGGGAACTGCGCGCTGGAAAGATCCGCCTCGACCCATGTCCAGCCCTTGCCAGCCCAATCCTTTAGTTGACTGCCCGTGACATTCCCTTCCGAATCATAGCTGTAGTAAAGCAGATACTGCGTCGTACCTTTAGGCAGCTCATGCGGATGCCACGTCAGATTTCCGGATGCATCCATATCCCAGTATGCATTTTCCAGATTTGGCTTTTGCGCATCACTAGCTGTCGTATCACTTACTTCTGTGATGCCGCCGACAAAAATCATTTTCAGTTGGCTCATATCCTCAGAAAGAGACGCCGGGACATTCACCCAGAAACCGATTTTTGTGGGTTGTACAACATGGGCATAGATCATGGAGGAAAAGCCGAAATCAGCAGCAGCTACCGTGGTTTCACTAATTTTCCTAAAGTCCCAGGCCAGCTTCAACGCATGACTGCCGAAACGGACACTGCTATCCTGTTCGGAACTGACAAGCCCAGCCACATCACTGCCGTCAGCATTCTTGGGCCATTCGACGCCTTTATTCGTAGTGTCACGCAGCCAAAGCCGGTATTTCTGTCTCTCTGCTAACGAGAGGCTGCCATTAGTATCATTGTCCTCACTTTTTCCAACACGTAAAGTCCAATATTCCTCCGCGGACATCTCCTTATCCGTAATCGGGTCAACATGTCCGCCCTCAAAGTCCATCAGAACATATGGCTCCATGCCGACGATCACATTGATGAATGCTGAAATATCAGAGTCACCCTTGAGTGAGACTTTCAGCGTGCCCTTAAAAGAGTTGGCCTCATCAGCAATGAACATATTGTTCTTGAAGGTTCCAAGAGAGAAATTTACCGTCTGTTCGGGTTTTATCCCGGTAACTTTCTGATTAAAACCCCCCAAGGACTCGTTCACATCTTCTGTAATATTCTCTTTTAATAACGAGCCATCAGCGTGCGAATAAAGGGAGGAAGTTGTATGAGTTACTAGTTCACTGACAATTATTGTCCCGTTATCATCAACAGATATTTCCCTTGAGGTCTCCTCATAATTGCTCTCATACACACGATAGTTGTTGTAATCGGCAGTGACCATCCGTGTGCTTCCAATAGCCCCCACAAGTGAAAGCAAAAGCTGCTGCGTATATCCACCCCACCCCGGCTTTGTGTACGTCTCTACAGGGTAGCTATATTTATAAGATAAGGAGGCGCTTTCATCAATCGTCCACGCAAAATCTCCATCCTTATAATGGACCTCTCTGCCCTGATAGGTAGGGTTGAAGGACAGGTCGCTGGCTTCTCCGAAATCCAGAGAAACGCTGGTGTTGGTGAAGCCCAGCTTGTCCGGCCATTGCAGATCAATGCTCGTTGTGCCAACGGTGTTCCCGTTATAGGAGAGCACCACAGTGACTTTACCGGTAGCGTCCGCGTTGGCAGTGAACACACCGGTAGCAGCGTCAATGCTCCCCAGACCGGTACCGCCGGTGACCGACCAACTCAGCCCGCTTTCGGGCAGAGCCGCCGCGCCGCCGCCGATGTCCACGCCGGACGCTGTAAACCGGACAATGCTGCCGGGCGTATAGACTTCCTCGTAGGGGCTCAGGACCGCATGGTCGAATTCGCCTGTCTGGGTTGCTTTAGAAACGACCAGCAGAGAGCTGGAGACCAGACGCTCATATCCGTCAGACGGGCGGTTCCGGATGGTAAGTCCTGCCGTGGTAGAATTGTTTGCCTCGCCCTCGCGCTGGGTAGCGAACATGGAAGAGCCGCCGCCGTCCAGGTTCATGGCGCTTACACAGCCAAGCGCCAGCATCATTTCCGCCAAATCGCTGTAAACCATACCGACGGAATAAGGCGCCTGACGGCCATCCACCATATAGATGACCACCGTACCGTCCGCTTTGATGCCGACGGCGGTACGAGGGTTGGCGGTTTCGCCGTAAGTGGAGTCAATGCCGCTGGCGATCTGGCCGTTCTCCACCAGAATTACACCGCCGCCGATGGCCTCTTTCACATTTTCAGGGAGCGGCGTACCGCCTTTGACAATGTGCGCCTGATCGTCATCATCGACGCAGAAATAGGCAGTGCCGCCGGTGCTTTTGATGACGGTGCTGTTCATGACCAGCACGCCGGAAGGCGCGCCGTTGCTCATATTGAAGAAGTCGCCGTTTACCGCGCCGACAACATTGACGTTTCGGCGGTTTTCCACGCTCTGCGCCTGTTCTGTGGGCCTCTTCATGCCCCAGTTACTGCCGGATTTGATGGCATCGATATTGTAGTCGTTATATCCGGCAATAATATCAGCGTAGCCGCCCAGCTTGACTTCCATGACGTGACCAACCTGCTGGGCGTTCATATTGCTCTTGTCATTTACGATCCATTCGTATTCCGTGACATCCGGAGCGACGGGATGCTCCTTCACGGACACTGTCACGTTGTCTTGCCAATAGCTCCGCGAAGTATCCACATCCACGGCCGCAAAGGCGCTGACCGGGAGGAGCGTTATCACGAGGGCAAGCGACAGAATCGTGGCCAAAAGCCGCTTTCTCATATATTTTACCTCCGTATAAATCTCTGTGTAATTTTTGAAAAGTGGCTGGGGCAAATCTGTCCCAGCCACGAAAACGCTATTTGGGGAGATCGGACAGACAAATGTATACGCAATCTCCTCTAATTACATTTTTTAAGGCGTAAGATTACGCTTCAGTGCCGCCACCAGCAGGGATCTCACTGACACCGCCACCGGTGGTGCCGTTGCCGGTAGTGCCGTTGCCGGTGGTGCCGTTACCGGTGGTGCCGTTACCGGTGGTGCCGTTGCCGGTGGTGCCGTTGCCGGTGGTGCCGTTACCGGTGGTGCCGTTACCGGTGGTGC
>CAMCNO010000022.1 GCA_945876285.1 uncultured Clostridia bacterium | reverse complement strand
TAGGTAGCGCCAACACTTAAGCGACAGTCGTTTGACTGTCGCTTTTCTTTTTTTCTTCAATAGATTGCCATATTTCCCTGTTCGCGGTATACTGTCGATAACCGTCAAAAAGGAGTTCACTTATGAAGCTCATCAAGAAATTCAGCGCGGCGCTGTTGGCACTTTTGCTGCTTATGTCCTTGTGCGCCTGCGGACAGGCGGAGGTCTCCGGGGGCGCTGAAAGTATTCCTGAATCGGTGCAGCAGGAAGTGACTGCCCCGCAAGATGCAGATAAGCCGCCGGAGGCCGCCGGGGACCCGGGAGAGACGGAGACACCAGAAGAGCCGCTCCTGGACGAGGAAGGGATCTATACGACCAAGGAGGATGTGGCTCTGTACATCCACCTCTACGGTCACCTGCCTCGGAATTTTATCACGAAAAAAGAAGCTGAAAAACTGGGATGGCCCGGCGGTTCTCTGGAGCCTTACGCACCGGGCATGTGTATCGGCGGCAGCCGGTTTGGTAATTACGAAGGCCTGCTGCCGGAGGCTGAGGGACGAAGCTATACGGAGTGTGACATCGATACGCTGGGAGCGGAAAAGCGGGGGGCAAAGCGCATCGTTTTTTCCAACGACGGATTGATCTATTATACGGAAGACCATTACAAGACCTTTGAATTGCTGTATGGGGAGGAAACACCGTGAATGTTCTCTTAGACGGAAATACCATCCTGAACCGGGAGATGCTTCATGACTTGTTGGCGACCGAATTGTGTCTGCCGCCGTGGTATGGGCGGAATCTGGACGCACTGTATGACTGTTTGACCGATGTTCGGGAGGATACCGTTGTGGTCCTGCGGGATCGGGGCGCTCTGGAAGAGCATCTGGGCAGTTATGGGCACAGATTTTTAAGGTTACTAGAGGACGCTTCCCGGGATAACCCACATATCCGGCTGGAGACTATCGGGGTGCCGCCGGAGAAATAGGAGGAAACATGTTTTTCATATTGCCGCACTTGCCGTTTCTGGCGATTTACATTCTGGCCGCCGTTCTTCCTGCGATCATCCTGTTGTGCTACATCTACCGGACTGACACCGTGGAAAAGGAGCCGCTGGGGCTGCTGGTACTCCTGCTGTTGATGGGCGTGGTGGCGGCGCTGTGCTCTGACGTTCTGGAGAGATTGGGAGAGACGCTGCTTAACGCGCTGGTGGACTCCGGCAGTCCTGTATACACCATCCTGCTGGCGTTTCTGGTGGTGGCCCTGGTGGAGGAGGGAACCAAATTCATTTTGCTAAAAAAATACACCTGGTACCACCCCGCCTTCAATTACCGCTTTGACGCCATCGTCTACGCAGTGTTTGTCTCACTGGGATTCGCGGCTTTTGAGAATATCCAGTATGTATTGCATTACGGCCTTTCCGTAGCCTTGCCCCGGGCGCTGCTGGCAGTGCCGGGACATATGTCCTTTGCGGTGTTTATGGGCCTGTTTTACGGCCGGGCAAAGCTGTGCGAGGCGTATAGCTACCGCTGGGGCATGAAGCGGAACCTGCTGACGGGTTATCTGGTGGCCGTGTTCCTCCACGGCTTTTATGACACCTGCGCCATGATTGGCTCCTCCGTCTCCACGGTGGTGTTCCTGGTGTTTGTGGGTATTATGCACTTCTGGGTGTTCCGGCTTTTGAAGCGGGAATCTTCCAACGATGTGCCGGTTTAAAAAATCTCCCAGGCGAAAGACAGTGCTTTCGCCTGGGAGATTTTTTATTGTAGCACATCCCGGATGTGTGTTTGTATTTTCCCGGCCAGCAGGTTATGCTGCTCCTGCTCCTCTGGGGTGAGGGAGGACAGGCGGGAGGTCTCGTAGTCTTGCCGGGCGGTCTCCAGGTCTGCCAGGATGGACTGAGCCGCTTCGGAGAATGTGATATCCAGACGTTTGAAGCGCTCCGCTTTCCGGCGGACTTCGGTGAGCTTTACCAGCCCCCGGCCTGTCAGCTTTTGCAGGGACAGAGATAAGGCACCCCGCGGCAGATTCACAAAATCAGCAAGTTCACGACGGGTCGGCTGAAATGCCAGGTCACGGAGAGCCAGAAGCAGCTTGGCGTCCGGAAGGGCCAGGTCGTTTTTCAGGGCCGCGGTCTCCAGATACCGCTCCAGCAGCTTCCGTTCCCGGAAGGCATCGTACAGAACGCCCTCGCCGCCGAGAACGTCGGGGGAGACCTGCATCCGCTCGTTCCCCAGCTTCCGGGAATTGGGCAGTATGGGCGGCGGCACGGAGCCGTCCCCGGCGGCGTCCAGCAGGAAGCGGTAGACCTTCAGCCGGCTCTTTTCGTATTCCTCCTCGTCCAGAACGCTTTTGAAGAACCGCTGGTAGTATTCAAAGACAAACAGCTTCATCTTGACAGTCTTGCTGATGGTGAGACTTTGATTGGCCAGGGAGCCCTTCGTTTTCACGTAATAGTAGATAGGCACCTGGAGGGCCCGGAAGGTCTCGGCATAGCGGATATATTCCAGATTGAACATGAAGTCCTCACACCAACTGATCTCCGGGTCCATCCGCAGGTGGTGGGTCTCCACAATGGAGCGGCGGTAGAGTTTGTTCCACAGCACGCCATAGTAAAAATCGGCGGGGTTTTCCATCATGTGAGCGGCATATTCCTCGCGGGTCATCACACCGTCGTCGTCGATATCGCCCTTCTGGGAGACCCGCTCACCCACCACCCGGTAGAAATCGGAGACCACCAGGTCGCATTGCGCGCTCTCTGCTGCCCGCACCAGGGAGCTGGTGGCGTCAGGGGTGATCCAGTCGTCGCTGTCCAGAAACTGCAGGTAGGTGCCTCTTGCCTGGTCCAGAGCGGTGTTCCGGGTGTCGGAAACGCCGGTGTTCTCCTTGTGGATGACCCGGATGCGGGCGTCCCGGGCGGCGTATGCATCACAGACAGCGCCGGAACCGTCAGTGCTGCCGTCGTTGACCAGCAAAAGCTCAAAGTCGGAATACTCCTGATTCAAGATACTTTCGATACAGCGGGGGATGGTGTTCTCGGCGTTGTAGACCGGAACGATGATGCTGACAGTGGGTTCCATAAGTATACTCCTTTGCAGGGTGATCGTAGGGTCATTGTAGCATGGACAGGCCGGAGGTGCAATATAGGGCTGCCGCCGGAAGGGTCACTCGTGAAGCTTCCGGATCAGAGATTTCAGCGTCATGCATAGACCGTCCCGGCCTTATTGGTTGGGAAGCACGATTCGGAGCTCGCTTGTGAGCTTGAGCGGTGAGGTTCACTATCCATGGGGGGAAGCATGGGAGACAACGATAAATGTCATATTTCATGACAAATGGGGGACTCCTGAACAAAAGAGACGGCAGTTTTGCCGTCTCTTTTCCAACATAATATCATTTTTGCCGGGCCCGCAGTTCCCAGAAGGCCACGGCACTGGCCGCCGCCACATTCAGGGAGTCCACCCCGTGGGACATGGGGATGCGCACCGTGTAGTCGCAGTCGGCGATGGTGTTCTTCGCCAGACCGTCGCCCTCCGTGCCCAGTACGATGGCGAGACGCTCCTCTGCCGTCAGACGGGGGTCTTCGATGCTGACGGAATCGTCACTCAGAGCCATGGCGGCGGTTTTGAAGCCCAGCGCACGGAGCCGCTCCAGCCCCGCTTCCGGCCAGTCAGCGGGCTGGTCTCCGATGCGGGTCCAGGGCACCTGAAAGACCGTGCCCATGCTGACCCGCACCGCCCGGCGGTACAGCGGGTCGCTGCAGGTGGGGGTGACCAGTACGGCGTCCATCCGCAGCGCCGCGGCGGAGCGGAAGATGGCGCCGACGTTGGTGGAGTCCACGATGCCCTCCAGCACCGCCACCCGCCGGGCTCCGGCGCACAATTCCTCCACACTGGGCAGAGGCGGGCGGCGCATGGCGCACAGCACGCCCCGGGTCAGGGCATAGCCGGTGAGCTCCGCCAGAACCTCCCGGTCGGCCGTGTAGACGGGAATGTCCCCGCAGCGGGCGATGATGTCCCGGCCTTGGCCGTCGATGTGCTTCCGTTCCATCAGCAGGGACAGCGGCTCACAGCCCGCGTCCAAAGCCCGGGCGATGACCTTGGGACTCTCCGCAATAAAAACGCCCTTCTCTGCCTCCAGGCGGTTCCGGAGTTGGGCTTCTGTCAGACGGGTGAACACGTCCAGAGCGGGTAGCGTCAGGTCGGATGCTTCCATGATGTTCGGCATAATATCTCCTCAGTCGGAAAAGTTTTTACGATGGAGACATTATAGCCCTGGCTCACAGCGCTGTCAAACCTCCGGCAGCTCGTCCAGGGAGGCGAAGGTATAGCCCATGCCCTCCCACTTGGTCAGCAGGTCATCCAGAATCTCCGCGTTGGTTCTGGAAGTAGAGTGGAGCAGGACGATGGCACCGTCGTGGATGCGTGGAAGCAGCTTGGAATAAGCCTGCTCCGCCGTGGGCTGGTTGTCCACGTACCAGTCCACATAGGCCAGGCTCCAGAAGATGGTCCTATACCCCAGCGCCTGGGCCTGCTTCAGGTTTTCCACACTGTATTTTCCCTGGGGAGGGCGATAGTACATGGGCAGGTCCTGTCCAACCGCCTCCTTGTACAGTGCGGTCAGACTGTCCAATTCTTTCTGGAAAGCCGCCTGATCGCTGATGGCCGACATATCCGGGTGGTGACAGGTGTGGTTGCCCACGATGTGGCCCTCCGCCTCCATCCGGCGGATGATGTCCGGCGCGGACTCGATCATGTTTCCCACCACGAAAAAGGCGGCGGGGGCGTTGTGCTTTTTCAGGGTGTCCAGGATGGACCCGGTGTACCCGTTCTCATAGCCGCAGTCAAAGGTGAGGTAGATAACCTTTTTGGACGTGTCTCCCAGGTAGTAGGCGTCGTATTGGGCCAGCTCCTCCACTGTGGCATTGCCCACCGGGGACTGTCCCTCGTTGGGGAAGGACAGCCCCCAGTTGGCGGCGGAAGCCGGGATGGCGGCGGGGGAGGAGACGGCCTCGGATGAGGCGGTGAGCTGCCCCTGGACGTACAGCGCGCCCGCCAGAAACAGGCAGGGAAGAAGCAGCAACAGAGTATTGCGGAGCAAACGGCGCATGAAAAGACCTCCTGTTAGCAGTGATGCCCCCAGTTTGCCCGGAAAAAACAAATTCATTCAGTTTATGTAAACCTTGCAAAGACAGTCGAAAACTGGTATCATAGGGAAAGCAACAAGAGGAGACGACACCATGGCGAAGCGGAAGAGACAACAGAAGCAGCAGTTGACCGTGGGGAAACTGCTGGCGGCGCTGCTGGTCCTGTGGGTGGTGGGAGCCGGACTCTGGTTCCACTATGACCTTCCGCTTCCTGAGCCGCTGGCGGAAGAAATCAAGACTGTTGAAAAGCTGACGGAGGAAAAGCTGTCCGGAGTGTGGACTGCCCTGTCGGACCGCCTGACGGCACTGATGGAAAAGCCGGAGGAAGAGCCGGATGCCCCGGAGGAACCGGCGGCGGTGACGTTGGACACCCTGCCGGACTATGACGGCAGCCCCTATGTGGAGCTGCATAACGGCCAGCCTTCCTTTACGGAGGAAGAAAAGGCCGGGACGGTTTCCTGGGAGTGCTACGCCGAGCTGGATCTGCTGGGCCGCTGCGGCTCGGCCATGGCCTGTATCGGCCGGGACCTGATGCCCACCGAGGAGCGGGGGGCTATCGGCATGGTGAAGCCCAGCGGCTGGCACACCGTGCGCTATGATGATGTGGTGGACGGGAAGTATCTCTACAATCGCTGCCACCTCATTGGCTACCAGCTCACGGGGGAAAACGCCAACGAGCAGAACCTCCTGACCGGCACCCGCTACCTGAATGTGGTGGGAATGCTGCCCTTTGAGGACCTGGCGGCGGACTATGTGCAGGAGACGGGGAACCACGTTCTCTACCGTGTGACGCCGGTGTTCAGGGGATTGGAGCTGGTGGCCCGGGGCGTGCAGATGGAAGCCTGGAGCGTGGAGGACAACGGCGCGGGTGTTTGCTTCAATGTGTACTGCTACAACGTCCAGCCCGGTGTGGAGATCGACTATGCCACCGGAGGGAGCCGCCTGGCGGAGGGAGGAATTACCTAATGGAAAGCCTTTGGAGACAGTTTGACCGGCTGGTGGTGTTTGACACCGAGACCACCGGTATTGAATTCGGGAAAGACGCCATTATCGAATTGGGGGCCGTGTCCCTGGAAAAGGGCGGGGAGACCGGCAGCATGGACCGCCTTGTCCGCCTGCCGGAGGGAGAGACTCTGCCGACCTTTATCACGAACCTGACGGGCATCACCGATGAACAGCTCCGGACCGAGGGCGTGGAGCCGGAGAAAGCCGCACGGGATTTTTGCGCCTTGCTGGAGGGGGCGGAGCAGCCACTGCTGGTGGCCTATAACGCCCAGTTCGATTTGAATTTCCTGTTCTGGTTCCTGCAGCCCTTTGGGCTGGTGGACGTGCTGAAGAAGCCCCGGTTTTTGGATGCCCTGACGGTCTACCGGGACCGCCGGGACTATCCCCACAAGCTCTGCAACGCCATCGAAGCCTACGGTCTGACGGACGCTGTGAACAGCCACCGGGCGGTGGATGACGCCCGCGCAACTGTTCAGCTTTTGGAGGCCATGGCGGCGGAGCGGGACGACCTGGCACAGTACATCGACCTGTTTGGCACCCATCCCAAATATGGGATCAGCGGCCGGAAGATTTCCTCCGTGACCTACCGCCCCCAGTCCTACCAGCGGATGGTTCCCCTGTATGAACTGCTGTAAAGGCTACATAACACAAGCGGCGAAAGCCGCTTGTGTTTTTTGTTTTTCCGCAACATTTCTCTTGACCTTCCACTGGCTGGAAGGTGTATCCTTTGTCCAAATCCAAATATTTCCCAATCAGCTTGACAAATTCAAAAGTTGTGCTATTGTATTAATTGACTAAGACAATAATTAAAGAAGAGCGGCCTGAAGAAAACCGTGCCTCCGCACCGTTATAAAGAGTGGAAGTACGGCCATCGGCCGGGATAAGGAGTATGGATATGAACGAATTGGAAGAGAAGCAGGAACTGACGCTCCCCAAACAGAAGAAAAAATTCCGCCTTGGGAAAAAGGGCCGTGTAGCTGTGGTGCTGTTGGCCCTGGTGATCCTAGCTGCGGCTGTGCTGCCCCGGCTGGGCGGCGGCGCCGGAGTCACGGAGGTGGGCTATACCGTGGAGCGGGCGGCCCGCCGGGACCTGTCAGTATCGGTGTCCGGCTCCGCCACCCTGGAGCCCGCCGACTCCTATCAGGTGAATACCCTCATCTCCGGCGCCATTCTCAAAGCCCCCTTTGAGGAGGATGACCTGGTGGAGCAGGGCGCCCTGCTGTACGAGCTGGACAGCGGCGACGCCCGGAATTCCGTCAGCCGTGCGGGCCTCTCCGTAGAGCAGGCCCGGCTGAGCTATGACCAGGCCAAAGAGGCCCAGCACCCCACGGCCCCCATCAGCGGCACCATCAGCGAGGTCTTTGTCCACAACGGCGACGATGTGGCGACAGGGGCCGCACTGGCGAAAATCACCGCCAGCATGGACCTGTCCATTGACTTCCTGTTTTCCTATGTGTCTCCCAGTGAGTTCTATGTAGGCCAGGAGGCTACCGTATTTGTGGGGAACTTTGATGCCCCTGTGAGCGGGACCGTCACGGCGGTTTCCGACAGCACTGCCGTCACCAGCAACAGCAAGAAGGTCACCAGCGTCCGGGTGAAGGTGGAGAACCCCGGCGTTCTGTCCGATGCCTATATGGCTTCCGCCGTCATCGGCAGCTACACCAGCTATGGCAATGCGGCCATCAACGTGCCCGCCTCCGCCACGGTCTACGCAGCGGGCAGCGGCTCTGTCAGCGGCTTCGACAAGCTGACGGGCAGCACTGTCACCAAGGGCGAGGTCCTCTGCACCGTGGACTCCGCCGCCATCCGGGACCAGATCGAAACCGCCCGGCTGACACTGGAGAGCGCCAATTTGTCCGCTTCCTCCGCCAGCGGCAGCCTGGATGACTACAAAATCACCTCTCCCATCTCCGGCACGGTCATTGAAAAGAACTTCAAGGCAGGAGACAAGGTGGATGGCTCTGCCAGCGGCACCCTGGCCGTTATCTACGATTTGAGCTGCCTGAAAATGCAGATGAATGTCAACGAGCTGGACATCGGCAAGGTGAAGGCGGGCCATACGGTGGACATTACCGCCGCCGCTCTGCCCGGGGAAGTCTACACCGGCACCGTGGAGCGGGTCAGTGTTAACGGTACCACCAGGGACGGCTTTACCACCTATCCTGTCACCATCACCATTCCGGAGTTTGGCGGTCTGATGCCGGGCATGAACGTCTCCGCCTCCATCCGCTGCGACACGGCGGAGAATGTGCTCACCGTGCCCGTGGCCGCCGTGAACCGGGGCGGCACGGTGCTGGTGGCTCCGGCGGACGCCCTGGGTGAAGACGGCTCTCTGGCGGACCCCACCAGGCTGGAGGAGCGGGCGGTGACCCTGGGCCGCAGCAATGACGCTTACATCGAGATCACCTCCGGCCTGACGGAAGAGGACCGGGTGGCCTATCAGGCCGCCCCTGTCCCGGAGGGCTGACCATGGCCCACCTCATTGAACTGAAAGACGTGTATAAAATCTACCCCATGGGCGGCGAGGAGGTCCACGCCCTGGACGGCGTCAGCTTCGCCATTGACCGCGGCGAATTCGTGGCCATCGTGGGCCAGTCCGGCTCCGGCAAGTCCACCGCCATGAATATCATCGGCTGCCTGGATGTGCCTACATCCGGCACCTACCACCTGGGAGGCGTGGACGTGTCCACCATGGACGATGACCGGCAGGCGGAGATCCGGAACAAAATGCTGGGCTTTGTGTTCCAGCAGTACAACCTTATCCCCAAGCTGACGGTGCGGGAGAATGTGGAACTGCCCCTGCTGTACGCCGGGCTTTCTGCCGAGGAGCGCCGGGAGCGGGCTGTGGAGGCTCTGGAACGGGTGGGCCTGGCGGATAAGCAGAAGAATCTTCCCAACCAACTCTCCGGCGGCCAGCAGCAGCGGGTGTCCATTGCCCGGGCCCTGGCGGGAAAGCCCTCGGTTATCCTGGCGGATGAACCCACCGGCGCTCTTGATTCCCGGACGGGCCGGGAGGTGCTGGATTTCCTCCGGAAGCTCAACGCCGAGGGGGACACTGTGGTCCTCATTACCCACGACAATTCCATCGCCCGGAAGGCAAAGCGCATCATCCGTCTCCAGGACGGACGGGTCATTTACGATGGTGACGCTGCCGATCCCGGGGCCGTGGTCCATTCCGAAGACGGAGGAGAGGAGGCCGGAGTATGAATGTCTCACAATCCTTCAAGCTGGCTATCAAGTCCCTGCGGACCAGCAAAATGCGGGCCTTCCTCACTATGCTGGGCATCGTCATCGGTGTGGCGGCGGTCATTGTCATCATCTCCCTGGGCAACGGCCTGACGGGAATGGTGGAGCAGCAGGTGCAGAAGCTGGGCGTCACCCAGGTGATGTTTTACACCTGGGGCCGGGGCGACGGCAGCACCATGGAGCTGGACAGCCAGAGAGTCATGGATTTCATCGACAGCCACCCGGAGACGTTCAGCGGCGTGACTCCCTGGGTCAGCGGCGGCCAGGGTGTGCGGCAGGGAAGCACGGAGTTCAAAAAGACCGGCATCTACGGTGTCAGCGAGGCCATGTACCGTCCGGAGAATGGCACCACCCTGGATGGAGAGCCGCTGGCAAAGGGGCGGTATCTGCAATACGTGGATGTGGCCCAGCGGAAGAACGTCTGTGTCATCGGGGCTTACCTGGAGCAGGAGGCTTTCCGGGGGGACGCCCTGGGAAACACGCTCTATATCGGCGGTGTGCCCTATACCGTCATCGGCGTGATGCAGCGGCAGCAGACCACCTTGACCGAGGGCAGCTCTGATGACCGGGTTTACATCCCCTATGAAAACGCCATGGAGCTCTCCGGAAGCCGTACCGTGACACTGTATCAGGCCACGGCGGTCTCCCGGGACACAGTGGGCCAGGCCAAGGCGCTGCTGGAGGATATGCTGTGGAGCTTCTACCAGGATGAGGACGCCTACTACATCTCCACCATGCTGGACCAGGTGCAGCAGATCAACGCTATGATGGGCGTGGCCATGGCGGTGCTGGTGGCTATCGCCGCCATTTCCCTGCTGGTAGGCGGCATCGGCATTATGAACATCATGCTGGTGTCCGTGACGGAGCGCACCCGGGAGATCGGTATCCGCAAGTCCCTGGGCGCCAAGCGCCGGGACATCCGCCGCCAGTTTATCATCGAGGCGGGCACCACCTCTGCCCTCGGCGGCCTGGTGGGCATCCTCTTCGGCTCCCTGATGGCGGTGGCTGTGGGCTCCCTCTTCGGCGGGATGCTGGTGGAGTCCCTGGGAGCGGCCAGCGGCGTTACCTTCAACGCCACGCCCACTCTGGGGGCCATTCTGGTCAGTTTCGGCGTCAGCGTGGGCATCGGGATGCTGTTCGGTTACCTGCCTGCCAACAAGGCGGCCAAGCTGAACCCTATCGACGCATTGCGGTATGAATAATGGAAAAGCCGGGAGAATTCCCGGCTTTCCAATTTTTTGTAAAGACCGCAAACTTTTTGCATCGCGTTTCCGTCTAACAGACAGAACAAACAGAAAGGACCATACGACTGTGGCACATATCCGGGAAGAACGACTGACCGCATATCTGGTGGAAAATCAGGCGCGGTTTTACCGTCTGGCATACAGCTATCTGCATAACAGGGAAGACGCTTTGGACGCGGTACAGGCCGCTGTCTGCAAGGCACTGGAAAAACAGGATAGCTTGAAGGATGCGGACGCTATGCGCACCTGGTTTTACCGCATTTTGGTCAATGTGTGTACGGACCTGCTCCGTGGGCGAAAGCGGGAGGCTCCCCTCGCGCCGGAGGATTTGGACCCGGGCAGCTACGAGGACCCGCTGCCGGACGATAGCCTGGCCCGCAGGGTGGAAGCCCTGCCGCCGGAGTTTCGGACGGTCATCCAGCTGCGGTTTTACGAGGAGCTGCCGCTGAAGGAGATCAGCAATGTTTTGAACTGCCCCCTCAGCACGGTCAAGACCCGCCTGTACACCGGCCTGAAAAAATTACGCGTTTCACTGGAAGGAGAAGATTTTTTATGAACGAATTCAAAGAAGCCAAACAGGCATATGAGAACACCCCCATCCCCGCCGAGCTGGACCAGCGGGTCCGGGCGGGCATCCGTCAGGGAAAGGCCAAGCGTGCCCGCCAGGTATGGGGCAAGCGTCTGGGCACCGTGGCGGCCTGCTTCGTGGTGGTCGCAGGCGCGCTGAACGTGTCTCCCACCATGGCCTCCGCCGCCGCCGACATCCCGGTGCTGGGCGGACTGTTCCAGGTGCTTACCATCCGCAGCTACGAGACAGAGAAGGACCAGGTCCACTATCAGGTAGAGGTGCCGGAGGTGGATTCCGGCGCCGATATCGCCCAGCGTGTGAATGCGGAGATCCAACAGCGGGTGGATGAGCATGTGTCCGAGATGGAGAAGATGTGGACGGAGTACCACGAGGCCTTCATCTCCACCGGCGGCACCGAGGAGGAATGGGCACAGCGGTCCATGGACGTGAATGTCACCTATGATATCAAGAGTCAGACGGACACCACCGTCTCCTTTGTGGTGGACCTGTCCCAGTGCTCCTTCAACGCTTCCCAGACCCAGTATTACTACAATCTGGACCTGGAAAACGACAGGGATATTACCCTGCGGGACCTGCTGGGCGACGACTGGGTGAACATCTGCAACACCGCCATCCAGGTGCAGATCGACGCCAGCGTGGATGCGGATGGCTTCACCCACTTCTTCTCTCCGGAAGAGGGCGGCTTCACCACGGTGGATGACACCACATCCTTCTATATCCGGGAGGACGGCGTCCCCGTCGTGGTGTTCCCCGAGTACGCCATTGCCGCAGGCGCCATGGGAATCGTGGAATTTGAGATCAGTCAGTAAATATGATACGCAAAGGGACCCGAACCGAACGGTTCGGGTCCCTTTGCGTATAAAGAGAGGGGGAGAGAAAAATCAGATCAAACCCTGGGCCAGCATAACGTCGGCTACCTTCTTGAAGCCGGCGATGTTGGCGCCCACCACCAGGTCGCCGGGATGGTCGCACTCCTCGGCGGCATTGTAGATGTTGTGGAAGATGTTTACCATGATGTCCTTCAGCTTGGAGTCCACTTCCTCGAAGGTCCAGGAGTAGCGCATGGAGTTCTGGCTCATCTCCAGGCCGCTGGTGGCCACGCCGCCGGCGTTGGCAGCCTTGGCAGGAGCAAACAGCAGGCCGTTCTCCTGGAACACCCGGATGGCCTCGGGACGGCAGGGCATGTTGGCACCCTCCGCCACGGCCATGGCGCCGTTCTTCACGATGATCTTGGCAATCTCGCCGTCGATCTCGTTCTGGGTGGCGCAGGGCAGGGCGATGTCGCAGGGCACGTTCCAGATGTTGCGGAAGCCCTCAGTGTAGGTGCTGCCGGGAACCCGCTCGGCATACTCCTTGATACGGCCGCGGTGGCCCAGCTTGATGTCCTTCACCACGTCCAGATCAATGCCGTTGGGGTCGTGGATATAGCCGTTGGAGTCGCTCATGGCAACGACCTTGCCGCCCAGCTGAGTGGCCTTCTGGCAGGCGAAGATGGCCACGTTGCCGGAGCCGGAGATGACCACGGTCTTGCCCTGGAAGCTGTCGTTTCTCATGCACTTGAGCATTTCCTCGGTCAGGTAGCACAGGCCGTAGCCGGTGGCCTCGGTGCGCACCAGAGAGCCGCCGAACTCCAGACCCTTGCCGGTGAGGACGCCGGCATCGTAGCTGCCGCGGATGCGGCGGTACTGGCCGAACAGGTAGCCGATCTCGCGGGCGCCCACGCCGATGTCACCGGCGGGCACGTCCACGAACTGGCCGATGTGGCGGTTCAGCTCGGTCATAAAGCTCTGGCAGAAGCGCATGACCTCGCCGTCGCTCTTGCCCTTGGGATCGAAGTCGCTGCCGCCCTTGGCACCGCCCATGGGCAGGCCGGTGAGGCTGTTCTTCAAAATCTGCTCAAAGCCGAGGAACTTCAGAATGGAAAGGTTGACAGTGGGATGGAACCGCAGGCCGCCCTTGTAAGGGCCGATAGCGGAGCTGAACTGAATGCGGTAGCCGCGGTTGACGTGGACCTTGCCCTCGTCATCGATCCAGGGTACCCGGAAGCAGATCATACGCTCGGGCTCCACGAAGGTCTCGATGATGCCCTTTTTCTCATATTCGGGATGCTGCTCCACGATCATATCCAGGCTCTCCAGAACCTCCAGCACGGCCTGGTGAAATTCCTTCTGGTCCGGGTCACGGGTGACCACCTGGGTATACACCCGCTGTAAATACTCGCTCTTCAACATGATTCGTATGCCCCTCTTTCTTTCTTTTGGTGTTTAACGCGATGAAATTTTCCCATAGAGTAGAATAACGGAAAAAGCATATTTTGCACAAGACTTAAAATTCCTAAAATGTAAAACGATTATACAAGCCGATTTCTGCAGATTTTACAAAAAAATCAGCACCTTTTCCGGCAGAGGACAAAGGCGCTGATTTTTGTTTCTGAGAGAGGTACTACCTTATAAGGCCAAATGTGTCTTAAAGGATGCTCATAGCGTCCCGCAGGCGGTCGGTGACGGCCCCCTCAAAGATCCGGGTGCCGTGGCCGTGGAGGGTCTCCAGCGCGGCGGCCGCCAGGGTGCAGGGTGTCTGGCCGTTCATGGACAGGTCCATGTCGAAGATGAATTTGACCTCCGGGTCCTGGGGTGCGCCGGGGGCGTTGTTCTGGATGCGTCCGGGCCCTGCGTGAATTTTGGCCTGACAGGAGGAATCCAGCTTTAGTACCAGGTCGCAGCCGCAGCTTGCCACCTGATCCTCCCGCACGTCCGGCTCATTCAGCACGCCGGTGTAGGCGGGGGCGAACAGCTCCGCCCAGGGCACGTCCTCCAGCCCCAGCTTTTGGCGGGAGAAGAGGTTGATATAGCGGATGCCCACCCGCTGGAAATAGGCGGGCTTGTACAGCTTGATGAACGATGCCAGGGGCTTGTCCAGATGGCGGGCGAAATCCTCCCAGCCGGTGTACCGCAAGGTGGAGAGGGCGATGAAGTCCTTGGTCAGGTTCAGCTTCCACCTGCCGTCGGCGGAGAGAAAGTGGTAGTTCGTCACAGCGGGCTGCTGCTCCACCCGGGGATTGGGGCCTCCCAGGCCGGAGACCTTGGGCGGCGTCGTGTCCTGCCGCCGGGCGTACTGGGGGAAATCCTCCCGGATAGCCTCCTGAAAGTCGGCGGGCTCCACAGCGTTAATGGTGAGGATGGTGGGATAGCGGAGCTGGCAGATGACCTCGTGGGCGGGCGAATTGGGGTAGTGGCTCCTGGGCCGGTCAGAAAACAGCATAGTCCTGTGCTCCTTTGCGTTCTTGATGCCCTTATTCTATGCCCCGTCCTCCCAAAAGTCAAATCCTTACAGGTAAAAGCGGTGACAGCCGATGGTTTTGAAGTACGTCCGGTTGGCGTTGATCCACACCCCCTGGGATAGGGCGGGGGCATAAAAATACATGGCGTTTCCGATGACGTTTTCTCCCGCCAGCACCCGCCTTGCGGCCTCCACAGCCTGGGCGGTGGGCGTCTTGTAAACCGTTCCGTTGGACACCGGCTCGAACTGCACACCATCCACCCGGTCAAAGATGACGCCGGGGATGGTGTCGGGGTATTCCCGGCTGGCCACCCGGTTCAGCACCACGTTCCCCACGGCGATCTGCCCCTCCAGACACTCGCCGCCGCTCTCGGCGCTGATGATGCGGCTGAGCCAGTAGAGGTCCGCCGCGTCATGCTCCGCCCCGGCGGAGGTCACCGCCGCGCCGTCCAGATAGGGGTCCCATTGGGCGCTGCCGCCCAGAGCCTCCGTCACCAGCCGCAGGGGCACATAGGTCCGTCCGTTTTCCACCGTCACCCGCCCGGCATATTCCTTGTCGCCGACGGTGATGGAATTCGCCGCCGGGTCCGCCGCCAGCCGGAGGGGGCCGGACACCGCCACGGCTTCCTGCTCCCGGCTGTCCCAGGATACCGTCCAGCCGCCCAGAGCGTCCAGCAGATACCGCAGGGGGACGTATGTAACACCCTGTTCCACGTAGGAGCCGCTTTTCAGCACCGTGCCGTCCGCCTGAACGGGTACGGCCCGGGCGGCCCCGGCGGGAAGGGAGAGGGACACGGCGGCCAGCAGGCCGCACAGAACTTCTCTTTTCATCGATTTTTTCCTTTCTGTGGTTTTTTCCGCAATCCATGGTACAGGAATCCCTCTGCTGGAAGCAACCCTCAAAACCTGGTATCCGTTCCAGAATTGCCCAACGATATTGGAAGTGTTGCCTGCTGCAAAAGAACCACTGAAAGCGCAGAGAAAAAATCCATTTTTCGATTTTTCAATATTTTTTGCGCATGAATCTGGACTTTTCAAGCGTTCTATGTTAAAATGTGGCCCCTGTCCGAAATAAGTATCCCGCAGCAACCTGGCGCAGTACGTCCGGTGCCAGCCTGTAAAGCCGAACCGGGACAGAAATGAAGTTGTCGTCGGCTTCAAAAATGTGGACGAGGAAATGTGCCGCCAGCTGAAGCAGTCCCGGGAGGTGGAGACTCAGCGGCATGCATTTCACGGGAGGAGACCTTCTATGGAGATCGAGCGGAAATTTCTGATCCTCCGCCTGCCGGAGCATCTGGATGAATATCCGAAACGGCATATTGAGCAGGCGTACCTCTCCGCCGACCCGGTGGTGCGTATCCGCCGGCTGGACGACAGCTATATCCTGACCTGTAAGGGCGAGGGGCTCCTGGTCCGGGAGGAGCGGGAAATGCCGCTGTCTGCGGCGGCTTACCGCCGCCTGTTGCCCAAAGCGGAGGGCACGGTCATCGAAAAGGACCGCTACCGCATCCCCTGCGGCCCCTATACCATCGAACTGGACGTGTTCGGCGACGCCCTGGCGCATCTGGTGCTGGCGGAGGTGGAGTTCCCCACGGAGGAGGAAGCCGCCGCGTTCCAGCCGCCGGATTGGTTCGGCACAGAGGTCACCTACGACCCCGCCTACACCAACGCCCGCTTGAGCGGAAGGGAAGAAGAATACGTCCGCCCCGGCCGCTACCGCCATTTCAAGGGTAACGAGTACGAGGTGCTCTATACCGCGAAGCACTCCGAGACGCTGGAGCCCATGGTGGTCTACCGGGCGATGTACGGCGAGCGGGGCGTGTGGGTGCGCCCGGCCTCCATGTGGAACGAGACGGTGGAGCGGGACGGCGTGACCTACCGGAGGTTCACCTGGATCGGGGATGAAGAAACACCGTAAATCCTTGACTTTCCGTCCCTGCTGTGCTAAAATTTTACCCGATAATCAGGCCATCTGTCCGAGATGTGGAAGGAATGGCCGTCAATCTGACAGAATGGAGATATGTGTTATGGAAAGAATCAAGACTCTGGAGACCCGTTCTCTGTGCGAGAGCGCCAAGAACGGCGGCTGCGGTGAGTGCCAGACCTCCTGCCAGTCTGCCTGCAAGACCAGCTGCGGCGTTGCCAACCAGAAGTGCGAGAACGCTGACAAGTAAGTGATCGCCAATCAAAAAGCTGCCGCCTGTTAAGGCGGCGCTTTTTCTGTACAAGGAGAAACAACTATGGTACATCAGTATCAGCTCAACGGCTACAACATCGTGCTGGATACCTGCTCCGGCGGCATCCATGTGGTAGATGAGGTGGCCTATGACATCATTGCCATGTTTCAGGACCACAGCCCTGATGAGATTGTGGCGGCGATGCTGGAAAAATACGGAGCGCGCCCCGACGTGACGGAGCAGGACCTGCGGGACTGCATCGCGGACGTGGAGGCGCTGAAGAACGCCGGAAAGCTCTTTACCCCTGACACCTTTGCCGACATGGCGGGCACCTTCAAGGAGCGCTCCGGCGACGTGGTAAAGGCCCTGTGCCTCCACGTGGCCCACACCTGCAACCTCAACTGCGCCTATTGCTTTGCCAGCCAGGGCAAGTACCACGGTGACCGGGCCCTCATGAGCTTCGAGGTGGGCAAGCAGGCCCTGGATTTCCTGGTGGCCCACTCCGGCCACCGCCGGAACCTGGAGGTGGACTTCTTCGGCGGCGAGCCGCTGATGAACTGGGACGTGGTAAAGCGCCTGGTGGAATACGCCCGGAGCATCGAGCAGGAGAAGGGGAAGAACTTCCGCTTCACCCTCACCACCAACGGCGTCCTCATCGACGACGAGGTCATCGACTTCTGCAACCGGGAGATGAGCAACGTGGTGCTTTCTCTGGACGGCCGCAAGGAGATCAACGACCGCACCCGGGTGGACTACGCCGGCAACGGCAGCTATGACCGCATCGTGCCCAAGTTCCAGAAGCTGGTCAAGGCCCGTGGCGGCAAGAACTACTATATGCGGGGCACCTTCACCCACGCCAACCCCGATTTCACCAAGGATCTGTTCCACATGGCCGATGACCTGGGCTTTACCGAGTTGAGCATGGAGCCGGTGGTCTGCGCACCCGACGACCCGGCGGCCCTGACCCCGGAGGACCTGGAGATCGTGAAGGAGCAGTATGAGCTTCTGGCGAAGGATATGCTCCGCCGGGAGAAGGAGGGCAAGCCCATCACCTTCTACCACTACATGCTGGACCTGACCGGCGGCCCCTGCGTCTACAAGCGCATCTCCGGCTGCGGCTCCGGCACGGAGTACATGGCCGTCACCCCCTGGGGCGACCTGTATCCCTGTCACCAGTTTGTGGGCGAGGAGAACTATAAGTTGGGCGACATCTGGAACGGCGTCACCAACACGGCACTGCGGGAAGAGTTCCGCTCCTGCAACGCCTACGCCCGGCCTGAGTGCGCTGACTGCTGGGCGAAGCTGTACTGCTCCGGCGGCTGTGCCGCCAACGCATTCCACGCCACCGGCTCCATCCGGGGCGTGTATGAGGCGGGCTGTGAGCTGTTCCGCAAGCGCATCGAGTGCGCCATTATGATGAAGGCGGCGGAGGCCGCCGGGGAAGAGTGATGGATACCCCCATCTATGATTTCCTGCGCCGCTACAACGGCGCGGATATGGCCCGCTTCCATATGCCGGGCCACAAGGGCAAGATTTTCTTAGGCTGTGAGCCCCTGGATATTACGGAGGTTCACGGCGCCGATGCCCTGTATGAGGCTGGCGGCATCATCGCCCAAAGCGAGGCCAACGCCGCAGCCCTGTTCGGCTCCCGGCGCACCCTCTTTTCCACCGAGGGCTCCAGCCAGTGTATCCGGGCTATGCTGCATCTGGCCCTGACCTGCCGGCCCGCGGGGACGGCTCCGGTCATCGTGGCTGCCCGGAATGTCCATAAGGCCTTTGTCTACGCGGCGGCCCTGCTGGATTTTGAGGTGGCCTGGCTGTGGCCCGAGGAGAGCCGTTCCCTCTGTGGCTGTCCGGTGTCGCCGGAAACGCTGGAAAAGACCCTGGCGTCCCTGTCCGCGCCTCCCGCTGCCGTGTACCTCACCAGTCCCGACTACCTGGGCGGCATGGCGGATATCCCCGCCCTGGCAGCGGTCTGTCACGCCCACGGCACCCTGCTGGCGGTGGACAACGCCCATGGAGCCTATCTGCGGTTCCTGTCGCCCTCCCGACATCCCCTGGACTTGGGAGCCGACCTGTGTTGTGACTCCGCCCATAAGACCCTGCCGGTGCTGACCGGCGGCGCCTATCTCCACGTTGGCAAATGCGCCACGGAAGCCATGGCAGAGCGGGCGAAAAGCGCCCTGGCCCTGTTCGGCTCCACCAGCCCATCCTATCTGACCATGGCCTGCCTGGACCTGTGCAACCGCTATCTGGCGGAGGACTATCCCACTCGTCTGACAGAGGCAGTTCAACGCCTGTCTGCCCTGCGGATGACCCTGACGGCCCGAGGCTGGCTGGTGGAGAACAGCGACCCGCTACGGCTGACTGTTGCCGCCCCCGCTGGACTTCCCGGCACCGCCCTGGCGGACCGCCTGCGGCAAGGCGGTGTGGAGTGCGAATATGCCGATCGGGATTTCCTGGTGCTCATGGCAACCCCGGAAAACACCCCTGCGGACTTTGACCGCCTGCTGGCCGCCCTGGGAGAAAACCACGCGCCCTATGCACCGTCCGCACCCCTGCCTCTGGCAAAGGGCGAGCGGGCCTGCTCCATCCGGGAAGCCCTGTTTGCCCCCCAGGAGACCGTCTCTGCCGAAGCATCCCTGGGCCGCATCTGTGGTGCTCCTACGGTGGCTTGCCCTCCGGCCATTCCCATTGCCGTCTCCGGCGAGGTCATCGGCCCCGAGGCTCTGTCCCTGTTCCGCCATTACGGCGTGGAGACCGTGGATGTCCTGCAATAAGAAACGCCCTTTCACTGCCGTGAAAGGGCGTCTATATTTGCTCAAAAGCTCGATATAAATACTGCTTTGCCGTCTCCCGGCCCTCAAATCCGGCGCAGCGGCAGGGGATGGTGTTTACCGCCTGTTCCAGCAGAGGCTGCCGCTGAGCGGCGGTATCCACCGTATAGTCCAGCGCCAGTACATCATCCCAGGCCCGGTTTAAAAAGGCCACTTCCCGCCGTCCGTGGGTGCGGGTCAGTTCAGGCGCTCCGGCGGCGCGGAGATAGTGCGCTACTATCTGCTCCGGCAGCCCGGCGTCCAGCAGTCCGGAGCGTATCTGCTCCATGGCGAAGCCGGGCAGGTCTTCCCAGTCGAACTCCGTGATGCCGCAGGCCGCGACGGTGTATCGGCTGGCGCAGTGGACCAGCAGCAGGCTGTCCTGCCCCCGGAGGGTGATGCAGTGGAGGTCCCAGCAGAATTGGCGCTCCATTGGCGAGCCATAGGGGACAAATTTGATTTTCAACTTCCGCTGGAGGGGAAAGGTCAGCCCAAGCTGCATGAAAGCACCTCCTGAATACCCTTGGCGAAAGCCTGGTGTCCGTTTTCGGAAAAGTGAACGCCGTCAAAGGCCAGCTCCACGCCCCATTGCCCGGCATCGGCGAAGCCGATACCCAGCCGAAGGGCCAAAGCCTCATACGCCGCGGGAAGGGCCGCGGATTCTCTCAGCAGAGTTTCCTCTGTCACCCATTCGCCCAAAGCCATAGGCGGCGGCGCTACCAGCAAAACATGGCAGGACGGCAGGCTCCGCAGAAACCGTTCCATCTTTGCCGTTATCTCTTGGGTGGTGATACGGGGATGACACAGCAGATCGTTGTCCCCCAGCATGACCACCAGCAGGTCGTCCCGCCGCAGCAGTCCGGACAAACTCCCGGCTCCCGGGGGAATTTCCCGCCCGTTCTGACCGAGGTTCACGACCTCTAACCCTGTCCTCTCCGCCAGCAGGTCCGTCCAGCGGCACTCCGCCGGATACCGCCCGCCGAAGAACGACCGGGGGTCGTAGCCGTAGGTATTGGAATCGCCGAAGCAGACGAGCCGCATCCTCTCACCTCACTGTTTGTTTTCAAAAACACAGGAGGCTCAATGCCCCCTATGCTTCTCCCGCCGCTTTTCCTGGTGGAGCAGGAATCTCCGGGCCTCCTCAGCCTCTTTTTCCTGCCGCGACCGGACCTTCCGCTCCAGCTTTCCCTGCTCCTGCTGGAGCTTCAGGGCCTGCTGGGCCTTGGTGCCGATCCCGGCAATACGGGTCTCCTTTTGAACCTCTCGCTGTCTGCGCTTGGGGTTGCGGATGGTCTCCGGGGGAAGACCGCCCGCCACGGCGGGACTGAACCGCAGCTTTCGCCAGTGCTCCAGCAGGAACAGGTACACTTCCTGGTCCCGCGGCTCTGCCCCGAAGACGATGCGGCACACCTGGTACTGCCCGTCCTTCCCCCGCTCGTACAGGCCGATCCAGAAGGGATCCTGAAACAGGATGGTCAGCGTGGAACGTTGCATATGCACTTCCTCCTTTTCATCCACAAATGTGGGACGCCTGCGGAGAACGGACAACCAAAGGAGGCAGGTTACTTGTGCCTTTTCCCCGAAAAAGGCACTCCCGGACTACCAACCGGGACGTGTTTTTGTCTCCGCGTCTCCATCATACCACGAAGTACGGCGAAAGAAAAGAACAACTCCGGGCCAAAAGACCCGGAGTCGTCTTATTTCAGAATATCCAGCGCGGCGGCGTCAAACCCGCGGTAATCCCGCTCTTTCAGCAGTGCCTGCACCTCCGCCAGGGTGGGCAGGGAGGGCATGGCGCCCATGCGGGAGACGGTGATGGCGGCGGTGTGGCTGGCGAAGGCCAGGGCCTCCTCCTGAGGCAGCCCCGCCGTCAGTCCCACGGCCAGCGCGCCCACAAAGGAGTCGCCGGCGGCGGTGGGGTCCGCCACATGGTCCATGTGGACGGAGGGGATGTATTGGATGCTCTCCTCCCGAACGACAGCGGAGCCGCTGCCCCCCAGGGTGATGATGACGTTTTCCACGCCTTTGCTCCACAAGGCCGCGGCGATCTTCTGCAGATCGGAGCGAAGGGGGCCGTTTTCGTCGGAAGCCAAGGGCAGCCCCGTCTCCATGGAGGCCTCCTGCTCGTTGGGAGTCAGATAGGTGACATAGCGCAGCAGCTCGTCATCCAGGTCGGTAGCGGGGGCGGGATTCAGCATCACGGGAACACCCGCCTCCTTGGCCCAGCGGGCCACGGTCCGGTTGACCTTCAGAGGGACTTCCAGCTGCAGCAGTACCATATCATATGTACCGATCGTATCCTGGAGCCAGGATACCTCGTCCACAGTCAAGGTACGGTTGGCACCGGGAATGACGATGATGCGGTTTTGAGCGGTGTGTTCCGTGACTTCCAGGGTAATATGGCCCACGCCGGAGGTGACGCCGTCCCGCACCACCACATGGCTGATGTCCACACCGGCGGATTTGAGGGGCTCCAGCAGCTGTTCGCCGAACAGGTCATTGCCTACACAGCCCATCATGGTAACGTCGGCGCCCAGCCGGGCACTTTGAAGCGCCTGGTTGGCGCCCTTGCCGCCGGGGGCCATGTGGAAGGACTTGCCGTAGACGGTCTGGGCGGAACGGGGAATTTGCTCCGTGGTGGCGATGACGTCCATGACGAAGCTGCCCACAACTAAGATTCGCGGTTTTCTCTGCATGATTCCGATAACTCCTGTTTTTGGGAAATAGCGTTATCCCTATTATAGAACTTACCAAAAAAAATACAAGCCCTTTTGAGGAAGTTAAAAGATAAACGATTAAATAAAAATGAAATGAGCGAAAATTAAACTATTATTTACTGAAAAGAGCATATGGAGGCCAACCGTGAAAGAAAACGCGGAATTGAAAAGAAATGGAAAATATCCGGGACGGCATAGCCGTCCCGGAAAAGGAATCATATTCAGCTTCTCTGATTGCCGTTGGTGGTATCCTTCAACAGCACATCATGCGCGCCGCCTTCCACGATGGAGACAGAGGACACCAGCGTCAGCTTGGCCTTTTCCCGCAGCTCGGGGATGGTCAGAGCGCCACAGTTGCACATGGTGGAGCGGACCTTGGCCAGGGTGGTGGCCATGCCGTCAGCCAGAGCGCCGGCGTAGGGGACGTAGGAGTCCACGCCTTCCTCGAAGCTCAGCTTCGCCGCGCCGCCCAGGTCATAGCGCTGCCAGTTCCGGGCACGGGCGCTGCCCTCGCCCCAGTATTCCTTCATATAGCTGCCGCCGATGAGGACCTTGCTGGTGGGGGACTCGTCGAACCGGGAGAAGTAGCGGCCCAGCATACAGAAGTCGGCGCCCATGGCAAGGGCCAGGGTGATGTGATAGTCCTGAACGATGCCGCCGTCGGCGCAGATGGGCACATACACGCCGGTCTCCTCGAAATACTTGTCCCGCTCGGCAGCCACGTCGATGACGGCGGTAGCCTGGCCGCGGCCGATGCCCTTGGTTTCACGGGTGATGCAGATGGAGCCGCCGCCGATACCGATTTTCACGAAGTCGGCGCCTGCGTCCGCCAGGAAGCGGAAGCCCTCGCCGTCCACCACGTTGCCGGCGCCCACCTTCACGGTGTCGCCGTAGTGGTCGCGGATCCATTTCAGGGTACGGGCCTGCCACTCGGAATAGCCCTCGGAGGAGTCGATGACCAGCACGTCCACACCGGCCTCCACCAGAGCGGGGACCCGCTCGGCATAGTCACGGGTGTTGATGCCGGCACCCACCACATAGCGCTTCTGGGAATCCAGCAGCTCCAGGGGGTTGCCCTTGTGGGCGTCGTAGTCCTTGCGGAATACGAAGGAGACCAGATGGCCGTCCTTGGAGACGATGGGCAGGGCGTTGAGCTTGTGGTCCCAGATGATGTCGTTGGCGGTCTTGAGGCTGGTGCCCTCGGGAGCGGTGATGAGCTTGTCGGCGGGGGTCATGAAGTCCGCCACCTTCGTGGAGGGGTCCATGCGGCTGACGCGGTAGTCCCGGCTGGTGACGATGCCCAGCAGCTTGCCGGTGCCGGTGCCGTCATCGGTGACGGCCATGGTGGAGTGGCCGCTGCGCTCTTTGAGCGCCAGCACGTCGGCCAGGGTGTCGGTGAGGCGCAGGTTGGAGTCGCTGAACACGAAACCGGCCTTGTAATTCTTGACCTTGCGGACCATCTCGGCCTGCTGATCGATGGGCTGGGAGACGTAGATGAAGGCGATGCCGCCCTCTTTCGCCAGACCGATGCCCATTTTCTCGCCGGAGACAGACTGCATGACGGCGGAGACCATGGGAACGTTCATGGTCAGGGGGCACTCCTCGCCCTTCTTGAATTTCACCACAGGGGTCTTGAGAGACACGTTGGCGGGGATGCACTCAGAGGAGGAGTAACCGGGCACCAGCAGGTACTCGCTGAAGGTGCGGGAGGGCTCTTTAAAGAAATATGCCATGGGGCCACCTCATTTCAAAGATTTTAGGTATTATCTTACCACAAAAGTTGGGAAATTCAACTTAAATATCGAAATACTCCTTGGCGGACTGGAACAGGTGCAGGTCGTAATCTCCGGGGACGTTGCGGTACAGGGCGGGGCCGATGCGCTCGGAGTGGCCCATCTTGCCCAGCACCCGTCCGTCGGGAGACAGAATGCCCTCCACAGCCCAGACGGAGCCGTTGGGGTTGAAGTCCTCGTCCATGGTGGGCACGCCGTTCAGGTCCACATACTGGGTGGCGATCTGGCCGTTCTCCGCCAGCTTTTGGAGCAGCTCGGGAGCGCACAGGAACCGGCCCTCGCCGTGGGAGATGGGCACATTCACGATGTCGCCCACGCTGACCTTGCTCAGCCAGGGAGAGCGGTTGGAGGCCACCCGGGTGCGGACGATCTTGGACTGGTGGCGGCCGATGACATTGTAGCTCAGGGTGGGGCAGGTGTCGTCGGTGTCGATGATCTCGCCGTAAGGCACGAGACCCAGCTTGATAAGGGCCTGGAAGCCGTTGCAGATGCCCAGCATCAGGCCGTCCCGGTTTTTCAGCAGCTCCATGGTGGCATCGGTCACCTCGGGGTTGCGGAAGAAAGCGGTGATGAACTTGCCGGAGCCGTCGGGCTCGTCGCCGCCGGAGAAGCCGCCGGGGACGAAGATGATCTGGCTCTGGCGGGCAGCCTCGGCAAAGCGCTTGGCAGAATCGGCAACACCCTGGGCGGACTGGTTGTTCAGCACCAGGATCTCCGGCTCCAGCCCCGCCCGCATCACGGCCCGGGCGCTGTCATACTCGCAGTTGGTGCCGGGGAACACGGGAATGAGGACCTTGGGCCGTGTTGCACCGACCTTGGGCGCGGTGCGGATGCCCGCGGGAGCCTCCAGCACGGGTACGGTCTCGGACACGGCGGCGGTGCGGTTGGGATAGATGTCCTCCAGCACGCCTTCGTTGAGAGCCAGCAACTCGTCGATGGGAGCGCTGTCCTTGCCGATGGACACCACGCTCTCCGCCGTGGTAACGCCCAACCGGGCGGCGTACTCGCCGGAGATGTCCTCCGTCAGCTCCGCCACGATGGCGCCGGGCATGGCGCTGGAGTACCAAATATCCCCGGTAGCGTCGGCGGTGAAGCCTAAGCGGTTGCCGAAGGACATATTCATGACGGCTTCCGCCAGACTGTTTTCCACAGCCCAGGCGGCCTTCACCTTTCCGGCCTCAGACAGGGCGTGGAAGGCTTCCCACGCGGTCTGCTGGCTGTCGGCGGTGCCGTCGCACAGGAACAGATACACGGGATGGCCCGCCTCCTTGAACTCAGGAGACAGCACCTTGCCCGCCTTGGAGGGGGCGATGGCAAAGGAGATGAGGGTGGGGGGCACGTCCATGTCCAGGAAGGAGCCGGACATGGAGTCCTTGCCGCCGATGGCGGCGATGCCGAGGTCCAGCTGAGCGTCCAGAGCGCCCAGCAGAGCGGAGAAGGGCTTGCCCCAGCGGACAGGCTCTTCCCGGAGCTTTTCAAAATACTCCTGGAAGGTGAGATAGGCGGTGTGGTAGTCGCAGCCCGCGGCCACCAGCTTGGCAACGGAGGTGATGACAGAGCGGTAGGCGCCCACATAGGGGTCTACGCACATTTGCTCGGCATCAAAGCCCCAGGCCATGACGGAGCAATCCTCCGTCTCCTGACCGGGCAGGACGGGCAGCAGGGCGGCCATCGCCTGGGCGGGAGTGCGCTGCGTCTTGCCGCCGAAGGGCATCAGGACGGACCCGGCGCCGATGGTGGCGTCGAACCGCTCGCCAAGGCCCCGCCGGGAGGCGGATTTCAGGCTGGCGGCGATGTCCCGCAGGGTCTTGGCGTCGCTGCGGCCCAGGTCCTTGCGGTTCTTTTCCTCCACCTGAACGGTGGTGTGCTTGTCAGCGCCGTTGGTGTCCAGGAAGGCGCGGCTCAGATCCACAATGGTAGCGCCATTCCACTTCATGACCATCCGGGGACTCTCGGTGACGACCGCTACCTGATAGGCCTCCAGATTCTCCGCCTCGGCGGCGGCAATGAAAGCGGCAGCGTTTTCGGGAGCCACCACCACCGCCATCCGCTCCTGGGACTCGGAAATAGCCAGCTCGGTGCCGTCCAGGCCCTCGTACTTTTTCCGCACGGCGTCCAGGCTGATTTCCAGGCCGTCGGCAAGCTCGCCGATGGCGACGGACACGCCGCCCGCGCCGAAGTCATTGCAGCGCTTGATCATCCGGGTGACCTCACCGTCCCGGAACAGCCGCTGGATCTTTCGCTCCTCGGGGGCGTTGCCCTTCTGGACCTCGGAGGCCATGGTGGTCAGGGACTTGCGGTTGTGGCTCTTGGAGGAGCCGGTGGCGCCGCCGATGCCGTCGCGGCCGGTGCGGCCGCCCAGCAGGATGACCACATCGCCGGGGGCGGGACGCTCCCGGACAACGTTCTCGGAGGGAGCGGCGCCGACGACAGCGCCCACTTCCAGGTGCTTGGCGATATAGCCGGGGTGATAGACCTCGGAGACAATGCCGGTGGCAAGGCCGATCTGGTTGCCGTAGGAGGAGTAGCCTGCGGCAGCCGTTTGCGCCAGCTTGCGCTGGGGCAGCTTGCCGGGAATGGTCTCCGCCACGGGGACACGGGGATCACCGCAGCCGGTGAGCCGCATGGCCTGATAGACGTAGGCACGGCCGGACAGGGGGTCTCGGATGCAGCCGCCGATGCAGGTGGCTGCGCCGCCGAAGGGCTCGATCTCCGTGGGGTGGTTGTGGGTCTCGTTCTTGAACATCAGCAGCCAGTCCTGCTCCTCGCCGTCCACCGTGGCGGTGACGTGGATGGAGCAGGCGTTGATCTCCTCACTCTGGTCCAGATTCTGGAGCAGGCCCCGCTTCTTTAGGGTCTTGGCACCGATGGTAGCCATGTCCATCAGGGTCTGGGGTCGGAGGGCGGCCTTCTCTTCGCCGTAGACTTCCACCCGGGCGGCCAGATACCGCTCGTAGGCGGCACGGGTGGCCTCGTCCAGGATCTCCACCTTGTCGATGTGGGTGGAGAAGGTGGTGTGGCGGCAGTGGTCGGACCAGTAGGTGTCCACAACCCGCACTTCGGTGATGGTGGGATCCCGGTGTTCGTCATCCCGGAAGTAGCCCTGCAGGAACTTCAGGTCGTCCAGGTCCATGGCAAGGCCCAGCTTGTCCAGCAATGCGGCCAGGCCAGCTTCATCAAGAGTGGTGAAGCCGGTGATGGTCTCCACGGAGGTGGGAATGTCGTATTCCATTTTCAGGGTCTCCACCGTTTCCAGGCCCGCTTCCCGGGCTTCCACGGGGTTGATGACATAGTGCTTGATCTTCTCCACATCGGCGGGAGTCACCGCGCCGGAGAGCAGGTAGACCTTTGCCGTGCGGACGGCAGGGCGGTCCCCCTGGGTCATGAGCTGGATGCACTGGCTGGCAGAGTCGGCCCGCTGGTCGAACTGACCGGGCAGGGACTCCACAGCGAAGGCGATGAAGTCTCCGGCGGGCAGAGCGGCGGTGGCGTCGTCTACCTGGGGCTCGGAAAACACGGTCTGGACCGCCCGCTGGAAGGTGGCATCGTCCAGGCCCTCCACATCGTAGCGGTTGATGAGCCGCAGGCCGGTGAGGGCGGTAATGCCCAGCAGGGACCGCAGCTCGTTCAGCAGGCCCGCGGCCTCCTGCCGCAAGGCGGGTTTCTTCTCTACATAAATGCGACGTACCATTTACTGTTCCTCCATGGCGGCCAGCGCGCGGCGGCCGATGTCGTGACGCATGTATTTGTCCTCAAACTCCACCGTCTCCGCGGCGGCGTAGGCGTCCTTGAGAGCCTCCCGCAGCGTGGGAGCCGTGGCGGTGATGCCCAGAACCCGTCCGCCGCTGGTGAGCAGACGGCCCTCGCCGTCCAGCTTGTCTCCGGCGTGATAGATGGTGACATTGGCGGGAGTAGAGGCGGGGAAGGACATGACTTTTCCCTTCTCGTAGTGGCTGGGATAACCGCCGGAGGCCAGAATGACGCAGGCGGCGGCGCCATCGGACCACTCTACTTCCAGGTCGGCCAAAGTCTCGTTTTCCACGGCCTGCATGACCGTCAGCAGGTCGGTTTTCAGCAGAGGCAGCACCACCTGGGTCTCAGGGTCGCCGAAGCGGCAGTTGTACTCAATGACCTTGGGGCCGTTGGGGGTGATCATCAGGCCGAAGTACAGGCAGCCCTTGAAGGGGCAGCCCTCAGCCCGCATAGCCGCCAGGGTGGGCAGGAAGATGGTGTCCATGCAGACCTTGGCAACGTCGGCGGTGTAGTAGGGGTTGGGGGCCACGGTGCCCATGCCGCCGGTGTTGAGGCCGGTGTCGTTGTCCCCGGCCCGCTTGTGGTCCATGGAGGACATCATGGGGCGTAGGCATAAGCCGTCGGTGAAGGCCAGCACACTGACCTCGGGGCCAGTCAGGAATTCTTCAATGACGATCTCGTTGCCGGAGTCACCGAAGGCTTTGTCCTCCATGATCGTTTTAACAGCGTCCTCCGCCTCGGCGAAGTTCTGGGGAATCAGCACACCTTTGCCCAGCGCCAGGCCGTCGGCCTTGATGACGATAGGGAAGGAGGCGCTTTTCAGGTATTCCAGAGCAGCCTTGGGGTCATTGAAGACCTCGTAGCTGGCGGTGGGGATACCGTACTTCTTCATCAGGTTTTTGGAAAAGACCTTGCTGGCCTCAATGCGGGCGGCCTTGGCGTCAGGGCCGAAGCAGGGGATGCCCGCCTCATGGAGCCGGTCCACGCAGCCCAGGGCCAGAGGATCGTCCGGCGCCACCACGGCAAAGTCGATATCGTGGGACTTGGCAAAGTTCACGATAGCGGGAATATCTTTGGCGCCGATCTCCGGGACGCACACCGCGTCCTGGGCGATGCCGCCGTTGCCGGGCAGGG
>CAMCNO010000021.1 GCA_945876285.1 uncultured Clostridia bacterium | reverse complement strand
TGCGGCAAAAAATTCACTATTATCGTAAATATTTCTCATTGATAATTACCTCCACCACTTCCGATTTTTCTTTTAATTTATTCTATCAAATTTTTCTGTTCCTTTCAATGCTTGGTGAAACCGACAAAGATTTACCCAGCAACAATTAACCGATAAGGGAGATTTGACATTATCCATTGACAATCCTTACAAAATCGGATAAAATACCCAACGTATACAGCGAGGAAGAGGACCAGTACCCGTCATGGCGCTGCCAAGAGAACCCCTGGATGGTGGAAAGGGGAGAGCAACAGACGGCGAATACACCTTGGAGCTGGCACCCCAACGGTTTTCTCAAAAACCCAGTAGGCGTGCTCCGGGAGCGCCCGTTACCGCGCGGGAGTGTGTTGGCACTCCATGAGGCCGTTTCCGCGAGGGGACGGCGAACCAGAGGTGGTACCGCGAAAGTATTTCGCCCTCTGTCCCTGCCGGGACGGGGGCGTTTTATTCCGTTTCGGTGAATTTTTAACATCTGAACAGGAGAGACTACCATGCAGATTTATGAAGAACTGGTTGCCCGGGGCCTCATCGCCCAGGTGACCGACGAGAACGAGATCCGGGAGCTGGTGAACAACGGCAAGGCCACCTTCTATATCGGCTTTGACCCCACCGCCGATTCCCTCCATGTGGGCCACTTCATGGCCCTGTGCCTGATGAAGCGGCTCCAGATGGCCGGCAACAAGCCCATCGCTCTGATCGGCGGCGGTACCGCCATGATCGGCGACCCCTCCGGCCGCACCGACATGCGCTCCATGATGACCAAGGAGACCATCCAGCACAACTGCGACTGCTTCAAGAAGCAGATGTCCCGGTTCATCGACTTCGGCGAGGGCAAGGCCCAGATGGTCAACAACGCCGACTGGCTGCTGAACCTGAACTACGTGGACTTCATCCGGGACATCGGCGCCTGCTTCTCCGTGAACAACATGCTGCGGGCTGAGTGCTTCAAGCAGCGGATGGAGAAGGGCCTGAGCTTCCTGGAGTTCAACTACATGCCCATGCAGTCCTACGACTTCTACTACCTGTTCCAGCACTACGGCTGCAACATGCAGTTCGGCGGCAACGACCAGTGGAGCAACATGCTGGGCGGCACCGAGCTGATCCGCCGCAAGCTGGGCAAGGACGCCCACGCCATGACCATCACCCTGCTGCTGACCTCCGAGGGCAAGAAGATGGGCAAGACCGCCAGCGGCGCCGTGTGGCTGGACCCCAACAAGACCTCTCCCTACGACTTCTACCAGTACTGGCGGAACATCGAGGACGCCGACGTCCTCAAGTGCATCCGCATGCTGACCTTCCTGCCGCTGGAGCAGATCGACGAGATGGACAAGTGGGAGGGCAGCCAGCTCAACACCGCCAAGGAGATCCTGGCCTACGAGCTGACCAAGCTGGTCCACGGCGAGGAGGAGGCCAACAAGGCCCAGGAGACCGCCCGGGGCCTGTTCTCCGGCAAGGGCTCCCTCGAAAACATGCCTTCCTCCCAGCTCTCCGCCGACAAGTTCGAGAACGGCAAGATCGGCGCCATCAACCTTCTGGTGGCCTGCGGCCTGTGCGCCTCCAACGGCGAGGCCCGGCGTCTGATCCAGCAGGGCGGCGTGGCGGTCAACGACCAGAAGGTGGCCTCCATCGACGTGGCCTTTGACCAGAGCGACTTCGAGGGCGACGGCGTGGTCATCAAGAAGGGCAAGAAGGTCTTCCACCGCGCTTATATCTAATCAAACTTGACCAGAACAGACGCGGGGCAAACGCCCCGCGCCGTTCTGTGTACGAAAGGAACCAACATGATCACAGTCAACGACATCAGCATGAATTTCAGCGGCCAGACGCTGTTTAAACACGTGGACCTGAAGTTCGTCCCCGGCAACTGCTACGGCATCATCGGCGCCAACGGCGCCGGTAAGTCCACCTTTCTCCGCATTCTCTCCGGCGATTTAGAGCCCACCACCGGCGAGGTCATTATCCCGAAAGAGGAGCGGATGTCCATTCTGAAGCAGGACCACTTCCAGTACGACGATTACACCGTGCTGGATACCGTCATCATGGGCAACCAGCACCTGTACGACGTAATGAAGGAGAAGGACGCTCTCTATGAGAAGGAGGACTTTACCGACGAGGACGGCGTGAAAGCCTCCGAGCTGGAGGCGGAATTCGCGGAGATGAACGGCTGGGAAGCCGAGTCTGACGTAAGCCGCCTCATCCAGGGCCTGGGCCTTAGCAACGACATTCTGTACAGTGAAATGTCCACCCTGACCGCCAAGGAAAAGGTGAAAGTCCTGCTTGCCCAGGCACTGTTCGGCAAGCCCGACATCATCCTGCTGGACGAGCCCACCAACCATCTGGACATCCAGGCTATCGAGTGGCTGGAGGACTTCCTCATGGACTGCGAGGCGCTCACGTTGGTGGTCAGCCATGACCGTCACTTCCTGAATACCGTCTGCACCAACATCGTGGACGTGGACTATGGCCAGATCAGGATGTACGTGGGCAACTACGAGTTCTGGTACGAGTCCAGCCAGATGGTCCAGCGGATGATCCGGGACCAGAACCGGAAGAACGAGGAGAAGATTAAGGAGCTGCAGCTCTTTATCCAGCGCTTCTCCGCCAACAAGTCCAAGAGCAAGCAGGCCACCGCCCGCCGGAAGCTGCTGGACAAGCTGAGCGTGGAGGAGATGCCCGCCTCCTCCCGCCGCTATCCCTTTGTGGGCTTCAAGATGGACCGGGAGTGCGGTAAGGAGATTTTGGCGGTGGAGAACCTCTCCAAGACCGTGGATGGCCGCAAGGTGCTGGACAACGTCAGCTTCCGTATCAACCGGGACGAGAAGGTGGCCTTCGTGGGCGAGGACGAGATTGCCAAGACCACCCTGTTCAAAATTCTGATGGGCGAGCTGGAGCCCGACGAGGGCAGCTACAAGTGGGGCACCACCATCACCACCAGCTACTTCCCGCTGGATAACTCCGCCTTCTTCAACGACTGCGACCTGAACCTGCTGGACTGGCTGGCCCAGTACACGGCGGACAATGCGGAGGAGGGGACAGAGTCCTTCAAGCGGGCATTCCTGGGCCGGATGCTGTTCTCCGGCGACGACGTGTTCAAGCCTGTGAAGGTTCTCTCCGGCGGTGAGAAGGTGCGGTGTATGCTGTCCCGGATGATGCTGTTCGGCTCCAACGTGCTGGTGCTGGACCAGCCCACCAACCACCTGGACCTGGAGTCCATTACCGCCGTCAACAACGGCCTCATCGATTTCAAGGGCGTGGTGCTGTTCTCCAGCCACGACCATGAGTTCGTCCAGACCATCGCCAACCGCATTATGGAGTTCGAGAACGGCAAGCTCATCGATAAGATGGGCACCTACGAGGACTATATCGAATTCCGCCGGGCGGGGAACGCGGGCTGATGCGGCAAGTTTTGCAACCGAGTTGTAGTTGACATAAAACGGAACGCCCCTATACCAAATGTATAATTGGTATAGGGGCGGCATTTTTATGTATCCAGCAAGCCGTAGCGTACCAGCGTTTTTCGAATCCGTTCCCGGTGCTCCTCGCTGGGCTCGCACAGGGGCAGACGGAGCGTACCGCCGCACAGTCCCATCAGCTCCAGCGCCGTTTTCACCGGGATAGGGTTCACCTCACAGAACAACGTGTCGCACAGCTCCTTCAAATCGAGCTGCAGTTTTCCAGCGGCGGCGAAATCGCCCGCAAGGCACAGCTGCACCAGCTGGTGCATTCGGTCCGGCACCACGTTGGCTGCCACGGAGATGACGCCCCGGCCGCCCAGCAGGCAGATGGCCGCCGTCTCGTCGTCGTTGCCCGACCAGATGGAGAAATCGTCGGGGCACAGATTCCGGGTCTTCTGGATATTGCTGAAATTGCTCCCGGCCTCCTTGACGCCGTTGATGTTGGGGTGCTTTGCCAGCTCCGCATAGGTCTCCGGCGCGATGGTGACGCCGGTGCGGGAGGGCACATCGTAGAGGATGATGGGCTTTGTAGACGCGTCGGCAATGGCAGTGTAGTGCTTCACGAGCCCGGCTTGGGTAGCCTTGTTATAGAAGGGTGTCACCACCAGCAATCCATCGGCCCCGGCCCGCTCCGCGTCCCGGCCCAGGGCGATGGCGTTGGGCGTGGCATTGGAGCCGCTGCCGGCGATAACCGGCACCCGGCCACCTACCCGCTCCACGCAGTATTCGATGGTCCGCATTCGCTCGCCGTAGGTCATGGTGCTGGCCTCTCCGGTGGTGCCGCAGACAATGACCGCATCCGTGCCGTTTGCCAGTTGGAAATCGATGAGCCGCCCGAAGGCATCCAGGTCCACGGTGTCCTTCGTAAAAGGCGTGACGATGGCCACGCCGGAGCCGGTGAAAAGGGGTTTTCGCATACCGTACCTCCTATACAGTTCGTAATTTTTGCGTTGATACGATTGTACAGGATCATTTTATGCAGTATCATCCGAAAATGTGCGAAAAACCATGGAAAACCTGTCCTGTCCTGAAAGACAAAAAGAGCGGCTGTCCCGGTGGACAGCCGCTCCTGCACGCTAAGATTTACTTAGGCTGGATGTAACCCTTCTTGCACAGCAGCTCGGCCAGCAGTACCGCTCCGCCGGCGGCGCCCCGCAGGGTGTTGTGGCTCAGGCAGACGAACTTGTAGTCGTACTGGGTGTCGGGCCGCAGGCGGCCGATAGACACAGCCATGCCGTGCTCCAGGTTCCGATCCAGACGGGTCTGGGGACGGTTCTCCTCCTCAAAGTAGTGGAGGAACTGCTTGGGGGCAGAGGGAAGCTCCAGCTCCTGGGCGGGGCCGCGGAAGGCAGCCCAGTCGGCCTTGATCTGCTCGATAGAGGGCTTCTGGCCGTCCTTGAACTTCATGAACACGGCGGCCATGTGACCGTCCTGGCAGGCCACCCGGAAGCACTGAGCGGTGATGGAGGGGCCGGCTGCCTTGACGATCTTGTCGCCCTCAATGTGGCCCCACAGCTTCAGAGGCTCCTGCTCGCTCTTTTCTTCCTCGCCGCCGATGTAGGGGATGCAGTTATCCACCATCTCGGGCCAGCGCTGGAAGGTCTTGCCCGCGCCGGAGATGGCCTGATAGGTGCAGACCAGCGCCTTGTCCAGGCCGTATTTCAGCAGGGGATTCAGGGCGGGGACATAGCTCTGGAGGGAGCAGTTGGACTTCACCGCCACGAAGCCACGCTTGGTACCAAGGCGCTTGCGCTGTGCGTCGATGATGGCGATATGGTCGGCGTTGATCTCAGGCACCACCATGGGCACATCGTCGGTCCAGCGGTTGGCGGAGTTGTTGGAGACGATGGGGCACTCCAGCTTGGCGTACTTTTCCTCCAGCGCCCGAATCTCTTCCTTCTTCATATCCACGGCGCAGAAGCAGAAGTCTACCAGCTCCGCCATCTTGGCGGCGTCGGCCTCGGCGTCCAGCACCACGATGCTCTTGGCCTCCTCGGGGCAGGGAATATCCAGTGCCCAGCGGCCCTCCACGGCCTCCTCGTAGGTCTTTCCGGCGCTGCGGGCGCTGGCGGCGATGGCGGTGAGCTGGAACCAGGGGTGGTTTTCCATCAGGGTGATGAAGCGCTGGCCAACCATGCCGGTGCCTCCGATAATGCCGACTTTGTACTGTTTCATGATGATCTCCTCCTGCTGTGATAGGCGGAAGCGAAAAGTATACGGGTTTCCGCCGATTTCTGTTGAACGCGCCTGAAAAATGTACTATAATAATATGAAATAGGAAACTATAATATGTTCTTGCGACGCGGACATTTGTATGCTGGATGTATAATACCATGCTTTCCGTCTGCCGTCAAGGTGGCTGATATTGGGAGGTTCCATGAAAAAAAAGCTGTTGATGCTGTTCTTCGTTGTGACATTTTTCGCCTTGAGTGCCGTTTCTGCCTCCGCTTTGTCGGATGACACGGTGGTCGTGGGCCTGCGGTACGGCTCCACGACCATGTTTTCCGCCAACCTGGAAAATTCCCTGGGCGGTGGGTTTACATTCGGCTATTTTGATGACGGCCGTTATTTTGAACCCTTGGGCTGGACGGATGAGACGGCCATTTCCGTGACTGCCGCCGGTGATATTTATATGAGCGGCAGCGGGACTTATTCCTCTGACGGCGACGGCACATACCTGGGCCCCTGGCACGTCCAGATCGACGGCTTTCAGGATTATGACGAAGCTTTGAATATGGCGGAGAGCTACGGCGGCTATCCCGCCTGGGTGGACTGGGGATATGTGGTCCGTGTGGGCTGCTACGGTTCTGAGTCTGAGGCAGAGGAGGCAGCAAGCCAGATGGGAGAGGGCTATGCGGCCAAATCTTCCTCCACGGGCGTAATGGTGACCGTGACCCGGACCGCCCATGTGCTGTTTGAATTCGACTGCGGCGGCGTGTTTGACCTGGCGGTGCAGCCGGAGGAGAAAGAAGGGGAGACCTCCACCTGGTTCAAGGGCTATAAATACAGCGGCGCCTTTGAATATCCCCGGGTCACCGGCGGCAACCTGAATGTGTATAACGTGCTGGACTTGGAATCCTATGTGAAGGGGGTCATCCCCTACGAAATGAACGGCAGCTGGCCTATGGAGGCACTGAAGGCCCAGGCAGTCTGCGCCCGGACCTACGCCTGCAGGACCAGCAAGCACAGGGCGGCCTATGGCTTTGACATGTGCAACACCACCTGCTGCCAGGTCTACTATGGCCGGGGCAGCGGCGCCACCTATGCAACGGAGCAGAGCGACGCGGCTGTAGAGAGCACCGCGGGTGAGCGGCTGTATTATAACGGTGACCTGGTGCAGGACGCCGTGTACCACTCCTCCAACGGCGGCGCCACCGAGGATGTGGCCAATGTCTGGGGCAGTGAGAAGGGCTATCTGAAGGGGAAGGCAGACCCTTATGAGAGCTTGCTCTCCATTCCCAATTACAACTGGTCTGTGACCTATACCGCCGATGAGATGACCTGGATACTGGACCAGAAGGGGTACAATGTGGGGACGGTCCGAAACGTCTATGTCTCTGAATACACCCCCATGGGCAACGTGAAAAAGCTGACCATCGAGGGAAGCCGGGACACGCTGACAGTCAGCGGCGATACCTGCCGTACCATTTTTTACAGCAGTACCTACCAAAAGTCGGTGAAAAGCATGCGTTTTTCCATTAACGGCGGCGGTCCATCCGGGACCAGCAGCGTGGTGGTCAACGGAAGCACCACGCTGGATGGGCTGGACGGCATATCCGTCATCTCCGGCAGCGGAAAGATTTCCAGGCTGGATGGAAACAGCGCCAGCGTCATTTCCTCCTCCGGCGTTTCCGGCGTGTCAACGTCGAGCGGCGGGAGCGTAAAGCCCACGTCCTCCAACAACGGCACCTTTACCATCACCGGCACCGGAAGCGGGCATAATGTGGGCATGAGCCAGTACGGCGCCAAGGCTATGGCGGAAAACGGCTATGACTACGAGGAGATCCTCGAATTCTACTATACGGACATCACCATTGGGTGAGAACAAGGAGTACCATGAAAACCAGTGATTTTTACTATGACCTTCCTCAGGAGCTGATCGCCCAGACGCCCATCGAGAAGCGGGATACCTCCCGCCTGATGACTCTGAACCGGGCCACGGGAGAGGTGGGGCACCATCATTTTTATGAGCTGCCGGACTTCCTGCGGCCCGGCGACTGCCTGATCTTAAATGATTCCCGGGTGCTGCCGGCCCGGTTGTTGGGACAGCGTCTGCCGGGCGGCGGCGCCTGCGAGGTGCTGCTGCTGACGGACAAGGGGGACAAGACTTGGGAGTGCCTGGTCCGTCCAGGCCGGAAGATGCGCACCGGGGCGAAGCTCAGCTTCGGAAACGGCGAGCTGACGGCGGAGGTCGTGGGTGAAGTGGAGGGCGGCAACCGCCTGGTCCGCTTCGACTACGAGGGGATTTTTCTGGAGGTGCTGGAGCACCTGGGCAAAATGCCCCTGCCGCCCTATATCAAGGAGGAGCTGCAGGACAAGGAGCGGTATCAGACTGTCTATTCCAAGGTCCTGGGCAGCGCGGCGGCTCCCACGGCGGGACTGCACTTCACCCCGGAGCTGTTGGAGAAGATCGCGGCCCGCGGCGTCGGCGTCGGGTATGTGACCCTCCATGTGGGCCTGGGCACCTTCCGTCCCGTGAAAGAGGAGGAGATCACCGACCACGAGATGCACAGCGAGTTCTGCACCATCCCTCCGGAGACGGCGGAGCTCATCAACCGCACGAAGAAAAGCGGCGGCCGGGTCATCTGCGTGGGAACGACTTCCTGCCGGACGCTGGAATCCTGGGCGGCGGAGGACGGCCATATGGAACCGAAATCCGGCTGGACCAACATCTATATCTATCCCGGCTACCGCTTTAAGGTGATGGATGGCCTGGTGACCAACTTCCACCTGCCGGAGAGCACCCTCATCATGCTGGTGTCCGCCTTCGCGGGCCGGGAGCACGTCCTGGCGGCCTATGAGGAGGCGGTGAAGGAGCGGTACCGGTTCTTCTCCTTCGGCGACGCCATGTTCATTTCCTGACCCGGCTTTCAAAAGGATTCCCACTCGCTCTGGGTGGGAATCCTTTTTTGCAAAAAATTGAAAGTTAGCACACACAAACGTTTGCGAAACAACTTGACAGTGTCATTTGCATATGCTAAGGTATGGATAACCCTCTTTGCACTGCATCACGCTTTTTTGAAAAAGCGCCGGACAACAGTACAAACTGAGCAGACGGCGGGCAAACAGCCCGTGCGTCGGGCCGCCTTGCGCGGCAGCGGATGACCACATCTGCGGGACAGTGCGACCTGTGCCGCGGGTGTTTTTTTTGCACCCATTTTCACGGAACAGGATGTCACCGATGAAGTGCCATAGAGCTATCTGCCAAATACATTTCGGGAGGTAACTTATGGACCCCAAACAGCATGAAAAAATCGCAGTCAATGTATCCACAGTCACCATTGTCATCAACCTGGCTCTGGCGGGCTTCAAGTTCCTGGCGGGCTTTCTGGCCCACTCCGGCGCCATGGTATCCGACGCCGTGCACTCCGCGTCGGATGTGCTGGCGACCTTCATCGTCATTCTGGGCGTGAAGCTGGCGGGCCGGGACGCTGACCGGGATCATCCCTACGGACACGAACGGCTGGAGTGCGTGGCAGCGCTCATCCTGGGCGTGATCCTGGCCGCCACAGGCCTTGGCATTGGCTGGAGCGGTATCCAGAAAATTACCGGCGGCGAGGCGCTGGTGGTGCCGGGTGCTCTGGCTCTCATTGCCGCCATCGTTTCCATCGTGGTGAAGGAGGCTATGTTCTGGTACACCTGGCTGGCGGCCAAGAAAATCGACTCCAGCGCCTTAAAGGCGGAGGCGTGGCACCACCGCTCCGACGCGTTGTCCTCCGTGGGCAGCTTCGCTGGTATCCTGGGCGCCCGGCTGGGCTTCCCGGCTCTGGACCCCGTGGCCAGCGTGATCATCTGCCTGTTTATCCTGAAAGCGGCCTGGGACATCATGGCGGACGCTCTGGGAAAGATGACCGACCACGCCTGCCCACCCGCCATGGTGCAGGAGATGGCCGACTCCATCCTGTCCCAGCCCGGCGTGCTGGGGCTGGACACCCTGAACACCCGTCTGTTTGGAGACCGGGTGTATGTGGATGTGGAGATCCAGGCCGACGGCGACCTGCCCTTGAAAGTGACCCATGCCACTGCCCAGGCGGTCCACGACACGCTGGAACAGACATTCCCCCAGGTTAAGCACTGCATGGTACATGTGAATCCGGCGGAAAAGCCCGCCTGATGTCTGCCCCGCTTTGGCGGGGCAGATTTTTTCAGCAAGGAAAGGACTCTTGCAGCCGGGAGGCAATTATTATAGAATGAAATCGTAACCTACATGACAGGAGGAATCGTATGGACAGCGTGAACAGAACGCTATACATTCCTCTTTACGGAAAGGCCGCCGTCAGCAGAAAGGGCATTTTGCTTCATGACCCGAAGGCGGAAGAAATCTGGGCCGAGACGGGCTTTCTCTTGAAAGGGAAGGCGAAAAGCAAATGGCTCACCTATTACATGGGGATGCGGGCGGCGGTATTCGACCAATGGCTGGCTGCGCAAATGGAGGAACTGCCGGGGGCGGCTGTCATCCATATTGGCTGCGGTCTGGACAGCCGCGTCTGCCGGATAGGGACTGGCGGACATGCCTGGTATGATGTGGATTTCCCGGAGGTCATTGGGGAACGACGAAAGTATTACAAGGAGTCAACAGAGTACCATATGCTGGGCGCGGATGTACGGGATATGGCCTGGCTGGACGCCATCCCCGGCGGAACGGACGCCATCGCGGTGATGGAGGGCGTCAGCATGTACCTCCGGCGGGAGGAGCTGCTGGGACTGCTTGTTTCACTGGCGGAGCGGTTTGGCAGGGTGGCCCTGCTGATGGACTGCTACACCGTGTTTGCGGCCAAGGCCTCCAAATACAAAAATCCTGTCAACGAGGTGGGGGGCACCAAGCTTTACGGCGTGGACGACCCACAGGAACTGGAGCAGGGAAATGGCCTGCTTTTCCGCAGGGAACATGAACTGACTCCGGAGGAGCTGATTGGCAGGCTTCCGGGCGGCGACCGGACTTTCTTCGCTCTCCTGTTTGCGGGCAGCGCGGCGAAGAAAAGCTACCGCCTGTTCGAGTTTGGGAAAGCGTGAGGAGTGCTTTTTGCCTTGCACTGGTGAAGCGGATGTACTATAATAAAACAGAAGTTTGCACAGGAGGTACGGCATGGAACTGACGGACCTGCCCAATATCGGCCCTGTTCTGGCGGAAAACCTCCGCCGGAGCGAAAGGCGGAGTTGTGTGCCTTTTTTGACCAGCATACCAAATCCATAAGAAACGAGAAGAATGATGTTCAAAGTAATTAAAACCGAGGGCCGCGCCAGGCGCGGTGAGTTTTCCTGCGCCCACGGCGGCACGGTGCAGACCCCCGTCTTTATGAATGTGGGCACCCAGGCTGCCATCAAGGGCGGCGTCTCCGCTCATGACCTGAAAGAGGTGGGCTGCCAGATCGAGTTGAGCAACACCTACCACCTTCATTTGCGGCCCGGTGACAAGATCGTGCGGCAGATGGGCGGTCTTCATAAGTTTATGGATTGGGATGGCCCCATCCTGACGGACTCTGGCGGGTTCCAGGTGTTCTCTCTGGCGTCCCTGCGGAAGATCAAGGAGGAGGGTGTTTATTTCTCCTCCCATATTGACGGTCATAAAATTTTCATGGGGCCGGAGGAGTCCATGCAGATCCAGTCCAATCTGGGCAGCGACATTGCCATGGCCTTCGACGAGTGTGTGGAGAATCCCGCCCGGTATGAGTACGCCAAGGCCTCCTGTGAGCGGACGCTGCGGTGGCTGGAGCGGTGCAAGATCGAACACGACCGGCTGAACAGCCTGCCGGACACGGTGAACCAGAAGCAGATGCTCTTTGGCATCAACCAGGGCGCCACCTTTGCGGACCTCCGGGAATGGCATATGAAAGAGATCGCCAAGATCGACTGCGACGGCTTCGCCATCGGCGGTTTGGCGGTGGGCGAGCCTGCCGAGGTCATGTACGAGATGATCGACGTGGTTGAGCCCCATATGCCCAAGGACAAGCCCCGGTATCTCATGGGCGTAGGCACGCCCAGCAACATTATCGAGGCTGTCAGCCGGGGCGTTGATTTCTTCGACTGCGTGATGCCCTCCCGCAACGGCCGCCACGGCAAACTCTTCACTTGGGAGGGCACTGTGAATATCATGAATGAGAAGTACCAGACCGACGATCGGCCCATCAGCGAGAGCTGCGGCTGCCCGGTGTGCCGGAGCTTCTCCCGGGCCTATCTGCGGCATCTGTTCAAGGCGGACGAGGTATTGGCCCTGCGGCTGGCGGTGCTGCACAATCTGCATTTTTACAACGATCTGATGGCGAAGATCCGACAGGCCCTGGACGAGGGGGCCTTCGCGGACTTCCGGGCGCGGTACAGCGGAAGACTGGAAGAACGAGTGTGAAAAGAAAGTTCTTGCAAAACGGTATGGCTCTGCTATAATAGTGTTATTCTGAACTTACGAAGGAAAAGGAGTTTTTCAAATGGAACAGGGTACTTCTATGATTATTATGCTGGTGCTCATGTTTGCGATCATGTACTTCATGATGATCCGGCCCGAGAACAAGCGCAAGAAGAAGGCGCAGGAGATGCGTGACAGCCTGAAGAAGGGCGACGTCATCACCAGCATCGGCGGCATCGTGGGTAAGATCGCCCATGTGAACAAGGACACCATCATTATTGAGACCAGCGAGGACCGGGTCCGCATGGAGCTGACCAAGTGGGCTGTGTCCTCTGTGGGCGTGCAGACCGGCGAGCAGCCCGAGGAGCTCAAGAAGGGCGAGAAGAAGGAAGAAGCGCCTGCTGAGGAAACTGCTGAGATCCCCGAGACCGCTGAGGCTGAGGAAAAATAAATAGCATAAAAGGGACCTCCCTTGGAATATGCTCCAGTAACGAGCATACTTCAAGGGAGGTCTTTTTATGAAAAAAGGGGGGAAGGCACGGCCTGCGCCCTGGCGGGGGGTGCTGCGGGGCACCTTGGCAGCGCTTGTGATGTACCTGGTTGGGACGGCTCTGCTGGCGCTGCTGATCGTCAAGGGCGCGGTGCCGGAGGGCGTGATGTTCCCGGTGACGGCGGTGCTGTGCGCGCTGTCTGTTTTGTGCGGAGGGCTGCTGGCGGGGCCGATGCTGCCGCCGCTGCCGGGAGCCGTGGCGGTGGCAGCTTGCTTTGGCGGTGTTCTTTTGGCGGTAGGGGCGGCCTGCTGGCAGGGCGTCACCTGGATGGGGCACGGAGGGGTCCTGCTGGCGTGCGCGCTGGGAGGCGGGCTGCTGTCCGGGATTCTGATGGGCGGCCGCAGGGGGCGGCACCGGAAGCGGAAATAACACCTTGTGAGATTCTACAAATTTTCGGAAGACCACCGCTTTTGCGGCGGTCTTTCCTGATTTCGGCTTTTGTGCGGCGGAAGGGAAGGGATACAGCAGATATAGAGCGGTGAACACCCACATTCCCCCAAATGTGGGACTGCGAAGGGGTAAAAAGGGCGCATTATGCGGCAAGTTTATAAGGTTAACATAAATATGTTAACATAACATTTTGTGATAACTTACAAAAAACTTGTTTTTCGGGCAAATTCCTTGATAAATATGGAAATTTGAACTATATTTATTTAGTACAAGGTTTACGTTAACCTCTGTCATAAACCGCTCCCCGGAGACATAGGATGCACCGAGGTGAGGCGGTTTGAAGTGGAAAAGGCGGAACCGGGAAGAACGGTCCCAGTTTCTTCCGCGCCTGCTGTTCCTTGCGGCGTTCTTTATGGGCGGCGTTGTTTTGGGACAGGTCCTGGCGGGGCGGGTGCCGGATGAGACTGGCCGGGAACTGAGCCGGTATTTGGAAAGCTATCTGTCTTTGGAGGATGGCGGCTTGACCCCAGGTGACCTGTGGGCGGGGGTGCTGCTGTATGGGCGGTATCCGCTGCTTGCTTTCCTGCTGGGTTTCGCGTCCATCGGTGTGGTACTGCTGCCGCTGACCACGGCGGCTTTTGGCTTTTTCCTGTCCTTTTCCGTCAGCTGTTTTACGGCGGCTTTCGGGCGGGAGGGCGTGCTGCTGGCCGTTGGCGTCTTTGGCCTGCGTTGCGCAGTGACGCTGCCGGTGTTTTTTCTGCTGGCGGTTCCCGCGCTGGGGACCTCCGGGGCATTGGCCAGCCTGACCCTTGGGAGAGGGCGGCGGGCCGCGTCTGTGACCTATGGCCGGGAGTGCTGGCAACGTCTGGCAGTGTGCGCCGGAGTGCTGGCGTTTGGTTTGTGTGTGGAGCTGCTTTTCGGGCAGCGGATCTTGCATCTGCTGCTGGAACGGCTGCTTGCTTGAGTATTTGGAGAAGGGAGGGGTTCCTCTGGAAAGAGATGAAATTGCGCGCTATGGCGACTATCTGACTGTGGAGAAGCACGCCTCCCAGAATACCATTAGCTCTTATCTGCGGGATGTGACCCAATTCGCGGACTATTTGCGAAACTACGAGGACGCCTCTCTGCGGGATGCCACAGGCGAGATGGTGCAGTCCTACATGAACTGGATGATGGGCCGGGGGAAGTCCGCCGCTTCTGTGACCCGGTTCCTGGCCTCCGTCAAATCCTTCTATCAGTTTCTGGTCTCTCAGGGCGATATGGCGTCTAATCCCGCCAAGGGCATTGCCGCCGCCAAGGTGGAGCGGAAGTATCCGGAGATCTTGACCAGCAAGGAAGTGGAGCTGTTCCTGGAGCAGCCCCAGTGTGTGGACGCCAAGGGCTTCCGGGATCACGCCATGCTGGAGCTGCTGTATGCCACGGGCATCCGGGTCAGCGAACTGATCTCTCTGGATATGGAAGATTTAAACCTGGCCGCCGGTTTTATTCGCTGTGAGAACCGGGGTAAGGAGCGTATCATCCCCCTGTACCACACTGCTGTGAAGGCGTTGAACGACTACGTGCGGAACATTCGCCCGCAGCTCATTGCTGACAGCGAGGAGCAGGCCCTCTTTGTGAACATGAATGGTGAGCGCATGAGCCGCCAGGGCTTCTGGAAGATCATCAAGCACTATCAGGAGAAGGCGGGCATCGAGAAGGACATCACCCCCCACACCCTCCGCCACTCCTTTGCCGTCCACCTGCTGGAAAACGGCGCGGATCTGCGTTCCATTCAGGAAATGCTGGGCCACGCGGATATTTCCTCTACGCAGATCTACACCCACGTGGTGAAGCGGCAGTTGAAAGACGTGTATCAAAAAGCCCATCCAAGAGCTTAGTAAAGAGGGGACAGGTCCCCCCTTTGCCCGCAAGGGGTACGCCGCATCCGTAAAGCAGCAAAGCTGCTAACGGCTGCGCAGTAGATTCCCCCCCACCAGTCTGCGGACTGGTGTGTGCGCCCCAAGGGCGCACGGGTCGTGGTATTTTTGCCACGTACACGCCGCGGCAAAAATGATTGTAATAGTCAGCACGGCAATAGCCGTGCTGATTTTTTGCAAAAATTATCTTTTTCCGCAAACAAAAATCGGCGTTGCAGACTCTAATGGACAGAGAGGAGGGGGAGAGCCATGGACAAAAATGAGTTTGCCGCCCGGACGGAGGCGGTCCGGCAGCGGCTGTACCGCACCGCGTACCTGTACCTGGGCAGCGAGGCCGACGCGCTGGAGGCAGTGGACGAGGCGGTATATCAAGCCCTGCGGGCGCTGAAAAAGCTGCGCCAGCCGGAGTATTTTGAAACATGGCTCACCCGCATCCTGCTGAACGAGTGCCATAAAGAGCTGCGCCGCCGAAAGCGGTTTTCGGCAGACGCTTCGCTGCCGGATACCGCCGGGCCGGACGCGTACGACCACCTGCCGCTGAAAGAGGCGGTCTGCCATCTGCCGGAGGACTTGCGGGCCGTCATCATCCTGCGTTTTTTCAGCGGGTACACCCAGGCCGAGACCGCTCTCGCACTGGACATCCCTCAGGGCACCGTGGCCACCCGCCAGCGGAAAGCACTGGTGCTGTTGAGACTGGAACTTGGAGAGGAGGGAGACGCATGAATCGGAATGAGGAGTACAACGCCCTGCTGGCAGAGCTGGAGCAGACCCCGGAAGAGCTGGAAAACACTGTTGAGCGGGCCATGAAAAGGCTTAATACTTCACAGAAAAAGCGGCGGGCCGGGGTCGTTTCCTGCGCCGGTCTTGCGGCCTGCTTCGCCTGCTTTGTGCTGCTGGTGAATCTGTCCGTGCCCTTTGCCCGGGCCTGCGGAAGCATCCCAGTGCTGCGGGAGCTGGCGAAAGCCGTCTCCTGGTCGCCGTCCCTCTCCGCCGCCGTGGAGAACGAGTATGTCCAACCAATTGGCAAGTCCCAGACGGTGAACGGCATCACCGCCACCATCGAATACGTCATCGTGGACCAGAAGCAGCTGCATATCTTCTTTACCCTGAAGGGTGGCGGCTACGACAACCTGAACGCCGGGATGCCTCGTTACGAGCCGGAGCAGATCTGCTCCACCATCGGCAGCAGCTGGAACCAGCCCCCCGGGACGCTGCTGGACTTCACACTGGACTACGGCGAGAGTAATGTCCCCGATGGCTTTACGATCACCTTCGGCGTCACCACCTATGTGGAGCCGGACTGGTCGGCAGAAGCGCCCGTCCAGTCCTACGAGGACGAGATGCTGGAGCCTGTGGAAGAGGAGGAGCCGGACTACCTGGCGGAGTTCACCTTTGATTTGGAATTTGACCCGGAGTTTACCGCCAAGGGTGAGCTTGTCCCCGTCAACCAAACCTTTGACCTGGACGGCCAGTCCCTGACGTTGACGGAGGTGGAGGTCTATCCCACCCATGTGCGGGTAAATGTGGCCGACGACCCGGATAACACCGCCTGGCTGAAGGGGCTGACGTTCTATCTGGAGAATGAGGACGGAGAGCGGTTCGAGCCGATCTCCAACGGCATCAGCGCCACCGGCGGCGAGGATTCTCCCGCTTATGTCTCCTTCCGGCTGGAGAGCCCCTACTTCGCGGACAGCCAGCACCTGACCTTCCACGTCACCGGGGCGGAGTGGCTGGATAAAGACATGGAGCGGCTCCGGGTGGACCTGACGGCCCGGACGGCGGAGCGGCTGCCGGAGGGCGTTTCTTTCCAGAGCGCCGAGAAGCGGGACGGCGGCTGGGTTCTGACCTTCCGGGTAAAGCAGCGGAAGGAGCATCACAGCTTTCAGGTTTGGAACTCGACCTTCTACGATGAGGCGGGGAATCCGTACGAGGCCAGCCGCCGGGGCACCACCACTGACGACAGCGGGTACTTCGAGGAAATGCTGCCTCTGCCGGGGTACCAGGAGGATGTGGTCTGGCTGCAGCCCACTTATTCCCATACCACCACTGAGAGCATCCTCATCCCCATCAAATGACCGCAGAGACGCCCGCTATTCCGGCGGGCGTCTTTTTCGTACATTTGTTCTGATTCCGGTGTTGCACTTTATTTAGGAATCTGGTATAATACTTCCATATCTGTAAAAGGGGAGCTTTATGCGCATTTTAGGCATCGACCCCGGCTTTGCCACCATTGGTTTCGGCCTGGTGGAGGCGGACCGGGGACAAGTCCATATGGAGACCTACGGGGCCATTACCACGCCCGCGGGCCTGCCGCTGTCCCGGCGGCTGTACCAGATCGGCACGGATATGGAGGACCTGATCGGGCAGTTGAAGCCGGACGTCATCTCCATTGAGGAATTGTTCTTCAACACGAATATCACCACCGGCATCGCGGTGGCCCACGGGCGGGGCGTCATCCTGTACGCCGCGGAGAAATGCGGCATCCCCCTATACGAGTACACGCCCTCCCAGGTGAAGCTGGCGGTGACGGGCTACGGCAAGGCGGAGAAGCGCCAGGTGATGGACATGACGAAGCGGCTTTTAAAGCTGAAGGCCGTGCCCCGGCCCGATGACGCGGCGGACGCACTGGCTCTGGCCCTGTGCCATGCAAGGAGTTTTACTTCACGCATTCCCCAGGCCGGAAGCGTGAAAGAAACGGTTTAAGGAGAGTACCATGTTTTATTATCTGGACGGCACTGTCGCTGAAATTCTCCCTTATCTGGCGGTCATCGACTGCGGCGGGGTGGGGTATGCCTGCAAGACCACCAATAACACCCTGGCGTCGCTGAAAAAGGGCCAGCGGGGGAAGCTGTATACGTACCTGAACGTGGGCGAGGGCATCTTCGAGCTGTACGGCTTCGCCACCCAGAATGAGCTGAACAGCTTCAAGCTGCTCATCAGCGTGTCCGGCGTGGGACCCAAGGCGGCGCTGGCCATTTTGTCTGTGGGAACGCCGGAAACGCTGGCCATGGCCATCGTCACGGGGGATGAAAAGACGCTGACGGCGGCGCCGGGCATTGGAAAGAAAATTGCCCAGCGCATCATCCTGGAGCTGAAGGACAAGATGGCGAAGGAGACCGCCGGGGGTCTGGATTTCTCCGGCGGCCAGGGCACGCCCGCCCCGGCCATCTTCACCAGCAAGGCCACGGAGGCCGCCCAGGCCCTGGCGGTGCTGGGCTATTCCAGCCAGGAGGTCCAGATGGCCCTCAAGGGCGTGGACGTGGAGAATCTGCCGCTGGAGGAGATCATCCGCCAGAGCCTGAAGAAGATGGTAAAGTGATGGGAATCATTTTTCTGATGCTCCTTGGCATCGGGCTTATCGTGTTTGGCCTGTTTGCGTTTCTGCACAGCAGCCATAAGGAGAACAGCATCTTCTGCTTTACTTCGGGTAGCATATTGCTCATGCTACCAATGGTGCTTATCGTGGATGAACTTGCCGGGACCTTGTCCTTTCTTGGGAGCTTTTATTTTCTGATTCCTGCATGGAGGGCATATCAGACATATCGGGAATACAAAAATCGATCTGTTTGGAGACCTTTGAACACGGAAGAAAGTGCCGCCAGAGGAAAGGCTTACACGCAAATGTGTATCTTTTTGGCCCTTTTTGTGTTAGGCGCTTTTGCAAGTCTGGCGATACTATGCCGAGCCTTGGTGGTTTGATTGACCCTACCTTTTGAGAATAAGGAAAGTGAATCTATGAGCATTGATTTCGGAAACGACATTTATGAGGAGCCGCTGGTGGCAAAGACCTTCCTCCAGGAGGACGCCCAGGAGGGGTCTCTGCGGCCCAAGACGCTGCGGGAATATATCGGTCAGGAGAAGGCAAAGGAGAACCTTGCCGTCTTTATTGAAGCCGCCCGCAAGCGGGAGGAGGCCCTGGACCACGTCCTGCTCCACGGCCCTCCGGGTCTGGGCAAGACCACCCTGGCGGGCATCATCGCCCAGGAGATGGGGGCGGGCATCCGCATCACCTCCGGCCCCGCCATCGAGAAGCCCGGTGACCTGGCGGCCCTGCTGACGAACCTCAACGAGGGCGACATCCTGTTCGTGGACGAGATCCACCGTCTGAACCGCTCCGTGGAGGAAATTCTCTATCCCGCCATGGAGGATTACGCCCTGGACATCATTGTGGGCAAAGGGCCTTCCGCCAACTCCATCCGGCTGGACCTGCCCAAGTTTACCCTCATCGGCGCCACTACCCGGGCGGGCCAGCTCTCCGCGCCTCTGCGGGACCGCTTCGGCGTGACGCTGCGGCTGGAGCTGTACACCCCGGAGGAGCTGGCGAAGATCGTGACGAGAAGCGCGGGCATTCTGAACGTGGACATCGTCCCCGAGGGCGCCTATGAGATCGCCCGCCGCAGCCGGGGCACGCCCCGTATCGCCAACCGGATGCTCCGCCGCGTCCGGGACTTCGCACAGGTGAAGGCCGACGGCGTCATCCGCAAGGACGTGGCCGACGAGGCTCTGTGCGCTCTGGAGATCGACCACCTGGGCCTGGACCCGGTGGACCGCCGGATGCTGGGGGCCATCATCGACAACTACAACGGCGGCCCCGTGGGGCTGGAGACCCTGGCCGCAACCATCGGCGAGGAGTCCGTGACGCTGGAGGATGTGTACGAGCCGTACCTGATGCAGCTGGGTTTCCTGACCCGGACGCCCCGGGGCCGGTGCGTGACCCAGAAGGCCTATCAGCACCTGCACCGGGCCATTCCCGGCGGCGCCGTGCCGGAGAGCCCCATGGAGCAGCTCACCCTCTGATTTTTCTGTTCCGCCGCTGTTTTTTGCGGCAGGGGAGGAGAGAATCCCTTCGGTTTTGGTGAGGATAACATAAAAAACTCGATTTTTCGGAAAATTTCCGGGCAGATTTGATAATTTGCTTGACATTTCATGGGATAGACAGGTATAATACGATATGTACAATTTGGATGAGAACCTATCATCGAATCTTGCGGAGCTGCCGGATGAGACGTTGTGCTCCATGGCCGCTGTCGGTGACCGCGTGGCGGAGGAGACTTTGGTCACCCGGTACACCCGCCTGGTCCGCACCTGCGCCCGCCCGTTTTTCCTGGCGGGAGGGGACAGCGAGGACCTGATCCAGGAGGGCATGGTGGCGCTCATCAAGGCGGTCCGGGAATTCGCGCCGGATAAGGCGGCGACCTTTCGGACTTTCGCGGAAATCTGTATACGCAATCGGCTGTATTCCGTTCTCCGTGCCTCGGCGCGGGATAAACACAAGGCGCTGAATCAGTCGATCTCTCTTGATACTCCCGACTTTGACAGTAATTCCTACACCTCTGGTACCAGTAGCTTGGCGCAGCGCGATCCTGAAGATTTCCTGATCGACAGGGAGCACACAGCAGCCCTCTTAGCCGGTGTCCGGAAACAGTTGTCTGAATTTGAAGCGAAGATTTTGGGGTACTATCTGGACGGTCTTTCATGCAGGGAAATTGCCGATGCCGTCGGCAAGCCCCCAAAGTCCGTGGACAACGCTGTGCAGCGTATTCGGCGCAAGGTGGCACAGCACCTACTTTCCGGCGATCTCAGCGATAGCTGAACGCAATATATTTTTCTTTTCAAAGAGAGGGTAAAATCATGTACGAAGACAAGACTTTAGTGTGCAAAGAGTGCGGCCAGGAGTTCGTGTTCACCGCCGGTGAGCAGGAGTTCTACGCTGAGCGCGGCTTCCAGAACGAGCCCCAGCGCTGCAAGGCCTGCCGTGACGCTCGCAAGAACGCCGCCCGCGGCCCCCGCGAGTACTTCACCGCTGTTTGCGCTGCCTGCGGCGGCGAGGCCAAGGTTCCCTTTGAGCCTAAGTCTGACCGTCCTGTTTACTGCAGCGAGTGCTTCGCCAAGATGCGCGAGCAGCAGAGATAACAAAACGTTTCAGCTTTTGTCTCTTGCACAAAGAAGCGGCGTCCGTTTTGGACGCCGCTTTTTCATGCCTTTCCGGGAAAAGACAGTATTTTCTTGCTTTTTCTATTGAATTTGGCCGCGGGATAGCGTATAATACCACCGTGAATTTTTGATTGGAGGAACAGACCTTATGATCAACATTACGAAAGACACCATCATCGGTGACATTCTGGACATTGCTCCCCAGACCGCGCCCATCTTCCTGTCCATCGGTATGCACTGCCTGGGCTGCCCCTCTTCCCGCGGTGAGACCGTGGAGGAGGCCTGCATGGTCCACGGCGTGGACGTGGAGAAGCTGCTGGCTCTGGTGAACGAAGAGGCCAACAAGGCTCAGTAAGACCACCAAGAGGACGCATACGGGAAAGCCCCGTATGCGTCCTTACACCGATTACGGGAGGGCGTTAGCTATGGCGAAACAACTGGAATTGTCCCCCCGTCTGGCGCTGTTGGCGAGGTGGGTGCCTGAAGGCACGTCTCTGGCCGACGTAGGCACGGACCACGGCTATCTGCCGGTATGGCTGCGGCTCCACGGACGGGTGCGCTTCGCCATTGCCAGCGACCTGCGCAAAGGCCCTCTGGCGCGGGCGAAGGAGACCGGGCGGACCTACGGTACCGACGGCATTGACTACCGCCTGTGCAATGGTCTGGCGGACATCCGGCCGGAGGAGGCGGAGACCATCGTCATCGCGGGCATGGGCGGCGAGAACATCGCCTCCATTCTGGCGGCGGCTCCCTGGACGGCGGACGGGCATCATACCCTGCTGCTTCAGCCTCAGTCTCATGCTGAGGACCTGCGCCGCTTTCTGATGGACCACGGCTACGCCATCCGCCGGGAGGCGCTGGTATACGACCGGGGCACCATTTACCCCTGCATGGAAGCGGCAGGAGGGGAGATGACCCTTTCTCTGGGCCAGCTCTGGGGCGGTGCGAAGCTGCTCCAGGACCCTCTGGGCGACCGCTATATCATTGAAAAAATCATCCGGCTGCAGGGCGCGGTGGCGGGCTTGAACCGTTCTGCCCGCCCGGAGGACGAAAAAAAAGCCGACAGTCTTCGGGATATTCTCACCGCGCTGCTGGCGATGCGAGAGGAGTGGCGTCATGCCAACTGTCCGTGAGATCGAACAAGCGCTGTTTGACCTGGCGCCAAAAGACAGGGCCATGGACTGGGACAATGTGGGACAGCTCCTGGGCGACCCGGAGCAGACCGTGGAAAAAGTCCTGGTGGCTCTGGATATCACAGAAAGAGTGGCCGACGAGGCCATCGAAACCGGCTGCCAGCTCATCGTGGCCCACCATCCGGTGATGAACTGCAAGTGGCTGCCGGTGCAGACGGTCCGCAGCGATACGCCCCAGGGCCACCTGCTGCTGAAGCTGCTGCGTCACGGCGTCAGCGCCGTTTGTATGCATACCAACCTTGATGCTGCGGAGGGAGGGGTCAACGACTGCCTGGCGGAGACGCTGAAGCTGGTCGACCCTGGGCCTCTGGGCGACGGGGACGGGCTGTGCCGTATGGGCACGCTGCCTGCTCCCATGCCTCTGGCGGAGTTCGCCGCAGTTGTCTGCAAGGCACTGGGCGCAAACGGCGTCCGGTACGCGGACGCGGGAAAGCCGGTCTGCCGCGTGGCGGTGGGCGGCGGCGCCTGCGGCGACTACGAGGACGCGGCCATTCAGGCCGGGTGTGACACCTTCGTCACCGCCGATCTCAGCTACCACACCTTCCTGGACGCTGAGGGCAAGGGCATCAACCTCATCGACGCCGGACACTTCCCCACGGAGGACCCGGTGTGCGGAAGGCTCATCACGTATTTGACGGCCCGGTTCCCGGAACTGGCCGTTTCCAAGGCAGCTTCCCACAGGGAAGTCATCCAATACATTGTAAAAGATTGATTTGAAGGAGAAAAATAGCTATGTCCGGACATTCTAAGTGGCATAATATCCAGAAGACCAAGGGCGCGCAGGACGCCAAGCGCTCCGCCGCGTTCACCAAGATCGCCAAGGAGATCATCGTGGCCGTCAAGGAAGGCGGCGGCTCCGGCGACCCCAACAACAACTCCCGCCTGGCCACCGTCATCGCCAAGGCCAAGGCCGTCAACATGCCCAACGACAACATCAAGCGCACCATCGACAAGGCGCTGGGCGCCGGCAGCACCGAGAACTACGAGGCCGTCACCTACGAGGGCTACGGCCCCGGCGGCGTGGCCGTCATCGTGGAGGCCCTGACCGACAACCGCCAGCGCACCGCCCCCGAGGTCCGTCACGCCTTCGACAAGTGCAACGGCAACATGGGCGCCCAAGGCTGCGTCAGCTGGTCCTTCGACCGCAAGGGCGTCATCGTCATCGACAACGAGGAGGGCGAGCTGGACGAGGACGCTGTGATGATGGACGCGCTGGAGGCCGGCGCTGCCGACTTCGAGGCCGACGGTCCCGCCCTGGAGATCACCTGCGACCCCGACGCCTTCAACGACGTGGTGAAGGCCCTGGAGGGGAAGGGGTACAGCTTCGTCAGCGCGGAGATCGAGATGGTCCCCCAGAACTACATCACCCTCTCCGACGAGGGCGACGTGAAGAACATGGAGAAGCTCATCGACATGCTGGAGGATTCCGACGACGTGCAGAACGTGTTCCACAACTGGGACAACGACTGATCGGTCGTAATACCGGAGGGACGGCGAAAGCCGTTCCTCTTTTTCTTTCTAAAATTAAACAAAAAATTAGTTTTGCTTAATTATATAGCGATAATAGTTAAAAATGCTGTAAGATTACCGGAGAAACCACGGACTGGGTGGATTCTACCGCTGGTCGGTTGCATTTTCTGGGAAGAAAGGGTATCTTAACAGCGAGGTGAACAGCATGAATAAAGAGCGTCTTGGTATATTTATCGCGGAAAACCGAAAAGCATCAGGTATGACCCAAAAGGATTTGGCGGAAAAACTCCACATCACGGACAAAGCTGTCAGCAAGTGGGAGCGTGGTTTGAGCTATCCCGACGTGACACTGTTGGAGCCGCTGGCAGCTGCGTTCAGCCTCAGTGTGGAGGAGTTGGTGGCCTGCCGGAGACGAGAGACAGGGCGAAGAGGAGAGGAGCCTGTGACTGCACTGTTGGACATTTCCCGGGATAATTTAAAAACGGAGCGGAGACGGGGTGGGCGACGTTCCGTAGTACTTGGCTTATTATTGATGGCGGCGCTGACGGCGCTGGCGCTTTTATATGCGGATACCTTTGTCAGCGAACAGCGGGAGAGTGCCATTTCTCTGAAAGAGACCGTGGACGGTGAGAATTACCTGTATGTAGAAGAGGAAGGACATCTTCTGAAATTGAAATGCGGAGACGGAATCGACTTCGACGGGCTGACACTGAAAAATGATTTTAGGGAACCCAATGTTTTCCGCATGGACTGCCGGTGGAACAAGAGAACATATGTGGGGACCGTCCGGAGCTGCGAAGTAACAGACAGAATTCTACTCGGTTTGTCAGGTATGGTGGGCAGCATGATGGGACTGGACACAATGGGAGCAACAGGGGATCAGTTATTCGGCTACGACTGTGTGTTTTTCGAGTACAAAAATGCCTATCCAAATCCTAACGGCAATGGAGCGCTTTTCAGCTACCGTTTCTGGTGCTGCGATCCGGTGACGTGGGAGAAGGAAAAACTTTTGCTGACGGTAGATGATTGCTTAGGTTTTGCACAGATTGACTACGATCATGACGGCGTTACGGAACTGGCAGTCCGCACCCGCTGGGCAGAGAAGCCCTACACAGTCTACGACATGGTGGATGGGGAGATTACGGAGAGTTGGCCCGATACAGTGGACACGGAGTTGGCATCCCTGTTGCGGACCGATGCTGAACGGCAAAAAGATTTGGAAAAGGAGATCCGGTAAAAGGAGCTGCTATGGATGAAAACAAAAGCCTTTGGCGCATCTGGGTAGACACCCAGCACCGCGTAATCTCCTTCCATAAGGCGGAGGGGTGTGAACTATTGGAATTTCGCAGTCAAGAGTTGTTCCTTCGCTGTATCGACCAGTACACGGCGGCACAATACCGCTACCAATAATGAGAACATAATAACCGCATAAAATGAGCCCCTCCCGCGTATTCCGCGGAAGGGGCCATATCATAGTGCGAGCAAAACTGTAAGCCGGGTTCTGTATTTGACAGTCATCTATCTCGACGCACTGTTGCCAGTACGCTCAAGCCACCCCGGGAGCGGCCGGGCCAGCCTGTATGCTCCCATACCGGTGTTGCTCCGGATAGAGTTTACAGCATCACGATGTTCCCATGTGATGGGTGAGCTCTTACCTCGCCTTTCCACCCTTACCGTCAGAGCTGCGCTCTGCCGGTAAACCGATTCCTGCGGAATCGGCCGCCTGCGGGCGGGCTGATTGAAATCGTGAAGCGGGACCCTTCGTCCCTCTTCACACAACACCCCTGCGCATTCGCCCGGGGGAAGTGTCATCAACCATCGCAGTTTACCAGCACAGAGCAGCCTTGACGGCGGTATATCTCTGTTGCACTTTTCCTCAGATCGCTCTGGGCGGGCGTTACCCGTTATCCTTGCCCTGTGGAGCCCGGACTTTCCTCATGACCGGCCTTTCGGCCTGGCCACGCGACTGTCTGTTTTCCTCGCGGAACTATTTTACTAAACCGGCGTCGGATTGTCAACGCGGAAAATTTCTCCGCCTCGTTGTTTTTTTTCGCCTGTTGCGGTATAATTTTACGGTATGCAGAAACCCGCCCTTTGGCGGAGGATATAAGGAGCGTTCTCCATGAATTTTGAGGAATATCTGGATTCGTTGCAGAATAAGACCGTGGCGGTCATCGGCATCGGTGTCAGCAATCAGCCGCTGCTCAAGCTGCTGCTGGACCGGGGTATCGCTGTCACCGCCTGCGATAAGAAGGACCGGGAGTCCCTCGGCATCGTGGCGGAGCAGCTGGAAGCCAACGGCTGCCGCCTGCGGCTGGGGGAGAAATACCTGGACGATTTGACCGAGGACGTCATTTTCCGCACTCCCGGTATGCGGCCCGACCTGCCCCAGCTTACCGCCGCCGTGGAGCGGGGCAGCACTCTGACCAGCGAGATGGAGGTATTTTTCGAGGTCTGTCCCTGCCCGAAGATCGCCGTCACCGGTAGCGACGGCAAGACGACCACCACGACCATCATCGCGGAGCTTCTGAGACGAGCGGGGAGGACCGTCCATCTGGGGGGCAATATCGGCCATCCGCTGCTGGCGGAGACCGGGAGCATGAAGCCGGAGGATGTTGCGGTGCTGGAGCTGTCCAGCTTCCAATTGATGACCATGACCCGCAGCCCCCACATCGCCGTCGTCACCAACCTGGCCCCCAACCACCTGGATGTCCACAAGGATTTTCAGGAGTATATTGATGCAAAGGAAAATATCTTTACACATCAGTCGGTAGAGGATATTGCGGTATTCAATGCCGATAATCCCTACACGCTGGAGGAAGCCTCCCGGGCCATGGGCCGTGCTCGGCTGTTCTCCCGCCAGAAGGAGCTGGAGGACGGTGTGTTCCTCCGGGGCGATGCCATCATCGCACGGCATGGCGGCGCGGAGCGGCAGGTGATGACTACTGGCGATATCAAACTGCCCGGCGTCCACAACATCGAAAACTATATGGCGGCCATCGCCGCGGTGGACGGGCTGGTTTCTGATGAGGTCATCCGGGACTTTGCCCGGGAGTTCGGCGGCGTTGAGCACCGTATCGAACTCATCCGAACCCGGAACGGCGTGCGGTGGTACAACGATTCCATCGCCTCCAGCCCCAGCCGCACCATCGCGGGCCTGAACTCCTTCCGGGAGAAGGTCATCCTCATCGCGGGCGGCAAGGATAAGGGCATTTCCTACGAAAGCCTGGGCCCCGTCATCAACGACCGCGTAAAGCTGCTGATCCTCTGCGGCGCCACCGCTGGGGTCATCCGGCAGTCCACGGAACAGGCTCCCAACTACGAGGGATTGGAGATCGTGGATGTGGCAGACTATCACCAGGCCGTAGCCCTGGCGGACAGCCGGGCGCAGGAGGGGGACGTGGTGATCCTCTCTCCGGCCAGCACTTCTTTCGACCGCTTTGCCAACTTTATGGAACGGGGAAGGGTGTTTAAGGACATCGTGAACAGCCTGGAATAAGCGCGTCTAAGGCCAACCCTCTGCCGCATAGGGATAGCGGTGGGGGGTGAGGCCATATGGGTCCCGGCTTTTTCTACTACCGCAGACGGATGGATCGGAGGGCGCTGGTGCGGCTCCTTGCCTTATTTTTTGCGGCACTGATGCTCTCTGCCGTGTTGTTTGCCACTGTCCAGCTCCGCCCGCTGCTGGAGAGCCTTGCCACCACCCGGGTCTCCAACGCGGTGAACCGCATCATCTCGGAATCGGTGGACGAGTCCATTCAGTCCGGCGCCATCCGGTATGAACAGCTCATTACCTTCGAGAAGGACAATGACGGGCGCATCACGGCGGTTTACAGCAATATGGCGGCCTGCAACCGCCTGCAGACGGACATTTTGGATTTGATTTTGACACGGATCGGGCAGGTATCCGCCAGGGAACTGAGCATTCCCATCGGCAGCCTTACCGGCTCAGCGCTGCTGGCAGGGCGGGGGCCCCGCATCTCTGTGCGGATGGAGTCGGTGGGCACCTCGTCGGCCTGGTTTGAAAACGAGTTTACCTCTGCCGGCATCAACCAGACCAACCACCGCATCATTCTCCACATTGACGTCAGCGTTGCCATCCTGCTCCCGGGCATCACCACATCCGCCAGGGTCTCCAGCGCCGTTACCGTGGCGGAGACGGTCATCGTCGGCTCTGTGCCGGAGACGTATACGTATTTCAGCACCTCTCCATCCACCTATGAGGAAGATGTAAAGGACTATATCCTGAACAACAGCTAAGGAGGAACTCCATGGAATTTCAAGATTACCGCGAGGAAATGAAGTATCTCCGGGATTATCTGAACGAGCAAGGCTACCTGTACTATGTGCTGGATGCGCCGGTGATCCCGGACTATGAATACGACCAACTGAACCGCCGCCTGGAGGAGCTGGAGGCCCAGCATCCCGAGGAGGTCACGCCGGATTCTCCTACCCAGCGCATCGGCGGCAAGACCTTGCAAGGTTTTTCGCCTTACACCCATGAGGTGCCTCTGGAGAGCTTGCAGGATGTGTTTAACGACGGCGAGGTGGCCGACTTCTGCGACCGGATGGACGAGGCGCTGGGCGCTTCCACGGTTTACTCCGTGGAGCCCAAGGTGGATGGCTTGTCCGTGGCCCTGGAATACCGGGACGGCGTGTTCGTCCGGGGCGCCACCCGGGGCGACGGCCGCGTAGGGGAGGATGTGACAGAAAACCTGAAGACCATCCGCTCCATTCCCATGACGCTGCCGGAGAAGCTGCCCCGGCTCATCGTCCGGGGCGAGGTCTACATGGCCCGCTCCGTATTTGAGGAGATCAATGCCATGCGGGAGCTGCAGGGCAAGCCTCTGATGGCCAATCCCCGGAACGCCGCCGCTGGTTCCCTGCGCCAGCTGGACCCAAAGATCTGCGCTGAGCGGAAGCTGGACATTCAGGTGTTCAACCTCCAGCTTGCGGAGGGCCGGGAGTTCCTGACCCACGCTGAGACGCTGGATTATCTGTCTTCCCAGAGGTTCCGGGTGATTCCCCACAAGACCCTGACCGGCACCCGGGAAGTGCAGGCGGAGATCAACCGTATCAACGATGAGCGGATGGAGTATCCCTTTGATATTGACGGCGCGGTTGTAAAGGTAAATAACCTATCAGACCGCACTGTTCTTGGCTCTACCGCGAAATTCCCCAAATGGGCGGTGGCCTTTAAGTATCCGCCGGAGAAGAAGCCCTCCAAGGTGCTGGACATTGTGGTCCAGGTGGGCCGCACCGGTGTGCTGACTCCCAAGGCGGTGCTGACGCCAGTCCGCTTGGCGGGTACCACCGTCACCAACGCCACCCTCCATAATCAGGATTATATTACCGAGAAGGACATCCGTATCGGTGACACGGTCATCGTCCAGAAGGCGGGGGAGATCATCCCTGAGATCGTGGAGGTAGTCAAGGACCAGCGCCCGGAGAATACAGCTCCCTACACGCTGCCGGAGGTTTGCCCTGTCTGCGGCGCTCCGGTGGTGCGGGATGAGGATGGAGCCGCACTGCGCTGCACAGGAGCGGAGTGTCCCGCTCAGCTTCTGCGGAACCTGACCCATTTTGCCAGCCGGGACGCCATGGACATCGACGGCTGCGGCCCCGCCGTGGTGCAGC
>CAMCNO010000020.1 GCA_945876285.1 uncultured Clostridia bacterium | reverse complement strand
TCTGCTGGCGGTACAGGACACTGCCTTTGCCGGAGATGCGGCACAGGTAGCTGCCATTCCAGCTGACGGGGAGATGACGATCTTCGATCTGCTCGATGTCGAAGCCTGCTCGCTTCAGACTGATAGCAATTTCCTCGAGATAGCGGAGCTGCGCCATATCATTTTGCTTATTCATATCAATTTCCTCCTGCAAAAAAATAAGCCGGAGCGAACTTGATCGCCCCGGCAGGTAAACGTATGATGGGCAAAGCGCCCTTTTTGAATCTGGAATTGAAAAAGGGTGCCTCTTTGATGGTTTTGACTGAACTAACAAACAGACGCCCGAAACTTCGTATATAATTTTGGGGGAAGCTTGTCCTGTTTTCCCCTTTGAAAAAGGGCGCTTTTTTCGGTTTTGCCGCAAACGGCAGGAAAAGGGGAGTTCAGATCCGTCCAGTTACTCGAATTGCGTGAAAATATCCATTCTCCGCAACTCGAAAATTTGAAAAAAATAAGGCCGCAACCCTTTGGTACTCTAAGCTTTGCGCTTAAAATATCCAGATTGTTGCGACCTTATGGTGCCGGTGGTGGGACTCGAACCCACACGGTATCGCTACCAACGGATTTTGAGTCCGTCACGTCTACCAATTCCATCACACCGGCGTTCAGTGATTTTATATTATACAGGATGCGGTGCCAAAATTCAAGAGAAACTTTCCATACCCTCTATCATATCAAAAATGAACAGTCCGTAAAAAACACGGAAAAACGGAAGAAAGACTATCCAAGACCGGGGAAACGTGCTATCATGTATTTGTTAAATTATGCGTATCGGCAGAAAGGGGCGAGAGGATGAGAAAAGCGGCGCGAAAGGCCGGGCTGGCTTTGGTGGCCATGCTGGCGGTCATGCTGCTGTCCGGCTGCAGCGGCCTTCCCAAGTTCTCCGCCAGTCCCCAGGACCTGTACAGCCTGCCCGCCCTGCCGGCGAACTACACGGAGCTGAACAGCCGGATCAATGAGATCCTCAGCAGCGGCGCCGAGTACGCCGCCCCCACCGCCGGCACCAACATCCAGTCCGTGCAGATGGTGGACCTGGACGGGGATGGCGGAGAAGAGGCGCTGGCGTTTTTCCGCAATTCCGGGGACGAAAAACCCATGAAGATATATGTCTTCTCCGCCAGACACGATACCTATGAGCAGACCGGTCTGATCGAGGGAAGCGGCACCGCCATTTACAGCATCGATTACAAGGACCTGGACGGCGATGGGCGCAAGGAAATTGCCGTGGGCTGGAAGGCCGCCACGGAGCTCCAGGTGCTGGAGGTCTATACCCTGGGCAAAAACGGCGCGGAAATGCTGCTGCGGACCAACTATGTCCGTTATGTGATTCAGGACATGGACGGGGACGGCCGGCAGGAGCTGGTGGTCCTGCGGTCAGACGAAGAGGGCGGCATCGCCGATTATTACGGCTGGCAGGAAAACGGCGGTCTGGCAGGCTTGTCCTCCGCACGGCTCTCTGTTACCATGGCGGAGCTGATCCAGCAGGGCAAAATGACCAAGGGCTGCATGCGGGACGATGTGCCGGCAGTTTTTGTGACCGGCGTGACGGAACTTTCCGGAGCGGTAACGGACGTGCTGGCTCTGCGGAACGGGGAATTGAGCAACATCGCTCTTTCGGGGCAGACCGGGGCCTCCAAGCTGGTGTACTCCTTTTACGGCCTGTATCCCACAGACATCAACAATGATGGCCTGACGGAGGTGCCGACGCCGGTAAAGCTCCCTGAGCTGACCGATGACGATGCGCCGGTGCAGCGGATCGACTGGCTGTCCTATGACGAGACGGGAAAAGGAGAAGTCGCCCTGCGGACATACCATTGCGTGGAGGACGGATGGTACTTCCAACTGCCGGAAGATTGGACGGACCGCATTTATATTACCCGCGGCTACTCCCAGGATGAGGCCAGTGTGACCTTTCACACCCGGGGAGAAGGAGGCGAGCCGGTACCTTTTCTGCGCATCGCAGCGATCACCGGCACCAGCCGGGAGATCAAGGCCGTCCGGGGCAGCCGCTTCCTGCTGAGCCGCCAGCCCAAGACCCTGTATGCCGCCGAACTGCTGGAGGGGAACGATGCCTGGCAGTACGGCATGACGGCGGACGAGGTGCGGGCCGCTTTCAGCTTGATCCAGACCGAGTGGGTCGCCGGAGAGAATTAACGAGGATGGAAAGGATAGGACCATGAAGAAGGTACTGGTTTTGGAGGATGAATCCAGCATCCGCAGTTTTATCGTGATCAATCTGCGCCGGGCCGGATATGACGCCATCGAGGCTGAGACCGGCGAGGAGGCGTTGGAACGGCTGAAGGAGAACCCGGATACCCGTGTGGCGCTGCTGGACATCATGCTGCCCGGCATCGACGGCTTTGAGGTCTGCCGCCGCATCCGGGCCACGAATACCCGCATCGGCATCATTATGCTCACCGCCCGGTCCCAGGAGATGGACAAGGTGACGGGCCTGATGACCGGCGCCGACGACTATGTGACCAAGCCCTTTTCCCCGGCGGAACTCACCGCCCGGGTGGATGCCCTGTTCCGCCGCACCGGCGGCGAGGAGCCGGCGCAGTCCGGCGAGATCTGGCAGGCGCCCTTCCTGCTGAACACCCGGAACCGGACCCTGGAGAAAAACGGCCAGCGCATCAAGCTGACCCAGGTGGAATACACCATCATGCGGGTGTTCATGGAGAATCCCGGCAAGGCTCTGTCCCGGGAGGAGATTTTGGACCGGGTGTGGGGCCGGGACTACTTCGGCGAGCTGAAGATCGTGGATGTGAATATCCGCCGCCTGCGGCTGAAAATCGAAGACAACGTGCAGAATCCCACCTATATTACAACGGTGTGGGGCTACGGCTATAAATGGGGGCTGTAAAAGCCTCCGGCGGAGACTGAAACGAGGAGGGATACCGTGGCTGAGGAGAAAAATTTCAAATTCAAGGCTCTCCAGCTGCGGGGCTTGCGGCAGCGGTGGATCTTCAATACCGTCATGCCGGTGTTTGCGCTGGTGGTGTTGATCGTGGTGCTGTTCTCCACAGGCGTGTCCAGTTATTACTACGGCACCATGCAGAAGGGATTGGAGACACGGGCCCAGGCCATCGCCAACTCCTTCAACGAGTATTTTATGGACAACGGCTATGTGGGGTTCTATCCCAAGGCCGTGCAGGCCGCGGACAGCTTTGAGGACAAGGACCGCATCGAATTGCAGTTCATCAGCAGCAGCGGCCGCATCCAGGTGTCCACCTCGGGCCTGACGGCGGGCACCTCTCCGGGGACCGGAGACATCGCCCAGGCCATCGAGACGGCGGAGATGGCGCCCTTCCGGGGCTGGGACCCGGAGACGGGAGAGAATATCATGGCGGTGTCCCACCCGCTGGTGTTCCACGGCAACGTGGTAGGCGTCATGCGGCTGGTGACATCGCTGAAGGTGGCCAACCGCCAGGTGATGTTTGCGGTGCTGGCCATCTGCCTCATCGCTTTGCTGTGCATGGCCCTTATCATCATTTCCAACCTGCTGTTCATCAACAACGTGGTGGAGCCGGTGGCGGTGGTGTCCGACGCGGCCAAGCGCATCGCGGCGGGAAGCTACGGCTTCCAGATCGAAAAGAAATACACCGACGAGCTGGGCGAGCTGGTGGACAACATCAACGATATGTCCATGCAGATCGGCCAGAACGAGAAGATGAAAGGCGAGTTCATCTCCTCCGTGTCCCACGAGCTACGGACGCCCCTCACCGCCATCAACGGCTGGGGCGAGACCATTCTGGAGGACCCCAGCGGCGACCCGGTGCAGATGCGCCGGGGCATCCGCATCATTCTCAACGAATCCCGCCGGCTGTCCACCATGGTGGAGGAACTGCTGGAGTTCTCCAAAATGGAGGACGGCCGCTTTACCCTCCGCATCGAGCAGGTGGACTTGCAGGCGGAGTTTGAGGACGCCATCTTCACCTACCGGGAGCTGTTCCGGCAGGAGGGCATCGAGCTCCACTATGTGCCCGGCGATGACGAGCTGCCGCCCATCCCCGGCGACCCGGAGCGTCTGAAGCAGGTGTTCTGCAACGTGCTGGACAATGCCGCCAAGCACGGCGGCGCCGGAGGGCGCATTGACGCGTCCATCGCCCTGGAGGGAGGCGAACAGGTCATCCGCATCCGGGACTACGGCCCCGGCGTACCGGAGGAAGAGCTGCCCTATGTGAAGCAAAAGTTCTACAAGGGTTCCTCCAAGGCCCGGGGCAGCGGCATTGGCCTGGCGGTGTGCGACGAGATTGTCAAGCTCCACGGCGGCGTATTTGAAATTGGAAACGCCGAGGGGGGCGGCGCCGTGGTGACGATCCGGCTCCTCTCCAACAAATGAAACAAATGTTTGATTTTTGAAAAATGTTGTGATATAATCTGAAAACAAGAAAGGAACTTCCATGGCAGAAGAGAGACAGTCCTGCGCGTTCCGCACCAGCATCGGCGGACAGGCGCTCATCGAAGGCATTATGATGCGTGGCCCGGAAAAGCAGGCCATCGTGGTCCGGGACCAGGAGGGAAACCTGGTGGAGAAGGTAGAGGATCTGAAATTTATCAAGGACCGCTACCCCATTCTGGGCGTGCCCCTCATCCGCGGTACGGTGAACTTTCTGGCGGCCATGGTCAACGGCGTGAAGGCCCTCATGTACTCCGCGGATTTCTACCCGGAGGAAGAGGCGGCCAAGCCCTCCAAATTTGAGCTGTGGCTGGAAAAACACCTGAGCAGCAAGAAGCTGGAGAACGCGGTGGTGACCCTGGCAGTGATGCTGGGCGTGGGCCTGAGCGTGTTCCTGTTTATGATCTTGCCCACCTTCCTTACCGGCGGTATCCTGCATTTCTTCCCCGGCTTCCCCCTGTGGGGCCGGAACCTGGTGGAGGGTGTTCTGAAAATCGCCATTTTCCTGCTGTACCTCATCGCCTGCTCCAAGCAGAAGGATATCTATCGGGTGTTCCAGTACCACGGCGCGGAGCACAAGACCATCTTTTGTTACGAAGCGGGCCTGCCGCTGACGGTGGAGAACGTCCGGGTCCAGCCCCGGCACCATCCCCGGTGCGGCACCAGCTTCATATTTGTGGTCATCTTTGTGTCCATCCTGTTTTCCAGCGTGGTGTTCGGCATCTGGCCCATCACCAACGTGTGGCTGCGGAGCCTGGTGCATCTGCTGCTGCTGCCCCTGGTGGTGGGCGTCACCTACGAGTTCAACCGCTGGGTGGGCCGCCATGTGCAGGAGGGCGGACTGGCGAAGTTCCTCACCGCCCCCGGCATGTGGATGCAGAACTTTACTACCAACGAGCCGGACGACGGCATGATCGAGTGCGCCATTCGTTCCCTCGAACTGGTGCTGCCCTCTGAAAAGGGCAAGGATGAATGGTAAGCCCTGGATTTCCCTAAAAATCGACAACGAGGCGTATTATGGCCATCACATATAACAACTTGTATTTGGATATTCGCCAGCAGCTCCGCAAGGCGGGCATTGAGGCCGCCACGCTGGAGGCCCGGGAGCTGGTGTGCTTCGGCACCGGAAAGAGCCGGGAGGACCTGGCCCGGGACGGCGGCCTGTATGCCTCCCCGGAGCTGGAGCGGCAGGTACGGAGCCTGGTGGACCGCCATCTGGCAGGCGAGCCGGTGGCTTACCTCATCGGTGAGTGGGAGTTCTACGGATTGTCGCTGGATATTTCCCCCGATGTGCTGATCCCCCGGCCGGACACGGAGGTTCTGGCGGGACAGGCCATCGAATACATCCAGACGCTGGGAGAGTGCCGGGTGCTGGATCTGTGCGCCGGAAGCGGCTGCATTGGCCTGGCGGTGGCCTCCCAGGCGCCCCAGGCGCGGGTGGTGCTGGGTGAGTATTCCGACGCGGCGTTAAAAGTCTGCCGCCAGAATATCCGCCGCAACGGCCTGTCGGGCCGGGTAGTGCCCATGCAGGCCGACGCCCGGGAAAAGCCGGAGCGGTCTCTGGGGGAGTTCCAGTGCATCGTCTCCAACCCGCCCTACATCCCCCGGGCGGATATTGAAACGCTGGACGCCTCTGTGAGGGATTACGAGCCCCATCTGGCGCTGGACGGCGGCGAGGACGGCCTGGACTTCTATCAGACCATCTCCGATAAGTGGAAGGACGCTCTGGCCCCCGGCGGACGGCTGTACTTTGAGGTGGGCATCGGACAGGCCGACAGTGTGCTGCGCATCATGCGGGCCCAGGGCTTCGGCGATATTCAAATCGTCAAGGACCTTCACGATATTCCGAGAGTGGTGTTCGGCACCCTCTGCACGGAGATTTAAACATTTTGAATGGCTATACAGAGATTTTAGGAGGACGAGATTATGGCAAGAGACAAGGCACCCATGCCCACCGCGGCTCCGGCGGACGATAAGAAGCGGGCCATCGATACCGCCATGGCCCAGATCGAGAAGATGTACGGCAAGGGCTCCATCATGCGCTTGGGCGACCAGACCAATCTGGCGGTGGATTACATTCCCACCGGCTCTCTGGCCCTGGATGTGGCGCTGGGCATCGGCGGCCTACCCAAGGGCCGTATCATCGAGATCTATGGGCCGGAATCCTCCGGTAAGACCACTCTGGCTCTCCATGTGGTGGCCGAAGCGCAGAAGCGTGGCGGCGAGGTGGCCTTCGTGGACGCCGAGCACGCACTGGACCCCACCTATGCCCGGGCGCTGGGCGTGAAGGTGGAGGATATGCTCATCTCCCAGCCGGATACCGGCGAACAGGCCCTTGAAATTACCGAGGCCCTGGTCCGCTCCGGCGCCATCGACGTCATTGTCGTGGACTCCGTCGCTGCCCTGGTGCCCCGGGCGGAGATCGAGGGTGAGATGGGCGACAGCTATGTGGGCCTCCACGCCCGCCTGATGAGCCAGGCCCTGCGGAAGCTCACCGGCGCCATCGGCAAGACCAACACCATTGTCATCTTCATCAACCAGCTGCGTGAAAAAGTGGGCGTCATGTACGGCAATCCGGAGGTCACCACCGGCGGCCGTGCCCTGAAGTTCTATTCCTCTGTCCGTATCGACGTGCGCCGTATCGAGGCTCTGAAAAACGGCAGCGAGGTGGTGGGCAGCCGCACCCGGGCCAAGGTGGTCAAGAACAAGGTGGCGCCCCCCTTCCGGGAGGCGGAATTCGATATTATGTACGGCGAGGGCATCGCCCACGAGGGTGAGCTGCTGGATCTGGGCGTGAAGCTGGACCTGGTGCAGAAGGCCGGCTCCTGGTTCTCCATGGGCGAGACCCGCATCGGCCAGGGCCGGGATGCCGCCAAGAAGTACCTCCAGGATAACCCGGAGGTGGCGGAGAAGCTGGAGGCCGATATCCGGGCCAACTTCGACAAGCTCATGACGGGCCAGTCCCGCATCGCCGCCAAGGCCGCGGGCCGGGCGGTGGACGTCAGCGCCGACGACTTTAAGGATGAGGATTGAGCGCATCGAGGCGTCCAAGCATAAGTGGGGCCGGGTGCTGGTGTTTCTGGCCGACGGCGCCTGTCTGAAGATCACGGAGCAGGAGCTGCTGGACTTCGGCCTGCGGGCCGGGGATGACCTGAACGAAGCAACCCTGGCCCGCCTGAAAGAAGCGGCGGGCGTGTCCAATGTGAAGGCCACGGCGGCGGATATCATCGGAAAGCGGGCTATGAGCCGGGCTTCTCTGGAGAAAAAACTGAAAGAAAAGGGCGCCAGCGAGGCCGACGCCCGGTACGCTGCCGAATGGCTGGAGGCCATCGGCGCTATCAACGATGCCGATTACGCCGCTCTGCTGGCGCGGCACTACGGCGAGATGGGCTACGGTCCGGCCCGGGTCCGGGAAAAGCTCTACGAAAAGGGTGTGCCCCGGGAGCTGTGGGACGATGCCCTGGACCAGCTACCGGAGGGCGGCGAACAGATCGACCGTTTTCTGCATGGAAAACTCCGGGGAAAGATGCCGGATGAAAAGGAAAAAAAGCGGCTGACGGACGCCCTCCTCCGCCGGGGCTATTCCTGGGGGGATGTGCGGGCGGCCTGGAACCGCCTGGGGTCCGAAACCTGGGAGGACTGAGCGTCCCACTTCAATATCAATGTATCGGAGGATACAAACTTGAGTTATAACGTGTCATTCATTTCCCTGGGCTGCGCCAAGAACCAGGTGAACTGCGAGCAGATGATGGCCACCTGTCAGGCAGCGGGCTACCATATCCAGGCGGCCCCTGAGGGCTGTGATGTGGTGGTGGTGAACACCTGCGGCTTCCTGGCCTCCGCCTGTGAGGAGGCCATCGACAACATCCTGGAGATGGCTGAGCTGAAAAAGGCGGGCCAGGTGAAGAAGATCCTGGTCACCGGCTGCATGGCGCAGCGCTATAAGGAAGATGTGCTGAACGAGCTGCCGGAGGTGGACGGCATCCTGGGCACCGGCAGCTACGATGACATTGCCGGGGCTATTGCCGAGGTCATGGAGCAGGGCCTGCGGCCCTGCCACATCGGCAATATCCATACCGCCAACCAGAGCGGTGAGCGCATTTTGTCCACGCCGCCCTGGTATGCCTATCTCCGCATCGCCGAGGGCTGCGACAACCACTGCGCTTACTGCGTGATCCCCTCCCTGCGGGGCAAATACCGCAGCCGCCCTATGAATGAGCTGCTGGACGAGGCCGCCGAGCTGGCCTCCGCCGGGGTGAAGGAACTGCTGGTCATCGCCCAGGACATTACCCGGTACGGCACCGACCTGAATGGCGAGCATCAGCTTGCGGCATTGCTGCGGGAGCTGTGCAAGCTGGATTTCCACTGGATTCGGCTCCACTACCTGTATCCCGACGAGATCACCGATGAGCTGATCGACACCATCGCGGCGGAGCCCAAGATTTTGCCCTATCTGGATATTCCCATTCAGCACTGCAACGACACCATTTTGAAGGCCATGAACCGCCGGGACACCAAGGCGTCCCTGACGGAGATGTTCGGTAAGCTCCGCGCCCGCATCCCCGGCCTGGTGCTGCGGACCAGCATCATCACCGGCCTGCCCTGCGAGGACGAGGCTGCTCTGGAGGAGCTGTGCGCCTTCCTGCGCCAGACCCATATCGAGCGGGCAGGCGTGTTTCCCTTCTCCCCGGAGGAGGGCACCCGGGCCGCCCTGATGGAGCATGTAGACACCGAGGAGGCCCGGCGGCGGGCAGAGCTGGTGGTGGACGTGCAGTCCGACATCATCGATGACTACAACGAATCCGTGCTGGGTACGGAGCGGGAGGTCCTGTGCGAGGGCTTCGACGGCCAGGCCCAGATGTTCTTCGGCCGCAGCTACGCGGAGTCCCCGGACATTGACGGCCGTATCTACTTTACCGCCGATGAGGAAGTAGCCCCCGGAACCTTTGTGAACGTCCGGCTCACCGGCACTATGGACGGCGAGCTGACCGGAGAGATGGTCTGAGGGAGGTAGGAGGAAATCATGAATCTGCCTAATAAATTAACGCTTTTGCGCATTATCTTGATCCCTGTGTTCATGGTGGTGCTGTACCTGGGCTTCCCCGGCGCCACCTGGGTGGCCCTGGCTATCTTCATTATCGCCAGCCTGACGGACCTGCTGGACGGCAAGATCGCCCGGAAGTACAACCTGGTGACGGACTTCGGCAAATTTGCCGACCCCCTGGCGGACAAAATGCTGGTGACGGCGGCCATGCTGTGGTTCGTGGAGAACGGCCAGATGGCGGCCTGGATGCTGCTGATCGTCATTTGCCGGGAGTTCGCCGTCAGCGGCCTGCGGATGATCGCCAGCGACAAGGGCCGGGTGATCGCCGCTGGCTGGTCCGGCAAGGTCAAGACCGCCTCCACCATGGTGTGCATCGTGGTGATGTTCCTGCCCATCCCCACCATCCTGAATACCGTCTGCGGCTGGGTCATCACTCTGACGACCCTGTACTCCGGCGTGGAGTATTTTGTAAAGAACAAGGATGTCATCACGTCTTTCTGAGGAAAACAAAAAGCAAGGAAATGTCACTTGACAACCGCAAATTCCGGTGATATGATGACTTTCGATATCAAAAGGCATCGAAAAGGACGCTGTCCGGGAAAGACACCAGAGAGGGGCCGCCGTTGGCTGTAAACGGCCCTTGTTGGAACCGAAAGCAGTTACCACCTTGGAGCCGCCCACCGATATGTAGGCTGGGACGGGACCTCCCGTTACAGAGGACACGAGCGACGGACATTGTCCGTAAGCAGGGTGGAACCGTGGAATACGTTTTTCGTATCTCACCCCTGATTTCTGTCAGGGGTGGGATTTTTCTTTATTTTCACCCCTCAACACAAGGAGGATGCAACATGAGCGAAGAAAACCTGTATACCTTTGAAAATGAGCAGTACCGCAAGACCTATTGGCATACCTGCTCCCACGTGCTGGCCCAGGCTGTGAAGCGCCTGTGGCCTGAGACCAAGCTGGCCATCGGCCCCAGCATTGACAACGGCTTCTACTATGACCTGGACAGTGAGGAGACCTTCACCGCCGAGGACCTGGAGAAAATCGAGGCCGAGATGCGGAAGATCTGCAAGGAGAAGCTGAAGCTGGAGCGGTTCGAGCTGCCCCGGGAAGAAGCCGTTAAGTTTATGGAGGAGAAGGGCGAACCCTACAAGGTGGAGCTGATCAACGACCTGCCTGAGGACGCCGTCATCTCCTTCTACAAGCAGGGCGACTTCACCGACCTGTGCGCCGGTCCCCATCTGGACTCCACCGGCCGCATCAAGGGCAACGGCATCAAGCTGACCGCCTGTAACGCCGCCTACTGGCGGGGCGATTCCTCCCGCAAGCAGCTCCAGCGTATCTACGGCATCGCCTTCCCCAAGAAGGACGAGCTGGACGAGTACCTGGCCAAGCAGGCCGAGGCCCTGAAGCGGGACCACAACAAGCTGGGCCGTGAGCTGGAGTATTTCACCACTGTGGACTCCATCGGCCAGGGCCTGCCCATCCTGCTGCCCAAGGGCGCCCGTGTGGTGCAGCTGCTGCAGCGCTGGGTGGAGGACACCGAGCAGAAGCGCGGATATCTACTGACCAAGACTCCCCTGATGGCCAAGCGGGACCTGTATCGCATTTCCGGTCACTGGGACCACTATCTGGACGGCATGTTCATTCTGGGCGATCCCCACGACGAGACCAAGGAGTGCTTTGCCCTCCGTCCCATGACCTGCCCCTTCCAGTATCAGGTCTATCTGAACCGCCAGCGTTCCTACCGTGACCTGCCCATGCGGCTGGGTGAGACTTCCACTCTGTTCCGCAACGAGGATTCCGGCGAGATGCACGGCTTGATCCGTGTCCGACAGTTTACCATCTCCGAAGGCCATCTGGTCCTCCGTCCCGACCAGCTGGAGGAGGAGTTCAAGGGCTGCCTGGATCTGGCCAAGTATTGCCTGGGCACTCTGGGCCTGCTGGACAAGTGCACCTTCCGGTTCTCCCAGTGGGACCCTGCCAACCCCAACAACAAGTATGAGGGCACTGCCGAGCAGTGGGAAGAAGCCCAGCGGGTCATGGCCCAGATTTTGGACGACCTGGGCGTGGAGTACACCATCGGCATCGATGAGGCTGCCTTCTACGGCCCCAAGCTGGACATCCAGTACAAGAATGTGTACGGCAAGGAGGACACCCTCGTCACTATCCAGATCGATATGCTGCTGGCCGAGCGGTTCGGTATGTACTATATCGACGAGAACGGCGAGAAGAAGCTGCCCTATATCATTCACCGTACTTCCATGGGCTGCTATGAGCGGACTCTGGCCTACCTGATCGAGGAGTATGCCGGCGCTCTACCCACCTGGATGGCTCCCGAGCAGGTCCGCTTCCTGCCCGTCACCGACCGCGCCAGCGATTACTGCGCCGAGCAGGCCAAGAAGCTGGAGGCTCTGGGCTTCCGCGTGGAGGTGGACTACCGCAACGAGAAGATCGGCAAGAAGATCCGCGAGGCCCAGCTGGAGAAGATCCCCTACATGGTGGTGGTCGGCGACCGGGATATGGAGAACGGCACCGTTTCTCCCCGTCACCGTGCCGACGGCGACCTGGGCGCCATGAGCATGGAGGACTTCACCGCCCTGCTGAAGGACGTTGTGGATTCCAAGGCGAAGAAGTAAGGAAGTGATTCCAAACGGCCCCGGGCAATTTGCCCGGGGCCGTTTTTATCTCAAAATGTCCGCGGTACAAGGACAATAGTCCTGTACAAATAGACAAAAATCTTAGGTAAGTTTACGCAAAAATCTGGAATCTTTTCTGAAAATACGCGCTTGCGGTAAAAACCCATTGCAACTGCCAAAATCAGGGGAGTATACTTGATGAAAAATCAAGGGTTTTTATAGGCGTTTTATATGAAAGAGGAGGAGACTTTATGAGCAGAATGTTCAAAAAAGTGCTGGTTGCGAACCGCGGCGAAATTGCCATGCGCATTTTCCGGGCCTGCCATGATTTAGGCTTGCAGACCGTTGCCATTTATTCCAACGAGGATACTTACAGCCTGTTCCGCACCGCCGCTGATGAGTCCTACCTCATCGGCAAGAACGAGAGCCCCCTGGGGGCCTATCTGAACATCGACCGCATCATCCGTCTGGCAAAGAAGCACGGCGCTGACGCCATCCATCCCGGCTACGGATTCCTGTCCGAGAACGGCGACTTTGCCCGGGCCTGCGAGGAGGCGGGCATCCAGTTCATCGGCCCCAGCTCCCGCATCCTGGACATGATGGGCGACAAGCTCTCTGCCAAGCAGATGGCGGTGGAGTGCGGCGTACCCACCACGCCCGGCACCACCGAGCCGCTGAAGAGCCGCCAGGAAGCCCAGAAGCTGGCGATGGAGTTCGGTTTCCCCGTCATCCTGAAGGCTGCCGCGGGCGGCGGCGGTCGTGGTATGCGCCGCTGCGACACCGTGGAGGAGGTGGGCGTCAACTTCGACCTGGTGAAGGCGGAAGCTAAGAAGGCCTTCGGCAACGATGACATTTTCATGGAGAAATTCCTGGTGGAGCCCAAGCACATCGAGGTCCAGATCTTGGGCGATGAGTTTGGAAATGTCGTCCACCTGTACGAGCGGGACTGTTCCCTCCAGCGGCGGTATCAGAAGGTGGTGGAGTTCACTCCGGCCTTTTCCGTGGCGCCGGAGGTGCGGCAGGCATTGTATGACGACGCGGTGAAAATTGCCAAACACGTTGGCTACGTCAACGCGGGCACCCTGGAGTTCCTGGTGGACAAGGACGGCCACCACTATTTCATTGAGATGAATCCCCGCATCCAGGTGGAGCATACCGTTACCGAGATGGTGACGGGCATCGACCTCGTGCGCTCCCAGATTTTGATTGCCGAGGGCCATCCCCTCAGCGACCCGGAGATCGGCATTGCCAGCCAGGCGGATGTTCACCAGAATGGCTACGCCATCCAGTGCCGCGTCACCACTGAGGACCCGGCCAACAACTTCGCGCCCGATACCGGAAAGATCACCTCTTACCGCTCCGCCGGCGGCTTCGGCATTCGCCTGGACGGCGGCAACGCGTACAGCGGCGCGGTCATTTCTCCCTACTACGATTCCCTGCTGGTGAAGATCACCACCTGGGACAACACCTTCCCCGGCGTTTGCCGCAAGGCGGCCCGTGCCATCAACGAGGTACATGTCCGGGGTGTCAAGACCAACATCGCCTTTATCACCAATATCCTGAAAAACCCGACTTTTATTGCGGGTAAGTGTCATACGAAGTTCATCGACGAGACGCCGGAGCTGTTCCAGATCGACGAGAGTCAGGACCGTGCCACCAAGATGCTGAAATACATCGGCAACATTGTGGTGAAGGAGCAGGGAGAGCACAAGCTCTACGATGAATGCCGCTTCCCGCCGGTCACCGGAAACCGCCCCAACGGCTTGAAACAGCTCCTGGACGCCAAGGGCCCCAAGGCCGTGGCGGACTGGGTGCTGGACCAGAAGAAGCTGCTCATCACCGACACCACCTGCCGCGACGCCCACCAGTCCCTGCTTGCCACCCGGGTCCGCACCCGTGATATTGTCAAGGGTATGGAGGGCACCTCTGAAATTCTGGCAGATGCCTTCTCCCTGGAGTGCTGGGGCGGCGCCACCTTCGACGTGGCCTACCGCTTCCTCCACGAATCCCCCTGGGAGCGGCTGGACCTGATCCGCCAGAAGGCCCCCAACCTGCTGCTGCAGATGCTTCTCCGGGGCGCCAACGCCGTGGGTTACACCAACTACCCCGACAACGTGATCCGGGAGTTCATCAAGGAAGCCGCCCGGTCCGGTATCGACGTGTTCCGGGTGTTTGACTCTCTGAACTGGCTGCCCGGTATGGAAGTGGCCATGGACGAGGTACTGAACCAAGATAAAATTTGCCAGGCCACCATCTGCTATACCGGTGATATCCTGGACCCCAAGCGGGACAAATATCCCCTGGATTACTATGTGAAGCTGGCCAAGGAACTGGAGCACCGGGGCGCCCATATGCTGGCCATCAAGGATATGTCCGGTATTCTGAAGCCCTATGCTGCCAAGAAGCTGGTCTCCACCCTGAAGCAGGAGATCGGTATCCCCATCCAGCTCCATACCCACGATACCTCCGGCAACCAGGTGGCTGCCTGCCTGATGGCGGCGGAGGCCGGCGTGGACGTGGTGGATCTGGCCATCAGCTCCATGTCCGGCATGACCAGCCAGCCCTCCATGAATGCCGTGGTAGCAGCCCTCCAGGGCACGGAGCGGGACACCGGACTGGACCCGGACCGTCTCCAGTACCTGACCGATTACTGGGAGGATGTGCGTAAGCGCTACGACTCCTTCGAGGGCGGCATCAAGTGCAACAGCACCGACATCTACCGCTATGAGATCCCCGGCGGCCAGTACACCAACCTGAAGCCCCAGGTGGAATCCCTGGGCCTGGGCAGCCGCTTCCAGGAGGTCAAGGAGAACTACCGGGTGGTCAACCAGATGCTGGGCGATATCGTGAAGGTGACGCCTTCCAGCAAGATGGTGGGCGACATGGCCATCTTCATGACCCAGAACAATTTGACCCCTGAGACAATTGTGGAGAAGGGCGAGGGTCTGGCCTTCCCGGACAGTGCCGTCAGCTACTTCTCCGGCATGATGGGCCAGCCCGCCGGCGGCTTCCCCAAGGATTTGCAGAAAGTGGTCCTGAAGGGCAAGGAGCCCATTACCTGCCGCCCCGGCGAACTGCTGGAGCCTGTGGATTTCGAGGCCAAGAAGCGGGAGATGCAGACCTTTGATCCGGACCCCAGCTGGCGTGCTGTCCTCAGCTACTGCCTGTATCCCAAGGTGGTGGAGGACTTTGTCAAGAGCCAGAAGGAGTACGGCTACATCATGCGCCTGGGCAGCCACGTGTTCTTCCACGGCCTGGCAGTGGGTGAGACCAACAAGGTCAACATCGCCGACGGCAAGACCCTGGTCATCAAGTATCTGGGCCTGGGCGAGGTGGATAAAGAAGGTATGCGCACTGTCAGCTTTGAACTCAACGGCATCCGTCGTGATGTGCAGGTGCCCGACGAGACCGCTCAGAAGAACATTGTCAAGGTTCCCATGGCAGACCCGGAGGATAAGAGCCAGGTGGGCGCCTCCATCCCCGGCGCTGTCAGCAAGATCGCCGTCAAGGTGGGTGACCATGTGGAGAAGAACCAGACGCTGGTCACCATCGAGGCCATGAAGATGGAGACGGCCATCACCGCCCGCATGAGCGGCGTGGTAGGCTCTATCGAGGTGAAGGAGGGCGACACCGTCAAGGGCGGCCAGCTGCTGCTGACCATTAAGTAATGTTCCTCCGGCACGGATGGATGTTTTATACGAAGGGACGGGGCGGGATGCCCCGTCCCTTTGTGTAATATGCCTTTCCATGCAGGATTCCTGTCATAAAAATGCATTGCCTTTTCGAAAATGCAAGACAAATATCGACAACTTGCAGAAAAACCTGAAAGTACGGAAAAAAGGCTTGAAAAATGAATCGGTTTGCGGTATGATATGCAAGGTATTACTAGACCCCATACCAAACATGAAAAGAGGATTTGCAATGAAAAAGTTTCTGTCTCTGCTGATGGCCGTCATGATGATGGTCACCGTCCTGGCCGGCTGCGGCGGTAAGACCGCTGAGAAGCCCGCCGACACCAAGGAACCCGCCCAGACCGATACCCAGGCTCCCGCCGCCACCGGCGCCGAGCTGACCTTCACCACCGGCGGTTCCTCCGGTACTTACTTCGCCTTCGGCTCCGTGCTGGCCGGCCAGGTCAGCAGCTCCACCGGCACGAAGGTCACCGCCGTTGAGGGTAAGGGCTCCCAGGGCAACATCGAGCTGATGGATATGGAAGGCGCCCAGCTGGGCTTCGTCCAGTCCGACGTGATGAGCTATGCTTACAGCGGCACCAACCTGTTCGCCGATTTCGGCAAGGTGGACTGCTTCTCCACCGTGGCTGCCCTGTACATGGAGCAGGTCCAGATCGTCACCTGCGACGCCACCATCAAGACCGTTGCCGACCTGAAGGGCAAGAACGTCTCCATCGGTGACTCTGGCTCCGGCGTGTACTACAATGCCATCGACGTGCTGGGCGCTTACGGCCTGACCGAAGAGGACATCAACCCCACTTATCAGGGCTTCGGTGACAGCGCCGAGGCGCTGAAGGACGGCAAGATCGACGCCGCCTTCGTGGTCGCCGGCGCTCCCACCACCGCCGTCACCGAGCTGTCCAGCTCCAAGGACACCTATCTGGTCAGCCTGGACCAGGAGCACATTGACGCTCTGCTGGCCAAGTCCCCCTATTACAGCGCATACACCATCCCCGCCGGCACTTACAGCGGCATGACCGAGGACGTCACCACCGTGGCCGTGGGTGCTGTGGTCATCGCCCGCGACGATGTGGCCGAGGAGGATGTTTACAACTTCTGCGCCGGCGTGTTTGACAACATCGAAGCCATCACCGCCGTGCACGCCAAGGGCGGCGAGCTGAACCTGGACTTCGCCACCTCCGTCACCTCCGTGCCCTATCATCCCGGCGCTGCCAAGTACTTCGCAGAGCAGGGCATCACCGTTCCCACCAAGTGAGAACGGCCGTTAAGGACCTGTTCAGAAATACATAAAACCCTCCGAGAGGCTGCGGCGGGCATGGCCCGCCGCAGTCCCTTGCGGTTTTTACGAGGCGGATGAGTTTGCACCAAAGGCGGCGCAAAGTCATGCGTTTCGTAGCAGAATCTGGTGAGAAAGAGAGGAAAACAGCATGAGCTTTTGGAAAAAGGACGAAAAAGCTCCCGTGAATACCGCTCCGGCGGAGGACACCGGCGTCGGCTCTGCCGCCGACGTGGACGCGGTGATGAAGAAGTACGACCGGGAGTCCAACGTCCGTGTTTGGGAGGGCACGCCCCGGCTTGTAGTCAAGGGCCTGATGGCCGCCTTCTCCGTGTACAGCATTTATGTGACGCTGTTCAGCGTGGCTCTGCCGGAGGTCCGGCTGTCCATGTTCCTGGCCTCCGTTCTGGTGATGGGCTATCTGAACTTCCCCGCCCGGAAGGGCCATGTGAAGGTCAACTCCATGCCCTGGTACGACATCCTCATCATGGTGCTGGGCGCGGGCTCCTTCCTCTATTACGCCGCCAACGCCCAGAAGATCATCAAGCTGTCCCTGCGGGCTTCCAAGGAGCCGCTGCTGCTGGTGGTGGGCGTGCTGGGCATTCTGGCCCTGATCGAGCTGTGCCGCCGCAGCGTGGGCCTGCCCATCCTGTGCGTGGTGGGCGCGCTGCTGGTCTATACCTTTACCAAGGTCCAGTGGCGGTTGGTGATCTATAACCTGTTCTACACCACCACAGGCGTCATGAACACGCCTGTCAACGTCTGCGCCAAGTACATCGTGGTGTTCATCATCTTCGGCGCGTTCCTGGAGCGGACCGGCATCGCCCAGTTCTTCATCAGCCTGGCAAACGCCATCGCCGGGTCTTCCGCCGGCGGCCCCGCCAAGGTGGCCGTCATCTCCTCCGCCCTGTGCGGCATGGTGTCCGGCTCCTCCGTGGGCAACACCGTCACCACCGGCTCCGTTACCATCCCCATGATGAAGAAGACGGGCTACGCCGGCGAGTTCGCCGGCGCTGTGGAGGCGGCTGCCTCCACCGGCGGCCAGATCATGCCCCCCATCATGGGCGCGGCTGCCTTCCTGATGGCGGAGTACATGGATGTGCCCTACGCCACCGTGGCCCTCACCGCCATCCTGCCCGCCGTGCTGTATTTCACCGGCATTTACATCGCCGTCCATCTGGAGGCCAAGAAGCTGGGCCTGAAGGGTATCCCCAAGGACCAGCTCCCCAAGCTGGGTGTGCTGATGAAGAAAATCTACCTGCTGGCGCCCCTGGTGGTGCTGGTGGTCATGGTCTCCACCAACATGAAGACCATGCAGTTCTCCGCCGCCATCGCCATTCTGGTGACTATCATCGTGGGTCTGGTCGGCAATGTGACCAACGCGGTGGCTGCCGGCCGGGAAGGCAAGAGTGTCATCGGCACCCTGGGCGCGTCTCTGGTCAACCGGGATAATGACGCCGAGAGCATCTCCATCTACAAGATCATCGACGCCCTGGAAGCCGGCGGCAAGGGCACCATCACCGTGGCTGTGGCCTGTGCCATGGCCGGTATCGTGGCCGGCTGCATCACCGTCACCGGCCTTGCCTCCAAGCTCATCACCGCCATCGTCTCCGTGTCCGCGGGACACATGATGATCGCCCTGGTGCTGACCATGCTGTGCTGCATCATACTGGGCATGGGCGTGCCCACCACCGCCAACTACTGCATCATGGCCGCCACCTGCGCCCCCATCCTGATGAACCCCGCCATCGGCGTGGAGGCTATGGCAGCCCACTTCTTCGTGTTCTACTTCGGCATCGTGGCGGATATCACGCCTCCCGTGGCTCTGGCGGCCTATGCCGGCAGCGCCATCGCCAAGGCGCCGCCTATGAAGACCGCCATCAACGCCACCAAGCTGGCCATCGCCGCCTTCATCGTGCCGTACATCTTCGCCATGAACCCGGCCATGCTGCTGGTGAACGTATCCAGTCCGTTCCAGGTGGTGCAGATCGTCATCAGCGCCCTCATCGGCCTGTTCGGCGTGGCCGCTGCCCTGAACGGCTTCCTGCACCGGAAAATCAATCCCATCTTCCGCCTGCTGCTGATCGCCGGCGGTCTGGGTATGATGGTCCCCGGCACCCTCACCGATGTGATGGGCCTGGTGATTGTGGGCGGTATTGTCCTCTATCAGCGGATGTCCGCCAAGCGCCTGGCAGCGTAAACCGCCTATCGAGACCGCTCCTGTTTGAGGAGCGGTCTTTTTTGCAGGCAGACAATTTTCTGGAACCATTTACCGCTCTGCCACGTCTATACTCATATACAGGCTTTGTCAATCGGAGAAACAGAAACTGTAACCGTTTTGTTGTTGTTTTATGGAACGAACTGTCCTAACATGAATAGTACAGTTAATATGGCGCGTGAAGGAGAAACGATATGTCTGAAGTCATGGAAAAAGAGGCCCGGGGCGCGGCGGAGACCGTATCCGCGCCGGAGGCGGCGCCCGCAAAGGTCAGCAAATGGAAGAGTATGCCCCGGAAAAAGCGCCGCCGCATCATCCGCTGGTGCGTGACGCTGGTGATTTTGGCGGTCATCGGCGGAGTGCTTTTCAAACTGTTCGGCGGAAAGAAGGAAGCGGAAAAGCAGGTGGTGACAGATTTCGTCCAGTACGGCGCCATTACCGCCAAGGTAGAGGGCAGCGGCCTGACGAAAGCCAAGAGCAGCGAGAGCATCTCCATCACCACCGCCGGCACGGTGCTGGAAGTCATGGTGACGGAGGGCCAGGAGGTCACCGCGGGCACGCCGCTGTTCACCGTGGACTCTCCTGCCGCCCAGGCGGCGGTGCAGAAGGCCCGGAGCCAGGTGGAGGGCTATGAAAAGCAGCTCTCCGCCGCCCGGAAGGACATCGCGGGGCTGAACCTGGCGGCGTCCTATCCTGGCAAGCTGATGGAGGTCGCCACCCTGAACCCCGGTGACACCATCTCCAAGGGCCAGACGGTCGCCAAGCTGAATGACGACACCCGCCTGCGGCTGGAGCAGTATTACAGCTACGCTTACGCGGGCGAACTGAAGGTGGGTCAGACGGTGGATGTGTCTATCCCCGCCCTGATGACCACCATCCCCGGCCGGGTGGAGGCAGTCCATATGGTCAGCCGCATCACCCCGGAGGGCTCCAAGCTGTTCTCCGCGGAGATCATCGTGGAGAACGAGGGCGCCCTGACGGCGGATATGGCGGCCTCCGCCACCGCCGTGGTGAACGGCGAGACCGTCTATCCCTATGAGCAGGGCAAGCTGGCGTATTACCGTACCGGCGAGCTGCAGTCCACCGTCAACGGCACCGTCATTTCCAGCAGCCTGGTGAATTACCTCCAGGTGTCTGCCGGACAGGTGCTGGTACGCATCGACGGCGAGGACAGCGAAAGCGAGATTTTCACCATCGAGCAGAATCTGGAGACCGCCCGGGAGGAGCTGGAGAAGGCGGAGAAGAACCTTGCCAACTGCAATGCCGTGGCGCCCATCGACGGCAAGGTCATCGGATTGTCCATCCAGCCCGGCGACGAGATCAACACCCAGCAGCCCATCCTGACCATCTCCGATACCAGCTCCCTCATCGTCAACGCCACGGTGGATGAGCGGAACATCAGCTACATCAAGCCCGGCATGATGGTGGACCTGGACCAGTGGGGCAACGCGGCCATGGGCATCGTGGAGACCGTCAGCCTGTCCAGCACCGTCAACAACGGCGTGGCAACTTATCCCATGGTGGTGTCCATGGACAATATGGAGGGCATGATCCAGGTCAACAGCAATATCCAGTATTCCCTGATCGCCAGCCAGAACGACAACTGCCTCATCCTACCCATCCAGGCGGTGCGGACGGTGTCCCTGGAGGACGGCTCCTCCGCCACGGTGGTCTATGTCTCCGGCGACCGGCCTGAAAACGCCCTGGACGGCGTCATGGCGGACGAGGAAATTCCCGACGGATTCTGGGCCGTGCCGGTGGAGATCGGCATCTCCGACAACTACAACGTGGAAATCAAGTCCGGCGTGGAAGAGGGGACGGAGGTCTTTACCCAGACCCAGGTCATGGAAGCGTGGGGTTGATGCCATGGCGAAGCTGATCACACTGCGGGACGTGTATAAAATCTACGGCGAGGGCCTGGAGAGCGAGGTCCGCGCCCTGGACGGCGTGTCCCTGGATATTGAGCGGGGCGAGTTCGTAGCTGTGGTGGGCCAGTCCGGCTCCGGCAAGTCCACCATGATGAACGTGCTGGGCTGCCTGGATATCCCCACCCGGGGCGAGTATCTTCTGGACGGCACAGACGTGCAGGAACTGACAGACAAGGAACTCAGTCTCATCCGCAACAAGCAGATCGGATTTATTTTTCAGCAGTATAACCTGATTCAATCCCTGACGGTGCTGGAGAACGTGGAGCTGCCCCTCATCTATCAGGGGATCAATGCCGACGACCGCTACGACATGGCTATGGAGGCTCTGGAGCGGGTAGGGCTGGCGGGCCGGGTGAAGCACCGGCCCACGGAGATGTCCGGCGGCCAGCAGCAGCGGGTGGCTATCGCCCGGGCCATCGCCACCAAGCCGCCCATCATCATGGCCGATGAGCCCACCGGCGCCCTGGATTCCCGGACGGGCCAGGAGGTACTGAAATTCCTCCAGCAGCTCAACCGCGAGGGCAGCACCGTCATCCTCATCACCCACGACAACGGTATCGCCGCCACCGCCCGCCGCATCGTGCGGCTGCAGGACGGAAAAATCGTGGAGGACCGTGAACAGGAGGTGGATTGGCTGTGAATCTCCAACAGGCCGTGAAGATGGCGTGGAAGTCCATCTGGGGCAAGAAAGGCCGGTCCGCCCTGACCATTTTGGGTATTTTCATCGGCATCGCCGCCGTCATGACCATCGTTTCCGTCATGGAGGGCATGAAGCTCAAGACCATGGAGCAGTTCGAAGCCATGGGCAGCAACCGCATCACCGTCAGTATTTACAGCTGGATGTACGACGAGGACGGAAACGACATTTCCAAGGACTACTTCCCGAACCTGTATGACTACTGCAATGGTCTGAAAGAGTATGTGCTGGGTGTGACGCCCACCGGCTGGTGCAATGCCACGGTGTCCTACGGCACCAAGTCCACCGCCAACATGCAGTACCAGTGGGACGAGATGGGCAATATCACCGGCGATGTGCCCCCCAGCCTGTACTACGGCAGCGACCAGTACGCCGCCTGCAACAACCTTACCATTGTCAAGGGCCGGGATTTGGCTCCACTGGATATCGAGAAGTACAACCAGGTCTGTGTGATGGGCGCCCAGGCGGCAAAGACCTTCTTCGGCTCCGCTGACCCGGTGGGGAAGGAACTGATGGTTAACGGCAATAAGTTCCTGGTGGCGGGGGTCTACGCCTCCCGCCTCAAGGACGAGAGCGCCGACCAGAGCCGCCTGGACAACTTCATCGTCTTTCCTTATACCGCCCGGCGCATTCTGGGCGGCGAGAAGCCCACGGAGTTCCTGGTCAAGGCCCGCAGCAGCGAGGCCATGACCGAAGCCATCTCCCGCCTCAGCGGTTTTCTGAAGGGACTGGTGGACCAGAACACCGGCGGCTATAACGTCTATTCCGAAAGCCAGTGGCAGGAGCAGTCCAACGAGTACCTCACCATGATCGGCCTGGTGCTGGGCGGCATCGCCGCCATCTCTCTGGCGGTAGGCGGCATCGGCATCATGAATATCATGCTGGTGACGGTGACGGAGCGGACGAGAGAGATCGGTATTCGCCGGGCCATCGGCGCCCAGCGCAGCAGCATCGTGGCCCAGTTTTTGATCGAGGCGGCCATGCTCTGCGGCATCGGCGGCATCATTGGCATCCTGTTCGGTACGGCGGGCAGCGTCATCCTCAGTAACCTGCTGATGCAGATGACGATTTTCCCGCCGGTAAAGGTGACGGTGGGGGCCTTTGCCCTGTCCGTGGCCCTGGGTATCATCTTCGGCAGCTACCCGGCGGTCAAGGCGTCCAAACTCCAGCCTGTGGAAGCCCTGCGGGCGGAATGAGAGGAAGAATCATATGAAACAAAGATTATTTGCGCTGCTGCTGGCGGTGTGCATGGCAGCGTCGCTGCTGGCTGTGCCTGCCGCGGCGGCGGAGACCGTCCGCTTTTCGGATGTAACGGACCAGGATACCGCCGCCACGGTGGAGACCCTGCGGCTCATGGGTGTGCTGGACGGCTACGGCGACGGCACCTTCCGCCCTGACGGCAAACTGACCCGGGCCCAGTTCTGCAAAATGGTGACCTATATGGTGGATGGTTCCAATGAACTGGGCCGCTACCGGACGGTGACAGTCTTTCCGGATGTGAAGCCATCCCACTGGGCTGCCGGATACATCAATCTGGCTGCCAAGGGCAGGAACATCATTGCCGGCTATCCCGACGGAAAGTTCTATCCGGAGCGGACCGTGACGCTGGGGCAGGCGGTGACCATCATGCTGCGGCTGCTGGGCTACAAGGATGAGGGCGTGGGCGGCGTGTGGCCGGACAGCTACGTGGCTGTGGGTGCCACCATCGGCCTGACCGACGGCGTGGGCGCCGACGGAAACGCTTCCCTGACCCGCGCCCAGGCGGCGAAGCTGTTTGTAAACCTTCTGGAGGCCCAGCGGAAGGAGAGCGGCACCCTGTACGAGCTGGGGGAGGAGACGGAGCTCCTGTCCGTTGACGGCGGAAGCGGTATCCTCAAGACTGGTGACGGAAAGACATATACGATGGCCCATCCTGTGGCGTCTACCACGTTGGTGGGGACCAAGGGCCGGGTCGTGCTGAACAAGGGCAAGGCGATGACCTTCCTGCCCCAGTCCGCCAGCAGCACCGGCTACACTGACGCGGCAGTCATCATCTACGCTGACCGCTCTGCTGCGGGCCTGGACGCCCTGGCCGGAAATAGCAGCTACCAGCTCTACAAGAACGGCTCTCCGGCCACCGTGGCCGACCTGCGGAAGAACGATGTGGCCACCTATCATCCTGCCACCAATTCTATTCGGGTCTGCGATACCCGTGTGACGGTGTACTATGAATCCTGTGAACCCAATCCCAGCGCACCCACCAAGATCAAGGTTCTGAGCGGTACGGAGTTTTACGTGCTGCCCACTGCCAGAGATTCTGTGGCGGCCTTTAAGCCCGGCAAGCAGATGACCCTGCTGCTGACGGCAGACGGCCAGGTGGCCGGCGCCGTGGAACCCAGCGGTGTCTCCGGCCGGGGCAACGCACTGGGCGTGGTGTCCGCGGACGGCACCGTGCAGATGCTGTGCGGAAATACCATGGTCCAGTTGAAAGGCAAGGCGGAAGCGGAGTACTGTGGCAAGGTAGTCCGCCTGTCTACCATCAAGAAGGATGCACTGAATCTCTCTGTTTTCACCAGCAGTGTTTCCGGAGACCTGGATATCACGGCCCGGACGTTGGGCAAGCAGAAGCTGGCGGAGAATGTAATGGTATTCCAAAACGGTGAGCGGATCGGCCTCAGCCAGTTGGGCACCGGCACGATCAAGGCCGGCAACATCCTTTGCGCGCGGACCAACTGGGAGGGTAATGTGGACCTGCTCGCCCTGGGCAGCAAGAACGGAACGGTGGTTTATGGCCTTGCGGTGGTGCGTGAGACCAAGGACGAGAGCGGTGAAGTGACGGAGCGGATCGTTGAGGTGGAATACGGTAACGGCCAGTCCACTGGTAAAATCGAAACTGCCTATGCGGCCCGCAATGGCGCCTATGTGGCAGCCACGCTGAACAGCGCGGGCCAGTTTACCAAAATCCAGGAGTTGACGAGACTGAAGGGAGCTTCTTCCAATGCCTGGATCGGCAAGACGGCGGTGACCTTCGGCGGGAAGACCTACACAGTGCCCGCGGATGTCCTCTGCTACAATGCCGATAGCAAGGAGTGGACCACCCTGGATAAGGGCCTGGCTTATGCCAGAACCATGGACCTGTATGTGATAGATGGTGTTGTCCGTGTGGTGGAAGTGAAGCATTAAACCATAACAGTAAGGAAGCGGTGCTTTTCAGCACCGCTTCCGTTTTTCAGACAACAGCCGGGACTTTGGCTGCCAGCCATTGATAGATGTCATCATAGACCGTCTCCCGGCAGTCCTCGTTCAAAATCTCATGCCGCAGCTCGGGGTAGAGCTTCAGGGAAATATTGCGCACTCCGGCTTTGCGAAAGCTCTCATAAGCCCGCTTCACACCCTTGCCGCAGTCGCCCACCGGATCCATTTCTCCGGAGATGAACAGAATAGGCGTGTTCAGGTTCATCTTCCGCAGATTCTCGGGCTTTGCGATGAACCGCAGGCCGCCCAACATCTCCCGGAACAGGCCAATGGTGGGATTCTCTCCGCACAGGGGGTCGGCGATGTAGCGGTCCACATTGTCTGTGCTGACGCTGAGCCAGTCGAAACCGGTGCGATTGGGGGCAAATTGCTTGTTATAGGCGTCAAAGGCCAGCTTTTGCACCAGGGGACTGGACTGGTCCTCACCCACCCTGCGGGCCTCCTCTGCGGCTACGGCTCTGCCGCCGGCGATGACCGCCGGGGCCATCTGCCCGGTGCCCATGATGATGGCGCCGTCCACGGTGCCGGGATAGCGGATGAGATACGTCCGGGCCAGGAAGGAGCCCATGGAGTGGCCCAGCAGGAAATAGGGCATGCCGGGGAAGCGCTTGCCTGCCAGTTGACGGCGGGTATAAATGTCATCAACCACCCAGTTCCAGCTTCCCTTGGGGCCGAAGTACAGCCGGGCAGCGCCTTCCGCCACGGACTGGCCGTGGCCCAGGTGGTCGTGCCCCACCACGGCGAAACCGTGGGCGGTCAGATATTCCGCGAAGGGCTCGTACCGCAGGATGTACTCCGCCACGCCGTGGGAGATCTGCAGCACCGCCCGAATCTCGCCCTCGGGGACCCACTCCACCGCGTGGATGGCGGTATGCCCGTCGGCGGAAGGAAAGGTAAATTCGTTTCTGACCATGGAAAAACCCGCCTCCTTGTGTTATATTGGTATCATCATAACACACTTTCCAAGAAATTACCAGAGGAGGCTGCCAATGGAAACATATGTCGTTGCCATGGACCAGGGAACCACCAGCTCCCGGGCTATTCTCTTCAACCGGGCGGGGGAGATCGTGTCCCGTGCCCAGTATCCCTTCCGGCAGATCTATCCACAGCCCGGCTGGGTGGAGCACGACCCGGTGGAGCTTTGGAACATGGAAAAGAAAGCGCTGGCAGAAGCGGTGGACGCCGCCCACATCGACCCCAAACAAATCGCGGCCCTGGGTATCACCAACCAGCGGGAAACTACCATCCTGTGGGAGCGGGCCACCGGGCGCCCGGTGTATAACGCCATCGTGTGGCAGTGCCGCCGTACTGCCGCCATTTGCGACCAGCTCAAGGCCGACGGCTGGTCAGAGGCGGTGACGGAGAAAACGGGCCTGCTGATCGACGCTTACTTTTCCGGCACGAAGATCAAATGGATATTGGATAATGTTCCCGGCGTCCGGGAGCGGGCGGAGCGGGGCGAGCTGTGCGCCGGAACGGTGGACTCCTGGCTCATCTGGAACCTGACTGCCGGGAAGGTCCATGTGACGGACTACTCCAACGCCTCCCGGACCATGCTGTTCAATATCCATACCCTGCAATGGGACGGGGATTTGTGCCGCGCACTGGATATTCCCATGTCCCTGCTGCCCCAGCCCCGGCCCAACAGCGAGGTCTACGGCACCGTGGCCGAGGGCATCCCCGGTCTGGAGTCTCTTGCGGGCATCCCCATCTGCGGCAGTGCGGGTGACCAGCCCGCCGCCCTGTTCGGCCAGGCCTGCTTCCTGCCTGGTCAGGCGAAGAATACATACGGCACCGGCTGCTTCACCCTGATGAACGTGGGCGGCCAGGCGGTGCGTTCCAAAGCGGGCCTAGTCACCTCCGTGGGCTGGTCCGTGGGCGGAAAGCTGACCTACGCGCTGGAGGGTAGCGTGTTCAACGCGGGCAGCACCATCCAGTGGCTGCGGGACGAGCTGGGGCTCATCGAGTCGGCGCCGGAGTGCGACCGTCTGGCGGAGAGTGTCCCCTCCTCCGGCGGCGTGTATGTGGTGCCTGCCTTTACCGGCCTGGGCGCACCCTACTGGGATATGTACGCCCGGGGCACCATCGTGGGATTGACCCGGGGCACCACCCGGGCCCATATCGCCCGGGCGGTGCTGGATTCCATCGCCTTCCAGGTGACGGACCTGGTGCGGGCCATGAACGGCGATGCGCCCTGCCCCCTCACCACTCTGCGGGTGGACGGAGGCGCGTCGGTCAGCGACATTCTGATGCAGACCCAGGCGGATATGCTGCGGCTGCCGGTGGACCGGCCCGCCCAGGTGGAGACCACCGCCTTCGGCGCGGCGGCCCTGGCGGGGCTGGCCGTGGGCGTGTGGAGCGGCCTGGAGGAGCTGGAGGGCCTGCGCCGCAGCCAGCACGTGTTCCTGCCCCAGCGGGAAGAGGCGGCCTGCGCCGCCGATTACCGTCAGTGGCGCCGGGCCGTGGAGCGGTCCCGCCAGTGGATTGAAAACGAATTGTAAATAAACAAAAAATGGATTGCGTTTGCTGGAAAAGCGGGGTATACTGATTTCAATAAGCCCCAATCGTGCTTTGAGAGGACAGGCCGGAAGGCCTCAGTGAAAGGAGTATTCAGGATGGCGTTTTCTTTTGATGAACTGACCAAGAAGGCAAAGGATATGGCAAACCTGGCGGCTGACAAGGCCAGGGATGCCGCGGAGCTTACCAAGATCACCGTGGCGATCGCCGGCGAGCAGAAGGAGATCGACAAGAACTACCGTACCATCGGCGAGTGGTTCGTCAATGAGTATGAGGGCGAGATCCCCGACGCCGTCCGGGAGATGGTGGAGGCCGTGGCTGCTTCCAAGGCGAAGATCGCCGAGCTGGAGGCCAGCAAGCCCGCCAAGGAGGAGCCTGCGGCGGAGGAAGCGGCACCTGCCGCCAAGAAGTGCCCCATCTGCGGCGCGGAGTCCGACAGCAAGTTCTGCCCCAAGTGCGGCGCCCCCATGGGTGAATAAGTTATTTCGCAAGAGCGCTCCGGCTTTGCCGGGGCGCTCTTGAACTTTTTGCCAGAATGTGCTATCCTGTGGCCGGATTTTGAAGCGGAGGAAACGGTCATGGCGAAGATTTGGACGTTTATCAAAAAGGAATCGGTGCTCTGTATCGCGGCGGTGTGTGCGATGCTGACCATGCTTCTGGTGCCGCCGGACGGCGGCTATCCCGGTTACATCGACCTGCGGGTGCTGTGCCTGCTGCTGTGCTTGATGGCGGTGGTGGCTGGATTCCGCTCCGGCGGCGCCTTTCAATGGCTGGCCTGCAAATTGCTGTCCCGGGGCGGCGGAGACCGGGCGTTGGCCGTGACGCTGGTGCTGCTGCCCTTTTTCTGCTCCATGCTGGTGACCAACGATGTGGCGCTGCTGACATTTGTGCCCTTTACGCTGCTGCTGTTGGAGACCCTGAACTGCCGCGAGGCAGCCATCCCGCTGCTGGTCTTGCAGACCATCGCGGCGAACCTGGGCAGTATGGCTACCCCAGTGGGAAACCCCCAGAACCTCTTTCTGTACGCCGCCTATGGTCTGTCCGCCGGAGAATTTTTCTCCGCCGTGCTGCCGCTGACCGCAATCAGTCTGATTTGTTTGACGGCGTCGTCCCTGCCGGTACTGCCGAAGAACATGGCGGTGCCGGAGCTGGCTCCGGCGGTCATCCATAACCCCAAGCGGCTGGCACTGTATGGAGTGCTGTTTCTGCTGTGCCTGCTGACGGTGTTCCGGGTGCTGCCGTACGGCATCCTGACAGTCATCGTTCTGGCGGCCATTGCTGCCGTAGAGCCAAAGCTGCTGAAAACGCTGGACTACGGCCTGCTGGCGACGTTCGTGTGCTTTTTCGTTGTCTCCGGGAATCTGGGACGGGTGGAGACGGTACGGGCCTTTTTGCAAGCTCTGCTGGAGCGCAGTACATTGCTGACAGCCACCCTTACCAGTCAGGTCATCAGCAACGTTCCGGCGGCGGTGCTGCTGTCCGGGTTCACGGACAACTGGCGGCCACTGCTGGAGGGCGTCAACATTGGCGGTCTGGGGACCCCGGTGGCGTCTCTAGCCAGTCTCATCACGCTGAAGCTCTATCTGCGTTGGCCTGGTGCGAAGCCAGGGCGGTATCTGACGGTATTTACGCTGGCAAACCTGGCAGGGCTGGCGATTCTGCTTGCGACGGCTTTTTTTCTGTAATGGTGTTGCATTTGCTATTTTGAAGTTCCGACCGATTTGGTATCATACTGCCAAGAAATGATAAATAAGGAGGTTTTTCCATGCCGTTGTTCAAGATGAAGTCTCTGGCACAGAGCCATGCGCTGGAGAATGCCGAGCAGGACTATCAGGGCTCCGTCCGTGCAGAGCAGTTCCGGATCAGTGACAAAGCTGTCTATTTCGCCGCGTTTCCCGGCACTCAATATATTTCCTTTGATGCCATGAGCCAGGTAAAGGTGCGGAATACCGCCCTCAGCGTCACCGGCACCTGCGGCAAGCAGCTGCCCATGGTGTGCCTCCGTGCCTTCTATGACGGAGAATTTTACAAGGATTTCCTTTTCGAGAAACGGGCTGTGGTGGAACAGGTACTGGATCGCATCCGCTCTGCCCGGCCGGATCTGCCCATGGATGTGTGTGAACCTCCGCAGAGTTTCTGAATAAGAAGAAAGGACACCGCCAACGTGATATGATCTCCCTGAAGTAGACAAGGATAAAATCCAAAATCTACTTCGGGGA
>CAMCNO010000019.1 GCA_945876285.1 uncultured Clostridia bacterium | reverse complement strand
CATCCGTGACCAAGGTTTTTACCACGGGGTGTCCAACTTGTTATTGCAATTTGCGCTAACAAAATACATCATACCGCAGCCCAGTCGCAAAGGCAAGCGGAACTTCACGCCGTTTAAGAAACCCAGGGGCCGTTTTGCAAGCTTTACCGCCGCAAAACAGCTCCTGGGTCTTTATTCTCCTGGCTGGCCGCGCCTGTGTTCTCATTTGCCGGACCGTTGCGTTTGCGGAAAAATCAGGCGGAATAATACTGCGTACCGTTCCGGAATTCCCAGCGGACCGCTCCGCTCCGCACCAGATACTCCAGCGCGCACTGTACATTCCGGCGGAAGATGACCTGTGGGAAAAAGCGCTGGCTGTGAAGGCCCAGCTTGTTCCACAACAGACACTCCACGCCGTTCTGGGTCATGGGGCCCTGTTCCCGCAGCCAATCGGCAATTTCATCCGCCCGCCGGAGCTTATCCTGGATATTCCGGTCCACCAGCTCCGCGATCTCCGTCCGCACGCCGCGATGGGCCAGAATGTAAGCCGGGTGGCGCAGCCCGCGCAGGGTCTTTTTGCTTTGAAAGTCCTGCATCCAGTTCCATGTCGAAGGGAGCTTGGCCTTTTGAAGCGTTTCCTCGTCAACGGCCGCGTCTCCCACGTACAGGACATCGTCCGGCGTCACGATGCCGGTGTGCCCCGGCGTGTGGCCGGGGAGCGGTATCAACCGAAACGCGGCGCCTTCAATCTCCAGCGTTTGCGGCTCCGCGGAAAAGGTCCGGTCGGCATGGAGGAGCAGGTGGGGAAGCTCCCGCCGCAGCTCCTCCGCCGTGGCGGGGGCGTAGGCGGCCGTCATCAAGGGGAAGTCCGACACGATGGCGGCCTCCGTTTCCTGCAGGATAATCTCCGCGCCGTGGTGCTTCTGGAAATAGGCATGGCTGCCGTTGTGGTCATTGTGGCTGTGGCTGCCCAGCACCGCCCGGACTGTCACATTCTTCTCCTGCAAAGCTGCCAGCAGGGCAGGCCGGTCCAGGTCCGCGTAGCCGGTGTCCAACAGGACGACCTCCCGGCTGTTCAGGAAAAAGACCGGAATGGTAACATGAAGCTCCAAACACCAGGTATTGCCCAGAATATGGGTCCAGACGCTGTTTTTCATAGGGACATCTCCTCACAGTAAAAACGCGCACCACAGCGGCACGGCGAGCAGGGACAGCACCGTGGTCAAAGCGGTGCAGGCCGACGCGAAAGGCGCGTCAGCGCCGTATTTCAGCGCCAGAATGGACGTCGTCGCGCCTGCGGGCATGGCCGTTAAGATCACCGACACATTGCGGACCGAACCACCGATGCCCAATACCTGACAGGTCAGCAAAACTGCCAGGGGAAGCAAGACCAGGCGGATCAGGGAAAAGTACAGGGTGTCCCGGTGCAGCAGCAGGCGCGGGTCCATGTCCGCGATGATGCTGCCAACCAAAATCATGGACAAGGCCGTATTGCAGCCTCCGATGGAGCGCAGGCAGTCCGTTGCCAGCGACGGCAGGGGCAGCCCTGTCAGCATGAGGACAAGACCGATCAGAACCGCCGCGATGCAGGGGTGGGTCAGGACCTTTTTCCAGGAGACCTTTCCGGACTCCCGGGTGAAGAAGGACAGCCCCAGCGTCCACATGACCACCCGCAGCGGGATGAGAAACACAGCCGCCAGCAGCGTTCCCTCGGCGCCGAAAAGCCCTTCAGCGACGGGCGTGCCTAAAATACCGGAGTTGGAGCAGACCGTACCGTACTGCATGACTGTCTGGTGTGCGTCCGCGCAGCGGCGGTAGGCAACGCGGCCTATCCAATAGCTGAACAGCTGGATGCCCACGGATAAGGCGAAAATGACGGCAGTCTGATGCACTTTTTCCGCCGTCAGCTCCACCAGAAAAGAAGAAACGATGCTGCAGGGCAGGATGAGGTGGATGACAAGGTCGGTCAGCAGCTTTTTCCCGTCCTCGGGGATGATGTTCCGCTTTCGCAGCAGGACGCCCACGCTCATCAGCAGGAAAAGCTTACCGACCAACAGCAGCTGCGCGCGCATATCAGGCATATAGACCGCTCCTTTTGGAATAGCCAACTGCCCTGCATGGATATGCAGGGCAGTCAGGCTGTATAAGGGAAGGGGAGAGAGTAGGTTATGGCTTCTCTTGTGATGCACGCCCCAGCAGCTGGCGGGTGGAGGGCAGCAGATCGTGCGTTTCGACTTGTGCCGTCAGCTTGTCCGCCTTTTCTGCCGCGCCTACGCCCCGCAGCGCGGTGACGCGAAGGACCAGCAGCAGGTCCCGGCTGGCTTCGTCAAGATCCTGCGTCGGTATCTCGCTCAGCTGGTCCAATGCCAGCTCGTATTCGCCCCGGGACAGCCGGTACTGTATTTCAGACGGCATAAAGCTGATCTTCAGCATATCGCTGACCTCCGGCATGGTGGCAATGGCCGCCTGGTAAGCGTTCTCCGCGCCGGCATCATCCTCCATCTGGAGGCTCGCGCCCAGCCGCTGGGTCCAGTAGACCAGCCGCAGCGTGGGATTGGGCAATTTCAGGGGGACGATCCCCTCCAGCACGGTCAGCGCGCCGGCCGGGTCGGCATTTGCCAGTAAGGCGGTGCTCAGATTCAGCCGGGCGGTGGTTTTCAGCTCCGGGTTGCGGAGCTGATCCACCACCTTTCGCTGCGCGGGGATGTAACGGCTGGGGCCTTCAGCGCCTTTGATTTCCAGCAGACGCTGGTTTTCCTGGGTGAAAAACTGTGCCCACTCCTGCTTTTGCCGGTACCGGATGATGTATACCAAAATCAGCAGTACCACGCTGGCGATCAGCAGTCCCAGTGCCAGATCGCTGCCCTCCTTCACGAAGAAGAGGACCATGGCGGCGGTCAGGGCAAACGCCAGGGCACCGGGTATCCGCTCATAACGCCGGGGGATCGGGAACAGGTCCAAAAGCAGCACAGGCCCCAGCCTCCTTTTGTGAAGTGATTCGTATCAGACCAGCACAGAGGCAAGCGCCAGCAGCTGGGTGACGATCCAGCCGGAGGCGTAGTAGGTCATAAACTGAACGCCGGTGTGGACGCCGAAAACAGTGTGCAGGAATCCGCCCACCAGACCGATGGTCAGCGCCAGGAACACGCCCAGGATACCGGCCTCATAGAAGGCCAGCATGACCACCAGGCCGCAGAAGGCGCCGATGAGGGCCTCATGGCTGATGGCGCGGAGCATCAGCTCCGTCCAGGAGCGGGCCTTGTGCATGGCGATGGGATAAGCCACCAGAGCGCCGCCCACCAGGCCGATGATACCGAAGAGGATGTAGTCGGGAATGGTCAGCATCTGAGCCAGGTTGCTGCCGATCTCAAAGCGGGGCGCGCAGGCGAACAGGGGCGCGGCAGGGCCAGCGGCCACACCGCCCACGGCGACGCCGCCCAGACCCAACAGGGGGATGATGAGGCCGGCGGTGTAGGTGGCGTTGGAGGTGGAGTCCTCCACGGACAGGCAGGTGGACACGCGGTCGTACAGCTCCTTGCAGCGGCCCGCGGAGGCCTCGCCGGAGAGAACGGTCATGCCCACAGGACTCATGGTGAAGCCCACGCAGCTCACGGCGGACCAGGCGGCGCACAGGCCCACCTGCTTGCGGGTCAGCTGCTTGAAGGGGTTGGGGAAGAAGGCGATCTTCTGCTTGGAATCGGGAGCCAGCCAGGTCTCGTTGGGGGTGTCCTTGGCAAACTGCTTGCGGCGGCTGGGGATCAGGGCGCCAAACAGCTCGTAGATCATGGGGCCGATGGTGATGCCCATGAAGATGGAGGTGAACACGGTGGAGCCGTGGCCCTCGATGGCGATGCGCTGCAGGGCCTGGATGAAGATGGCGAAGGGAACGACCGCCACCACGGCGCCCCACTTGGCGGAGGAGATGTAGGCGATCAGCAGGGCGCAGATGGTGAAGATCACGCCGGAGTGGGCGGAGATCATGCTGCCCAAGGGGGACAGGATCAGCGCCACGACCAGGGCCAGGGGCAGAGCGAAGATGGTGCCCACCAGGGAGCCGGAGGCCATCTTCCGCATCGCCATGTGGGGCACGCCCAGGCGCTTGGCGATGGAGCAGTTCAGTACCATGGGCACGGCCATGGTGCTGCCGGGCAGGGCGCTCATGGCGGTGGGGATGGTGTGGGAGATCTGCATGGCAACGATGATGCCGATCTCCCATGCAAACAGCACGCCCGCAGGGGCGCCGGCCAGGACCAGGATGATGGTGATGGGGACCATGGTGGCGGTCTCATCAGTGCCGGGGATAATGCCAACCAGGGTGTACAGAAGGCCGCCCAGAACAGCGGCGCCAATGGCAAGTAAGATCGTCGTCATAAAATCACTGCCCCTCCTTTGCAGATGCTTTCATCCGGTATTCAGGCTTGTAATTGGCACAGTCCTCGGGAACCAGCGCCAGCAGGGAATACAGCTCCAGGTCTTCCATTTCCTTGATGACCTGGGGACTCACCGTGCGGAGGGCTTCCCGCTCCTCCTCCACGGTCATGCCGGCGGCTTTCAGGATATCCTCAATGTTTTCCTCCTGGAACTCGATCATGATCTTGCGCTTGGGCTTGAACTTCTTCGCGCAGATGGTGGCGCCCAGGAAGGTCCCCACGATGCCGACCAGCAGGGAATAGCCTTTTGCCAGGGCGGGCTCCAGAGAATCGATCCCGGTCAGGACCGTTCTGCCGGCCAGGAAAAATACCATCGTCAGGATGACGCAGATGACGGCGGAGGCCGCCAGCTCCTTGGGCACGACGGTGTCGCCCCATACCTCCATGTACTTTCCCACGTGTTCCTCTTTCTTCATACATAAACCTCCTAAACTCTTTTTTTGCCTTGCGAAAGGGCTTGGGATGGCTTGGGATACAAATCAGGGCGGGACAGGCCGTGGGAAACCGCCCCACGACCGTCCCTTTTGCCGGTTCACACCGGCGGATATCACTTCATGGATTCCAAAATCTCCTTGGCGTAGTCCACGGAGACCTTCTTGTCGGCCACCATTTTGGCCACCACAGCGTCCAGCTGCTCGGCGGTAGCGCCGGCCACGGTGGCCAGGTTCCGGGCGTGGAGCTTCATGTGGCCCTTCTGGATGCCGTCGGTAGCCAGGGCCCGCATGGCGGCGAAGTTCTGCGCCAGGCCGACGGCGGCGATGACCTGCGCCAGCTCGGCGGCGGAGGTGACGCCCAGGATCTTCACGCAGGCCTGGGCGCCGGGGTGGATCTTGGTGGCGCCGCCCACAAGGCCGACGGGGGTGGGCAGCTCGATGGAGCCGGTCAGGTCGCCGTTGGCGTCCTTCTCCCAGCGGGTGAGGGAGGTGTAGTGGTCCCCCCGGGAGCAATAGGAGTGAACGCCGGCCTCCATGCCGCGCCAGTCATTGCCGGTGGCGACCACCACAGGGTCGATGCCGTTCATGATGCCCTTGTTGCTGGTGGCGGCACGGTAGGGGTCCGCGGCGGCAAAGGCGTAGGCCGCCACGATGCCGTCCACCACGTCCTCACCGCCGATGGCCTCTTTTGTGAAGGTAGCGGTGGCCCGGGCCAGCCGGTGGTCCGCCAGGTTGGACAGGATACGCAGCTTCACGGTGCCGCCGGTGAGCTTTTCAATGGTGGGAGCCACAGCCTCGGCCATGGTATTGACAGCGTTGGCACCCATGGCATCACCGGTGTCCACCAGCAGGTGGGTGACCACCATAGGACCGATCTCAGACTCCACGATGCGGACTTCCATGTCCTTGGCGCCGCCGGTGAGCTTTACCAGAATGGGGTCCTTCTCATTGGCGATGGCCAGGATCTCGTCCTTGTGGTGCAGGATGTTCTGCCGGGCAAAGAACGGATTCGCCACACCGATGCACTGTACCTGAGCGATCATGATGTTGCCGGTGTAGCTGGTGGTGAAACCGCCGGCGGCGCGGGCCATCTTAGCGGCGTTGGAAGCAGCAGCCACAACGGAGGCTTCTTCCAGAACCATGGGGATGACATATTCCTTGCCGTTAATGAGGAAGTTCATGGCCACGCCCACAGGCAGCTGATAGGTGCCGATGACGTTTTCGATCACATGGTCCGCCACCTCGTTGCTCAGAGCGCCGGGATTGGTCAGGCGGCCGATCTCCTCGTCAGTCAGGCCGGAAAATTCCGCCACCTCAGCGGCTCGCTGCTCCATGGTCAGCTTGTGGAAACCGGAATACTGGTTGGTTTTCATAAGGGAGAGATCTCCTTTCGAAATCTTATGTTGTGTGAGTAAAAAGCTATTTGTTGTGAGTAAATCAGCTTTCTGGAGTTTATAAATGAGGGGGGAAATGGACTCACCAGTCGGTGTCGACCTTCATGCGCATAAAGGCGGAGCCCATGGACTTGCCCAGGGTATCCAGCCGCAGGGAATGGGTGGCACCGCCGCCCAGGGCGTGCTTCATCACGAAGTTCATGCCGCACAGAGTGTCCACGTCATAGCGGACGATCTCGCCCTTGACCATATCGCCGAAGTATTCTTTCACCCGCTCCACCGTCAAAACGCGCTTCAGGAATTCGTAATCCTTGGGGTCCCGGGCGAACACGCAGACGTTGCTGGTATCGCCCTTATCACCGCTGCGGCCATGTGCCAGAGTATTCAGATAAACCAGTGCCATCTTATTTCACCTCCAGAATGTGGGACTCCAGCTTGACAGCGTCTCTGGGGATCAGGGTGGGCCACAGGCCGATGACGTCCGTCACATGGGCCCGACCGCCGAAGAAAGAGGCTCCCGGAGGGCCGTTCAGCTGCAGGGGGCTGATCTCGGGAATGATGAGCTGAGCGTCCTTCTTGTCCTTGGTACGGATAGCGATGCGGAGCACCACCTCGTTCATTCGCTTGATGAGGTCCTCGTCGACCTCCGCCACATCCAGGTGCAGGGCGTTCAGACCCACATAGTCAATGCGCAGGTCCTCGTACTGCATCCCCTTGCGCTTCATCTTCTTCATCAGGATGTCCGCAGCGTACTGGGCCTTCTCATAGGCATCAGGCCAGGCGAAGGACAGGTAGGTGACCACCTTGTAACCGGCATGATAGCCCAGGCACAGCTTCAGCATATCCGGCTTGGCCTTGCCCTTGATGCCGCCCACACGGACACGGTTATCGCCGTCCTGGGTCAGGGTAGCCTTGCTAATATCCACAGTCACATCGGGGGTGATGTAGTTGGCGGGGTCGTGAACCTCGTACAGGAACTGCTCCTTGCAGCTCTGCTCGGAGATCAGGCCGCCGCAGTTGGGAGCCTTGGTGATATGGAAGTCATCCTCAGTCAGCTCAGCGATGGGGAAGCCCAGTTGATCCATGTCGGGCACGCCGCGCCAGTCATACTGGAAGTTGCCGCCGGAACCCTGACCGCCGCACTCCAGCAGGTGACCGGCCATGATGCCCCGGGCCAGGTTGTCCAGATCGCCGCCCTTCCAGCCAAACTCATAGGCCAGAGGAGCCAGGAACATGGCGGAGTCCGCTGCCCGGCCGGTGATGACAGTGTTGGCACCCTGCGCCAGGCAATCCATCAGAGGCTCGCGGCCATAATAGACGTTGGCGTTCACCAGCTTGTCCTTGATCTCATTGAAATCGCCCACGTCATCCATGTTCTTGAATTCGCAGCCGTCAGCGATCATCTTGGGGATCTGATCCAGCAGGTCATCGCCGGTGACGTAGCCGATTTTGTAGCCGTGCATTCCCTGCTCCTCGGCCACGGCTTTCAGGGCATCTACCGCGCCGGTGATGTTCATGCCGCCGGCATTGGTGATGATACCGATCTTCTTCTCGTATGCTTCCTTGCCTACTTCCTTCATCAGGTTGATGAAGTCCCGGGCATAACCCGCCGCAGGGTTCTTCATCCGCTGCCGCTGCATGATGGACAGCGTGAGCTCCGCCAGATAGTCACAGGCCATATAATCCAGATTCCCGTGGCGGATCATGTGGATGGCCGCATCAGGGCTGTCGCCCCAGAAGCCCTGGCCACCGCCAATGGATACTTTCTTCACGTTTTGCATCTCCTTTTCGCATTATTTGCGGTTTTTCGATGGTTTTATTGTAGCAAAAGCAGTTTGGAAAGTCTTTTGTGTGGAATCCCACAAAAGACTTTAGCCCTTTTTGCAAAAAAACGGCAAACCGTATCAAATATGACACGGTTTGCCGTTTACTTTTTGACACTGTTTACTTTTCGTCACATCCGAGGATGCCCAGCTCCGCGCATTTCCGATAGAACGTCCGCCGGCTGACCCCCAACTGCTTCATAGCCGCCGTCCGGTTGCCGCCGCATTCCTCAAGCGCATTTCGGATGACCTCTGCTTCAAACGCCCGAAGCTGGCTGTCCAGCGGCTCGCCTTTCTGCGGACGGTATCCGGATGGGGGCGGCGCGTCTCTGCCGGGTTCTTCCGCCCGCTCGATGATCGGGAGACTGCTGTCCGCCAGGATCACCGCCCGTTCCACGTAGCTCTTCAGCTCCCGCAGGTTTCCCGGCCAGGGATAGTTCCGCAGTTCCTGATACATCTCGGGGGAGAAGGCCATTTTTTTGTGGTATTTTTCATTGAACAGGGACAGAAAACGGTTGGCCAGCGGAACGATATCGTCCTGCCTCTCCCGGAGCGGCGGGAGGGCTACGGTGATCGTGTTCAGCAGGAAGAACAATTCCCTGCGGAATTTCTTTTCCCGCACCAAGGGCTCCAGCGGCTGGCTGGTCGAGGCGATCAGCCGGATATTTGCCGCGGCGTCTCCGTCCGGCTTAGTATCGAACCCCTCCGGATGGAGCAGGTACAGCAGCCGGGACTGGGCAAGCAGGCTCAGTTCCTCGATCTCGTCCAGAAACAGGGTGCCGCCCTCCGCCAGAGAGATCTTTCCCGGATGTTCTCCGTCTCCGAAGAGGGTCTCTTCGATCATGTTCTCCGGGACAGCCGCGCAGTTCACCATGATCAGGGGCTTGTCCCTTCTGCTGCTGCACTGGTACAAATAGTGGGCCATGGCATTTTTCCCGGTGCCGCTTTCCCCGCAGATCAGAAGAGGTACGTCCGTCAGCGCCACAGTGGCGGCTTTCTGGATGGTGGTCTGAAACGCCTTATTATAAGAGGTGATGCCCAGCTTTTCCGCGGTCTCCTGGATTCGTATCCGCTGCGAGTATTCATCCATAATGCCGGACATCTGCCGCATTTCCTGGCTCATTTGATGGAGCTGCGTCACGTCCCTGAATACGGAGACCGCGCCCAAAAACGTCTCCCCGTCCCACAGAGGGAAGGCCCGGAGCGAGACGTACTTCTGGATGGATGCGATCAGTTGCTTTTCGCGGGAAAATGTCTCCCGCTCCAGCAGCGCCCGGTTCAGGATGGAGCCAGGCTCAACATCCTGAATAAACCGCCCCAGAATACGGCGCAGGGGAACGCCCAGAATGGACATATAGGCTGGATTCGCGTAAAAAATACGCCCGGCATCGTCTACGGCTATCACGCCGTCGCTCATGCTGTCGAGGATCTGCTCAAATTGGAATGTACGGTGGCGGTCCAGCAAGTAGAGAAGCGTTTCCTTTTGTACTTTTCCGAATACGACCGCCTGACTGTTTGCGATAAAGATCGTCTCCGGAAAATCTGCCAGCTTATCCGCCGTGAGTTCGGCAACGTCCATGCCGCCTTGGAGCGTATAAGCGAAATCCGGTTGGTCCTCCGGCTGTATGCGCTTGGAAAAATCCCGCAGCTTCACGTGACCGCTCCTTTCCGCAGAGGCGTTATATTGTTTCCATTATGGCACAGCCGTTCTTCTCACGCAAGATTTCTTTTTCCGAAAAATGTTACAGACGCGCCGACCAGCATCTGCCGACACGTCTGTAAAGGGATACCTTTAGGGGCTTCGTGCATAATCGTGGATGGACCAGCCCCACTGAAGGTCCAAAATGCTGCACATAGATTCTGAGTCAGAGGCAAGCCAGCCACCCCAACGGGGATTGCCCTTGACGGGTTCAGAAAGAAATGCCAAACTGGAAAACCGACGGTTGCCACTGTAAGCTGCTCATGAGTTCGTCGCCGTCGGCAACTACCGAGCGGCATTTCTTTCGGGTTCAGTCAAGGGTGGCGGACACCAGTGTAAAAAGAAAATTGAAAAGCCACCCGTGTTCCTTTAGAGTGTTAGTTGCTACACAACAATCAAAAGGAGAAACACGAATGGTTTCAACTAACACATTAATCAAAAATCTGCTGAATGTCAAGAACACAGTGGTCGAGTCCGCTGAAAATTATACCGATGGACGAGGTGTGAAGCATCTTCGGGTAAAGGCACGGCCAGATAAGAAGCACCAGTGTCGCTGCCCCTTTTGCGGGGAGAAGAGTCCCAAGGATGGCCGTTCTTCCAAGGACGTTCGAGTATGGCGTGGTCTCGACTTTGGAAGCGTCCTCGTTGAGATTGAAAGTGAGACCCAGCGCATCAAGTGTCCTAAGCATGGCAGCATCGTCGCTGATGTACCTTGGGCGTATCCTGGAAGCCACTTCACAAAGGACTTTGACTTGACGGTTGGATGGCTTGCAGTCTACCTTCCGAGGAATGCAGTAGCTGAGTACATGCGCATTGACTGGAAGACCGTGGGCCGCTGTATTTCCCGTACCCTGAATGAAATCGAGCCGGAAAGAGCGGTCCGGTTGAATAACCTTGTCTACATTGGCATCGACGAAACCAGCTACAAGAAAGGACACAAGTACATCACCGTCATCGTGAACCATGAGACCAACACAGTGGTCTGGGCCGCTGAAGGGCATGGCAAATCCGTTCTGGAGAAGTTTTACCGCTCATTGACCAAGGAACAGCTTGAAAGCATCAAAGTCGTAACGGGCGACGGTGCCAAATGGATTACGGAGTGCGTCAATGAGTTTACTCCCGGCTGTGAGCGCTGCATAGACCCGTTCCACGTCGTTGAGTGGGCTATGGACGCCCTGGATGAAGTACGCCGTGGAGTGTGGCGGGATGCCTACAACAAGGCCCAGGAACTCAAGGACAGCACTCCTAAACGGCGTGGCCGCCCCAAAGCTAATGACCTCCAAGCACAGGCAGCAAAGGAAGCAAGAAACAAAGCTGACCAGCTCAAGAAGTCTGTATATGCCCTCGGCAAGGCCCCTGAGCATCTTACAGAGAACCAACAACTTCGCCTGGAGATGATTCAGACAGAGAGCCCTCTGCTTTACAGGGCGTACTGCATCAAGGAAACATTGAAAATAGCGTCGATTGTTCTTGCGTTGGTAGGTGTAGTGGGGCTTTTCTTAGCATTCCCGGTTGGTATTGCAGGACTCGTTGGAGCAGGAGTTTGCTTCCTTCGGTTTAAGAACCTGGTAAAGAGCATCGCTGAAAATACTATTTCCACCAACAAGGATTACGACGAAAGAATTCTGGCTGGAAAGCAAAAGATTGAAGATGCAGCTGCAGAGTGGAAGAGGGCACGCGAAATCGTACAGACATTTGAAAGTCAAAAGATGCGTGATGTTGTAGCCTGATTTTCTGTGAAAGAGGAGGTTTGCAGGGTATGGCAGATTTTGAAGAACTTGAGGCTATGTTTGGACAGGGCGACTCAGACCTGAAAAAAATGGAAAAAGTCATTCTGACGCAAAATTTGGACGGTTTCGCAAGTTGCTTCCCGGATTGGGATCTCCACCCCCCTATTCGCAAATAGCACTATTAGACTACCAGTGCAGGAATGCCTGGTAGTCTTTTTATTCCGAACGCTCCTTGGGGGATTTCAAAATATAGGGTATGCGTGAGTATGGAGCAATCCATGAAGGTATCACTTTCTATGAATACTCATTGACAATACGAAAAGGATCAAAGAGGAATTCTCTGAGCTGCAAGCAAAGACAGCAAAACGATTTTTGCCTTTTTCTTCATGGATGTGACAGATACGCATCTGCTGGGCCAAGCAGTTTTTAGCAGTTATACGATGCCTCTCCGAAGAAGCCGATGGGAGCCTATGACAGAAGCCGAATGAAATGAGAGAGTGAGCACAACTCGGATTGATGAAATTCGACAGACCCTCGTAAATTTCGACAAATTATGACAGAAATCTTGGAAATCAGTCTTTATCAGTGTATAATAAATGAAATAGTACTGTTATGAAAAAGCATGATTTTGTGAGTTGAGCCGGATACCCGCCTACAATCCATGTTGTTTAGGGAAGGAAGTACACATATGCGAGACAGGCACAATCTATGGCGGCGAATCATCCTGGCAGTCGTTCTGCTTTGTTTGATTCTTGCGGGATTTTTCGTTTACCTGCATACCACCCGCAATATGACGGTGGAGCGAAATGCCAATTATGTGGCAGACGCAGCCTCTCAGACGGCCAAACGCATCGATGATCTGCTGGTAGGCGCCGCAAACAGCATCAGCGCCATCGCCCATATGTATGAACAGAGTATGGACCCGGCGCAGGTGGATGTGGAAATGCTGAATAAACTGACGGAGTCCACGGTCTTTGACTACATCGGCTATGTAAATGCCGATGGTGTTTACACGGATAACCGGGGCCTGCAGGCCGATGCGTCCGACCGATATTACGTTCGGGATGGCCTGCGGGGCAACACCGGAATGGACATGATCTTCAACGGCCGGGTCAGCGGTGAGGATCTGGTGATCTTCTACGCTCCGCTGCGGCAGGACGGAGAGGTGGTCGGCATCCTCACCGGGCGCTACCGGCAGCAGCAGATGCGGGATATCATCACCTCTTCTTACTTCGGAGAGCCTGCCAGCACCTACCTCTGCCTGTCGGACGGAACTGTGATCGCCAGTTCTGCAGAAGAAATGCCGAAAAATATCCTGGATGCGCTCGATCAGAAGGATGGCGCAGACCAGGAAGCCGTGGATATTCTGACCGAGGCTCTGATGACCGGTAGTTCCAGCAGTTTTACCTATACCAATTCCTATGGCTCCAGCGCGGCCTATGTGACAAAGCTCCCTCACAGTAATTGGATGTTACTCCAGGTTTTCCCCATGCAAGTCACCAACGAGATGCTGAGTGAGTCCAGCTCTGCTGCAACCTATCTGCTGCTGTGGCTGGTGATCCTGTCGGCCATGTACATTCTTATCCTGCTCCTGGAGAGCCATAAAGAGAAGGTGCAGTTGACCTCGGAAAAACAGCAGATGCGGGAGATCGTGGACAGTACCTCCCGGCTGTTCAGCCGGTTTATCCTGGTCGATCTGGAACACGATACCTATACGCTCCTGACAAACGATGACCTGACTGGTGAGGGTCAGCTGCCGGATCAGGGCGCTTACAGCGACCTGCGTAATCACTGGATCGACCGGGTTCTGGATGAAGATGCGGACGGAGGCGTCAAAGAGCAGCTCAGCGTCCGGTCTATCCAGGAGCGTTTGACAGAGGATGTCCCCTACCTCCAATACGAGAACCGCATCCAGGGCCACGGCATTCACTGGTGGCAGATCTCTGTCCTGTGCCTGAAACGGGAGAAAGGCGTTCCGACTTCCGTCTTGCTGGCGGTTCAGGATGTGACGGAACTGAAAGAGATGGAGCAGCGCAGCCGCACCGCCTTGGAGGATGCCTATCAATCGGCCCAGGCAGCCAACGATGCGAAGCGTACCTTCCTATTTGATATGAGCCATGATATGCGCACTCCCATGAACGCCATCATTGGCCTGTCCGGCTTGCTGGACAGGGACGCCGGAGATCCGGAGAAAGTACGCGCATACAGCCGGAAGATCAATGCCTCTGGGCAGCACCTGCTGGGTCTTATCAATGAAGTTCTGGATATGTCCAAAATCGAAAGCGGAAAGACCTCCCTGAATCCTTCGCCATTCTTCCTTTCAGAGTTGATTGAGGAGCTGAACGCCGTATTCCAGCCGCAGGCACAGGAAAAAGCACAGACTCTGGAGATCAGGGCTTTTGGCGTGGAGCAGGAGCGTCTGATCGGCGACAAACTGCGTCTGAGCGAGATTCTGACCAACCTGCTGTCCAATGCGGTAAAATACACCCCGGAGGGCGGATGTGTGAAGCTGACCGTCCAGGGGCTTCCCCAGACCACACAGGGCTATGTCCATTTGCTCTTCCTGATAGCGGACAACGGTATCGGCATGAGCCCGGAGTTCGTTCAGCACATCTTCGATCCCTTTGCCCGAGAAAACAACAGCACCGTAAGCGGTATTCATGGCACTGGTTTGGGCATGACCATCACAAAGAGCCTGGTAGACCTCATGGGCGGTACCATCTCCGTGGAAAGCGTCCAGGGCCAGGGCAGCACATTCCGGGTAGAGCTGGAGTTGCGCCCGGCAGAGGGAGACGATGAACCGGGCTTTTGGAAGGAACACGACGTCTCAAAAGCGCTTATCCTGGGACCGGACGAAGGGATCTGCCAATCGATCCAAAGCTTGATGGCAAGTACGGGCGTGGAATTGCAATACACAACAGACAGTATCAGGGCCATGGATCTGGCCGCCGGGACAACTTTTGACCTGATTCTGCTGGACCGGACGCTGCCTGGCATGGACGCACTGGAAGCCGTCCGCCGTATCCGTGCCCGGTCCGGAAATCTCCCCACACTGCTCCTGATCGACAATGACTGGATCGCGATGGAGGATGAAGCCCGGAACGCCGGAGCCAGCGGCTTCCTGCCGGCGCCCTTTGCCATGTCCACCTTGCGGAAGGCAGTTTCGGAATGCCGCTGTCAGCCAGAGGCACAAGCGGTTGATGATCAAAAGCCTGTGCTGGAGGGCCTTCGCCTGTTGGTGGCAGAGGACAATGACATAAACGCCGAAATCCTCATGGAGCTGTTGGATATGGAGGGCGTAACCTGCGAGCGGGCAGTCAATGGTCGGGAGGCTGTGACGCTGTTTCAGAGCAAGCCTGTCGGCTATTACGACGGAGTGCTGATGGACATTCAGATGCCGGAGATGAACGGATATGAGGCTGCCCGGACGATTCGTGCACTGAACTGCTCCGATGCGGCGGAGATCCCCATCGTGGCCATGACGGCGAACGCCTTTGCGGAGGATGTACAGAAGTCTTTGGAGGCGGGTATGAATGCGCATATTGCAAAACCTGTGGACCTGAACATATTAAAAAGCGTTTTGTCCAGGCTGACGGGTCAGCGCAATACCATCTAAATAAGAATCATACTGCCAACGTCTTTCCCGTCAACTGCGAGGCTCATGAGCGTGCCTTTGACAACCGCGGCAAAATAGTTGGTTGCCTTATACTTGGACTCATAGTTTATGCCTCTTTTCCTGCTGTTTTGGCAATAAAGAGTAGCATATGGTGCCGAAAAAACGCAGTACTGGGGAACGTATTACGATAACAAGTAAGCTGTGGCGTTGGTGTTTATTTGGTGTTTACGGGGACTGAAGCAGACTGGACAAGACAGCTCTACACATGACAAACGAACAGGTAAATCCGGCTTTTTTGCAACAAATTCAATGAAAATGAGCTAAACATGACATGGTCGTTTCTTTTGGTAAGGATGAGGTCGGCGGTTCGAATCCGCCCAGCAGCTCCATGAAGAAACCCTGTAACCGCAATGGTTACAGGGCCTTTTCATATTTTTCGTAAGCGCCTCATAATCGTAAGCGTAAATTGTGGCGGCGACTTGCGGCAGGCTGGAGAACATGAAAGAATATCTCCATACAGTGTCGGACAGTGCCAGGCAGTGTCCGACACTGTCCTATAAATGGAGGTGCTGTCATGAATCGAGGGCTACAAGTATACAACGAGCAACAGAAACTGGCAGAATGGACGGAAAGAGTAAAACAATGCCGGTGTAGCGGCCTTAGTGTACGGCAATGGTGCCAGGAAAATAAAATTAACGTATCGAATTACTACAAATGGCAGAGAAGGATTTACGCACTGGCTAAGGCAGAACAAGAATCTCGCTTTCCCTGATTATAACGACGGATACCCAAAGCGTAGTGTTTTGAATGATGTCTTTGTAGTCTAACATCCATTACCCTCCTAATAGTGAATTTCCGCTGTTGCGGATACCACTATTATGGGGGATACATGGACCACATCAATTGGCTGCCGCTGGAACCGCAACGCTGCCGTTCAGCTCCGTACCAGCTGCCGCTGGCTACCGCCGTATGCAAAAATGCAAGGGACATCTGACAGTTTGGCTGGATGCCATTTTAGTTCTAAAGAATTATTTGTCGCTTTTTCAATCTTTGCTCTTGCCACATTATAACATATATGTTATGATAACGATAGTGTTATAAACCATATTTTAGCAGATAGGATTTATGATATGAAGACAGCGGAAATAATTAACGATATTTGCTCTCATTTAGGGATTGCGAAAGCAGATCTGGCAAAGCGAATGGGGCTGCACCCATCTTCTTTATACAGAAAACTTTCCAAAGAGAGTATGACTTTTGAAGAGCTTCAGAAATGTCTTGATGTTTTAGGCGTTTCGCTTGAATTGCAATTTCAATATCCAGATGGGGATATCCTAAGTTCTCAAGCAAATCATGAGCAGCTTATTGATAGAATGGATATTTTGGAAAAGAAACTGGAAGCCGCCGGCAAGGTTGATGAGTTCCGAAAAAAATCACTAAGGGATTTACGAACAGAACTGAATAGTGCGGTTGGGTATGTAGAGCTTTGTCGGAGACATGGCTCCCAGATGGATTTGTATTTGAATAAGCTCGGTATGGTTCATGGCAATATGGAAAGAACCATTTCCTTTGCACTTGGTGAATCATTCAATGACGAAACTGACGTGATCGATGACGCACAAATCGATGCATTGCAGGGAAAACGTGTTCTTCTTGTTGATGACAATCAACTAAATCGTGAGATTCTTGAGGAAGTGCTTTTGGATCACGGACTTCTAATAGAGGAAGCTGATAACGGAAATAAAGCACTTTCGGCAGTGAAAGAGCACGATCCCGGTTATTATCAATTCATTTTGATGGACATTGAAATGCCAGAGATGGATGGTTACGAAGCAACATTGAGAATTCGGAAACTTCCTAATCGAATTCGGGCAAATATTCCAATCATTGCTTTTACCGCAAATGCTGTTTCTGAAAACCGTGACAGGGCTTTTGCTGTAGGCATGGATGGTTTCCTCGTGAAACCAGTGAATACATCACGTTTACTTTCCTGCTTAGCAAAGTTACTGTGAGTGTATGCTCTGACAGAAAGTGCGGGAACTATCCAAGATGTTATATAAATGCGATTACGACAAAGGGAGAAAGAAAAGGAGATTGTCTATGAAAAAACTACTTTCCCTGCTGCTGGCCGTGGTCACGGCAGCAACGATGCTGACCGGCTGCGGAGGCCAGAGCTCCAACAGCGGAGCCACTGGGGAGAACAGCACGCCCCAGACAGATAAAAAGGAAAAGGTGGTCGTTGCCTGTTGGGGCAATCAGATGCTGGATACCTACACCCAGTACCTCTGTGACCTGTTCCCGCAGGTGGAGTTTGAATTTGTTCTGGCCACCAACTCCACGGATTACTACCGCTTCCGTGCGGATCACGACGATATGCCCGACATTCTGTCGGTGCGCCGCTTTGCCCTGAAGGATGCGGTGCTGCTGAAGGACTATCTGTATGACCTGAGCAATACCGAGCTGGCCGCCACCTATTATGGTTCCTATCTGGACAGCTATACCTATGATGACGGCTCAGTGAACTGGCTCCCCACCTGTGCGGAGGTGGACGGCCTCATCATCAACAAGACCCTGTTCGATGAGTACAATGTACCCATTCCCACAGACTATGCAAGCTTTGTGGCTGCCTGCGAGGCCTTTGAAGCAGTAGGTATTCGCAGCTTCGTGTCCGACTTTGCTGCGGACTACACCTGCATGGAGGTTTTGCAGGGTGCTTCGATCCCTATGCTCCAGAGTATAGAGGGGCGCAAGTGGCGTCAGCAGTATGAGAGTGGTGCGACCCACGAACTTTCTGAAGAAGTGTGGCTGCCCATTTTCGAGAACTTCTTTGATTTCAAGGAGAATGTCGGTCTGGGTGCGGAGGACGCCGCCTATCCCAACAGAACCCCCAAGGATATGTTCAGCGAAGGCAAGGCTGCCATGTTCCGCGGCACCGGCGCGGATGTCATCACCTTCCCAGGCCGTGGTCAGGACGAGGTGCTGCTTCTGCCCTATTTCGGTCAGACTGAGCAGGATAACTGGTATCTGACCTATCCCACCTTCCAGATCGCGGCCTCCAACAAGGGTATGGATGACCCTGACCGGGAGAAGCTGATCCTGGATATCATGGCCGCCATGGTCAATCAGCAGGGGCAGGATCATATCTCCTACGGCAAGAACATGGTGCCTTACAAGAAGGACGTGACACTGGAACTGATGCCGGAGATGGACAACCTGAAGCCCTATGTGGAGGAGAACAAGCTGTACATCCGTCTGGCCTCCAACGAGATGTTCCGTATTTCCAAAGATGTGGTGCAGATGATCCTGAACGGCGAAGTGCAGACTGCGAAGGAAGCACTGGCTGCATTCAATAAGGAACTGGCGGGAGAAGAACCCGGCACTGAGATCGTTGCCCACATCGATACCTATTACTCCAACGATTTCACCCCGGAGCACGGTAATCAGGCGGCATCTGCCATCGCAAATACCATGCGGAAGCTCTCCGGTGTGGATCTGGTGTTTATGCAGGCCTGCTATGTGGCCAACGACATCTACGCAGGCGACTATTCTCAGAAGGATCTCGCTTATATCGCAAAGAATGACGGCGGCTGGCCCGGCCTGATGGAGTTGACCGGCGATCAGATTTATACCCTTGTGGAGACGACCCTTTCCATGACCGGCAACCGTGGCGCAGTCTGCAATGACAGCACCCTGTATGTTTCCAGCGGCTTCGAGATGGACATGACAAAGACCGACAGCGGTTATACCCTCAACGCCCTGACCATGGAGGGCAAGGAACTGGATCGCAGCGCAACCTATTCCTTCCTGATCTACGGCGAACGTGACTGGTATATGTCCACCGTCATGGAGGAGATGGGCGTTTCTGAAGTCGATACGACCGGCCCCAAGGCAGAGAATTACCTGATGCAGTGTCTGGTGGAACAGGGCGGACAACTGGAAGCACCTACGGATTACATCATTCTGAGATAAGTGCAGACAGGTCGCTGACACGCAGGGCAGAAAAGAGATTTTGGGAGAACACTCATATGAAAGAGAGAAAACAAACAACGAAATATCTTTTGCCCGCTGTGTTTGCGATGATTCAGGTCGTTGTTCTGGCGTCTGGCATACTCTTCATGCGCAATTCTTTGATGAAGCTGACGATCGAGGAGCGTTCCAGCCAGCTGGAGGAAATGGTCACCCAGATTCAGGCAAATCTGGACAGCGGCCTTCAGACCCATTGGAATCTGGTGGCAGGACTGAATAACGCTGTACAGGGAAATCATTCCAAGAACAGCCAGGATGTGTCTGATAACATAGCCCATATGGAAAATGATTTCTGTACGGATTTGTATGGATGCCGGGTGATGCTTCTGGATGAGCAGGGTACAGCGTATCTGAGCGATGGCCCTGCAGGCATCTGGTATGATATCAGCCATCTGTTAGACGGGGAAAAGCGGCATACCTTTGTTTCGGAAACCGACACGATTGATGGGAGCTTTCTGGTGTTTTCACAGGAATTGGATTCCCCCATCACGATGGGCGAGGATCATGTCCGCTTTACCCATATCGTGCTGTTGAAGGATATCCAAACCGTGAAACAGTACTATACCACCACGACCTACGGCGGCAGCGCGGCAACCTATGTCATCAAGAAGAACGGAACATTGGCCTATTTTGACGCGGACGATGACGATGTCATTGGCGCCCGGAATATTTACAAGGCGCTGGAAGAAGCGGAGTATGTTCAGGGGCGGAGTTTTGACATGATCAAAGAGCAGCTGGACAGGGATGGTATTGCCGCTGCGAATATCATGCTAAACCAGACGGAGTATTACTATTGCCTGACCAGTCTGGATAACTATGACATGACGCTGATGCTTCTGATCCCTGCGGACTGCGTGGCAGTCAGCACCATGGATATGATGAACTCTGCCATTCGGACAGGGGTGATCTTCATTTCGGCTATGGCACTGCTGATACTGTTGGTGTTCTTCAGTTTGATTAAAGTGCAGCGCAGCAGCCAGATGGTGAAGCTGGAGCAGGAGACGAACAAGGAGCTGAATCAGCTGCGCATGGTGGCAGAGTCAGCCAATGCCGCAAAAAGCACCTTCCTCAATAATATGTCCCACGATATCCGCACACCCATGAATGCCATTATCGGATTTACCAACATTGCGCTGAAACAGGATCCCAATCCCGAGGTCAGAGCCTGTCTTGATAAGATCAGCGACAGCTCTGAGCATCTGCTGACGCTGATCAACGATGTGCTGGACATCAGCCGCATTGAAAGCGGTAAGATCCAATTCATGCCTGCCCCTGTTGACATTACTGAGGTAGCAGATACCGTTGCGAACATTACCCAAGGTTTTCTATCCGACCGGGAGCTCAATTTCAACTTCGCTCAGGCGACATTGGAAGCTCCTTATGTATTGGCAGATGCTGTGCGGATTCGGGAAGTCCTGGTAAACATTCTGGGAAATGCGGTCAAGTTTACCAACGACGGTGGTACGATCACCTTTGATGTCAGCTATCATCCCGGCGCGGACGAGCAGCATATTGTGGCGTGTTACAGCATTGCGGATACGGGCGTGGGCATGAGCGAAGAATTTATTGAGCATATTTTTGACGAGTTCTCGCAGGAGGAAAACAGCGCCCGTACCAAATATAAGGGCACCGGCCTGGGCATGGCCATTACCAAGCGGTATGTGGACCTGATGGGTGGTACGATTTGTGTTGAGAGTAAAAAAGGTATAGGCTCAACCTTTATCGTGGAGCTTCCCCTGGAACTGACGGGAGGGGAAAAGGTCCGGAAGCAGGACGTGTCCAGCGCAACGGCAAAACTGAACGGCGTGAAGATCCTTCTGGCAGAGGACAATGATCTGAATGCCGAGATAGCAACCATTCAGCTTGAAGAATGTGGGATGCGGGTGACCAGAGCCGCAGACGGAAAGGAAGCAGTGGAAGTCTTCGCAAACCATCCTGCTGCCACCTTCGACATCATTCTCATGGATGTGATGATGCCGACGATGAATGGCTATGAAGCCACCAAAGCGATCCGCAGTCTCGATGACCGTCCTGACGGACGCACGATCCCCATCATTGCCATGACCGCAAACGCTTTTGCGGAAGATGTTCAGGCGTCTTTGGATGCGGGAATGAACGGCCATCTGTCAAAGCCTATTGTGATGGATGAGGTGGTCAGGACCATTGCCGGAAATCTGGAACGATAAGCTCCCTTGCATCTCGCAATGTGACTTCGATATTGTCAGTCACAGGACAGGATGCTTGACTGTGGCAGCTCTTTATACCTCTACCTTTGCCAGGAGAAGGCTCAGGGTCTTGATTGACCCTGGGTCTTCTTTGCTTTTCAGCAAGTTCAGGCTTTGGCGAAACACATTTTAATGCCGTCTTAATATGACAGTTGCAATGGGTGATTTTGGCGGTTGCTTTTTTGCGGCCTTTGCCCGCACGAACAGCCACAGCTCCGCAAAAAAACCTGTGACCCCGGGTTGCAGCGTTTTCCTCCGGCGAAAAAAGAGGATGCGATGATTTGGAAGGAGAACAGCAAACGGGAGTTTGACTGTACAATTGACGTATTTCCCGTGAAACCCTATTCTTTCGTTGCGTATGCAAAAAGAGTGTGTTATACTTTAAATGATAGAATTGTATAATAATGGGTTTTATTGTGCCATTTGGGGATACATGCCTGTCATTTTGCATCACGAAAAGAAAAGGGGACGGAGATATGACAATTCAGGAGTGCTATCAGAAGCTGGGCGGAGAATTTGCGCAGGTCGAAAAGCGCCTGCCCAGTGTCAGCCTGGTTCGAAAATTCGTTATCAAATTTTTGGATGATGCCAGCTTTTCCGAGCTGTGCCATGCCATGCAGGACGGAAATCGGGCGGAGGCATTCCGGGCGGCGCATACGCTGAAGGGCGTCAGCGCGAACCTTGGCTTTAGCCGGCTGTTGACCTCCGCGGGAGCTCTGACGGAGCTTCTTCGGGCGGAAACAGAGACGATTCCCGAGGATGCCGCCGCACTTCTGGAGGAAGTCAAGCGGGACTATGAGCTGACAGTCAGCGCCATCCGTGCCTACCTGGAATCGGAGGATCAGCCGAAGTGACCGCTGCCGCCTTATCCCGTAGGAGGATAAGAGAAAGGGACCGGATGGCGCCGCAGAAGCACTGGCGGCCATACCGGAGCCGGAGAGACTGAAACGGAAATACCACCTCAACAGCTTCGCAGATATGGAAATGTGCTGTTGGTCCGACGGCAGATATACATACGAAGAAAGAGAATGCTGATATGGTACAGAAGAAACATGTCTTAATTGTAGAGGATAACGAGCTGAACCGGGCGATCCTGGGCGAGATCCTGTCCAGCGACTATCAGGTGCTGGAGGCGGAGAACGGGCAGGAGGCGCTGGAAGTCCTGCGTCATCACAAGGACAGCATCGCACTGATCCTGCTGGATGTGATGATGCCGGTGATGGATGGCTATGCCTTCCTGGACCGGATCAAGGCCGACAAGGAGCTGTCTCTCATCCCAGTGATCGTGATGACCCAGAGCGACGGCGAGGAGGACGAGGTATCGGCCCTGGCCCACGGCGCCACGGATTTTGTGCCAAAGCCGTACCGGCCCCAGGTGATTTTGCACCGGGTGGCCAGCCTCATCAAGCTGCGGGAGACCGCCGCCATGGTGAACCAGTTCCAGTATGACCGGCTCACCGGGCTTTACAGCAAGGAATTCTTTTACCAGAAGGTACGGGAACAGCTTCTGGAAAACCCGGAAGAGGACTACTGTATCGTCTGTTCAAACATCGAAAATTTCAAGCTCGTCAACGATATCTTCGGCCAGGAGGCGGGAGACCGCCTGCTGAAGGAGGTTGCCGGCATTACGCAGAGTATGGTCGGTGATACCGGCTTCTGCGGCCACTTGGGCGCAGACCGTTTCCTCTGCCTTCAAAAGCGGGAACAGGAGCGGCAGGATCGGCTGAACTTTGGCAGCTTCCCGGAGCAGGAGGTATCGCCTCTTCTGAAAAGCGTGGTGATGCGCTGGGGCATCTATGAGATCACCGACCGCTCCGTTCCTGTGGAGCAGATGTGCGACCGGGCGCTGCTGGCGGCGAACAGTATCAAAGGACAGTACAATCAGTTTTTTGCCGTGTATGACGAGTCTCTCCGTGACAAGCTGCTGCGGGAGCAAGTCATCACCGACGCGATGGAGCCCGCTCTGGCTGAGGAACAATTTGTGGTCTATTTCCAGCCCAAGTACAGCCTGAACGACGACTGCATGGCGGGGGCGGAGGCGCTGGTGCGTTGGGACCACCCGGAGTGGGGCTTTATGTCCCCCGGCGAGTTTATCCCGCTGTTTGAGAAAAATGGTTTTATTCCCCGGATGGATCAATATGTCTGGGAAAAGGTATGCAGGCAGCTTCGGGACTGGCAGGAGGGGGGGATATCCCGTTGTTCCGGTCTCTGTGAATGTATCCCGGGCGGATGTGTACCAGGGAAATCTGGTGGATACGTTCCTGGAGCTTACCCAAAAGTACGGCGTGGACCCCGCGTATCTGCATCTGGAGATCACGGAGAGCGCCTATGCGGAAAACCCCGGGCAGATCATCAACACGGTGGAGGAGCTGCGGAAGCAGGGCTTCATCATTGAGATGGATGACTTCGGCAGCGGCTATTCCTCTTTGAATATGCTCAGCCGGATGACGCTGGACATTCTGAAGCTGGATATGAAGTTCATCCAGAGCGAGCTGTCAAAACCCGTGGAGCAGAGCATTCTCAACGACGTCATCACCATGGCCCACAGAATGTACCTGAGTGTCGTGGCGGAGGGCGTGGAGTCCCGGGAGCAGGTGGAACGCCTGAGGGTAGTTGGATGCGACTATGTCCAGGGATACTATTTCACAAAGCCCATGCCCGCTGGGGAATTTGAAAAACTGCTGAGGGTCCAGCTTCCCCGGGGTGCGCGGCCCGAGGTGGGTGGACACCGGAATGAGCAGGAGATGCGGAGCCTGCTGGTAGCGGATGAAGACGCCTGGTACCGGGAACTGGTGAAGCAGACCTTTGAGGGAGAATACCAGGTGCTGGAGGCGGCCGACGGGGAAAGCGCCCTGGCCTGTATCCGGTCCCTTGGGAGCGGCGGGCTCTCCGCGCTGATATTGAGCATGACGCTCCCGGAGAACGGCGCCGCTGCTGTCCTGACGACGCTGCGGCAGGAGCCGGTATACTGGAAGCTCCCCGTTCTGGCGACCGTACCCAACGGAGAAAAGATGAAGGAGCTGCCGCTGGCAATGGAGACGGACGACTTCCTCTGCAAGTGCCATCCCATGTTCGACCTGCACAGGCGTGTTCAGCGGCTGGTGGAAATAGCGACCGCCCATGAGCGGGAGAGCGCCCTAAAGGACGAGGCCGACCGGGACCCCCTGACGGGGCTGCTGAACCGGCGGGGCCTCCAGGCGGCCATGAATTCCCTGCGGGCGGAGGAGCTGCCGCTGGCGGTGTGCCTGTTTGACCTGGATGACCTGAAAAAGGTCAATGACAGCCGGGGCCATGAAACGGGTGACAGGATGATCCGGGCGTTCGCGGACCTGCTGCGCCGCCATACCCGTGAGCAGGATATCCAGTGCCGCTACGGCGGAGACGAGTTTATGGTGGTCCTGAAGCGTCTGAACGATGCCGAGACCGCACTGAAAAAGGGAACGGACATCTGCCGGGCGTTTCAGAGCTACCTCGCGGCGGAACAGCTCCCGGCCTCCTGCTCCGGAGGCATCGCCCTGTGCGGAGTGAATGAAAAACCCTCCGCCGCCCTGATCGAGCGGGCGGACCAGGCTATGTACCGCGCCAAGCGGGAGAATAAGGGCGGCTGCTGCCTGCAGGACGTGCCGACGGCTGCGGAGCACAGATGAATTGCGGAGAATGAGAACGCGGCAAACTGTATCAGGCGTCAACGCTGCATAACGCTAAAACGCTCCCGCCTCCCCGTGCAGAGCACGGGGAGGCGGGAGCGTTCGTGTCTTAGGGCGTTTTTGCATAGACGGCGCTTTTCGCGGAACACTACGGAAAACGCGGAAAGGAAGTCATGCCATGCCTGAAAGACTTGTCATCGCCCTGGGCGGCAACGCCCTGCAATCCAAGGATTCCGCCCCTACCGCCGAGGCGCAGCTGGAGGTGGTCCGCCAGACTGCCCGCCATATCGCCGAGATCAGCGGCCGGGGCTACGAAATGGCCGTGGTCCACGGAAACGGCCCCCAGGTGGGCCGCATTCTGCTGGCCAGTGAGACGGCCAAGGAGGTGGTGCCGCCCATGCCCTTCGACGTCTGCGGCGCCATGAGCCAGGGCTATATCGGCTACCACATCCAGCAGGCCCTGAAATACGCCCTCAGCGCCCGGAACTGGAACTGCCCCGTGGTGTCCATTACCACCCAGGTGGTGGTGGACAGGAACGACCCCGCGTTCCAGAACCTCACGAAACCCATCGGCGGCTTCTGTTCCAAGGAGGAAGCGGAGCGGCTGGAACGGGAGAAGGGCTATGTCATGCGGGAGGACGCCGGCCGGGGCTGGCGGCGGGTGGTGGCGTCGCCCCTGCCCCGGCGCATCGTGGAGATCGGCGCCGTCCGGCTGCTGTGGGACCACGCCATCGTCATCACCTGCGGAGGCGGCGGCATCCCGGTTGTGGAGAACCCCAACGGCACGCTGGAAGGCGTGGCGGCGGTCATCGACAAGGACTTTGCCGCCGAGCTGCTGGCGGAGGAGGTGGGCGCCGACGCCCTGCTGATTCTGACGGAGGTGGAGAAGGTCGCCATCAACTGGGGTAAGCCGGACCAGCGGGATCTGGACCATCTGAGCCTGGCGGAGGCCGCCCGGTACGTGGAGGAGGGCCAGTTCGGCGTGGGCAGTATGCTGCCCAAGGTGGAGGCCGCCATGAAATTCGTCCGGGCCAATCCCGGCAAGCGGGCCATCATCACCAGCCTGGACAAGAGCGTGGATGCCCTGGAGGGCAAAACGGGTACGGTCATCACATTCGCATAAAAAAGTCAGCCTGCGAAAGCAGGCTGATGTTTTTTATGTTCTGCGCTTCCGGGCGGTGGAGGAGCCCACGCCCAGCTCGATGCGGTATTTTGCCACGGTCCGGCGGGCGACCTCCATGCCGTCCTCTGCCAGCAGCCGGCACAGCCGCTGGTCGCTGAGGGGATGGCAGGGGTCTTCGCCTGACAGCAGGGTCAGCAGCTTCTGCTTCACCGCCTGCCGGGAGGGGCCCTGCTGGGTGACGGCCCGGCTGAAGAAGTACTGCAGGGGATAGGTGCCCTGGCGGCATTGCAGATACTTGCCCCGGACGGCCCGGGAGATGGTGGAGGGGTGGAGCTCCAGCGTGTCCGCCAGGGTGGACAGGCTCATGGGGGCCAGGGCCGTGGTCTGGCCGCTGAAAAAGGGACGCTGGGTTTCCAGAATAGCCTCGGCGCACCGGTGCAGGGTGCCGCCCCGGCGCTCCAGGCTGTTCAGAAGCCATTTGGCCTGCTGCATCTTCTGCCGCAGGTATTCCCGGGTCTCCTTTTCGTCGGACTCCCGCAGGAGGCGGGTGTAATAGTCGCTGACGGAGATGCGGGGGAGATAGTATTCGTTCAGCACCGCTTTCAGCTCGCCGTCCAGCTCCACGATGAACACATCCGGCCGGACGTAGACCGTGGGCTCCGCCGGCTGGAAGGCCCGGCCGGGGTGGGGGTCCAGGGAGGCGATCACTTTTTCAGCGGCCTGGACCTCCTCCACTGTCAGACCCAGTTCCCGGCAGATGGGGCCGTAGTGTTTTTTGCCTAATTCAGGCAGGAACCGGGCGGTGATGTCCATGACGGCGGGGGAGACATGCTCCTGCCGGGCCAACTGCAAAAGCAGACATTCCGACAGGCTCCCAGCGCCCACACCCGGCGGGTCCAGACTTTGCAGCGTCTCCAGGGCCTGGGAGATGAGGGCCTGGGGAATCTTCAGTTCCTCCAGTCCTTCCAGGTCCTCGGCGGCCAGATAGCCGTCCTCGTCCACCAGCTCCGCCATGTATTTGCTCAGGGCCAGCAGGGGCTTGGGCAGGCGTTTGCGGTCCAGCTGGTCGCAGAGGAAAGCGGAAAGGCTTTCCGTCTCCCGGTCCACGGCGCCCCGCTCGGGGTAGGCGCCCTCCTCATGGGTAAAGGTGGCGCCGTAGACACCGCCGTCCAGCCAGCTTGCCTTCTGCCGCAGTTCTTCATAGGAGTGGCGCAGGTCGGCGGAGTCCTCCTGCTCCAGCACGGGGTTTTCCTCTGTGACCCGGTTCAGGTACTCCAGCAGCTCCTGGGCGTTCATCTGCAGGACTTCCATGGACTGCAGAAGCTGGGGCGTCAGCTTCAGCTCCTGCCGCAGCTCGGTTTTTAAAGAGACGAGACTCACGGCTGTCCTCCTTCCTGTCAGACTCTGGATACGTATTTTGCTACCTTCCGGGCGGCGGTGGCCTGGGAGATGCCCAGTTCCTTCGCCACCGCCACGGTGGTGCCGCAGCGCTGGTAGGCGTCCCGGATGATCTGCCCCTCGTAGGCGTCCATTCGCTCCGCCAGCGTGCCCTCCCGGGTCAGCAGCTCCACCGGGGTCACGGCGTCGCCGGTGTACTCCACCGGCAGGGAGGTGGTGTCGATGATGGGATCCTGGACGGTGATGACCATGCGCTCGATGAGGTTTTCCAGCTGGCGGACGTTGCCGGGCCAGTCGTATTGCTCCAGGAATGCCAGGAACCGGGGACTGAAATTCAGGTTTTTCCCGTACTCACCGCAGAACCGGGCCAGGAACTGGTGGGCCAGGGGGAGGATGTCCTCCATGCGCTTGCGCAGGGGTGGGATGTGGATGCGGATGACGTTCAGGCGGTAAAAGAGGTCGGAACGGAACAAGCCCCGCTGGACCTCCTCCTCCAGGTTGCGGTTGGTGGCGACGATGAGGCGGAAGTCCAGCTCGATCTTCTTGGTGCCGGACAGCCGCTCGATGGTCTTCTCCTGAATGAGCTGCAGGAGCTTGGACTGGATGTGGGGCGGCAGCTCGCCGATCTCGTCCAGAAACAGCGTGCCGTGGTTGGCAAGCTCGATCTTGCCGATCTTGCCGGAGGAGGAAGCGCCGGTGAAAGCGCCCTTCTCGTAGCCGAACAGCTCCGATTCGATGAGGTTTTCGTGAAGCACCGCGCAGTTGACCTCAATGAAGGGGCCGTTGGCCCGGTTGCTCATGGCGTGGATGGCCTTGGCGACGGCGCTTTTGCCTACGCCGGTCTCCCCGGTGATGAGGATGTTGGCCTTGGTGTTGGCGGTGTTCTGCATGAGAGTCCACAGCCGCTGCATGGAGGCGCTTTTGAAAATCAGGCTGGTGGAGGTGGCCCGGGTACGCAGCTCCGCGATCTCCTCGGAGTAGTGCTGTAAGGAATCCTGCAGGTGGCGGTAGTTCTGCTGGATGGCGTTGATCTGCTCCATGGACACGGTGTTGAAGCACACGGCGTATTTCAGCTCCCCGTTGTTGTCGAACAGGGGGATGCCCACGGTCATCACGTTCTTGTGAATTTGGTTGATGGTCTGGGTGGCGGTGATCTTCTTCTTCTGCCGGATGACCTCCGCCGTGATGCAGGGGGAGAAGGTGCCGTCCACCTCCAGGTCAAAGGCGCTTTTGCCCACGATGGAGCCGTGGCTGAAGCCAAAGTTCCGCTCGTAATTCTCGCTGACCCGGAGGATGATGCCCTTGGCGTCGGAGAGCATCATGTCGTCCGCCAGCACCAGGTTATTTTCCGGGCTGATGATGTCAAACAGGGCCTTGAGATTGATGTCAGTCTCAAAGAGGTCCATGAAATTTGTGGATTCTGACAAAGTTTTCGACCGCCTTTCCTTGGGGGGATCAACAGGAGTTTCTATTCATTTTTGATTATAGCATATTCAAAAATGAATAGAAAGAGGAAGAGACTCTAAAATGACGGTCGAATCCACCAGAATTTCGGAGCGAAAATTAGAGCCTCCGCACAAAGGCGGCCGCCGCAGCAGGGAACGCCTTGAAAAAAACAGCCTATTCATTTTTGAATAGGCTGGAAACAAACCCCAGCGCGGATGGGCCGATGGCACAAAAAAACTGCCTGAAACCGGACATCCTGCACAGAAAAAAGGCACTACCGACAGAAAGTACCGCTTGAAAAGTTGGCACAGAATTTGCTATAATTTCAAGACAGAAAGGAATGGGGACAGCCCCGGGACACCGGAGCGCCATGCCTCAAATTTAAAGGAGGAACCAATATGTATCAGACTATTCGTTACGAGAAGAACGGCAACATCGGTATTGCCACCATCAATCGTCCCGAAGCGCTGAATGCTTTGAACTCCACTGTTATCTCCGAACTGGAGCAGGTCATCACCGAGGTCGAGCAGGACACCGAGCTGCGGGCCTTCATCATTACCGGCGAGGGCCGCTCCTTCGTGGCCGGCGCTGACATCGGCGAGCAGTATCCCCTGGATGTGGCCGGCGGCCGCAAGTGGGGCCAGCGGGGCAGCGCCCTGATGCGCCGCATCGAGAAGCTGGAGATCCCCACCATCGCCGCGGTCAACGGCTTCGCTCTGGGCGGCGGCTGCGAGCTGGCCATGAGCTGCGACATCATCCTTGCTGCCGGCCCCAACGCTGAGGGCAAGGGCGGCGCCAAGTTCGGCCAGCCCGAGGTCGGCCTGGGCATCACCCCCGGCTTCTCCGGCACCCAGCGCCTGCCTCGCCGCGTCGGCATCGCCAAGGCCAAGGAGCTGATCTTCTCCGGCAAGGTCATCGGCGCCGCCGAGGCCAAGGAGATCGGCCTGGTCAACGCCGTGTACGCTCCCGAGGAGCTGATGAACGGCGCCGTCGCCATGGCCAAGTCCTTCACCGCCAACGCTCCCATCGCCGTGAAGTATTCCAAGGCGTGCATTGACCGCGGCATGCAGATGGACATCGATGACGGCATCGCTCTGGAGAACGAGCTGTTTGCCATGTGCTTCGCCACCGCCGACCAGAAGGAAGGCATGAGCGCCTTCCTGGAGAAGCGCAAGGAAAAGAACTTCCAGAACAAGTAAGCATCTATCTAAAATACATATAAAAGAGGGAAGACAAGCATGAAGAAAGTTCGCGTGCTCACCGCTGAGGAAGCGGCCCTGCTGGTCAATGACGGCGATACCGTTTCCACCGGCGGCTTCGTCAGCTGCGCCTGCCCCGAGGCGCTGTCCACTGCTCTGGAGAAGCGGTTCCTGGAGACCGGCCATCCCCGTGACCTGACGCTGTTCTTCGCAGCCGGTCAGGGCCACCGGGACGGCACCGGCGGCGACCACTACGGCCATGAGGGCATGGTCAAGCGCGTGGTCGGCGGCCACTGGGATCGTGCCCCCAAGCTGGGCGACCTGGCTCTGGCCAATAAGATCGAGGCCTACAACCTGCCTCAGGGCGTCATCACCCACATGTACCGCGACATCGCTGCCCACAACATCGGCACCATCACCCACGTGGGCCTGTACACCTTCGCCGACCCCCGCAACGGCGGCGGCAAGCTGAACGAGTGCACCAAGGAAGACCTGGTGAAGCTGATCAACATCGAGGGCGAGGAGCGCCTGCTGTACAAGGGCTTCCCCATCAACGTGTGCTTCCTCCGCGGCTCCTATGCCGACGAGTACGGCAACTGCACCGTCCACCGCGAGATCGGCCCCCTGGACGTCACCGCCCAGGCCCAGGCCACCAAGAACTCCGGCGGCAAGGTCATCGTCCAGGTGGAGAAGATCGTCCAGGGCGGCTCTCTGGACCCCAAGCTGGTCAAAATTCCCGGTATCTATGTGGACGCCATTGTGGTAGGCTCTATTGAGGACAACATGCAGTGCCTGGGCATGCCCTACGACGGCGCTCTGACCGGCGAGTTCCGCATCCCCGTGGATGCCATCCCCGCCATTCCTCTGGACGCCAAGAAGATCCTGGCCCGCCGCGCCGCTATGGAGCTGCCCCAGGACGCCATCGTGAACCTGGGCACCGGCGCTCCCGAGAAGATTGCCAATGTGGCTGCTGAGGAGGGCATCTCCGACAAGCTGACCCTGACCGTTGAGGCCGGCTCCATCGCCGGTGTGCCTTACGGCGGCACGCAGTTCGGCGCGGCCGCCAACTCCATGGCCATCCTGGACCACAACGTCCAGTTCGACTTCTATCAGGGCGGCGGCCTGGACGTGGCCTTCCTGGGCCTGGCCGAGACCGCTCCCAACGGCGACCTGAATGTGTCCAAGTTCGGCACCCGTCTGGCCGGCGCCGGCGGCTTCATCGACATCACCCAGAACGCCAAGAAGGTTGTCTACTGCGGCACCTTCACCGCCAAGGGCCTGAAGACCGAGTGCAAGGACGGCAAGCTGATCATTGTCCAGGAGGGCGCCAAGAAGAAGTTCGTCAACCAGGTCGAGCACATCACCTTCTCCGGCGTCTACGCCAATAAGGTCCATCAGCCCGTGCTGTACGTCACCGAGCGTGCCGTATTCGAGCTGCGGCCCGAGGGCGTGACCCTGATCGAGATCGCCCCCGGCATCGACCTCCAGACCCAGG
>CAMCNO010000018.1 GCA_945876285.1 uncultured Clostridia bacterium | reverse complement strand
ATGTCCACGCTCATCGGTCTTGACATCGGCACCACCTCCATCAGCGCCGTGGCAGTGGAAACGTCCACGGGAGCGCTGCTGCGGGCCGTTACGGTGCCAAACGACAGCGTTCTTCCCTCTCCCGACGGCGTATCCCGGCTCCAGGATCCCGCCCGCATTGCAAAAACCGCTCTGTCCTTGAAAGAAGCGCTGGCGGCGAAGTTCTCCCCCGTGGCCGCCATCGGCGTCACGGGGCAGATGCATGGCATCCTCTATCTGGACCGGGCGGGCCGGGCGGCGAGCCCCCTGTACACCTGGCAGGACGGACGGGGAAACCTGCCCTATGCAGGCAGCACCTATGCGGCCCATCTCAGCGCCCAGTCCGGCTATGCACTGGCCTCCGGCTTCGGCCTTGTCACCCACTTCATCAACCGGGAGCAGGGCCTTGTGCCGGCGGAGGCCGTCACCTTCTGCACCATTCAGGACTACATTGCCATGCTGCTGACCCACCGGGAAACGCCGCTTCTCCACGCCAGCAACGCCGCCAGCTTCGGCTGCTATGATTTGACGGCCCAGGCCTTCGACCGCCCCGCCATGGAAAAGGCCGGGCTTGACTGTTCCATTCTTCCCGCCGTGACGGCGGAGACGGCGGTCATCGGGCAGGACAATGGCGTCCCCGTGGCCGCTGCCATTGGAGACAATCAGGCCAGCGTGCTGGGCTCCCTCCGGGATGACGGCGACATTCTGGTGAACATCGGCACCGGCAGTCAGGTGTCCGCCGTGGTATCCGCCCCCGCTCCCTTTCCCGCCGGGGCAGTGCGCCCCTATGTGGACGGAAGGTTCCTGCTGGCGGGCTCGCCCCTGTGCGGAGGCCGGGCCTACGCCCTGCTGCACCGCTTCTTTGCCCAGTGCGCGGAGCGGTTCGGCAGAGACAGCAGGGATGTCTACGATGTGATGAATACCATGGCGGCGGAGCAACCAGACGCCCACACCCTGATTGTTGATCCCCGGTTCTGCGGCACCCGGAACGACCCGGCCCTGCGGGGGACGGTCTCCAATATCTCCGAAGACAACTTCACCCCGGAGCAATTGACCCGGGGCGTGCTGTGGGGCATGGCCGCCGAGCTGCATGAGCTGTACAGGCAAATGCCGCTGGCCGCTCCCGCCGCCGGACTGGTGGGCTCCGGGAACGGTATTCGGAAAAATCCGGTCCTGCGGCAATATCTGGAGGAACAGTTCGGGCTGAAGCTGAAGCTCCCCGCCCACCGGGAGGAGGCCGCCTTCGGCGCCGCCGTCTTTGCCGCCGCCGCGGCGGGCGTGTATCAGAACATTCCAGCGGCGCAGGCGGCCATGATCCATTACGAATAATGCAAAAACGAGCCGCCCGAATGGGCGGCTCGTTTCATAATCAGTGGGTCTCGGCGGGAATGGCGGCCTCCGCCGTCTTTTTCTTCCGGCGGAAGCGCCTGGGCAGGTCGTCGATGACGGAGTAGAACACCGGGGTGAACAGCAGGGTCACGATAGTCGAGATGACCATGCCGGAGATCATGGTGATGCCCATGTCGCTCATCATTTCCAGGGTGTCCCCCAGAGCCAGAGCCATGGGGACCATGGCCAGGACGGTGGTGAGGGTGGTCATCAGGATGGGCCGGATACGGAGCGGGCAGGCGTGGAGGATGGCGTCCTCCCGGCTCTCGCCCATCTCCCGGCGGACCTTGATGTAGTCCACCAGCACGATGGAGTTGTTGACCACGGTGCCAGCCAGCATGATGAGGGCCACCAGAGAGATCATGGACAGGTCCCGGCCCGTCACCGGCAGGGCGAACAGGGCGCCGGAGAAGGCCACCGGCAGGATCATCATGATGATGACAGGCATGAGGAAGGACTCAAACTGGGCCGCCAGGATGAAGTACACCAGGCCCAGCGCCACCACCAGGGCCAGCAGCAGGTCGGTGAAGCTCTCCATCATCTCCTCGTAGCTGCCGCCGGTGGAGGCGGTGTAGCCCTCCGGCAGGGTGTAATCGGCCAGAATCTGGTTGATGCTGGCGGTGATGGCCGTCACGTTGCCGCTGAGGGTGGAGCCGGTGATGGTCACCTGCCGGGACTGGTTGCTGCGGGTGATGGTCTGGGGCGCCTGCACCACTTGCACATTGGCCACGGCGCTCAGGGGCACATGGCCGCCCATGGCGGTGGTCACGGACAGGGACCGCAGGGCGTCCAGGCTCTCGGCAGCGGAGCCGTCGCCCTTGACCACCACGTCCAGCTCCTTGTTGTCGATGGTGACGGTGGTGGCGGTGGCGCCGGTGAGGGCTTCCCGGACCGCCGCGCCCACCTGGGCGGCCGTCAGGCCGTAGCGGGAGGCTGCTTCCCGGTTCATGGTGACCTCCACCTGGGGCACCTGGCGGGAGACGGAGCTGGAGACATCCACGGCGTCCGGCAGGGCGCTGATGCGGTCCGTCAGGTCGGCGGCGATCATGGAGAGGGTCTCATAGTCGTCGCCGGTGATGGACAGGCTGATCTCGTCGCCGCTCATCATGGCGGTCATGTCGGAGGAGGTAATGGTGATCTCGCAGCCGGCGATGTCCTGCAGCAGGAGCCGCAGATCGTCTGCCACGTCGTCACTGCTGCGCTTGCGCTCACCCTTGCCGCACAGCTCCAGGGCCACCGAGGCGCTCTCCGCCTCAGCGGTGTAGTACATATCCTCGATTTCCGGCACGTTCTCCTCGGCGATGGCGGAGATACGGTCCGCGATGGCCATGGTCTCATGGATCTGAGAGCCGATGGGCATGCTGACGGTGATGGAGACCTGGCCCATGTCCATGGAGGGCAGCAGCACGGCGTTGGTGGTCAGGCAGCAGCCCACGAAGAACACAACCAGGGCCACGGAGGCCAGCATACCCACCTTCAGGTGATGAACGAAGTAATTCAGCAGCCGCAGGTACAGGCTGTACACCTTGCCGAACCAGCCGCTGATTTTAGCTGCAAGGCCGCTGCGCTTCTTCTCCGCCTTCTTGAGCTGGTCCTGCCGGACCTTGTTCTCGTCCAGCATCAGGTAGCACAGCAGGGGCACCAGGGTCAGGGCGATGGCCATGGAGCCCAGGATCAGAAAGCCGATGGTCAGGCAGAAGTCGTCAAACAGCATGCCCGCCATGCCGCCGGAGAGGCCGATGGGCACGAACACCGCTACTGTGGTCAGCGTCGAGGCAATGACGGATGTGGTGACCTCCTTGGTGCCGTCCACGCAGGCGCTCATGCGGTCATGGCCCTCCGCCGCGAAGCGGTAGATGTTCTCCAGCACCACGATGGAGTTGTCCACGATCATGCCCACGCCCATGGCGATGCCGCCCAGGGACATCATGTTCAGCGTCAGGTCAAAGACGTTCATCAGCACGAACACCGCCAGGATGCACACGGGCATGGACACGGCGATGGCCATGGTGGCACCGAAGCGCCGCAGGAACAGGAAGGTCACCACGGCGGCCAGCACCACGCCCAGAATGATGTTTTGCAAGGCGGCGCTGACGGCCAGATGGATGAAATCGGAGGCCAGGTAGGGCAGCGAGTAGTGGACGGAGCGGTTCTCCGCCGCAAGCGTATCCATGCGCTTGGCAACCTTATTTGCCACCTGGTTCTCGTTGGCGCCGGACTGCTTGGAGACCTGCAGCAGCACGCAGCTCTCGCCGTTCATCTCCGCCCGGGCGTCGGTCTCCTTGGACTCCAGCACCACGTTGGCCACCTCGCCCAGACGGACCTGTCCGCCGGTGGGCAGGGTGAGGATCATGTTCGATACGTCCTCCACGGACTGGAACTTGGCGTCGGTGGAGACGGTCAGGGTCTTGGAGCCATTATACACGTCGCCGCCGGGATACAGCAGGTTCTCCGCCGCCAGGAACTGGGAGATGTAGCTGTTGGACAGACCGAAGCCCGCGGCACGGGTGGGGTCCACCTCCACGCTGATCTGCTGGGTGACGCCGCCGCTGACGGACACGGAAGCCACGCCGTCGATACGCTCCAGTGCGGGGACCACCACGTCCTCCGCCAGCGTCTGCAGCTCCGCCAGGTCCTCGCCCGCCAGGGCGATCATGGCGGTAGGCATCAGGTCGCCGATATTCATGTTGATGATCATGGGGTCCATGGCACCGTCAGGCAGGGAGAGCATGTCGAACTTCTCCCGCAGCTTGCTGGCGGCGATGTCCAGATTCGTGTCCTCCACATAGGTGATCTGCAGCTGGCTGACGCCGTCGGAAGAAGTAGAGCTGACGGAATCCACGCCGGGGACGGACATGACCGCCGTCTCCAGGGGCCGGGTCACCAGCTCCTCCATGTCGCTGGGGGTGGCGCCGTTATAGTAGCACACCACCACCGCCATGGGGGCCTCCATATCCGGCAGCAGGGACATCTGGAGCTGGGTGGTGAATACCACGCCGAATATGGCGATCATAATGACCGCCAGCAGGGTCGTGACCCTGTGCTTGATGCAAAATCTCGCCGTACTCATGGGCCCTTACCCCTCTTGGCCGACCACGCGGACGGGGTCGCCGTCAGCCAGGTACGCCTGACCCACGGTCACAAGCTGCGCTCCCTCGGTCAGGCCGGCTGTGATCTCCGTGACGCCGCTGCCGATGAGGCCTGTGGTCACGGGCACATATTTGGCGGTGTTCTCCTCCACCACGTAGACGTACTGGGCGCCGTTGCTGGTGAGAATGGCCTCGGTGGGCACCACGATGGTGTCCTCAGAGGTGTCGGTATGGAAGGTCACGTCAGCGAACATGCCGTTCATCAGGCCCGTCACGTCGGCCGGGACCGTCAGCACCACGGTATAGAGCTTGGTCTGCATGTTGGCGGCCCGCTCCACGGAGCGGATGGTGGCGGTGAATGCCACGTTGGCTGCGCTGACGGTGACGTCGGCGCTGTCTCCGGCGGAAATCTTGGGCACCAGGGCCTCGGAGACGGAGGCCGTCACCTTCATCTGCTCCGCGCCGTCGATGACCACCAGGGGCATGGAGTTGGAGATAAAGCTGCCCTCGGTGGCGTTCATGGTCACCAGGGTGCCGGCCTGTGGCGCCAGCACGTTGCCGTCGGGGTCCACGTTCTCCAGGGCGGTGTCCAGCTGCTCCACGCCGCTCTTGGCGTTCTGCATGCCGGCCTCCAGCTGGGACAGGGCGGAATTCCGGCCCGCCACGGCGTTCTGATAGTTCAGCTCCGCCTGATCCACCTCCAGCTGGGAGGCGGCGCCGATGTCGAACAGGGCCTTCGTATTGGCCACGTTGTCCTCCGCCAGGCCCACCTGCTTATCCAGAATGGCCTTCTGGTCCTGATAGCTCTGGACGGCGGAGCGGTAGCTGATGCGGGCAGCGTTGTAGCTGGACAGGGTGCTGCCCAGGTCCAGGGTGCAGATTTTATCGCCTGCCTGCACGATGTCGCCGGCCTCTTTATAGACCGCCGTGCACTTGGCGGTGGTGGCAATGAGGATGACGGACTCATTGTCGGCACTGATCTGGCCGGACACCTTGTTCTCCGTGGCGATGCTTCCGGCGGTGACGATTTTCACCTGGACGGCCACGCCGGCGGGGGCGGCGTCCTCCACCGGCTCCTTACCGCCGCAGGCGGTGAGGGCCAGGGCCATGATAACGGCCAGCACCGCGGCTAAAACTCTCTGATATTTCATATCGGCATCCTCCTGTCAGTTCAAAACGCCGTGTTCCACGGCCCAGCAATAGGTGTTGTAGGACGAGAACAGGTCGCTGGCGGCAGACTGGACTTTCTCCTCTGCCTCCTTTAGGCTGTCCCGGGCGTCCAGCAGGGCGTTCTGGGAGATGGTGCCCTGCTTGAATTTCAGCTCCGACGCCGCACAGGACGTCTTTTCGCACTCCAGAGACACCTTGGCGGCGTCCAGGATCTGCCTGTAGTCCTGGACCTGGGCGTACAGGGTGCGGAATTTCAGCTCGTAATCCTGCACGGTGCTGTTGTATGTATACTGGGCGGCCTGCCAGGTGCGCTTGGCGTTGCGGAAGTCCACTTCTTTCTCGTCGAAGCGATTCGCCCTGGCGTCTTCCGTGTAAGTCTCCTGAGCGTCCTCCAGCGTCTTGGCGGCAGCGTAGAGGTCATAGCTCTTGGCCTTGGCTGCCAGCAGGTCCTTCTCCACATCCATGGCCGCCAATTGTTTCTCCGTCACCTCCGGCACGGCGCCCAGGGTGATCTCCCCGGTCTGCGACCCACCCAGCAGCATCTCAAACTGGTATTTCAGATTGCGGATGTTCATACGCAGCGTCTCCAGGCCGCTGGTGAGCTGAGTGCGGCCCGCCTTGGCCTGCTGGAGCTGCAGGGCGGAGACCTGGCCCATCTGGTAGCGCAGCTCCAGCTCCTCCACCGTGCGGTTCAGGGCGGACAGCTGGCGCTGCAGAGCGCCCTCCTGAGTTTCCAGCGCCGCCAGGGCGATATAGGTGGATTCCCCCGCCAGGACCAGCTGGTCCTGGGTGGCTTTCAGCTGACGAATTCTGCCCGCGTTGTCCTCCTGGATGTCGCCGTCTTTGAAGGCTTCATACTGCTTCTTCACAGCTTCATACTGCTGCTCCATACTGGAAACAGCCATCTGGCCGCAGGCCGGAGCACTGCCGATGGGGTTACCGGCAAAATCAAAGACCACTCCGCCGTATTGTCTCATATTCCCCAGCACAACGACAGCCTCATTGACGCCGTCCAGCAGGTCCTTCCCCATCTGTTCGTAGTCGATGTCCTGCAGCATCTCAATGGTCTGGTCCAGTGTCAGGACGGTCAGGTTGTTCTCCCGCATCCGCCGTTCCAGGTTGGCAAAGCTGACGGTGCCCACGGCGTCCGGCTCGATGGTGGCCGCGGCAATGACCTCCCCTGTCTTCGGGTCGGTCTCCGGCTCGGCGTCCGGGCCTGCCAGGGAGGGCGTCTCCGCCGCTTCTTCCACGGTTTGGGCGGTCTCAGCCGTCTGGCTGTCGGCCTTTTCCTGCGCCTGTTCCCCGGCGGCCGCCGTGACGGCGCACAGCGACAGCACCAGCGCCAGGGCCAGCAGCAGCGCGATACTTCTCTTTTTCATAGGCTCCTCCTTGCTGCCCCGGCACCGCCGGCCGTCAGGCATCCCCATTTGATGATGTTCAGCCGCAGCTCCAACTGCTTGCGGTATGTGTCCATCTGCTCCGGCTTCTCCAGGCCGTCCATCACTGCTCCCGCCAGGGACAGCAGGGACAGCAGAAAGGCCTCCCGGGCCGTCTCCTCGTCGCCGAAGGAAGACAGGTCCGCCGTTTTACTGAATTCCGCCAGCAGATGATTTCTGGGCTGCTCCTGCATGATCATCTGCATATGCAGGCAGGGATTCAGCCGCAGGACCTGGATGCACCGGTTGAACAGCACATCTTTTTTCCCTCCCTGGTGGGCGAAGCTGTCAAAGCACATGAGCTGTGTCTCGAAAACATCCCCGCCGCAGCGCTCCATGATGCGGCTGTAAAGTTCAATAAAATGGTCCCGGGCCTGGGTCATCAGATAGACAAACAGGTCCTCCTTATCCCGGAAATACTGGTAAAAGCTGCCCCGGGGCACCCCAGCCCGCTGTACGATCTGGTTGGTGGACGCCTCGGCGAAGCTGACGCGGGTAAACTCCTCCCAGGCCGCTTCCAAAAACCGGGTACGTTTTTCCTCCGGCAGGCGGTGGAACGTCTCCATACACATCTTGATTCCCTCTTTCGGATATGACAATGTGTCATTTTATGACAAGCTGTCGCCAATTATACGCTCCGCCTGAAAGGGTGTCAATCGTTTTCCAGAGGAAACCGCGCCAAGGAAATGTAAATTTTCCGTGAAATGCTGGAGAGCATTGCCCCTGCCGGCTTCCTCCCATTTTACAGGCCACCGCCTTTCCCTGATAGGTGCATTTTGCAGGTCTTTGTGTCTGTTTTTCAGGAAACAAAAACCCGGAAGCGGTTCACACAGCCGCCTCCGGGGTCAATCATAGTTCTTTATTCTTCTGTTGCGTCGTCCTCCGCCGCGTATTCCGCCCGCCAGCGCTCCAGCTCCAGGGCGTCCCGGTCGTCCAGACCGTGGAGCCCGCCCAGGGCCTCCAGGTGGTGGGTCAGCTCGTGGGCCAGGGTGGTCTGCAGCTCGTCCACCCAATCGTCCGTGTCCCAGTCCTCGCGCTTCGCCAGGGCGGCAAAGGAGCCGTAATACAGGTTGATGTACTTTCCCAGCAGGTCGTCGCAGTATTCGCCGAGAATGTACATCTCCCCCTCCGGGAAGTCCGGGTCGGGGACAGTGTCCTCCAGCAGGTTCACACCGCCGTTGAGCCCGTCGAACAGTCCCTGAGGAAAGGCGTCCGCCAGGTCGTCCAGAGTTTCTCCCACCTGCTCAAAGGTCAGCAGCACGGCTTGTCCTCCAGAATGACGGTCTCCAGCTCCGCCACGGTGTCCGCCATAAACTCGGCCCCGGCCTCCTCCAGAGAGGTGCGGGGACGGTAGCCCCAGGAAACGCCGCAGGTTTTGGTACCGGCGTTGTGGCCGGTACGGATGTCCACGTTGCTGTCGCCCACGAACAGCGTCTCCGCCGGGTCGGCGCCCAGCTCCTTCATGACGCCGTGGATGCCGGCAGGGTCCGGCTTGACCGGCACGCCCTCCACCTTGCCCCGGACCAGGGTAAACACACCGGGGAAGTAGCGCTCCACAATGGCGCGGCTGAACTCATCGGCCTTGTTGGAGTAAACCGCTAGCTGAACACCCGCGTCCTTCAGCCGCCCCAGCAGCTCCGGGATACCGTCATAGGGCGCCGTCTTGTCCATGTTGTGGGCGCCGTAATACTGGCTGAACTGGGACAGGGTATTCACCACCAGCAGAGGGCTGCGGAAGCCCTCCGGAGAGAATTTCTCCACGAAGTTGCCAATGCCGTGGCCGATCATGGCCTTGCATTCCTCCGGGGTATGCTCCGGCCAGCCGTTTTTCCGGCAGACCCAGTTGGCCGCTTCCGTCAGGTCGTCGATGGTATTTAAAATCGTTCCGTCCAGGTCGAAAATCACAGTCCGATACATAGAGGCACCTCTCGTTTTCTACAAGCAATACCGATATTGTATCAGCCTGTCAGGACTTTCACAAGTGGCGAAGAAACACAAAGGCGCGGCCTTCGCCGCGCCTTTTTTGGCTGTTTTCTGCATAATTCGCTCAAATCCGACACTCCACCGGGCCATGCAGGGTGAGGATGGTGGTTTTCTCAAAGCCCGCCGCCTTTGCCAGGGCGATGGCCTCGCCGTAGCCGTAGAGGATGGTATCCGCGCTGTGGCTGTCGGAGGTCAGGATGATACGCCCGCCCATGGCGCGCCATTCCCGCAAGAGAAACAGGGCAGGGTAAGGCGCGTCCCGGTAGCCACGGGCTATGCCGCCGGTGTTGATCTCCAGCAACGTGGCCTTGGGGTCCGCCGTATGGAGGGCCCCAAGCGCCGCCTTTTCATAGCGGGGGGAGTTTTCATCGAAGAAGCGGTTCCCGGCGTTGAGTTTCGTGATGAGGTCCATGTGGCCCAGAATGGTGGGCTTCATGGCCGCCACCCGGGCCACCTCCCGGAAATACCCCTCGGCCACCGCCAGGGCGTCGCCGCCGAATGCCTCGTCCCGGCAGGCGGTAAACGCCTCCTCGCCCCAGTCGGCGGCGTAGGCCTTGCCGCCCTGCCGCTGGTAGTGGGCGCTGCCGATCCAGTAGTCGAAGCCATCCGGCTTGATGTCAGACTGGCTGTCCCACTCCAGGCCCAGCAGAATTTCCATCCGCCCGGCGTATTCCTCCCGCAAGTCCAGCACTGCTTCCCGGTATGCCGTCATATCGGCGGGCAGGACGTAGCCCACGTCCAGGTCGATGGGCGTGTGGCTGTGGCAGGAGACACCGTAATACTGTACCCCCGCCGCGTATGCGGCGGCAGCCATCTCCGCTAGGGTGTTTTTCCCGTCGCAGCAGATGGCGTGGGTGTGGACGGAGCAGACAAAGGGCGTCATTGCATCCGCTCCTGCTTGACCTTGTGATCCACCACATGGCGCTTCTCCAGCTCCCGGGTGATGTCCTCCACGGTGATGCCCATCTGGACCATCAGCACCATGACGTGATAGGTCAGGTCGGCGATCTCGTAGACCGTCTCCTCCTTGTCCTCCTTGCGGCCGCCGATGATGACCTCGGTGCACTCCTCGCCCACCTTCTTCAAAATCTTGTCCAGGCCCTTATTGAAGAGGTAGGTGGTGTAGCTGCCTTCCTTAGGATTGGTTTTCCGGCCCTCGATGAGGTGGTACAGTCCCTCGTAGCTGAACTGCTTCAGCTCCTCGGAGAGGTAAATTTCATTGAAGAAGCAGCTCTCGCTGCCGGTGTGGCAGGCGGGGCCGTCCTTCACCACCTCAACAACCAAGGCGTCGCCGTCGCAGTCGGCGGTGATGGAGACCACGTGCTGGACATTGCCGGAGGTGTCGCCCTTGCGCCACAGCTCCTGACGGCTGCGGCTCCAGAAGCAGGTCCGCCGCTCATCGATGGTGATGGCCAGGCTCTCCTTGTTCATATAGGCCAGGGTCAGGACCTCCTTGGTGTAGTGGTCCTGCACGATGGCAGGGATGAGGCCCTTTTCGTCAAATTTCAGTTCCATGTCTTTCTTTACTCCCTTATCTTATACGCGCATCTCTACGCCCTTGCCGCGCAGGAAGCGTTTGAGTTCCTTGATATCCACCTGCTTGGAGTGGAAAATAGATGCCGCCAGGCCCGCGTCCACGCTGGGGTGGGTGAACAGCTCGGCAAAGTGCTCCATATTGCCAGCGCCGCCGCTGGCGATGATGGGCACAGACACCCGGGAGGCCAGCTCGTCCAGCATTTCCAGGTCGAAGCCGTTCTTCACGCCGTCGGTGTCGATGGAGTTCAGCACGATCTCGCCCGCGCCTGCCGCCACACCTTTGACAGCCCAGTCCATGGCGTCGATGCCGGTGTCCTCCCGGCCGCCCTTGGCAAACAGGCGGAACTGCCCGTCCACCCGCTTCACGTCCATGCTGAGCACCACGCACTGGTCGCCGTATTTCTTGGCCGCCGCGCCGATGATGCTGGGGTCTGCGATAGCGCCGGAGTTGACGCTCACCTTATCGGCGCCGCATTTCAGCACCCGGTCGAAGTCATCCAGGGTGCGGATGCCGCCGCCCACGGTGAGGGGAATGAAAATTTCACTGGCCACCCGGCGCAGGATGTCGGTAAACAGGTTCCGGCCCTCCACGGAGGCGGTGATGTCGTAAAACACCAGCTCGTCGGCGCCGGAGGTATTGTAAAAGTGGGCCATCTCCACCGGGTCCGCCATGTCACGGAGCCCCTCGAAGTTGGTGCCCTTGACCACCCGCCCGTCCTTCACGTCCAGGCAGGGGATGATGCGTCTGGCTAACATGCGCCCACCTCCTCAATCACCGTTTTCAGATCCAGCCGCCCGGTGTACAGCGCCTTGCCCAGGATGGCGGCGTGGGTGCCGATGGCCTGCAGTTCCTTCAATTCCTCCAGAGAGCTGACGCCGCCGGAGGCGGTGACCTTCAGGCCCTCGATGTTCGCCAGTTCCCGGTACAAGTCCAGATTGGTGCCCTTCTCGGCGCCGTCCCGGCTGATGTCGGTGTAGATAACAGTGCCTACCCCTGCCGCGTACAGGCGGCGGCAGAAGTCCACGCCTTTCTCGGCGGACAGCTCCTTCCAGCCGTTGACGGCCACATAGCCGTCCCGGGCGTCCACACCCACGGCGATTTTGTCGCCGTATTTCTGCGCCATGCGGGCGGTGAAGTCAAAATCTTTCACGGCAATGGTTCCCAGGATGCAGCGGCCAACGCCCAAATCGAGATACTGGCGGATGCGCTCCTCGGTGCGGATGCCGCCGCCCACTTCGATGTACAATCCGCCCTGCTTCGCGATGGCGGCAATGGATTCAAAATTCGCCAGCGTGCCGTCCTTGGCGCCGTCCAAATCGACGACGTGGAGGTACTTGGCCCCGGCGGCAATAAAGTCCCGGGCCACGGCACAGGGGTCCTGGCCGTAGACGGTCATTTTGTCGTAATCGCCCTGATACAGGCGGACCACCTGTCCGCCGGACAGGTCGATGGCGGGAAATATCTGCATACGTTTGTCCCCCTTCTTACAGCTCCGCGAACGCCCTGAGGATCCGCAATCCCGCGTCGCCGGACTTCTCCGGGTGGAACTGGGTGCCCCAGACGTTGCCGTTGCGCACCGCGCCCGTCACCGCCACGTTGCCGTACTGAGAGGTGCCCAGGGTACTGGCGGCGCAGTCTTTCGCGTAGAAGCTGTGGACGTAGTAGACGTACTCCCCGTCCTTGAAATACTTAAACAGGGGGTCGTCCTTCACGATCTGCAGGCTGTTCCAGCCCATATGGGGGACTTTCAGCGTCTTGTCCTCCAAATCATCATGCAGGTCCACCACCTGCCCGGGTACCAGGCCCAGGCCCGCGTGCTCGCCGTACTCAAAGCCCCGGTCGAACAGGAGCTGCATCCCCAGGCAGATGCCGAGGAACGGCTTGCGCTCCGCCTCCTCCAGCAGGACGGGCACCAGGCCCGTATCGTCCAGTTTGGCCTTGGCGTCGCCGAAGGCCCCCACGCCGGGGAGGATGATGCGGTCCGCCGCCCGGAGCTTCTCCGCGTCCCGGGTGACCTCCGTCTCCAGGCCCAGGGCCTTGAGGCTGGAGGACAGGGAGAACAGGTTTCCCACGCCGTAATCTACGATTGCTATCATGGAATCAACTCGCTTTACAGAGTACCTTTCGTACTCGGGATTTCGTCAAGATGCTTTTCGTCCGGGGCCACCGCCATTTTCAGCGTCCGGCCCATGCCCTTGAACACCGCCTCCAGGATGTGGTGGGTGTTCTCCCCCGCCAGCTCCCGGATGTGGATGCAGGCAGGACAGTTGCGCACGAAGGCCAGCCAGAATTCCTTGGCAAGCTCCGTGTCGAAGTCGCCCACCTTGGCCGTGGGCAGGTCCACCGCCCAGCCCAGGTAATCCCGGCCAGAGAGATCGCAGGCACACAGCACCAGCGTCTCATCCATGGGCAGCAGGAACTGGCCGTAGCGGGTAATGCCCCGCTTGTCGCCCAGGGCCTCCGTGAACGCCTTGCCCAGGCAGATGCCGATGTCCTCCACGCTGTGGTGATAATCCACGTCCGTGTCGCCGTGGCAGGTGACGGTCAGGTCAAAGTCGCCGTGACGGGCGAACAACGTCAGCATATGGTCCAAAAAACCGCAGCCGGTGGCGATGGAGGATGTTCCGGCGCCGTCCAGGTTCAGAGTCAGTTCGATTTGAGTCTCCTTCGTGTCGCGTCGGATAGCAGCGGTACGCATGGCGGCACCTCCTTACACTTCTTCCAGCAGCCGGGCGACCTCGTCCACCAGAGCTGCCATCTGCTCCAGGGAGCCGATGGTGATGCGGACGTAGTCCCGGATGCGGTCGGCGTCGAACCACCGCACCAGGATGCCGTTCTCCTTCAGCTTCCGGTACAGCTCGCCGCCGGGGATTTGATCGGACTTGGCGAAAATGAAGTTGGCCTGGGAGGGCAGGACGGAGAAGCCCAGCGCCTCCAGCTCTCGGACCGTCCAGGCCCGGTTGTTCCGGATGGCGGCAGTGCAGGTCTGGAAGTAGTCCTCGTCCTCCACGGCGGCGGCGCCCGCCACGATGGACAGGCGGTTCACGTTGTAGGGATTGAAGCTGTACTTCACCCGGTTCAGGGCGGCAATCAGTTCAGGGCTGCCCAGGGCGAAGCCCACGCGCCCGCCGGCCAAAGACCGGCTCTTGGACATGGTCTGGACCACCAGCAGATTGTCATAGCGGTAGATCATGGGCACGCAGCTCTCGGCGCCGAAGTCCACATAGGCCTCGTCCACGATGACCACCCGGTCAGGGTCAGCCTCCAGCAGCCGCTGGATGTCCGCCCGGGAGACGGTCATGCCCGTGGGAGCGTTGGGATTGGCGATAACGATGGTGCCGGGGAAGTCCATGTAGTCGTCCACATTCAGGGTGAAATCCTCCCGCAGGGGGAAGACCTTGGCCTCCAGGCCGAACAGGGCCACCTGGGACTTGTAAAAGCCGTAGGTGATGTCGGCGTAGGCCAGGGGCTTGCCCTCGCCGCAGAAGGCCCGGAACGCAAAGGCCAGGATCTCGTCGGAGCCGTTGCCCGTCAGGACATTCTCGGGCTGTAATTCATACCGCTTGGCGATGGCCTCCACCAGCCGGGTGCAGGTGGGGTCGGAGTACAGGTTCAGCTTCAAAAGCTCCGCCCGGGAAAGGGCCTTGACGACCTTGGGGGCGGGCGGGAAGGGGCTTTCGTTGGTGTTCAGCTTCACATACTGCTGATCCTGGGGCTGCTCGCCGGGGGTATAGGGGGCCAGACGGCTGGCCTCCTTGGAAAGGAACTTGCTCATTGGGCGTTTCCTCCTTTTTCAGTTCGGATGAGTACGGAACGGGCGTGGGCCTCCAGGCCCTCCCGCCGGGCAAAATCAGCGATGCGCTCCGCCACAGGAGAGAGCGCCGCCTGGTCATAGTAGAGAAAGCTGGATTTCTTCACAAAGTCGTCCACACTGAGGGGACTGGAGAACCGGGCCGTGCCGGAGGTAGGCAGGGTGTGGTTGGGGCCTGCGAAGTAGTCGCCCAGGGCCTCCGGGGCGCTGCGGCCCAGGAAGATGCTGCCCGCGTTGCGGATCTTCGGCAGCAGGGCAAAGGGGTCATCCACACACAGCTCCAGATGCTCCGGGGCAATGCGGTTGGCAGCCTCCGCCGCCTTGTCCAGGCTGTCCGTCACGATGATTTTTCCGTTGTCGTCGATGGATTTCCGGGCCACGTCCCGCCGGGGCAGGCTGACAAGCTGGACTTCCAGCTCCTGCTGCACCTGCTCCGCCAGCTCCCGGCTGTCGGTCACCAGCACGGCGGAGGCCAGCACGTCGTGCTCCGCCTGGCTCAGCATATCCGCCGCCACCCAGGCCGGGTCAGACTTGCCGTCCGCCAGCACCAGAATCTCACTGGGGCCCGCGATCATGTCGATGGCCACCTGACCGAACACCTTCCGCTTGGCGGTCGCCACGAAGATGCCGCCGGGGCCGACCACCTTGTCCACCCTGGGCACGCTCTCCGTGCCGTAGGCCAGGGCCGCCACCGCCTGGGCGCCGCCAATTTTGAAGATCTTGTCCGCACCGGCGATCTTCGCCGCCGCCAGGGCCTCGGCGCCGATGGCGCCGTCCTTGTCCGGTGGCGTCACCACCACGATTTCTTTCACTCCCGCGATCTTGGCGGGGATGACGTTCATCAAAATGGTGGAGGGAAATGCCGCCGGGGCGCTGGGCACGCAGATGCCCACCTTTTCGATGGGGGTGTACCGCTGGCCCATGAGAATGCCCGGCTTGTCCGTCAGCACGAAATCCTTGTGGACCTGCCGCTCATGGAAGTGGCGGATGTTCTCCGCCGCCATTTCCAGCGTTTTGATGAATTCGGCGTCCAGGGAGTTCCAGGCGGCTTCGATTTCCGCCTCCGTCACCTGCAAATCCTCCAGCTCCACGCCGTTGAACCGCTTGGTGTAATCTTTCAATGCCTTGTCGCCGTTTGCCTTGACCTCCGCCAGCACCGCGTCCACGGCGGCGCTGACGTTTTCCTCGGCCTGAATGTCCCGGTTCAGGATGTCCTCCGGCGCCAGCTTGTCAAATTCTAAAATGGGAATCACCGCTCCGTCACCTCCGTCAGCTTGCCGAGAAGGGTGTCGATCTCCCGGCGCTTGAACTGGTAGCTGGCCCGGTTGGCGATAAACCGGGCGGAGATGGGCATGAACTCCGTGATGACCTTCAGGTTGTTCTCCTTCAGGGTCGTGCCCGTCTCCACGATGTCCACGATGACATCGGAAAGCCCCAGAATGGAGGCCAGCTCGATGGAGCCGTTCAGCTTGATGATGTCGATGTCCCGGCCCTGGGCGGCGTAGTAGGCTTTTGCGATGTTCACGAACTTCGTCGCCACCCGCAGGGTGCGGCCGGGGTCGTCAGCGAAATCCTTGGGGCCAGCCACGCACATGCGGCACTTGCCAAGGCCCGTGTCCAGCAGCTCGTACACGTCGGCGCCGGACTCCTGCAAAATGTCCTTGCCCACGATGCCGATGTCCGCCGCGCCGTGCTCCACGTAGATGGCCACGTCGCTGGGCTTCACCAGGAAGTAGCGGATGCCGGCGGCGGGGTTCTCCACCACCAGCTTCCGGGTGTCGTTGTAGTTTTCGGGGCAGCCGTAGCCCACCCCCGCCAGCAGGTCGTAGACCTTGTCACCCAGGCGGCCCTTGGGCAGGGCCACGTTCAGCATGACCTTCTCTCCCGCCTCCGGGGCAGCGTCGGTCAGCCGGGCCAGCTCGTCTAAGTACAATGCGAAACCGATGGCCTTGGCGCCCTTTCGGAACTGGGCCGCCAGGGGGTCGTACCGTCCGCCCTGGAGCACCGCCCGGGGCAGGCCCGCCAGATACCCTTGGAGCACCAGGCCGTTGTAATACTCCATATCGTTGACCAGGGACAGGTCCAGCTTCAGGTTCGCCGTCTCGCTCTGGGCCTCCAGCGCCTCGCACAGCGTCCGCAGTTCGGTGAGGGCCGCACCCATGGCGGCGTTGAGGGCCAGAGGCTCCGCCGCGTTCAGGACCGTCTTCCAGTCGCCCGTCAAAGAGGACAGGCGGCACAGGGCGTCCCCGCCCTGCTTGGAAAGGCCCGCCTCGGCAGCGCAGCGCTGCAGCTCGTGCTGGTTGCGATCCCGGATGCAGGTCAGGAGCTTGGGCCGGATGGTCTCCGGGGCACCCACGGCGTCCAGCAGTCCGGTGACAAAGCCCATGTGGCTCAGCTCCACCGCGAAGTCCCGGCCCGTCAGGGCCAGGCTTTGGATGGCGAGGGACACCGCCTGCACCGTCACGGTATCGTCCACCGCACCGATGCACTCCAGGCCCATCTGGCTGATTTCTTTAAAGGTATGGCTCTCCTGGCTGGGGCGGTAGACGTTCTCTGCGTAGTAGAACCGTCCACACTGGCCCGGCTCCACCTGGGCGTTTTTGGCGATGGACAGCGTCACGTCCGGCTTCAGCGCCAGCAGGCGGCCGTCCAGGTCGGTGAAGGTGATGACTTGCTCGCTGGAGAGGAAGCGGCGGTTCTCCTGGTACAAGCCGTACTCCTCAAACCGGCCCATGTGGTACTGCCGGAACCCGGCCTTTTCATACAGCAATCGAAGCTGCAAAGATACCCGCTCCTGGGGTTTTAAAATGTTTAAATCCAATTCCATGGGATATATCCTCCTCACGGGGCGCGCAATGCCCCCTCTTTCTTTCGGAGTTTATTCTACTTTATTTTATTAGCAAAGTAAAGTGGTAATTCGGTAATAAGTGAAATTCTGCTATTTATACAAAACCACGCGATCAAAAAGGAAAATACAGGGGCATTTTACACCCTGCATATTCCATTTGCAATTCCTATCAAAGCGCCGCCAGCCGCCGGGTGGCGGTCAGGCCGTCCTCCGTCACGGATGCGAAGGCCTCCGCGCCCAGCACGGTCATCAGCTCCGGGTGCTCCTCGCTCATGCGCTGCAAAACCTGCTCCAGGGCTGGGGCAAAAGCACCCTCCGCCAGCTCCGGGGCCACGGCGGCTACGGTGGTATATACTGTCTCCGTCACGTCCAGCACCGGGAGCTGCTCCCAGACGGTGCCGTCCCCAGTCCAGTCCGCCGTGCTCCGGGCGTCGTCCCGGATGACGATGGCGTCCACCGCTCCGTCCGCCGCGGCGCCAAGCAGCGCATCCTCGCTGTCATACGCTGTAACAGTTCCGTCAAAGACTTCCCCGAAGCTGTCCGCCAGCCACAGGGTAAAATAATCGGCGTCTCCTGCCACGGTGCCCCATCGGGCCCGCTCCACCTCGGCGCGGGACAGGGGCTTGCCGCTGGAAGCCCGGCCAGCAAGCTGTTCGCCGTAGGCTGTGGGTGCGGCGCACAGCAGTCCCCGGCTCCCGGCCCGGAAGGTGCCATCCTCAAGCGGATACGCGTCCGCCAGCAGGACAATAGAGCCGTCCGGCGTGGGCGTCCCCGGTAGGAAGGCCAGGTCGATGTGCCCTTCCTCCAGCGCCTGGGCGGTGGACGCGGGAGAGCTGCCCACCGTGACGGTGACCCGCTCCACTTCCACGGTGCCCGTTTCCTCAAAATACGCTTTCAGTAGCCCCGGCAGCTCCTTCCCCGCCCCGGCAAGCTGGTCCTTGCCCAGGCCGCCGCGGGGAAACTCCAGGCGCAGCTCCTCCAGGCGGAGGACATCCTCCTCCACCGGCTCCGGTGGCGTGGGAGGCGTGGGCGTCTCCGGCTCCTTTTTTCTGCAGGCGGTCAGGGTCAGCAGCAGAACCAGCGCCAGCAGCAGAGATACTTTTTTCATGAAGACTCCTTTCCGGCGGCTGGACAAGCCCCCGCAGGTCTGATATAGTGTGGATAGTTTCATTTTATCATGCTGCCGCCGCCCGCGCAAGGGCGGGGCGGGAGGAGGATGTTCATGTACACACTGTCTGAAAACTGCCCCCGGAAGGATGCCTGTATCCGGGAGGGCAAGGGCCTCATCCACATCAAGGAGCTGACCGACAAGGAAGGACTTTACGGTCACGGCCGGATGTTTGCCCACATCACAGTTGACCCCGGCTGCTCCATCGGCTATCACGACCACCAGCACGAGACGGAGTTTTACTATATCATCAAGGGCGAGGCCGTGTTCAATGACGACGGCAAGGAGGTCCTGGTCCACGCCGGAGACATCTGTGCCACGGGCTACGGCGCCTCCCACGGTCTGGAGAACAAAACGGATGAGCCGGTGGAGCTCATCGCCCTCATTGTGATGGAGTGACTTCCCCAAAAGAGCGGTTCATTGTGATCCGCTCTTTTTTCATGCGCGCTGAAAGTAAACTGTACCCTGCAGAATGGACACTCATAGTTTAGGGTTATTTTCATTGATATCCAATGTCATGCACAGGGACAAATCGTATGATTAAAAACGCAATAGCAGTCATCCCTTTTGTTATTGCAGCACAATCGACAGCATGACGCAAAAACATATTCTTTTCGCTCTTGATTTCTTTCTGATAATCGTTCTAATAATTATTAGAAGCAGTTATTAGAACGGAGACCGTATTTATGATTGAGAATAAGACCACGGAGTTTAAGCATGAGTACCCAACATTAACTACACAGGTGAGCGTAGGGATGTAACCGCCACAGCCCCCTTGAAGGTCACTGATAAAGCAAATCGGCAGGAAATACTGCTTCGTTTGGCTGAAAAACAAGGATACATCGTTCGCAAAGATGTGGAAGCAGAGTTAAAAGTATCTCAAGCGACCGCTATCCTGATTCTGCGAGGTATGGTCGAAAAAGGTCTCCTGATTAAGGAAGGCTCTGGCAAGCAGCAGAAGTACCGCATTGCAGAATAATGCGAAAGAAATAGAAAAGGGAGGCTGTGCCGAAACACAGCCCCCTTCACTGGAACAAATATTAACTTATTTTGGTAGAGGTTCACAAATTGTCCCTATGAAACGCCGGAGAATGACTCCCTCCGATGTTTTACCGCAAAAAAACAGAAACGCCGGGGTGATCAGTCCCGGCGTTTCATACCCTCGCCGTTCCCGGGCGGCAAGGTGTTATGTGTCTGTGGTTTTTCCACAGTCACATCATAGTCCCAGCCGTTGCAGATGTCAACTAATATCGTTGCATGCCTCAACGATTTGTGCAAACCACAGAAATCCCGTCCTGTGAATTGACGAAACCTGAGAAAACCGCTATGATATGAAAAACGAATCAGGAAGGAGGTGCGCCATGGACCCCACCAATCGGCGTATCCGGAAGATTGACAAGGACTCTCAGCGTTTCGTAGCCCAGGCTCTGGGCCACACGAATCTGACCCTCTCCGACTACGATATGATCCACACCGTCCAGCACCGCCCCGGCATCACCCAGGAGCAGCTGCGGCAAAAGTATGCCCAGGACAAGAGCACCATTGCCCGCCGGGCCGCCAAGCTGGAGGCCGGAGGCTACATTGAGCGCCGCCCCCATCCCGAGGACGGACGGCGGAAGCAGCTCTTTGTCACGGAAAAGGGCGCCGCCATCCGCAACGCGAAGGTGGACGCGGAATCGTTCTACTACGAATGGCTCACTGCTGAGCTGAGCCAGGAAGAACTGGACGTGCTGCGTCCCCTGCTGAACCGGCTCCAACTCCGCAGCCGGGACGAACGCCGCCAGGAATTCGTCCACCTGCTGAAGCTGTACACCGATACCCACGGAGGCCATTCGGACACCTGAGCACAAAAATACAGCTTGCTTTCGGCACAATGTCATGATGCCAAAAGCAAGCTGTATTTTTTATGATTTTCCATGGATCTGTGCGCCGCACTTGGGGCAGGTGATGATGATCTTCCCCTTGCCCACCGGGACCCGGCAGATGGTGCCGCAGGTCTTGCAGGTGAAGTATTTGTGGTCCTTGTCGGCGTGGCGGGCCTTGGCTCCGGCGTTCCGGCTCTTGACGCCGCACCACCAGTTCCAGAACCTCTGGTTCTCCGCCCGCCGCTTCGGCAGGTTCTTGGAGAACATCCGGAAGAAGATCAGGAACATCAGCGGCCACAGCAGGATCTCGCAAAGCAGGGCAGGCACCTGCCACCGCAGGGTCGAAAAGAGAACCTGCGCCAAAAAGGTGCCCATATATCCCCAGAACAGCGCCCGGTTCAGCTGGTCCATGCCGTTGCGGCCATACATGAATCTCGCCACTGCACATCTCAATTTATACAGCATCTCTTCGCAAACTCCTTTTGGCGGCTGTGCCGTTGGTCTTTTTTTGTATTTTACTCGCAAACCAAGCCCCAGACAACATCCCGCCGCCAGAATTTACAAATTGGTCATTTATTTTTAGCACTCTCTGTGCTATAGTGCTAACCGTTGTTAAAATACAATGAAGGAAGTGTAACTACATCATGGCAAAAAAGCAATTCAAAGCTGAATCCAAGCGGCTCCTGGACCTGATGATTAACTCCATCTACACCCACAAGGAGATCTTCCTGCGGGAGATCATCTCCAACGCCAGCGACGCCTGCGACAAGCTGTGCTATCAGGCGCTGACGGACGAGTCCGTGGGCCTGAACCGCAAGGATTTCAAGATCGAGCTGAAGGTGGACAAGGAAAGCCGCCTCATCACCGTGTCTGACAACGGCATCGGCATGGACAAGGAAGACCTGGAGAACAACCTGGGCGTCATCGCCTCCTCCGGCTCCTACAAGTTCAAGCAGGAAGTGGGCGATGACGCCAAGGACACCGATGTCATCGGCCAGTTCGGCGTGGGCTTCTACTCCGCCTTCATGGTGGCGGACCACATCACCGTGGTGACGAAGAAGTACGGCTCTGACAACGCTTATATGTGGCAGTCTGCCGGCGCCGATGGCTACACCATCACCGAATGTGAGAAGGACACCGTGGGTACAGACATTATCATGCACGTCAAGCCCGACACTGACGACGAGAAGTACAGCGAGTTCCTGGAGTCCTGGCGGCTGCAGGAGCTGGTGCGGAAATATTCCGACTACATCCGCTTCCCCATCCGCATGGAGGTCAGCAAGACCCGCAAGAAGGAGGGCTGCCCCGACGACAAGCCGGAGTATGAGACCTACACCGAGGTGGAGACCCTGAACTCCATGGTGCCCATCTGGCAGCGCCGGAAGTCCAGCGTGAAGCCGGAGGAGTACAACAAGTTCTACCGGGATAAGTTCCACGACTACACCGACCCCCAGCGGGTCATCGCCGTGTCCGCCGAGGGCGCCGTCACCTACAAGGCGTTGCTGTTCATCCCCGGCGCTACCCCCTATGACTACTACACCAAGGAGTACGAGAAGGGCCTGCAGCTCTACTCCAACGGCGTGCTCATCATGGACAAGTGCGCCGACCTGCTGCCGGAGCACTTCCGCTTCGTCCGCGGCGTGGTGGACTCCCCCGACCTGAGCCTGAACATCTCCCGTGAGTTGCTGCAGCATGACCGCCAGCTCAAGGTCATTGCCACCAACCTGGAGAAGAAGATCAAGAACGAGCTTCTTAAGATGATGAAGGACGACCGGGAAGGCTACGAGAAATTCTGGAAGAACTTCGGCCGCCAGCTGAAATTCGGCGTGGTCAGCGAGTACGGCGCCCACAAGGACTTGCTCAGCGACCTGCTGATGTTCTACTCCTCCACAGAGAAGAAGCCCGTCACCCTGCCGGAGTACGTCAGCCGGATGAAGGAGGATCAGAAGTATATCTACTACGCCTCCGGCGAGACGCTGGACAAGGTGGACAAGCTGCCCCAGACGGAGATGCTGAAGGACAAGGGCATCGAGATTTTGTACTTCACCGAGGACATCGACGAGTTCTGCGCCCAGACCATCCGCAGCCAGGACGACAAGGAGCTGCGCTCCATTCTGGACCAGGAGATCGAGGAGGGCGCTGAGAAGAAGGCCGAGGAGGCCGCCGACAGCCACAAGGCGACCTTCGACTTCGTCAAGGAGGCCCTGGGCGACAAGGTGAAGGAGGTCAAGGCCTCCGCCCGCCTGAAGTCCCATCCCGTCTGCCTCACTGCCGGCGAGGGCCTGAGCTTCGAGATGGAGAAGTATTTCCAGTCCGTCCAGCCTGACAGCACCATCAAGGCCGACCGCATCCTGGAGCTGAATGTGGAGCATCCCGTCTTCGCCGCTCTGGAGACCGCCGTTACCGCCGACCCGGACAAGGCGAAGAAGTACGCCGAGCTGCTGTACGACCAGGCGCTGCTCATCGCAGGCCTGCCCCTGGAGGACCCCTCCGGCTACACCGACCTGGTGTGTGAGTTAATGAAGTGATTCCAACAAAAATGCTGTGCCGAACTCCGGCACAGCATTTTTTGCGTCTTTCACAGATGATGGTCCCGCAGGAGCCGTTTCGCTTGCTCCCACAGCTCATCGCTGACGGTCTGGATGACCGACACCTTTTTCACCAGCTCCGGCAGAGCCTTTACCAACTCCGCCTCCACCAGCGTCTCGTTGGTCAGGTCGGCAGAGGGGCACCCGGCGCACTGGCCCAGCAGCTTCACATACAGCACCTGATCCTCCAAATGGTCCACCTGGATCTCCCCGCCGTGGGCCCGCAGGGACGGCCGGACCTTCTCGTCCAGCACTTCCTCAATGCGCTTCAAATCCTCATTCATGGGCGTTTTCCTCCTTATTTCTCGTCTTTGCCGCGGCAATATTCTCCCGGATACGGCGCCGGGTGTCGTCAAACAAAAGCTCCTTGTTGTGGCGGAAGTAGGCGTCACAGCCGAAGTTCTCCACGAACCAGCTGGTATCGTACCCGGCCGTGACCTCCGTCACGAACAGCACCAGCTCCTGGTCCTGGCCGAAGGTCTGCTCCAGGAAACGGAAGGTGTTGTCGAACATGGCGCCGGTGTCCGCGCCCAGGGTCTTCCGCTTCTCCACCTCGATGCCGAACCAGCCCCGGACGGTCTCCATGGCCTCTGCCGCGTCGGTGACGTCCTCCTTCGCCAGCTGCTGGCGGTAGTCCTCCAGGGTGTTGACCTCCCACATCCCCAGGTCCCGGGTCTCTTTTTCGAGGCTCCCGGCTTCCTTGGCCTGCCGCATCTTCTCCTGCCGCTGCCAGACAAGCTGGCCCAGTACCACCTGAGGCTCTGCGCCGTCCACGGTCTTGGCTTTGAAGTCCAGCAGGGCGGTGTGGAGGGCGGTGGTCAACTCGTCCTGACGCCGGACGGCCCGGGCGGACTCGGACAGGCGGGAGAGCAGCAGGCCCATGACGGACAGCTTCTCGTCAAAGGGGGCCTCCCGCAGCTCCAGCATGGTGATATTCTGCCAGGTGCCCTTCACGATGTCATCCACATGGTAGGTCCGCTGGTATTTATAGTAGAGTTCCAGGTAGTTGGCGAAATCCTTGGCGATGCGGGGCAACTGGATGTACTGCCCCACCACCTCCCGGTCCACCCGGAGGCCCAATTTCTCATAGGCAATGATGAGTTCAGACAAATCCTCCCAGCCCCGGGCGGTGGCAAACTGCAAGCCGTCCACGGTGGTCTCGATGCGGTAGAAGTTGTCCTTTTTGATGTCGAGATAGGAGATGACGGCGCCGTGGACGCCCTTGCGCCGGGCGTACTCCTTCCAGACGGCGAAATCCTCCGTCACATCCATGCGCTTCACGCGGTCCAGCGTCACCACGTCGAAGTCCCGGACGGACTTGTTGTACTCCGGCGGGTTGCCCGCCGCCACAATGAGCCAGCCCTCCGGCAGCCTCTGATTGCCGAAGGTCTTGCACTGCAGGAACTGCAGCATCATGGGGGCCAGGGTCTCGCTGACGCAGTTGATCTCGTCCAGGAACAGGATGCCCTCGGTCAGGCCCGTCCGCTCCATGAGCTGATAGACGGAGGCCAGTATCTCGCTCATGGTGTACTCCGTGATGGAGTATTCCTGGCCGCCGTAGGTGCGCTTTTCAATGAAGGGCAGGCCGATGGCGCTCTGGCGGGTGTGGTGGGTGATGGTGTAGGCTACCAGCCCCACGCCCTCCTCCGCCGCGATCTGCTCCATGATCTGGGTCTTGCCGATGCCCGGAGGGCCCATCAGCAGCACGGGCCGCTGGCGGATGGCGGGGATGAGGTAGTTCCCCAGCTCGTCCTTTGTGAGATACGCCTTTAAGGTGTTGGCGATCTCCTGCTTTGCCTGTTTGATGTTCATATCGCGATTCCTCCGTTACAGCTGGGGCAGCTCGTCCCAGTCGATCATATCCGGGTATTCCTCGGCGGCTTCCTGCTTCGCCTGTTCCAGCCCCGGCAGGTCCAGCACCAGCCGGATGGCCCAGGGCGGTATTTTCACGGACATCGGCGGTTCCTCCAGAAGCACAAAGGCCGTCTCATAGGGCGGGCGCTTCTTGGGGTAGACGCCCATGCCGTCGGTAAAGTACACCAGCCCCCGGAGAGAGGTGAAAGCCCCCTCTTTCTGCAGCCGGGCAACGTGCTCAAACACCGGGCGGAAATCCGTGGCGCTGCCACCGACAAGCTGGAAGTGATCCATGTACCGCTTCAAATCCTCCAAATCATGGATGGCGGTGTCGGAGCGCACCTGGTCGTCACACTGGATGATGCGGATATTCACCTTGCGGGTGAAGGTCTCCGTGCTGCGCAGGATGGCGTAGGTGCAGGCCAGGAACTGCCGCACCAGCTCGCCGGAGGTGGACATGGAGGTGTCCACGGCGATGACGAAATCCTCGATGCGCTTTTCCTCCCGGGTCTCCGTGGGCTCCACCAGGGGCATATTGCCGTAGAGCCGCAGGCCATAAGAGTAAAAGCCGTAGTCAAAAGCGTCACCGTCCACTCCCAGCACCTCCCGGGGCACGGCGAACCGCCGCAGGAAGGCCCGGTAGTCCACGTCGTCCCGGTTGGCCACCTGAATTTGCTCCAGCACCGCTTCGCCGCCGGTGGCCTGGCCCGCCAGCACGGTCTCCATGCCGGTCTGTGTCTTTTCCGATAAATCTCTCCACTTCTCATCCTGCTGCTGGGACTGCTCCTGGTCGTCCTGCTTTTCCGGGTCCCAGAGGCCGTGGTCGTCCTCCAGAAACCGACGCTGGAGCTGGGCCACCTCGTACTCCGGCAGACTCAGCCGCAGCAGGCGGCGGTAAATGCCCTCGGCGGTGAGTACCGGCATATCCTGGCGGCACTCACCGTAGAATTTCCGCTTGGCGGGCACGCTGCCGCCATCCAGACAGGGGTAGTTCAGGCCGTCCAGGATGCTCTCCACCGCCACGTCGCAGGCCAGGTCCCACAGCTCCGGCACCTTGCCCCGCTTCTTTCCCAGATGGCGGAGCATACAGTGGAGGATGACATGGAGGTACGCCCGGTTGGTGTACACCCGGCTGCGGAGATACCGCTCCGCCAGATAAGCGCCGTCGTAGTACAGCGTCTCGCCGTCGGTGGCGATGGACAGCGTCACCCCGCCGCCGGGCTGGAAGTCCAGCGCGCACAGCGCCACGTCCAGATAGGGCAGGTTCATATACAGTTCATTCCGGGCGGTAAGCAGAATATCCCGCCCGATTTGGGTAAAATCTTTCTGATTGTCCATACGTCTCACTTACAGGTCAAAGCTCTTGTCCAATCCCGTAGGGAACCGCCGATGCTGTTCCTCCAGAAGCAGGGCCAAAGCCTCTGGGCTGTCCTTCTCCCGGGCCTCGCCGCAGAGGGCCGCCAGATCGTCCCGGCTCCAGTCCAATGTCCGCAGCAGAAATTGAAGGCCCTCTGTGTCCCGCCGCTCCAGCAGCCACCGCCCGGCAGCAAGGGGTCGCTGGCGGAGATAACCCAGATAAGCCGCCTCCGCCTGATCCGCCAGCTCCACGGGATACCGCAGCCGCCACCAGGCCAGACGCAGGGCGCAGTCTTTGTCGTACTCCATGCCCAGCATGGGACGCCACAGGTCGTCGTAGGTCTTGAAGCTGAACTGCTTGCGGTAAAAGCAGTGGTGGTAGCCGTAGCCCGCGCCGTAGATGTTGTAATCGAAGTGGTGGGCGGGGCAGTTCTCCTCGTAGACCTCCACATACTCCGGGAAAATCAGCCGGGCTGTCTGCCCGTCCGTCCGATAAAGCGTCACGTCCAGCTCCCGGGGCAGCTCCTCCGCGAGATACGCCAGCAGCTCGCCCTCCGCCCCGGTGCAGGCGATGTGGAAGGTATCCAGCGTCCGGCAGTTCATCAACGCTCCGCCGCCCCAATAGCGGACGGTGTCCCGCAGCCGCAGGGTCTTCAGCGTCCGGCAGTTGAAAAAGCCGTAATCGCCCACCCGCTCCAGGCTGTCCGGCAGCGTCAGGTCCGTCAGGGCGCTGTTGTCCCAGTCATCGCCGCCGGCAGGGCCGCAGGTCACCAGGACCTCCTCCCCCTCCGGCATGGGACGCCCCGGCGTCAGGGCATGGTGGCCCAGGGCCGTCACCGGCAGGCCGAACAGGTTGTCCGGCAAGGCCGCCTGGGCGTCGCAGGTGGCCGCCCACAGGATGACAACGCCTGCCGCCTCCCGGCGGATGACCAGTTTCCAGTTGTTGACGCCGCTGACACGCTCCAAAGGCCCTGACCTCCCATTTTTTATCTGGTTTCGTAGTATATCACAGTTTCCGCCCGTTTCCTAGTGGCGGCAGAAAAAAGAAATATTAATTTCCCCCTTGACAAACCGTGCATACTGTATATACTGTACATGCACAGTACGAACGGAGGAATTCCATGGAACTCATTATCCGAAACACCGCGGGCCAGCCCATCTACGACCAGATCAGTTCCCAGATCAAGGCCCAGATCATCGCCGGGACGCTGCAGCCGGGGGAGGCGCTGCCCTCCATCCGGGCACTGGCAAAGGACCTGAAAATTTCCGTCATCACCACGAAGCGGGCCTATGACGAGCTGGAGGCCGAGGGGTTCGTCACCACCGTGGCAGGGAAGGGCTGCTTCGTGGCGGAGAAAAACCTCGACCTCATCCGGGAGCAGCAGCTGAAAAATCTGGAGGACCACCTGTCCGCCGCCGCGGAGCTGGCAAAAAGCTGCGGCGTGACCCCGACGGAGCTGCAAGACATGCTCCGCATCCTGTTGGAGGAGGAATCCTGATGAACGCCATTGAACTCTCTCACATCAACAAATCCTTCGGCGACTTCGCCATCCGGGACCTGAACCTGACGGTGCCCAGCGGCACCATCTGCGGCCTGGTGGGCGAGAACGGCGCCGGTAAATCCACCACCATCCGTCTACTGATGGGCGCCCTGCAGCCCGACAGCGGCACGGCTGCCGTGCTGGGCACGGACGTCTCCTCCCCGGAGTTTCGGGAAGTGAAGGAGGATGTGGGCGTGGTGCTGGACGAGGCCTATTTCCCCGAATCCCTGAACGCCATGCAGGTGGGGAAGATCATGGCCGCCACCTACCGCCGGTGGGACCAGAAACTCTACGACGGCTACCTGAAGCGCTTTGACCTGCCGGAGAAAAAGCAGTTCAAGGACTTCTCCCGCGGTATGCGCATGAAGCTGGCCATCACCGTGGCCCTCAGCCACCAGCCCAAGCTCCTGGTGCTGGACGAGGCCACCGCCGGGCTGGACCCCATCGTCCGGGACGAGGTGCTGGACATCTTCAACGAGTTCACCCGGGAGGAGGACCATTCCATCCTCATCTCCTCCCACATTTTGAGCGACCTGGAGAAGCTCTGCGATTACATCGCCTTCATCCACAAGGGCGACCTGCTGTTCTGCGAGGAAAAGGACCGGCTGCTGGAGCAGTACGGCATCTTCGAAGACTCCCGGGAGAATCTGGACTGCCTGCAGCCGGAGGCCATCGTGGCCCGGGAGGAGACCCGCTACGGCGGCGTCCGGGCGCTCATCAAGCGGGACCTGGCCCCCGCCGGGTTCCAATTGGAGAAGCCCTCGGTGGAGGACATCGTGCTGTTTTTGGTGAAAGGAGCGAAGAACAGATGAAAGCGCTCATATTGAAGGATACCTATGTCATCTGGAAGCAGATGAGGTATTTCCTGGTGATGATTTTGTTGTTCTCCGCTCTCCCCAGCGGATTCAACAACGCCTTCGCCGTCATCTACACCTCCATGCTGCCCTACACCGCCCTGGCCTACGACGAGCGGAGCAAGTGGGACCAGCTGGCCGCCATGATGCCCTACTCCGCCCGGGACATCGTGCTGGGCAAGTACGTGTTCGGCTGGCTGTGTATCGGCGCCGCGGCGGTGCTCTCCGGCCTGCTGCAGGCGGCCCTCTCCCTGGTGATTGACCGGGCGTTTCTCCCAGGCGTCATGGCCCTGTCCGTCCTAGGTGCCCTCTGCATCCTGGCCCTCTCTCTGCCACTGATGTTCCGCCTGGGTGTGGAAAGAGGGCGGCTGGGCATGTTCCTCATTATCTTCCTCATCTGCGGCGGCGCCGGAGCCGTTGCCTCCATTGTCGAAAACATGAACAACGGAACGGTCTTTGCCTCCCTGGGTCCCGTCCTGGTCATCATGCTGTTGGCCGCCGTGCTCCTGAACGCTGTATCCGTCCCCCTGTCCATGCGGTTTTACGCCAAGCGGCAGGGCTGAACATCCTGAACATTTTGAAAGTCCCGCCACCATCGGCGGGACTTTTTTGCGTAAAATCTGGACGAATGCTATCCCTCATGGTATCATGAGACTGATATTTCAGAAAACACGGGAGGGTTTCCTATGTACATGAACGAAGCGCACAAGGTCTGGCTGGCAACCAGCGACCGCCCCATCTATCTGGAGCCCGGCATGGCCAACCGACACGGCCTCATCGCCGGCGCCACCGGCACCGGTAAGACCGTCACGCTGAAGGTGCTGGCGGAGTCCTTCAGCGACATGGGCGTCCCCGTGTTCCTGGCGGACATCAAGGGCGATGTCTCCGGTATGTGCCTGCCCGGCTGCGAGAACAAGCACATCCGCCGCAGCATCGACACCATGGGCATCACTGGCTTTGACTACACCGCCTACCCCGTTCGGTTCTTCGACGTATATGGCAAGAAGGGCCATCCCGTCCGCACCACCATCTCCGAGATGGGACCGGAGCTGCTGAGCCGCCTGCTGGGCCTGAACGAGACCCAGAGCGGCGTGCTGCGCATCGTGTTCCGCATTGCGGACGACAAGGGATGGCTGCTCATCGACCTGAAGGACCTGCGGAGTATGGTGCAGTTCGTGGGCGACAACGCCAAGGAGTACAAGCTGACCTACGGCAACATCTCCAGCCAGTCCGTGGGCGCCATCCAGCGCGCGCTGCTGCAGCTGGAGGACGAGGGCGGCGACATCTTCTTCGGCGAACCTGCCCTGGACATTGCCGACTGGGTGGACTGGGCCGAGGACGGCCGGGGCGTGATGAACATTCTGGAGTGCCAGGAACTGTTCCAGCACCCCCTGCTGTACGCCACCTTCCTGCTGTGGATGCTCTCTGAGCTGTATGAAATGCTGCCGGAGGCGGGCGATCTGGACAAGCCCAAGCTGGCCTTCTTCTTCGACGAGGCCCACCTCCTGTTCAATGATGCCCCCAAGGCGCTGGTGGAAAAGGTGGAGCAGGTGGTGCGGCTCATCCGCTCCAAGGGCGTCAGCGTGTGGTTCATTACCCAGAATCCCTCTGACATCCCCGACAGCGTCCTGGGCCAGATCGGCAACCGGGTGCAGCACGCCCTGCGGGCCTACACCCCCAACGACCAGAAGGCCCTGCGGGCCGCCGCCCGGTCCTTCCGGGTGAATCCCGCCTTTGATACCGAGGAGGCTCTCCAGGCCCTGGGCGTGGGCGAGGCATTGGTGTCCGTACTGGATGAGAAAGGTGTCCCCTCCATCGTGGAAAAGGCCAACATCCTGCCGCCCCGCAGCTCCATGAGCGCCGCTCCGGAGGCGGAGGTCAAAGCCGCTATCCAAAACAGCCCTCTGGCTCAAAAATACGGCGAGGCCGTAGACCGCCGCTCCGCTTATGAGATACTGGAGGAAGCCCGCCAGCAGGAAACCGTCCGGGAGGAGGAAACCGCACGGCAGGCAGCATGGGAAAAGGAGCAGAAAGCCCGGGAGAAGGAACTGAAGGCTCAGCAGGCCGCCTGGGAGAAGGAACAGCGGGAACGGGAGCGGATGTACCGTCAGGCCGCCGCGCCCCGGCGCGCCTCCACCTCTACCCGCCGCACCACTTCCACCCGAACCACCTCCAGCCGCAGAAAGCAGGACCCCCTGGAAAAGGCCATCAACTCCGCCGCCAATACCGTGGGCCGGGAGCTGGGCAAACAGATCGTCCGGGGCCTGTTCGGCACGTTCCGGAAATAAAAAACGCAGAAAAGGGGCGAGGCAAAGGCACGGAACGCAAAACATCCGGCACGTACATGGGCTATCCGGGCCTTTGCGCTGGCCCTGCTGGCGGGACTGGTGCTGACAGCATACCTCCTGCAGACCGGCGGGTCCTACGAGGACTTCGGCGCCATCTCCGGCGTCCTGCTGCGGGAGGACTTCGTGCAGAACGTGCTGTTTACCCCGAAGGACATTGTCTCCGTCGCCCTGGATTTCCCGGCGGTGCTGTCCGGCAGTTCCATTCAGCGGGTCAACGAGCAGGGCTTTACTCACAAAATTGAAATTGAAATCTTGCCGTAGGTGTATCGAGAAACATGAGAAAAAGGGCAGAGGTACCGTTATGAAGCAGAACGGGCAAAATTGGGCAGAAAGAACAATATATTTTGATTATATTAGGGTGTTTGCTACTTTTGCAGTGATGATTTTACATCTTTCTGGTCAAAATTGGCATTCAACTGATGTAAACGGATTTGATTGGCAAGTATTTAACTTCTTTGACAGCATAGTGAGATGGGGAGTACCAGTATTTGTGATGATAAGTGGTGCTTTATTTCTAAATCGAGATATCCCATTAAAGACAATTTATACAAAGTATATTCTGCGCATGGTTATTTCTTATGTTATATGGTCATCAATCTATGCCCTATTCACAGAGGGAAGTATGGTTGATAAGATAATGGCATTTGCGACAGGTCACTATCATATGTGGTTTATACTTATGATAGTTGGTCTATATATGTGTGTCCCTTTTATTAAGCCCATTGCGGAAAATGATAATAAGGTTCGATATTTTCTTTTGTTAGCATTTTTCTTTGCATTTGTTATTCCAGAGTTTTTTACTTTGGCAAATGACTTTGGAAATGGATTCGTAATTGAAGGAGCTAATGCAATTAGACAAGATGTAAACAATATGAATATGCATATCGTTTTAGGATATGCGAGCTATTTTGTTTTGGGCTATTATGTCAATAAGATTGTATTGAGCAAAAGGCAAAGAATGATGATATATGTAATGGGGGCGATTGGTTTTGCAGCCACTATTGGATTAGATTTGTTGGTTGCACTAAAAACGCAAACATATTGTTCCAATTACTACGGATATTTTACTGTGAATGTGCTTTTTGAAGCATTGGCTATATTTACTTGGTTTAAATATAGAAAATATCAACATAACAGGATAAATGAGTATATCCAAAAGCTGTCAAAATACAGTTTTGGAGCATATCTCATCCATGCGCTTGTGATTGAACAGTTAAATCTTCGAGCAGGATTAAATACATTATCTTTCAATTCTGCATTTGCGGTGCTCTTCATTGGAATGATAGTTTTTGTTATTTCGTTTTCAATATCTGCGTTATTAAACCAAATTCCAATTATTAAAAAGTACATGGTTTAAGATATTAAACACTATTAGTATTTGACACTCCCCACGGCTAAAGCCGGGGGATTCTCGGCTCAACCACCACCGCCTG
>CAMCNO010000017.1 GCA_945876285.1 uncultured Clostridia bacterium | reverse complement strand
TTCCACATCGCCGGGCATAACCTGGCGGTGAGCCAGATCACCTGCATGGACTCCGACCGCCTGCTGCTGCGGAAGAAGGATTTCCTGACGGCCATGGGCGCCATCCGCAAGGCCCGGGGGCTGGATACCGTGGTGCTGATGATCACCGATGTGCTGCTGGAGGGCACCCAGCTCCTGTTCACCGGTGACGAGGACACCATCCGCCAGGCCTTCAACATCAAGAGCGAGGATAACTGTGCCTTCCTGCCCAAAATCATGAGCCGGAAGAAGCAGGTCATTCCCACGCTGTCCGCCCTGTGGGGCTGATGCAGCGCCAAAGCACCAATGGAAAAGCCGCCTCGGATGAGGCGGCTTTTTTGCTATCTTTTTTCGTTATGCCCCGATCACCGGAGCCATTCCGGCCTCCCGGAACCTGGCGTCAAAGCCGCCGCCCCGGTAGACGAACACCAGTGTCCGCACCTGCTCGTGGGTCAGATCGATAATGTCGCCGTTGCCGTTGGGGTCGCTGCCGTCGCCCTGGATGATGCCAGCGGTCATCAGCTTTTCGATAATGGGTCGGAACTTTTCCGGCACGTCTTTCAGGTATGGGTAGGTCATGGTCTTGTCCTCCTTTTTTTCAGACGCCGGAGTGGCCGGAGTGTCGAACAGGGTCTGCTCCGCCTTACGGCGGCGTTCCAGGCCGGGCAGCACTTTGCCGCCGGCTTTGTTGTACAGCACCATAGCGTCCCGAACCTGGGGCAGGGTCCGGCCTTTGCACAGCGTTTTCAGGCAGCCTGCCCCGCAATTGAAGGCAAAGGAGATCAGGGCATCCCGTTGGTTGGCGTTGAGCTGAGCCGTCAGCGGGCAATAGGCGGGGTCGTCCACCGCGTCAGCAAATCGCTGGCAGTCCGCTGCCAGAAGACTGTCCGCCTCCGGCTGGGTGATGACCTGCCCCTCCCGCACATCCGGGCCGTAATGACCCCAGCCGATGGTCCAGTATTTCTCCGTGGGGATGGGCTTGTACGCCTTCAGGCGGCAGCCCTCAAACCGCTGGATGAGCGCCAGCCCGGCGGGGCCGATGGGATTACTCACTGCGCTCCCCCTTTCCGGTGTCCAGAGTGTCCTGCCCCTTCTCGCTCTGGGTGCCGAAGTAGAAGGCGATGACGACGGTGTAGACCGTCATAAAGTCCCGGGCGATTTTTTCCTCCACCGCCAGGTAGGCGAATACCGCCGTCAGTACCAGCGTCACCAGGGATTTGACGGACAGCAGGTTTGCCAGCCGCTTTTTCATCAGTTCCATATGTTCCTCCTTATACAGATATTTTGGGGCGGCGCAGACAATGTCCTCCCCCATATGGCGGCTTTTGGCGGCGTTGGTGCCCTGTTTCGTGCACCAAAAAGCTCCGAAGCCTGCGCTTCGGAGCTTTTTGAGAGATGATACACGTTACAGGTTCAGGAACTTCTGCAGGTCCTTGTTGCCGCCCAGGATGAAGATGGTCTCGTCGGCGGTGAAGCAGTGGTTGGGGCCGGGCAGGGGTTCCAGAACGCCGTCCCGCTTCGTAGCCAGGATGTTCACCCGGTACTTCTGGCGGACGGCCAGCTCCACCACTGTTTTGCCCACGAAGCTCTCCGGCACCGCCGTCTCATAGATGGAGTGGTCCGGCGTCAGCTGTACGTAGTCGAAGATGTGGTCGCCGCTGTACCGCACCGCCGCCCAGTTTGCCATCTGCTTTTCCGGGTAGATGACCTCGTCGGCGCCGTTGCGCAGCAGGAATTTGGCGTGGACCTCCCGGGAGGCCCGGGCCAGAACGAAGGGGGCGCCGTGTTCCTTCAGCAGGGCGGTGGTCTCCAGAGAGCTCTGGAAATCGTCTCCGATGGCAACGACGCACAAATCAAAGTTCCGCACCCCCAGGGAGGCAATGAACTGCTCGTTGGTGCTGTCTCCGATTTGGGCGTTGGTCACCAGGTCCAGAGCGTCGTTGACCCGCTGTTCGTCGCTGTCAATGGCCAGCACCTCGTGATGCAGCTCCTGAAATTTCATGGCCATGTGGCGGCCAAAGCGCCCCAGGCCGATCAGCAGCACAGATTTCATGGCAGTTACTCCTTTCGTCAGCCCACCGTGAGCCGTTCCTGGGGGAATTGGGACACCTTGCCCGTCCCCTTCACGGTCACGGCGTAGATCACCGTCAGACCGCCCACGCGGCCAAAGTACATGAGGAAAATCAGGATCAGCCGGGACGCTGCCGACAGCCCTGCTGTATAGCCCAGGGACAGTCCCACCGTCGCCACGGCGGAGGAGGACTCAAACAGCGCGCCCATCAGGGGGATGCCGTCGATGCAGCAGATGAGGATGCCGCCCGTTACCGCCAGCAGCAGGTAAATGACGAAGAGGGCCATGGCGCTGTGGACCGCCTCGTCCTGAAGCCGCCGCCCGAAGCAGTGGGCAGTGTCACGACGGCGGAAGACCGCCGCCGTAGTCAGCAGCAGTACCGCCAGGGTGGTGGTCTTGAAGCCACCGGCGGTGGAACCCGGCGAGCCGCCCACCAGCATCAAGAGAATGGTGACGAGCTGGCTAGGCGGGGTCATCTGGCTCAGATCAACGGTGTTGAAGCCCGCAGTGCGGGGTGTGACCGTCTGGAACAGTGCCGCCCAAAACCGCTCTCCCGTTCCCAGGGACTGCCACTGGGGCTGCCGGAACTCATAGAGGAAAAAGTACAGAAAGCCAACTGCCAGCAAAATCACGGTGGTGGACAGGACCACCTTTGTCTGGAGCCGCATGGCCCGCAGATGCCATTTGTGCTCCCGGAAGTCCTGCCAAGTCATAAAGCCGATGCCGCCCAGCACAATGAGCAGGATGATGGCAATATTGACAAGACTGTCGGCGGTATATGATGTCAGGGACGAGCAAGGCCCGCTGCGGACACCCATCAAGTCGAAGCCCGCATTGCAGAACGCGGAGATGGAGTGGAACACGGCGTACCAGATGCCTTTTACGCCCATTTGCGGGCAGAACCGCAGGGCCAGCAGCGCCGCGCCGGCGGCCTCCATGGCAAGGGCAGTCTTTAAAATAAAGCGGGTCTGGCGAACGATGCCGCCTACCTGGGGCGCGGAGATGGATTCCTGCATGACCCACCGCTGCTTCAGACTGATGTGCCTGCCGGTGAAGATGAAAATCGCCACGGCCATGGTCACCACGCCCATACCGCCGATCTGGATCAGCACCAGAAGGACCGCCTGTCCGAAGGGGGACCAGTACAGCGCGGTGTCCTGAACCACCAGACCCGTCACGCAGGTGGCGGAGGTGGCGGTGAACAGGGCGTCCAGGAAGGAGGCCCCGCCGGGGCCGCTGGTGGATACCGGCAGCATCAGCAGCGCCGTTCCAACGGCGATCAGAAATAAAAAGCCCAGAATGATGATCTGCGCCGGAGTGATCCTGTCCATTTTCCGAAAGGGCACGGCTATTTCTCCTATCTGTCAGAGTTTATCTCATATTGTACCACAGTTCGCGGAAAATTACAGGACCAGCGCCTCTTTCAGCGTCCGCAGGGAACTGAGGTGTCCCTCCAGCATGGGCAGGGTCAGATCCTCCATTTCCAGAGAGACCACATCGTCGTAGCCGCTCATGCGCACCACAGAGAAAAACTCCTGCCACCACTGGACGCCGTGGCCTGCGCCCACCGCCACATAGTTCCAGGAGCGCCGGCGGAACTGGTCGATGGGCTTGGTGTCCAGCATCCCGTTGGGACCGCACATCCGCCGCTCCGGGCGGGAATCCTTGCCGTGGATGTGGTAGATGGCTCCCGCTTCGCCCAGCACCCGGGCGGCCTCAATGGGGTCGCCGCCCATCCAGAACAGGTGGGAGGGGTCCAGGTTCATGCCCACCATGGGACCCACGGCCTCCCGCAGGCGCAATAGCGTCTCCGGGTTGTATACCAGCTGCATGGCGTGATTTTCCAGGGCGATACGCTCGATGCCGCAGTCGGCGGCCATCCGCACCAGCTCCCGCCACTTGGGGATGGCGACCTCGTTCCACTGGTAGTCCAGAATGTCCTGGGTCTCCGGCGGCCAGGAGGTGGTCACCCATACCGGGGTCTTATCGCCGGGGCAGCCCGCGGGCAGGCCGCTCATCATCACGATTTTTTTCACGCCCAGCATCTCTGCCAGACGGAAGGTCTTCTCCGTCACAGCCCACTCCTTTTCATAGGCCAGGGGGTTGCCGGAGCAATTCAAAGCGCACAGCTCGATATCCCGGCGGCGCAGCTCGTCCATCCACCGCTGCCGGGCCGTTTCGGAGGATACCATCTCCTCCAGGTCGATATGGGGGGCGCCGGACCAATTGCCGGTGCCGATCTCCACAGCGGAAACGCCCTGCGCCACACAGAAATCCAGCATCTCGGCATAGGGCATGTCCAGCGTACAGGTCTTGATCGCAAGTTTCATCATCATCGCCTCCGTTTGAATCGATTGTACGGCATGGCCTGCCCTGTGTCAACGGATTTCTGCCTGCCCTCTCTCAAATGTAAAATGCCGGGAAGCAAGGCTTCCCGGCATTTTCTTCTGTTATTTTCTGACGGCGGTGGCCATGATCTCGATTTTGCAGCCATCTGCCAGGTCCGCGCCGCCGAAGCACAGGCGGGCCGGCTTATGGGCGGGGTCGAAATGCTTCACGTACTCGGCGTTCATGGCGTCCCGCTCGGAGAAATCCGCCAGGATCACCTCAATGCGGACCACATGGTCCATATCGGAGCCGTACTTCTCCAGGATCATAGCCAGATTCTTCAGGGTCTGCCGGGTCTCCGCGGCAATGTCGCCGGGGACCAGCTCCCCGGTCTCAAAGTCCTCAGATACCAGGCCGGAGAGGAACAGGAACTTGCCGTCCACGACCACCAGGTCGGAATAAGGCCCTTCGCTGGGCTCCTGCAGGTTCAGAAATTCACAGCTCACGGTGCGTCACCTCGTCACAGATAATTCAGGGGGTTCTTCGCCACGCCGTTGTAGCGGATCTCAAAGTGGCAGTGGTTGCCGGTGGAGTTGCCGGTGGAGCCCACGCGGGCGATCTGCTGGCCCTTGTAGACATGCTGGCCCACGGATACCGTCAGGCTGCTGTTGTGGCCGTAGTAGGTCACATAGCCGTTGCCGTGGTCGATCCGCACCAGGTAGCCGTAGCCGCTCATCCAGCCGGCGTAGGTAACAGTGCCGCCGTCCGCCGCGTAGACCGGCGTGCCTCTGGGCGCCGCGATGTCGATGCCCTTGTGGTTGGTGGAGCCGACGCCGCCGGGAGACCGCCGCCCGCCGAAGTAGGAGGTGACGCGGCCGCTGACAGGCCAGCGGAAGGTGCCGGTGGGATGCCAGGTGGGACGCTCCTTGGTGCCCCGGAGCCGCTGCTCTGTCACGGGTTCCTTCAGCGTCACGGAGGACAGCACCGTGCGCTCCGTCTCCTCGCCGTTGACGTAGGTGACCGTCGCCACTACGTCGGCGGCGCCGTATTGGCCGGCGGAGGTGATTTTGTAGTCGCCCTTATACAGGTTGGCGGTATCGGTGTATTCGATGCCGTACATCACCTCGTCCACATACCGCTCCCGCTGGACCACCGTCATGGTCAGGTAGGGCACGGAGGCGGACAGGGTCAGCACTTCGCCGATCTGCAGCTTGTTGGTGTCATAGCCGGGGTTCAGAGCCAGCAGTTCCTTGCTGGTCAGGCCGTGCTTCTCGGCGATCTCCGACCAGGTGTCGCCCTTCTTGACCTCGTAGGTCACCTCGGCGGTCTTGGTGCTGTACAGGATCTCGGCCAGATAGCCCAGATTCATGATCTCGTCAGTGGAAACGTATTCCTCTTTGATTTCCACATCCTCCGCGAAGGAGCAGGAGACGGTGTCCGCGTTGGTAACGGCGGCCTTCATCTGCTCCATCAGCTCTTCCAGAGCGCCCTCGTAGGGCGTGGCGCCGATGCGCTCACCGTCCACATACAGGCAGTAGGCCGGAGTCACCAGGCCGATCTCCTCGGACAGGTCCTCCTCAAAGGCGTCCCCGTCCACCACATCCTGCCGCTTTAAAAGACCGGAGGAATACTGGATCAGGGAATCGTCGATGGTGAAGCTCTCGCCCAGGGTGCGGGTGGTGATGCGCTCCAGCCGGGAGCGGGCGGCCTCTGCCGTGGACCGGGACTCCACGGTGCCGATGACTTCGCCGTCGTAGGTCACCGTGGTGCCCACCGTGTATACGGAGCACAGGGCGATGACCACCGCCAGCGTGCAGCCTACCCCCAAAAACATGGCCGGGTGGAGGCGGTGCCGCTCCAAATTTGCCAACCATTGCTCCGCGGAGTGGAAGAACTGCTTCCGGCGGCCCCAGGTCTTTTCCCGCAGGAGGCTGCCCAGCATGGGCAGCATATTCCAGGCGAACAGCACCAGAAGGATGGGCGTCCGCTCTGACTCCGGGAAGTTGTGCTTGCGCACCTCCCGGACGATGTGGTGCCACCGCCGCTGGATGTGCCGGATCTTCCGGCGTATTGACCGGCACCAGGCGGAGAGGATCCCTCCTGAAGTCGGCGTTGCCCTTCTGGCCGGGGCGGCTTTTTCCCGTCTCGAACTGGCCGCAAGGACGCGCTTCCCCGAAGCGGAAGCACGCCGGGGCGACTGCGCCGGCTGGACGGTATCCTGTTTTTTCTTCGTTAAATCCTGACTCATGGATCTCCTATATCTGCATATGAAAAAGTTACAATTTGTTACCGTTCCCTATCATACCGCTTTTTTGACAGGCCGTCAAGTCTTTTCCCTTGTCAAATGGTTGACATTTATCGGTATTTTGCTGTTTTTTTCGAGGAATTGGGAGAATACCCGGACAGTCTTGCATATTTGACGGAAGAATTGGTTGACAGAGTGTGAATTTTTGTGCTGATATTTGCGTTTTTTTAATTGACCCCTTGGTTCAGTCGTGTATAATAAATGCAGTATGATAACTCGAAAAAACGTAATTCAACAGGGAGGAAATCAAAATGTTTGAGTTTCTGATCAAAAAGCTGAAGGCCCATCCCCGCAAGATCGTCTTCACTGAGGGCACCGATCCCCGCATCCTGGAGGCTTCCGCCCGGCTGCTGTCCGGTACCTTCCTGACCCCCGTCCTGGTGGGCAATGAGGAGGAGATCCAGAAGGCCGCTGAGGAGATCGGCTTCAACATCCGCGGCGCCATCGTCATTGACCCCGCCACTTTTGAGGACATGGACAAGATGGTGGAGACCATGGTGGAGCTGCGCAAGGGCAAGATGACCGCCGAGCAGTGCCGTGACGCCCTGATGCAGGCCAACTACTTCGGCACCATGCTGGTGAAGATGGGTTATGCCGACGCTCTGCTGGGCGGCGCCACCTACTCCACCGCCGACACCGTCCGTCCCGCCCTGCAGATCATCAAGACCAAGCCCGGCAGCAAGATCGTGTCTTCCTGCTTCATTCTGGTCCGTGACTCCGCCACCGGCGACCGTGAGGTCCTGGCTATGGGCGACTGCGCCATCAACATCAAGCCCACCGAGGACGAGCTGGTGGAGATCGCTCTGGAGACCGCATCTACCGCCCAGGTCTTCGGCATCGACCCCAAGGTCGCTTTCCTGAGCTACTCCACCCTGGGCTCCGGTAAGGGCGAGGATGTGGACAAGATGCGCAATGCCTGCGCCAAGGCCAAGGCCGCGGCTCCCAGCCTGGCCATCGACGGTGAGCTGCAGTTCGACGCCGCCGTGTCCCCCACCGTGGCCCGCACCAAGTGCCCCAACTCCAACGTGGCCGGCCACGCCAACACCTTCATCTTCCCCGACATCAACGCCGGCAACATCGGCTATAAGATCTGCCAGCGCATGGGCGGCTTCGACGCCTACGGCCCCATCCTGCAGGGCCTGAACGCCCCCATCAATGACCTCAGCCGCGGCTGCAACGCCCAGGAGGTCTACTCCATGGCCATCATCACCGCCGGCCTGTGCAACGACTGAGATTTCCCTACATAGCAGCGGGGACGCCCGGAAGGGCGTCCCCATTTTTTATAGTATCCGGTTTGCAAATTGAATTCCACAGTGCTACACTGGGGACACAGAAAAGAGGTGGCCCTTTTTGTACGATTATCTGATTCAACATGCCCGCATCCTGGACGGCTCCGGCGCCGACGCCTTTTTCGGTGATGTGGCGGTCTCCGGCGGCAGCATCGCTGCCGTGGGCGATTTATCCGCCGCGCCTGCCGTCCATACCATTGACGCCGCCGGGCGGTATCTGACGCCGGGCTTCATCGACATCCACCGCCACGGCGACAGCGCCCTCTTTAGCCCGGACTACGGCAAGGCGGAGCTGGCCCAGGGGCTGACCACCGTGCTGAACGGAAACTGCGGGCTGTCCCTTGCTCCGGTGACCGGCCCTCACCGGGACGAGCTGCTCCGCTATCTGGCCCCCATCGTGGGCGGCCTGCCGGAGGGACGGGATTTCCCCACTATGGAGGATTACCGCGCTCAGGCATCCACGGTGCCCCAGCGGCTGAACAATGGGATGCTGGTGGGCATGGGCACCCTCCGGGCCTGTGTGGCAGGCTTTCGGGACGCTCCGCTGACAGATGAAGAATATCACCGGCTCCACGCCCTGCTGGAGCAGTCTCTCTCTGACGGCGCCGTCGGCGTCTCCCTGGGTCTGGGCTACGCCCCGGAGTGCTTTTACGACACTGCCGGGCTCATCCGGGCGCTGGAGCCGCTGCGGGGCTCCGGCGTTACCGTTACGGTCCATATGCGGCAGGAGGGCGACGGCGTGGTGGATGCCCTGCGGGAAATGCTGACGGTTGCCAGAACGCTGGATATCCCGGTGGAGGTCAGCCACCTGAAGGCCATCGGAAAGAAAAACTGGCGTCGCCTGGTGCCGGAAATGCTGGAACTGCTCACCCGGGCCCGGCAGGAGGGCGTGGACATCTCCTGCGATGTGTACCCGTATCCCGCCGGTTCCACCCAGCTCATCCACGTTCTGCCGCCGGAGTTCGTGGCCGGCGGTATGTCAGCCTTGACGGAGGCGCTCCGGGATCCCGCACAGCGGGCCGTGGTACGCGAGCGAATGGAGAAAGGCACGGATTTTGAAAATATCTCCATGCTGATGGGCTTTGAAAATATCTATCCCACCTCCCTCCACCGGCCGGAAAACCAGCGGCTGGAGGGGAAGTCCATCCTGGAGATCGCGGAAGTCCGGGGCAAGGACCCCTATGACGCCCTGTTTGACCTGCTGGCGGAGGAGCACTGCGCTGTCTCCATGATCGACACCATCGCCCATGAGGAGGACATCGACGATATCCTGCGGCTTCCATTTTCCAGCGTGATCTCCGATTCCACTTACCCCGACAGCGGCCTGCTCCACCGCCGGGTCTACGGCTCTTTTGCCCGGATCCTGGAGACTTATGTCCGCAAGCGGGGCGTGCTGACGTTGCCGGATGCCGTGCGGAAGATGACCCGGCAGCCCGCGGACCGCTTCGGCCTTGTGAAAAAGGGACGTATCGAGGTGGGCGCCGACGCGGATCTGTGCCTGTTCGACCTGGAGCGGGTCCACGAGGCGGACACCTGGTTAGCTCCGGAACGGCTGGCCCAGGGAATGGACGATGTGTTCGTAAACGGCGTCCCGGCTATCGCCGGGGGGCAGTTTACCGAAGCGTGGGGCGGACGAATCCTGTGATCCTTAACAAATACTTAGCGGCGTTTCGCAGTGGCTCCATGGTATCATGGAGCCACTATTTCTATTTTTTTGAGGAGGTAATCGGTGAAAAACATCATAAAGACTTTGAGAAATCAGCTTCACGGCCTGCGGCCGCTGTCCTTTTTGCTGCTGTTCGCGGCGGGTGTGGTCAACGCCGTGGGCGTCACCATGTTCCTGGCGCCTGTCCATTTGTACGACAGCGGCATTTCCGGCACCTCCATGCTGCTGTGGCAAGTGACGCCGGAGAGCTGGACGCTGTCGTTGTTCCTGCTGCTTCTGAACACGCCGCTGTTTCTCTTCGGCTGGAAGAAGCAGGGCACGGCATTTACTGTCTGCTCCCTCTGGGCGGTGTTCATCTACTCCACCGCCTCCTACGTCATCACCGACATCCTGCCGGTGGACGTCTCCGCCGCATCTCCCTTCGCGGGGCAGGACCTGCTGCTGTGCGCCCTGTTCGGCGGTCTGATCTCCGGCATCGGCAGCGGTATGACCATCCGCTTCGGCGGCGCCATTGACGGCATCGAGGTCATGGCGGTGATCTTTGCAAAGCGGCTGGGGCTGACGGTAGGGTCCTTTGTCATGGCCTATAACGTGCTGCTGTACATCGCCATCGGCTGTATTTTTCGGAGCTGGGTCCTGCCGCTGTATTCCATTGTGACCTACTGCGCGGCCATCAAGGCGGTGGACTTCATCGTGGAGGGCCTGGACAAGGCCAAGTCCGCCATGATCGTCACCACAAAGGCCGACACCATCAGCAATGCCCTCTCCGACGCCTTTGGCCGGGGCATTACGCACATTGGCGCCCGGGGCTACTACTCCGGCACCGACCAGACCGTCATCTACTTTGTGGTGAACCGCTTTCAAATCGCCAAAATGAAGGCGCTGGTGTCAGAAGCGGACCCTGATGCCTTCATCACCATTTCCGAGGTCTCCGATGTGCTGGGCAGAAGCGTTCAGAAGTAGCAAAACATCCCGCGCCATTCGGCGCGGGATGCTTTTGGATACAGGGTAATTTATTTGTTGTAATTCCGCATCCGCCAGACGATAGCGGCCGCCTGGCCCCGGGTCAGGGTGGCATTGGGCTTGAAGGTGTAGACACCGCCCGAGAAATAGCCCTCCACGATACCGGCGGCGTTCAGAGCCAGCACGGAGGCGTCATCCGTATCCGTGAAGTTCTTGGCACCGGCGGTGCTGGTGAGCTTCATGGCCCCGGCGGCAATTTGGGCCACCTGCTGGCGGGTGATCCCGCCGTCCAGATCCACATTGCTGCGGGTGATGATGCCCTCGGAACGGGCCTTGGTCAGATAGCCGCTGGCATAATGCTGACCGGTCTTTGCCTGAGCGGGGTAGCCTGCTGCCAGCATGATGAGCTTCAGCGCCGCGCCGTAGGTGATGTCGTTCTTCTCCTTGAAGGTGCCGTCCGCGTATCCGTCGATGACGCCCGCGTCGGACAGCTCCGTGACGTACTTGTAGCACCAGCTGTTGCTGGGCACATCGGAGAAGCTCTTGACGCTGCTGACCACGCCGAGGCAGAACTTTCCGGCGGCAATGGCGGTGCCGTCCTTGTCATAGGCCATGTAGGGCAGCTCCACGGAGCCGGTATAATTCGTGGCAGGGATAAAGCGCAGCTTGCCGATGGACTTCGCGCCGTCGGCGTAGGTGTACTTGGTGGAAAGATCCGCTTTGGTGCCGTCCGCCAGCTTGACGGTGCCCACCGCGGCGGCAGGCAGCTCCATAAGCTGGATGGAGTTCATCGCCTTGCCTGTGGCGGTGTAGACCACGTTGTAGAAGGAGCCGGTGGGCATCGTAACGGCAGTGTTCTTGGGAGTGGCACCGTAAATCTCAGAGACCAGAGACTTGGTGACGCTGATGGTGATGGAGCCCAGCATGGCGTGGTTTCCGCTTCCCCTGGCGGTAAAGATGACATCGGCACAGTAGTTGGTGCCGGAGGGTACATAGGTCAGCTTGTTCAAATCCCGCTGAGCGCCGGAGGGATTGACGTAGAAGGCCTGTCCCACGCCGCTGGTGCTGGTGAGCTGGGTGCGTCCGCTGGAGTAGTAATCATAGTATAATCCGCCCGCGGTGGGGACGTTCAGCAGCTCCACGGACTGGAGGGTGCTGCCGGGGTACTGCTTGGCGTAGGTCCGGGCAATGTCGTTGCCGTTGATCTGGACGGCGGTGCCGCTGGTGGTGAAATACCGGACAGAGCTGACGGCCACCGTGGTGGCTCCCTTCTCCGAGGTGATGCTCAGGGTACCCGTGACCTTCCTGCTGCTGGAGCGGTAGGCTGTGAAGTCCAGCGTCACGGTGCCGCTGAAGCCCTTGGCGGCCACGAAGCTCAGGTCCTCCAGCGGGAAGCAGCGGTCGTCATCCTCGGGCAGATCGTCCTCGTCATAGTAGAAGTAATAGTTCTTCAGATCAGAGGCGGTGAAGCTCTGCTCGCTGCGGGAATCATAGCGGTAGTAGAGCTTGCCGGTGCTGGTCTTCAGATTGTCGGACCCGGTGAAGCGGACGTAGATCACGTCGCCGCTGTACTCCTTCTGGTAGAAGTTGTTGAAATCCTCCGGGTCGAATTTCGTCTCCTGCTCCGGCTGGGCCGCGTAGCTGATGTCGCTCTTTTTTGGCGTCTCCTTTACGTCGCCGATCTTGATGACCAGCGTGCCGTCCACCGTCTGGGACTTGGTCTTGCCGTACAGGGTGAAGTCCAGCGTCACCACCTTGCCGTCGGCGTCCTTGTCGGCGCAGAAGGTCAGGCTGCTGATGAGATAATCCGTTTCAGTGGAGGTATAATAGAACTTGTAGTCATCTACATTCTTCTCCCGGAGACGAATGACCTCCTCGTTCTTCCGGTCGTAGGTGTACAGGGCGCCGTAGTCGTCCAGCCCCTCGGCGTCCGTGAACTCCATGTGGGAGAAATCGCTGTACTCCTCCTCAAAGAGATCCCGGAAATCCCGGCGGTCAAAGGAGATCTCCTCGTCCGGGTCGATCTCCCAGACGATGTCCTCGTCCCCGCTGCCATCCCGCTTCACGTTCAGCTCCAGCGTGCCGGTGACGCGGTTGCTCCAGTTGCTGCCGTACAGGGTGAACTTCATGGACAGTGTGGCGCTCTTGGCGTCATCGTCGGCATCGAAGGTCAGGCCGGAGAGGGAAAAATCCGTGTCCTCATCGGTCATATCCTTGGTGCTGTAATAGAAATAGGCGTCCTCCATGTCGGCCTCGTCGAGGTACGTCTTTTTCCCGTTGTAATTGTCGGTGTAGAAACGGCCGTAGTCGTCAAAGCCGTCGGTGTTGGTGAAGCGCAGGGCGCAGAAATTGCTGTACTTCTTCTCAAACAGTGTCTTGAAGCTGCTGGCCTTCAGCTCCACCTTCTCGCCTGCGTCCACCGTGTAGGTGATGTCCGCGCTGGCGGCGAAGGCCGCCGGGACCATGCCCACGACCATGACAACGGCCAGCAGGAAGGCCGGAAGCTTCGTTTTCCATAATCGTTTCATAGAACAACCCTCCATCAAATCTCGAAAAATCCCGGACTCATGGTTACATAATATTCCTATCTATACCATAGCTGAAACCACGTCTGCATTCATGAACAAATTATGAACGCAGCCCTTTTCGGCCCTATTTTTTTGAAACCCCATGTTTTCCTTTACAAATAAATCCGCTTCCTATATAATACTATGGCTAAAGAAATTCGGAGAATGGAGAACCGCCATGGCTTTGATCGAATATGATGTTTATAAGCAGAGGCTGCGGGACCTTGGCCCGGAGCTGGACAAGCTGTCCGCTGCGCTGGATATTGAAAGCGCGAAGCAGGAGGCAGCCCGGCTGGAGGACGAGACGGCGCAGGACGGCTTCTGGAACGACCTGGAGCGCTCTCAAAAGGTGCAGATGCGGCTGAAGCAGCTGCAGAACAAGATCACCCGGCAGGAGAAGCTGATTTCCTCCTGGGAAGACCTGACTACCCTGTGCGAGATGGGCCAGGAAGAGGACGACGCCGACATTCTGGAGGAACTGAAGGCCGAGTTCGCCGACCTGGAGGAGCGGGTGGAGGAGACCCGGATGACCACCCTGCTCTCCGGCGAGTATGACAACTCCAATGCTATTCTGCAGTTCCACGCCGGCGCCGGCGGCACCGAGGCCCAGGACTGGGCCCAGATGCTCTACCGGATGTACACCCGCTGGGCCGAGCGCCACGGTTTCGTCTACAAAATTCTGGATTATGAAGATGGCGACGAGGCGGGCATCAAATCCGCTGCCATCTCCATCGAGGGTGAGAATGCCTATGGTCTGCTGAAGAGCGAGAACGGTGTCCACCGTCTGGTCCGGGTGTCACCCTTTGACGCCAATGCCCGCCGCCAGACCTCCTTCGCCGCCATTGAGGTGATGCCGGAGTTGGAGAACGACGACTCTGTGGAGATCCGTGAAGAAGATATTGAGATGCAGGTCTACCGGGCCAGCGGCGCCGGCGGCCAGCACGTCAACAAGACCTCCTCCGCAGTCCGCCTGATCCACAAGCCCACGGGCATCGTGGTGGCCTCCCAGCAGGAGCGCAGCCAGTTCCAGAACAAGGACAACTGTATGAAGATGCTGCGGGCCAAGCTGTTGGAGCTGAAAGCCCAGCAGCACGCGGAGAAGATCTCGGACATCAAGGGCGTGCAGATGAAGATCGAATGGGGCAGCCAGATCCGCTCCTACGTGTTCATGCCCTACCAGATGGTGAAGGATACCCGCACCGGCTTTGAGACCAGCAACATCGACGGCGTCATGGACGGCGACCTGGACGGCTTCCTGAACGCCTATCTGACCCAGCTGGCTACCGGCGAGCTGAAAAAGTAAATGCCCCTGAAAAGGCGCGGCTTCGGGCCGCGTCCTTTTTCTGCCGATCCCAAAACGAAAGGAACATCGGAAATGAACGAGAACACCCCCGCCGCCGGTGCGGCACCCCAGGAAAACAAGATGGGCGTCATGCCCGTGGGCCGTCTGCTGGCCGGCATGGCCGTGCCCATGATGATCTCCATGCTGGTACAGGCCCTGTACAACGTGGTGGACAGCGTGTTCGTCTCCCGCATCAGCGAGAACGCCTTGAACGCAGTCAGCCTGGCTTTCCCGCTCCAGAGCCTGATGATCGCCGTGGGCGCAGGTACCGCCGTGGGCATCAACGCCCTGCTGTCCCGCTCCCTGGGTGAAAAGAAGCAGGAGATGGCGGATCGGGCGGCGGGCGCGGGCATCTTTTTGTCTCTGTGCAGTGCCGTGGTATTTGCCCTGATCGGCATTTTCCTGTCCCGGCCCTTCTTCATGGCCCAGGCCAAGACGGTGCCGGAGATCGTGGAGATGGGCACGGATTACACCCGCATCTGCCTGGGCCTGTCTGTGGGCATTTTCTGCCAGTTCTGCTTTGAGCGCCTGCTCCAGTCCACCGGACGCACGACTTTGGCAATGTTTACACAGCTCATCGGCGCCATCACCAATATCGTGCTGGACCCCATTTTCATCTTCGGCCTGTGCGGCGCGCCGAGGCTGGGCGTCACCGGCGCGGCGGTGGCCACGGTGCTGGGCCAGTTTGTGGGCGCCGGGCTTGCCATTCTTCTCAACTTCAAGCATAACCCCGATATCAACCTCCGCCTCCGCCTCATTCGCTTTGACAAGACGGCGGTGCGGGAAATCTACCGGGTGGGCATCCCCTCCATTATCATGCAGTCCATCGGCTCCGTGATGACCTTCGGCATGAACAAAATTCTGTTCGTCTTTACCCCCACCGCCACGGCGGTGTTCGGCGCCTATTTCAAGATCCAGAGCTTCATTTTCATGCCGGTGTTTGGCCTGAACAACGGCATGGTGCCCATTATTTCCTACAACTACGGCGCCGCCCGGCTGGACCGGGTAAAGCGGACAGTGCGGCTGACTATCTGCACCGCCATGTGCATTATGACAGTGGGCTTCGCGGTGTTTCAGCTTGCCCCGGCCACGCTGCTGTCCCTGTTCGATGCCTCCGCCGAGATGACCGCCATCGGCATCCCCGCCCTGCGCATCATCAGTATCTCCTTCCTGCTGGCGGGCTTCTGCATCATTTCCGGTTCCGTGTGCCAGGCCATCGGCAATCCTATGTACAGTATGGTGGTGTCTATCTGCCGCCAGCTGGTGGTCCTGCTCCCGGCGGCATGGCTCCTGGCCCAGACAGGCCGTCTGGAGCTGGTGTGGTGGTCCTTCCCCATCGCGGAGATTGCCTCCGTGACCCTCAGCGCCATTTTCCTGCGCCGCACCATGCGGGCCGTTGAGGCGGAGATATCTGCCCGCGAAGCCTGACGTCCGCTGGAAACGAACAGCAATATAGAGCAAAAATACCCGGCAAAAGCAGCCATCTGCTTTTGCCGGGCATTTGAATCGTCTCTGTTTGAATCTTTAGCCCTGGCTGTCCACCTCATACATATGGGCGATGAGGTCCAGCAGCTTGTTGGTGTAGCCCCACTCGTTGTCGTACCAGGCGATGAGCTTGACGAAGTCGTCGTCCAGCATGATGCCCGCGGTCTCGTCGAAGATGCAGGTCTCGGAGAAGCCCGTCAGGTCGGAGGAGACCACCTGGTCGCTGGTGCAGGCGATGATGCCCTTCATGCTGTTCTGGGCGGCGTTTTCCATCGCCACGCAGACGTCGTGATAGCTGGCGGGCTGGATGAGCCGGGCCGTCAGGTCCACCACGGACACGTCGTTGGTGGGCACCCGGAAGCTCATGCCGCTTATTTTGCCGACCTGCCGGCAGGTGCAGTTTTGATTATAACAGCGTGCTTCGTAAAAGTTAATTGAAATTGCGTAAAATTTACGCACCGTTAAATAAAAATTTTTATGAACTTACACGGGAGGAACATTTCGTAAACGATTGCCGCAAAAACCGGAACTTTTCGCGCCTTTGCCGCCTGCCTGGCACAGGGACATTGTGAGGCAAAAAGCTGCGGCGGACCGCCATTTTGACGGTCCGCCGCAGCTTTTTAGATAGGATGATATGCCGCTCAGAAGTCCAGATTCACCCGCACGTCATCCAGAGCGGGCGCGGAGCTGATGAGCCCCTGGGCCAGCATCCAGTCGATGTTTTCCTGCCAGCACTCGTCGGACTGGGACAGGAATTTCGCGGTCATGGTCTCCATCAGGGGCAGCAGGGTGTCCATGCTCTTGGCCTCCACAGTCTCGGACAGGGGGAAGTTCTCCTCGTTCTGGTTGGCAAGGAGAATGTTCAGGGCCTCTTTGGGATTGGCCTGCATGTCCGTGAAGCCCTTGTAGGACGCCCGCAGGAAGGCCGCCAGGGTCTCGCTGTCGTTGGCGATAGCGTCATCGTTTGCCAGGAACACGCCCTCGTAATAGGTGGGCACGCCGTAGTCATCCAGGTCGAACCAGTTGACCTCGAAGCCCTCTTCCTCCATCTGGGGGACCTCGTGGTTCACAAGGCAGCCGATGGTGGCGTCCACGTTGCCGGTGGTCATGGAGCTCATCAGGTCAAAGCCCACGTCGATCATGGTCACGTCGCTGTAATCGGCACCCACATTCTCCATAATGCTGCGGATCAGAGCCTCGGACAGCTCCGTGCCGGCGTAGCCGATGGTCTTGCCCACCAGGTCGGATGGGGAGGTGATGTCCTTCTCCTTCAGGGATAGGATGATGTTCAGAGGAGCCTGCACCACGGCGCCGATGGACTTCACCGGCACATTCTGCTCCGCCCGGGCCTGGATGACATCCTGCTGGTAGTACAGGCCGATGTCCGCCTTTCCGGCGGCCACCAGGGAGATGGCATCATTGGCGTTGGAAGGGAAGCGGATGTTGACCTTCAGGCCCTCCTGGGCGTAGTAGCCCTTGTCGATAGCCTCGTACAAGAAAGCGTGAAGGGCGTTGGGATACCAGTCCAGCACCACGTCCAGTTCCTTCAGCTCACCGCTTTCAGCGGGCTTTTCAGAGGCAGTGTTTCCGCCGCAGCCCGCCAGCAGGGACAGGCACAGCAGGGCGGAAAGCAGCATTGCAGTAAACTTTTTCATGGAAAATTCTCCATTCTTATTGTTTTTTCAAAGTGATAAAAAGGGTCTCAGGATTCGCCCCGCCATTTTACGGCTTTGCGCTCGATGAGGCCCACCACGGCCACCGCCAGCATGGCGGCGGCGCTGAGCAGCACGATAGGGGCAAAGACCCCGGCACCGTCCAACTGGGTCATCATCCGGCGGGAGAAGTACCCCAGGCCGCTCTGGGCGCCCAGCCACTCGCCGATGGCGGCGCCGATGACGCTCATAGGGACCGCCATTTTGATGGCGGAGAAGAAGTAGGGAAGGGCGCAGGGCACCTTGATTTTCAGGAAAATGTCCCGGTTTGTGGCGCCGTAGGTCATCAGCAGTTCCGCCATCTCCGTCTTGGCGGCCCGGAGGCCGTCATACACCGTGATGGTGATGGGGAAAAAGGTGATGAGCACCGTCACCAACACCTTGCTCCAGATGCCGTAGCCGAACCACAGCACGAACAGCGGTGCGATGGCGGTGGTGGGGATGGTCTGGGAGGCCACCACCACGGGATACAGGCACTTTTGCAGCAGGGGGCTCCAGTCCATGGCTACCGCCAGTCCCAGGCCCAGAACTAAAGAAATCAGCAGGCCCACGCCAGTGACCAGCATGGTGGCGGGAAGATGGACGGTGAACAGGGGAACGCGCAGCTCCCAGAGCCGCTGTAAAATTTGAATGGGCGTGGGCAGGATATAGGCGGCGCCCACCTTCATGGCTCCAAGCTGCCACGCAAGCAGCAGGACAAAGAGGAAAATCAGCGCGGGCAGATTGCCCCGGTTGGCTTTTTTCATGGCCGCACCTGCTTTCTCAGCACGCCGATCAGGTCCTCCCGCAGGGCCACCATGTCGGGATGGGTCAGACATTCCCGGGTCCGGGGATAGGCGGCGGGAACGGGGACCTCCGTCAGGGCATGGATGGGCGTGCTGGTGACAGCTAGAACGCTGCCGGAGAGGAACACCGCCTCCTCCACGTCATGGGTGATGAAGAGGATGGTCTTTTTGTGCTTCTCCCACTGGCCCAGCAGCCACTCCTGCATGGAGATGCGGGTGAGGAAATCCAGGGCGGAGAAGGGCTCGTCCAGCAGCAGAAGGTCACTGCCGGTGAGCATGGTCCGGGCGAATGCCGCCCGCTGGCGCATACCGCCGGAGAGTTCGTCGGGCATCTTATCCCGGCAGCCCTCCAGGCCCACGTCCGCCAGGGCGTCGTCAATACGCTCACGCCGCTCCGCCCGGGACAGCCCGCCCATGATCTCCAGGGGCAGGGCCAGGTTCTCCCCAATGGTCCGCCAGGGGAACAGCAGGTCCCGCTGTGGCATATAGCCGCAGTAGTGCTTCTGTTCTCCAATCGGCTTTCCGCCCACCCGGATGGTGCCGGATTTGGGCTGCAGCAGACCGTTGGTCATGCGGAAAATGGTGCTCTTGCCGCAGCCGCTGACGCCGATGATGCAGTGAAAGGAGCCGGGCTCCACGGAAAAGCTCAAATTGTCGATGATGTCAAAATCCTCACTGGGGTACTGGTAGGAGACGTGTTCAAATTCCAGCTGGCTCATGGACGCATCTCCCAGGCCATGTCCCAGAAGCCCAGCTCATAGCGGCTGCAATTCACAAAAATCTCCGCCAGACGGTCAAACTGGGCTTCGGTGATACCCTCCGCCAACTCGTCCATCAGGTCCATGAGGGCCTGGTTGGTGGCGGCGTAGTCTTCGGAGGCGTAGCCCCGGACCCACTCGCCGTAGAAAGGATGGTCCGCCGCGCCGGGCAGCTTCGCCAGGGCCTGGCCGATCTCGGCATAGCTCCAGGAGCAGGACAGGATAGAGGCCACGATCTCCATGGGGCTGCCGGATTCGGCAACCGCCAGCATATAATGGGTGTAGGACGTATTGTCCAGAGCGGGCTTTACTGCAAATACCTGCTCCTCGGTGATGCCCAGCCGCTGCATGTAGGCCCGGTGGATGTTCATTTCACCGCCCAGGATGGCGTCCACGTTTTTGGCGAAGGTGCGCATCAGTGCAGGGTCCCGGGCCTTTACCACGCCCAGGGCGAACACCCGGGCATAGTCAAAGAGGTACAGGTAGTCCTGCAGCATGAAATACTGGAACTTTTCCACGCCAAGGCTGCCGTCTCCAATGCCGGTGACAAAGGGGTGGCGCAGGCACTCCTCCCAGATGGGGGCCGCCGCCTGACGCAGCCGTTCGGAAACAGACTGGCTCATATCAGGCGTCCTCCCCGCAGTATTCGCTTTTCAGGTCAAAGAGATGGTTCATGGGACCCCGGCCGTGGCCCAGGTCCAGCATGGCTCCCAGGGCGCCGGAGATATACGCCTTGGCCCGCTCCACGGCGGATTCCAGATCCTTGCCCTTGGCAAGATTGGAGGCGATGGCGCTGGACAATGTGCAGCCGGTGCCGTGGGTGTTGGGGTTGTCGATGCGGCGGCCGTTGAACCAGCGGGCCTGGCCGTCCTTCCACAGCAGGTCGTTGGCGTCATTCAGGTCATGGCCGCCCTTGCACAGCACGGCGCAGCCGTACTTCTCGCTGATGGTCCGGGCGGCAGTCTCCATGTCGGCAGGACTTTCGATTTTCATGTCCGCGAGGATCTCCGCCTCCGGGATGTTGGGGGTCAGCACCTCCGCCAGAGGCAGCAGCCGCTCCGTCAGGGCGCCGATGGCGTCGTCACGGAGGAGCTTAGAGCCGGAGGTGGCCACCATCACCGGGTCCACCACGATGTGCTTGGCCCCATACTGGGTCAGCTTGTCCGCGATGACGGTGATGAGCTCGGCAGAGGAGACCATGCCGATTTTCACCGCGTCGGGGAAGATATCGGTGAATACGGCGTCCAGCTCCGCTGCCAGGAAGGAGGGCGTGGCCTCCAGGATGTCTGTGACGCCGGTCGTATTCTGGGCAGTCAAAGCCGTTACGGCGGTCATGGCGTATACGCCATTGGCTGTCATGGTCTTGATGTCTGCCTGGATACCGGCGCCTCCGCTGGAATCGCTTCCAGCGATCGATAATGCTGTTCTCATGGTGATGCTCCTTTCTTTGTTTCAGCATTATTTTTCTTGTGCGACGGAAGGTGGTGCCCCCGATCCGCCGCTTTTCCCGGCACAGCCGGGAGGGAAAACAGCAAAAAGCCATCCTCCCGCAAGGGGAGAACGGCTAATACCACGGAATGAAAAAAGCCCCGCAGCGGTCATACCGCCGGGGGTCCACCGTGCTTCGTAAAAATGTAGCGTGTTGCATCCCTACGTTGGCATTACCCAAATCAGGTGAGGTCGAGGGAAATCACCCTCCTCTCAGCCCTCTTTCCGAGAACTCCCTTGCGGGTCTATTTTAATGCGGCGGGGAAACACTGTCAAGATGATTTTTCCCCTTTTAGCAGGTATTGGAGCGGACATTTTGCAGTTTTTCGCTGGTATATTGTAAAAAACAAGGTGGAGGCTGAAATAAAAAGTCCATAGTGATTTCCCTCCCTGCGGCAGAATGAAACTGTTACGCAACAGGCTTCAAAGGAGGGCAATCACTATGGACTGCCATGATCGTATTACGGATTTTGCAGAACGCGAGATAGGACAATGTCTTCAAATGGAGGACCAGAGCGCCATGTTCAAGCTCTTTGCGCTGCCTCCGTATAGCGCTCGACGGCTTCATCCAGCAGCCGCAATTCCTCCACGGTCAGCTGCCAGCGGAAGGCGTCGGCATTCTGGATCACCCGGCTACGCTTCTGGGCACCAACGATGGCGGTATCGGCAAAGTCCTTCCGTGTGCTCCAATTCAACGCCACCTGAGAGGGAGCCGCGCCATCGTGCTGCTCGGCGACCTGATCCAGCACAGACAGCAGCTCCATGCAGTGGCTGAACAGCGGCTCCTTGAAGTAGGGATAGAATCGGCTGCGGTTGTCGGCGGGGTCAAACTCCTGTAGAGTGCGGTAGCGTCCGGTCAAGATGCCGCCGCCCACAGAGCCGTAGGTCATGGTGGCAATCCCCTGCGCGTGGGCTGCTTTCAACTGCTCCTCAAACTTCCGGTTGACCATGGAATACTGTAGTTGCAGCACATCGACCTTGCAGGCCTCGGAGGCCTCTGCGATCTGGGCGGGCGTGAAGTTGGAAACGCCGACAAAGCGCACCTTTCCTTGCTGTTTTAAGTCTGCCAAAGCGCCAAAGGTCTCCTGCAGGGGCACATTGGGGTCGGGCCAGTGTACCAGATAGAAGTCGATATAGTCGGTCTGCAGGTTCTTCAGGGATTTCTCACACTCGCTGCGGATCATCTCGCCCCGTCCATCGCGGACGTATTTGCCATTGATGTACTCATTGCCGCATTTCGTGGCGATCAGGACCTTGTCACGGAGATGGTTTTCTTTGAAAATCTTTCCCAGCAGCTTTTCCGCTACGCAGTCATTGTAGGCAGGAGCTGTGTCGAACAGGGTCACGCCCTGCTCCACAGCTGCTAAGATGGCGTCGGTGCGCTCCTCCTCGGAGTGGTCGTCCCAGCCGAGTCCGCTGATACCCCAAGTACCGAACGCCAGCTCCGAAACCTGTACGCCGGTATTGCCAAAAGGTTTGTATCTCATGCATCTTACCTCCCGCTTCAATCAAGGTTGCCGGCCTTGCGGATAGCATCGCAGACGCGGGCCGTGCGGAGAGACTCCTCCTCGCTGATTTCCGGCTGGGTGCCGTTCAGCACAGCATCGTTAAATTGGTCGATCTCCGTGTTGTAGTTGTCATCGACCCAAATCGTATACTCCGTGCGGACTTCGTCCACATACTCAGAGCTGTGGGGCACAGCGCCCTTACCAACGCTGATTTTCACTACGCCGCGGCTGTTGAACTTGTAGTCCACATCCAAGCGGCCAGTATCACCCAGCACAGAGAAGTATCCACGGGGATAGGCGTCGAGGCCTGCGTACAGCATGGCGGAAACGCCTTCACCGTAGCCCAGCAGGATCGCGTTGGAGGCATCCACACCGGTATCCTCGTCAAAGCCGCAGCAAACACTGTATGTTGTGGGATCCTTGCCCAGCAGGTAGGAGACCAGCGACACATTGTAGCAGGTGACGTCATAGACAGCGCCGCCACCCTTTCCCTTCATGTAGCGGATGCCGGATTTGTTGTTATCAAAGGTGGAATGGGTGGAATTGATGCAGCGGATGCGGCCGATGGCACCGCTGTCGATGATCTCCTTCACCTTATGGATCAGCTGTGCATGGCGGTAGGCATAGGCTTCCTCCAGGATGACCCCGGCTTCCTTCGCGGCGGCAAACATCTCTTTCACCTCGGCTTCACTCATTGCCAGAGGTTTCTCGCAAAGAATGTGCTTGCCGGCTTTTGCTGCCTTGATGACCCATTCCTTATGCAGGTTGTTGGGCAGGGGGATGTAGACCACGTCTACATTGGGATCGTCCAGCAGGGCCTGGTAATTGTCGTAGGTAACCGTGGGATGGAATTCGTCGGCAAAGGCCTGTAGCTTGGCAGGGTTGCGTCCGGCGATCGCATATAGCTCCGACTTCGCGGAGAGCAGCATACCGGGAATCGTACGGTTTTTGGCAATACCGGCAGTGCCCAGCACGCCCCAGCGCAAAATTTTCTGTTCGTTCATTGTATATACCTCCTGAAAAAATGGAATGGCAATTTATATGGTTTCGATAAAATCGTCGATAAACAGCAGGGCGGCGCCAACGGCGGAAGCCTCTGTACGGTACGTGCAGGCCTTGATATAGTCGCTCTCAGGGAGGGCCGGGTCCAGCGCGAATGCTTTCTGCTTTAAGGCGGGAAGAAACCGTTCTGCATAAGCGCCAAGCTGCCCACCCACCACTACATCACAGTCAAACAGAATGCGGACGGTATTCAGAGTCACGGCGAGATAGCTCAGGCATTCGTCCAGACGGGCAGAAGCCTTTGCATCGCCGCTCTGCTCAAGCTCGAAGAAATGTTCAAGACCACCGGAAAAGTCCTTCAGCAGCGCTGCACAGGAGCAGTAGGCGTTTACGCAGCCGCGCTTACCGCAATAGCAGCGGCGTCCGTCCGGCACCAGAACCATGTGGCCGATCTCTCCGCTGCGACCCCGGTCTCCAAAATACGGCTGACTGCCGTGGAACAGGACGCCGCCGACGGAGCGGTTCAAGGAGAGGTAAAAGAGGTTTTCCTGCCCGCTGCGGCAGTGCATTTCCGCTAAAGCGCTGGCGTTGGGATCGCGGATAAACTTGCAGGGATACGGGATATGCGCGGCAAATTGTTCGACCAGACAGTTTTGAAGCCGGAAGGTGTAGGAATTGATCAATGTGCCGCCGTCTTCACTGACGATGGCAGGCACTGAAAGTCCCACACCAAGGATTTGCTCCGGTGTGAAGCCGCACGCCTCACGAAACTCCTCAATCATCTCCCCGAGGCTCCGCGTATAACCGTCGCCAGAGGAATAGGGCAGCGCGTGTTGGCGAACTGCCAGAGGCTGCCCTGCCAGATCGACCGCGACGACAGTTACGCCATCGGCAGTCAGATCTGCACCCAGCGCAATGCGTGCTTCCGGTATTGCGTGGACTTCTGCCGCTTTTCGCCCGCCGGAGGACTGCTGTTTTTCACCGGCGGCGGCGACGCCACAGCCAATCAGCTCTCGAATGATTTGGTTTACGGTGGGAAAGCTCAGGGACAGCTCCCTTGCAAGATTCGTTACAGTATGCCCCCCGTTCCGGAGCAGCGCCCGGTAGACAGCAACCTTGTTGTTCTGTTTTACTGCCGCTGTGCTCTGTGGTGTATGCTTGTTTGTCATCCCTTTTTAAACCACCTTTAATATGTCTGGTGACATCATACTGCTGTTCCGGAACTTTGTCAAGAACTTTTTAATTATTATTTAAAAATTATTTTTTTATTAAATGATGGTTGTTCCTGGAAAGGGCATAAAGGGACATTACATCTGCCTGCCATTCTGGTGGCTACTATTGGAAGAATGCAAAACTGTGGCAAATCTTCCTGAAAAGCAGGAAAAGCGGAAATATAAACACGGTGTTTGACCAAAAATCACAAAAAATACGTTGAATTTCTATCATAAATTACAGTTGAAACACCCTTTTAAAAAAATTATACTATATATGAATAAAGCGGAACAAAGTTGTTCGCTTTTTTGTTTGCGGCGATTCGTGCACGTGCACGAATGTTTAATAAACACAGCCGCCGTACGGTTGAGGAAAGACAAACTATGACGACCATTGAGATCATCGCGCAGAAAGCAGGGGTCTCCCGGGGGACTGTAGACCGGGTACTTCACAACCGCGGTCAGGTCAGGGCGGCGACTGAGGAAAGGGTCCGCGCTGTGATGGCAGAGATGAATTTTCAGCCAAACGCCCTCGGCCGCGCTTTTTACTTGTCCCGCAGGAAAAATAAAATCGGTGTGCTGGTCTCTTTCCGCGAACCGGATTTCCAGAAGCAGGTCATGCAGGGCATTAACAACGGTATGGTTTACGCCCAGCAGCATGGGATCGAGACGCTGATTGAGGTGGCGGCACCGGATGATGCCGTCGGTTATCTGGCGGCACTGAAGAGACTGATCGACAGTGGCGTGCGGTGCTTGGCGCTGCGCGGCATCGTGTCAGAGGAGGTCAACGCCTGTCTGCGGGAGCTTCCCCAGGATCAAATCCCCATTATCACATACAACCAGGATATTGACAGCAGCCTGAGGAGCTGCTTCGTGGGACAGGACTCATACAGAAGCGGTGTCTGTGCGGCGGCGCTGATGGAGGCCATTTCTCCCCGGCAGGGCTGCACGCTGATCGTCGGCGTCGACTGGCTCCACTACTCCAGCGAGGAGCGGATACAGGGCTTTGTCAAGTATTTTCAGTCCCTGCCGGACGGCGGGATGGACGTGTCTCAGGTGATCTATGGCAAGGGCGCCCACGATCTGGCTTACCGGCTGACCAAGGCCAAGCTGGAGGAGTTGCCCCAGATCACGGGCATCTTCGTCAGTGGCGCGGGCCTCAGCGGCGCCGCCCACGCGGTGGATGACGCGGGATTGTCCGGCAAGGTCAAAGTGGTGGGCTATGACGCCACCGATTCCAACATCCCCTATCTGGAAAAGGGGACGGTGCAGTTCCTGATCGATCAGGGGCCTTACCAGCAGGGCTACAAGTCCATTCAGCTCCTGACGGACGCCATCTTTGCGGACCGTCCGCTGGAGACGGCGTACTGCGATACCGGCATCCAGATCAAAAACCGGTATAACTGCTGACGGACAGCCCCGTGACAATGGATTCCGTACAGGGGGCCGGAAGGCTTCGCTGTTTGGAAGTATGGTTGAAAGGAGAAAGAATTGATGAAGAAAGCGATCCGAAACACCAATGATCTGCTGTTGGCGGTCCTGATGGCCGGCGTGTCCATCTTTCTGCTGACCAGCGACAAGATCATTACGGGTGTGGAGAACGGCCTCGGCGGCTTTTGGGCGCAGGCCAGCACCTACATCCGGCTCTTGGCGATGATGCTACTGGCCCTGTCGGTCCTGCAGGCCATCTACGCCTTCAACTTCAAAAAGGACGGCGAACATCAGAAGCTGCGCATCCCGGTCTCCAAGGAGATCATCATCACCGCGGTCGCTCTGGTGCTTTACGCGCTGCTCCTGCCCGTGTTGACCTTCTTCCCCTGCACACTGGCTCTGAACATCGTCCTGTGCGGCACATTTGCCATGAAGGAAAATCAGGGCGACCCCGAGCTGAAGGGTAAGCTGCCCAAGAAGCAGGTCATTGCCATCGTCATTTATGCCGTGGTTCTGACGGTGGTGCTGTGGGTGTTGTTCACCCAGCTCCTCAAGTGTGTCCTCCCCTGATTGCAGGGTTTGGATAAAATAATAGAAAAGAAAAAGGAGAAAATACATGAAAAAGGCAATGTCTCTCGTCCTCGCCGTCCTGATGCTGGTCGGCCTGCTGTCCGCCTGCGGCGGCTCCAAGACCCCTGCTTCCTCCAGCGGTGATGCCGCTAAGCTGGACTATCCCAAGAAGGACGTCCAGATCATCATCCCCTATGCCCCCGGCGGCGGCTCCGATAACCTGGTCCGCGGCACCATGCAGTATCTGGATCTGGGCGCCACCACCGTTGCCATCAACGTGGAAGGTGCTTCCGGCTACATCGGCGCCCTGCAGGGCTTCAACAGCAAGAACGACGGCTACACCATCATGACCCACAATGAGATGGACCTGATCTCCTACTCTATGAGCGGTCAGGCTGAGGTGGACCTGTACAAGGATCTGGAGTACATCTGCGACGTGGTCACCGACTACAACCTGCTGTGCACCAGCCCCTCCACCGGCTGGACCACCGCTCAGGAGGTCATTGACTATGTCAACGCCAACCCCGGCACTGTGACCGTGGGCTGCACCGGCTCCAACAACGTCAACTACGGCACCACCATGGAGCTGCTGAAGGCTATGGGTATCTATGACAAGGTCACCATCGTCCCCTATGACGGCGGCGCCGCTTCCGAGACTGCCCTGCAGGGCGGCCACATCCAGCTCGAGGTCAACTCCCTGGCCGACACTTCCTCCTACATCGCTGCCGGCACCAACGTGCCCCTGATGATCTGCAACGATACCCGCATCGACGCTTATCCCGACCTGCCCTGCACCGTGGAGAACGGCTTTGACGTGACCTACGGCAAGCCCCGCGGCTTCTTCGCCCCCGCCGGCACCGACGAGGCCATTCTGCAGTACATCTCCGGCAAGATGAAGGAAGTCTGCGAGAAGCCCGAGTTCGTGGAGGCCATGGCTAACCTGGGCTTCACCGTCGCTTACGTGGACGGCCCCGCCGCCAAGGAGCGCACCCTCGCTTGGGCTGAGAGCCTGACCCCCGTCTTCCAGGACATGGCTAAGATCAGCGGCTGAGCACCTTGCGATTGACCCGCGAAAACCGGCAAGAAAGGAAGGGATGACGGTTGTCAACGATCATTCTTGGTTTTCAGTATATCTTCAGCGACCCGATGTGCATCCTGCTGCTGGCGTTGGGCGTATTCGTTGGTATCATTTTCGGCAGTATCCCCGGTCTGACCGCGACGCTCGGCGTTACGCTGTTCATTCCATTTACCTACACCATGGCTCCTGTGCAGGGCCTGACCATGCTGATCGCCGTCTATGTAGGCGGCATCAGCGGCGGCCTGATCACGGCGACCCTCATCAATATCCCCGGCACCCCGTCCTCAATCTACACCTGCTTTGACGGATACCCCATGACGAAAAAGGGCAAGCCTGCCGAGGCGCTGGCCATCGGCGTGTTCTGCTCCCTCATTGGCGGCACCGTCTCCGCTTTCGCCCTGATGGCCATCGCGCCTCAGTTGGCTAAGGTCTCCCTGAGCTTCGGAAGCTGGGAGTATTTCGCCGTGGCGCTCATGGGCCTGTCCGTGGTGGTGGCCATGTGCTCCGATTCCCTCATCAAGGGACTGATCGGCGCCATCTTCGGCCTGATCATCGGCGGCGTGGGCATCGACTCCATCAGCGGCGTCTCCCGCCTGACCTTCGGCTTCTGGCAGTTGCAGGGCGGCATTTCCTCCACGGCTCTGATGATGGGCCTGTTCGCCATCACCGAGGTCTTCAACCAGTCTCTGGAGCTGGATAAGCCCCGGCCCAAGATCGAGTTTGCCAAGACCACGCTGATCCCGCCTCTGGCTGAGATGAAAAGCTGCTGGAAGGCCATCGGCATCGGTTGCGTCATCGGCACGGGCATCGGCATCCTGCCCGGCATCGGTCAGAATGCCTCCACGCTGATCTCCTACAACCTGGCCCGCACGGTGTCCAAGACGCCGGAGGAGTTCGGTCACGGCTGCCCCGAGGGCATCTGCGCTTCCGAGTCCTCCAACAACGCCACCAACGGCGGCGCCCTCATTCCTCTGGTCTGCCTGGGCATCCCCGGCGACCTGACCACCTCCGCCCTAATCGGCGGTTTGATGATCCACGGCCTGCAGCCGGGCCCCCTGCTGTATAACGAGCATCCCGAGCTAGTGGGCGGCATCATGTGCGCCTACTTCATGGCCAACGTGGTCATGTACGTGATGGAGCTGGGCCTGATGAAGGCCTTCGTCCGGATGGTCAACGTGAAGCTGTCCTATCTGTTCCCCGCCATCGTGGCCTGCTGCGTGCTGGGCGTGTATACGCTGAACAACCGTATGTTCGACGTCTGGACCATGCTGATCTTCGGCTTCCTCGGTTATCTGCTGATTTGCCTTGGCATCGACATGGCGCCTGTGATCCTGGGCTTCATTCTGGGACCCCTGATCGAAAAGTATATGCGTATGGCGCTGATCGCCTCCAACGGAAACTGGGGTGACATCGTGAACCGCCCTGTGGCTGTGTTTTTTGTCGTGGTCGCCGCGCTGTTCGTTGTGGTCCCTGTCGCGCGGAAGGCGCTGGGAGTTACAAAAAAAGCGAAGTAATGCCCGTTTGGGCTGCTGATCGCGGACATAAAACAGGCAGCCGGGTCCGTTGGTATCGCAAAGAAGCGTCTTTGCGGGCCGACCGCTCCGCTGCCTGTTTTTTATCAGTTCAAATTGGAGTAACCAGATGAATCTTACCTATCAAGTCCCAAAAGCGGCGTACATCGCCCTGCTTGCGGATATGGTTCGCCGCAATGACCACCGCCCCATCCGCATCGTGACTGCTCTGCTGATGACAGTGGGGCAGATGGCAGCAGTGATACTGCTGTGTATTTTCCGCCTGGAGCCGGGGCAGCGGGCTTTCTTCCTGGTCTGGTCGGGGCTGTTGGCGGGCTTGACGATCCTGCGGCGCTGCACCGTCAAGCAGCGGGCCAAGGGCACGCTGCAGCGGCTGGAGTATTCCGGCCAACTCCCGGAGGACTACTGGAAGGAGCACACCCTCCGCTCCGAGGGCGGCGAGCTACACCTGCGCTACGGTGCCCAGCGGCTGTCCTGCCCCCTCCACGGCGTTAGTCAGGTGGTGGAGAAGAATGGCTGCCTGTATATCTACTGCGGCGGATCCATATTTGACATCGTGCCTCAGTCTGCTTTCCGGGACCAGAAGGATATGGATCATTTTGCTCAGCGCCTCCGGGAGGCGGCCCGGACCGCTGAAGAGCCGAAAACGCCCAGCGTCACGGGGAGCATCTCGTGGAAGATGGACGAGAAGGCCTTTGAGGATGGACAGTATCTGGCGTACCGGACGCTGTATTACCGCTACCGCTTCCTCCGGCCGGCTACCTTTATCCGTCTGGCGGTCAGCGTGGCGGCGGTCATTAATCTGATGAACAAGCTGACGCCGCTGAATGTGACCGTCTCCGCCGTCATTTTGCTTCTGGCCAATTTGGAGAACATCTCCATGGTCCCCTTCATCAGCCGTCTGCGTATCCGGCGGGAGGTGGGCGCGTGGAAGGGCGGCACCGAATACCGACTGGCCCTCCGGGATGACGCCCTCCTCTTTTCTTCCGACCGGGCGCAGGTCCAGATCCCGGTGCACAAGTTCAATCTTTGTGAGGAGATTGGTCCTTACTGCGTGATGGCGTGGTCCAATTTCCCGGCGGTGGTGATCCCGCTGGAGGCGGCCCACACTCCGGAGCTGTCCGCACTCATCAGGCAAATCAGAGAATCGTTTCAAACTCCATAATTCCCATCCCATAGAGTCAGGAGGTAACCTATGAACGCAATGATCATTGACGCGAAAGACAACGTGGCGGTTGCCATTGAACCCATTGCCGCCGGAGATGCGGTGACGTATCTGCTGCAGGGAAAGCCTGTTTCCCTGACCGCCGCGGAGGATATCACCATCTACCACAAGCTGGCCACCCGGGACATTCAGGCGGGTGAGCCGGTGGTGAAGTACGGCGAGCACATCGGTGCTGCCACGGCTTTCATTCCCGCGGGAGCCCACGTCCACGTGCACAACGTGGAGAGCGTGAAGGAAGACCGGCGGTCTAAAGAGTAAAGGAGGAGCCGAAGATGACATTTTACGGATACCGCCGTCCTGACGGACGGGTAGGCGTGCGGAACCGGGTACTGATCCTGCCCGCCAGCGTCTGCGCATCGGATACGACACGAATCATCGCCCAACAGGTGGAAGGCTCCGTGACCTTCAACAACCAGCAGGGCTGCTCTCAGGTGGGACCCGACCAGCAGCTGACCATGGACGTCATGGCCGGCTACGCGGCCAACCCCAACATCTACGGCACCGTGGTGGTGTCTCTGGGATGTGAGAACTGCCAGATGGACTTGGTGACCGCCGCCATTCGGGAGCGTACCAACAAGCCGCTGGAGCAGGTCATTATTCAGGAGGCCGGCGGCACACTGAAGGCCGTGGAAAAGGCCGTCCGCTACGCCAAGCAGATGGTGGCCGAGGCCAGCCTGCTGCAAAAGGAGGAGTTCCCCATCTCCGAGCTGATCGTCGGCACGGAGTGCGGCGGCTCCGACCCCACCAGTGGCCTTGCTGCCAACCCCGCCATCGGAGCCATGAGCGATCTGCTGGTAGCCGCGGGCGGTACCAGCATCCTCTCCGAGACCTCTGAGTTCATTGGCGCGGAGCACATTCTGGCCCGCCGCGCCGCCAATCAGGAGGTCCATGACCGCATTTACGAGATCACCTCCCGGTTTGAAAAGCACTTCCACGGCGTGGGCGAGGATGTCCGGGCCGGCAACCCCTCTCCCGGCAACAAAGCCGGCGGCATTACCACACTGGAGGAGAAGTCTCTGGGCTGCATCCACAAGGGCGGCCACAGCCCCGTCAACGCTGTGTATGACTACGGCAAGCAAGTGGAGTCCAAGCAGGGCCTCGTCATTATGGATACGCCAGGCAATGACCCTGCCTCTGTGGCGGCCATGGTGGCCGGTGGCGCGCAGGTGGTGGTGTTCTCCAGCGGCCGCGGTTCGCCGGTGGGCAGCCCCATCGTGCCGGTGGTGAAGATCACGGGCAACAAGCTGACCTTTGCCACCATGGAGGACAACATTGACTTCTGCGCCGCGCCCCTCATCTACGGCGAAAAGACTGTGGAGGAGCTGGGCAGCGACCTGCTGGACATGGTGGTGGAGACCGCCTGCGGCAAGCAGACCAAGGCCGAGGCACTGGGCTTTGTGGAGACCGCCATCGCTCGCGTCTGCAACTACGTGTAAAAGCGTTTTGACGGCGGTGCGGACGGAGTCCTCTGCCGAAAGCAATCAAGATATATAGAAAGGAACCAAAAGCATGGGTAAGAAATACGTTGTCATGGACGGCAACACTGCCGCCGCCCATGTGGCTTACGCCTTCACCGAGGTCGCGGCCATCTATCCTATCACCCCCTCCTCTCCCATGGCGGAGAAGGTGGACGAGTGGTCCGCCAAGGGCCGGAAGAACCTGTTCGGCTCCACTGTGGACGTTATCCAGATGCAGTCCGAGGCCGGCGCCGCCGGTACCTGCCACGGCTCCCTGCAGGCCGGTGCCCTGACCACCACCTTCACCTCCTCCCAGGGCCTGATGCTGATGATCCCCGCCATGTACGCCATGGGCGGCCAGTTCCTCCCCAGCGTCATGCATATCGCCTCCCGCGTGGTGACTTCCAACCACCACTCCATCTTCGGTGACCACACCGACTTCATGACCTGCCGCATGACCGGCTACGCCATGCTGATGTCCTCCTGCCCCCAGGAGGCCATGGATCTGGCTGCTGTGGCCCACCTGTCCGCCATCAGCGGCAAGTACGCCTTCATGCACTGCTTCGACGGCTTCCGCACCTCCCACGAGATGCAGCGCATCGAGGCACTGGACTATGAGGACCTCCGTCCCCTGATCGACCAGGATGCCCTGAAGGCCTTCCGCCGCCAGTCCCTGAACCCCGAGCACCCCACCAACCGGGGCAACAACGTCAACCCCGACGTGTACTTCCAGTGCAAGGAAGGCGCCAACGAGAAGGCCAACAGCCTGCCCGACACCGTCCAGCACTACATGGATGAGATCAACAAGCTCACCGGCCGTGACTACAAGCTGTTCAACTACTACGGCGCTCCCGACGCGGAGGAGGTCATCGTGGTGATGTGCTCCGCCTCCGAGGCCGTGAAGGAGACCGTGGACTACCTGAATGCCCAGGGCCGCAAGGTCGGCATGGTGCAGATCCACCTGTACCGTCCCTTCTCCGTGAAGCACTTCGCCGCCGCCATCCCCGCCACCTGCAAGCGCATCGCCGTGCTGGACCGCTCCAAGGAGACCGGCTCCGTGGGCGAGCCCGTGTATCTGGATGTGGTCACCGCCCTGAATCAGGCCGGCCGCGGCGACATCCGCGTGGTGGGCGGCCGTTACGGCCTCTCCTCCAAGGACACCACCCCCGGCCAGATCATCGCCGTCTATGACAACCTGAAGCAGGATGAGCCCAAGAACAACTTCACCATCGGCATCATCGATGACGTGACCCACACCTCCCTGGAGTACAAGGAAGTGGAGTTCAACCGCCCCGGCGAGGTCTCCTGCAAGATCTGGGGCCTGGGCGGCGACGGCACCGTGGGCGCCAACAAGAACGCCATTTCCACCATCGGCCTGGTGGCCGACAAGTATGCCCAGGCGTACTTCTCCTATGACTCTATGAAGTCCGGCGGCCTGACCCAGAGCCACCTGCGCTTCGGCGACGATCCCATCCGCTCCACCTACCTGGTGTCCTCCGCTGACTTTGTGGCCGTCCATGCCCCCACCTATGTCAACAAGTACGACACCACCGAGGACCTGAAGGAGGGCGGCACCTTCCTGCTGAACTGCCCCTGGAGCGTGGAGGAGCTGGAGGAGCGCCTATCCGGCAAGATGAAGCGGGACCTGGCCCGGAAGCACGCCAACTTCTACATCATCGACGCCTCCAAGCTGGCCGTCTCCGTGGGTCTCGGCGCCAACCGCACCAACAGCATCCTGCAGGCCGCCTTCTTCGCCCTGACGAAGGTCATTCCCCTGGACATGGCCGTGGAGGACATGAAGAAGAACAACTACAACTCCTACTTCAAGAAAGCCGGCCAGGCCATCGTGGACAAGAATAACGCCGCCGTGGACGCCGGTATCAGCGCCGCCGTGAAGGTGGACATCCCTGCCTCCTGGGCTGACGCGGAGGACACCCCCGTGGCAGAGCCCGTGGGCGCTTCCCAGTTCGTCAAGGACATCGTCATCCCCATGGACCGCCAGAAGGGCGACAAGCTGCCCGTCTCCGTGTTCAAGAAGCACGGCGTGCTGGACGGTACCTGGGAGAACGGCACCTCCGCCTTCTCCAAGCGCGGCGTTGCCACCAAGGTACCCAAGTGGAACGCGGAGAGCTGCATCCAGTGCAACCGCTGCGCCATGTGCTGCCCCCACGCCGCCATCCGTCCCGTACTGCTGACCGAGGAGGAGAAGGCTCAGGTGCCCGCTTCCTTCGTCACCGTGCCCGCAAAGGGTCTGGGCAAGGACGCCCCCGCTTACTCCTTCCGGATGCAGGTCTCTCCCTATGACTGCCTGGGCTGCGGCGTGTGCC
>CAMCNO010000016.1 GCA_945876285.1 uncultured Clostridia bacterium | reverse complement strand
AGCAGATCGGCCTGTTCCCCAACATGACCGTGGCCCAGAACATCTGCGTGGTGCCCAAGCTCCTGAAATACGACAAGGCCAAGTGCGATGAGATCGTCCGTGAGATGCTGCAGCTGGTGGGCATGGAGCAGTACGCCGACAAGTACCCCTCGGAGCTATCCGGCGGCCAGCAGCAGCGTATCGGCGTACTGCGGGCCCTGGCTGCCTCTCCCCCCATCGTTCTGATGGATGAGCCCTTCAGCGCCCTGGACCCCATGACCCGGGAGACCCTCCAGGACGAGGTCAAGAATATCCAACAGAAGCTGCATAAAACCGTGATTTTCGTCAGCCACGACATGGGCGAGGCCCTGAAACTGGCGGACGTTATTATTTTTATGTCCGGCGGCGAGATCGTGCAGATGGCCTCTCCGGAGGAGATGCTGGAGCATCCCGCCAACGATTTGGTGCGGAACTTCCTGGGCAAGCACGCTCCAGACGCCCCCGCCCCCTCCACCGTGGAGCACTTCATGCGGACGAACCTCGTCACCGTCAAGAAGAATAGGGGCGTGATGGAGTGCGCTGAGCGCATGGCCCGCAGCAGCGTGGACTCCCTGCTGGTCACCGACGAGGCGGGCCGCTACGCCGGCACCATCTCCATCGGCGATATCCGCCGCTGGGGCCGGGAGCTAAGCAGCATTGAACCCATGGTGCGGCAGACCGCCCGGACCGTCCGGGTGGGAGACGACGCCAGGGAGAGCTTTGACTACCTTCTGGACTCCGGCGCGGGCTACGTGGTGGTCCTGAACGAGGACGACACCATCGCGGGCATCGTGACCAAGACCAGCGTGGCACGGTCGGTGGCGGAGAACCTGTGGGGGGATGCCAAATGACGGCCCTGTTTGAGACCTACGGCGCCATGCTGGCAAAAGCCATCGGCATTCACACGGTGTATGTGCTGGTCTCCGTGGCCTGCGGCTTTTGTCTGGGGCTGCTGCTGGGTATCCTGCTGTCCCGGGTTCCCAAGTGGTCCGGCATCATCCTGCCGGTGCTGTCCATTTTCCAGACTATCCCCGGCCTGGTGTTCATCGGCGTGCTGTTCATTCTCTGGGGCAACACCGCCTCCACCGTCATCGTGGCCCTCAGCGTGTACGCCATGTTCCCGGTGCTGAAAAACACCTACACCGGCATTCTGGGAGTGGAAGATAAGTACATTGAGGCCGCCAAGGGCTGCGGCATGTCGCCCCTCCAGGCTCTTGTGCGGGTGGAGTTGCCCCTGGCGATGCCCACCATCATTGCGGGCCTCCGGATGGCCGCCATCTACACCGTCTCCTGGACGGTACTGGCCGCCATGATCGGCCGGGGCGGCCTGGGTACCTTCGTGTACCAGGGCGTGGCCTCCAACAATAACACCCTCATTCTCCTAGGCGCTATCCCGGCGGCTGTTCTGGCTATCCTGTTCGGCGCGGTCATCGACCGGCTCCAGCGGAGGGTCACGCCCCGGGGCCTGCGGAAGGAGGTGGGCAAATGACCTGGTCTTTGATTTGTGAGCACCTTTTCATCGTGCTGGCGGCCAGCCTCCTGTCCATCGCCATCGGCCTGCCGCTGGGCATCTGGGCCTACGTGTCCAAAACCGCCCGGCCCGTCATCCTGCGGGCGGTGGACCTGCTGCAGACCATCCCCTCCCTGGCGCTGCTGGGCATCATCATGGTCTTTCTGGACCCCGGCAAGCTCACTGTCATCATCGGCATCACCCTCTACTCCCTTCTCCCCATCGTGCGGAACACCTGCTTAGGGCTCCAGGAGGTAGATCCCGGCGTGAAGGAGGCCGCCCGGGGCATGGGCATGAGCAAGCCCTACCGGGTGCTGATGGTGGAGTTTCCCCTGGCCTTCCCCACCGTGTTCACCGGCATCCGCATCGCCGTGGTCAATGCCATCGGCACCGCCGTGTTCGCGGCTTTCGTAGGCGGCGGCGGTTTGGGCGGCGTCATCACACAGGCCATCCGCATCTCCGACATGAAGCTCATCCTGGCCGCCACCGGCGTGCTCATGGTCATCGCCGTGGTGCTGGATTTGCTGATGGGCTGGTTTGAAAACCAGATGCGCAAGGACAGGGGCGGCTCCCGGAAAATGTGGATCCCCGTAGCCGCCATCCTGCTGGCTTTCTGCCTGCTCCTCCCCTATGGCCGGGGCAGCAGCGGCGATTTGATGCTCTATGACGGCGACTACTCCGAGACCCAGCTCATGCACCACATGGTGAAAATGCTGGTGGAAGATCAAACCGACCTGACCGTCACCATCCAGGACCAGATGTCCCAGGTGAACAATTTCAACGCCCTGAACGGCAATAACCACACCTGCGACCTGATGATCTCCTACGACGGCACCCTGCTGACCACCTTCTTCCACCAGGACGTCACCGATGTGCCGGAGGGCGCGAGCATCTACGATTATGTCAACCAGGTAGCCCAGGAGGAATACGGGATGCGGCTGCTGGAGAAGCTGGGCTTCGATAACACCTATGCCATCGCGGTACCCCAAGCCATAGCCGACCAGTACGGCCTGGAGACCATCAGCGACCTCATTCCCGTGGCGGACCAGCTGACCTTTGGCGCGGAGCAGGGCTTCTTCACCCTGGAGGGCAGCATGAAATACGGACCCTTCACGGAGTTCTACGGCCTGAACTTCCATAATCCCGTGTCCGTGGACCTGGGCCTGAAGTACACCGCCGTGGAAAACGGCAGCTTCGACGTCACCGTGGTCTACGCCACCGACGGCCTGAACCGGAAAATGGGCCTGAAAATTCTGGAGGATGACAAGAGCTTCTTCCCCGACTACAACGGCGCTTTCCTGGTGCGTGAGGATGTGCTGGCGCAATACCCGGAGCTGGAGGGCATTTTGAACCAGCTTGCGGCCAGAATTCCCACGGAGCAGATGGCAGAGCTGACCTACCAGGTGGATGTACTGGGCCGGACTGTGGACGACGTAGCGAGAGAATTCCTGGTAAGCCAGGGCCTGCTTTCACAGAGTTGAAAAGGTTTCCTTGCCTTTCCCGCGCAAATCGTGTAAAATATAGTCTGGAATCGTTTAAAAGCGGCGCCGTGGCTGTTTCCCCGGTATCTGCCAGGCTCCGGCGCCGACCATCATCAAAGGAGGAACAACATCATGGAAACCTATGGTCTGGAAGCTCTGGGCATCATCAATGCCTCCGCTGTCTACCGCAACCTGACTCCCGCCCAGCTGACGGAGCACGCCCTGCGCCGTGGTGAGGGTAAGCTGAGCAATACCGGCGCGCTGGTGGTCAAGACCGGCAAGTACACCGGCCGCAGCGCCAACGACAAGTTCATCGTGGATACCCCCGCCGTCCACGACGAAATTGCCTGGGGCAAGGTGAACCGCCCCATCGAGAAGGCCAAGTTCGACGCCATCAAGAGCAAAGTGATCGCCTACCTGCAGGGCAAGGAGATCTTCATTTTCGACGGCTTTGCCGGCGCCGACCCCAAGTACACCCAGTCCTTCCGCATCGTCAATGAGCTGGCCTCCCAGAACCTGTTTATCCACCAGCTGCTGCGCCGTCCCACCGCCGAGCAGCTGAAGGATTTCAAGATCGACTACACCATCATCGCCGCCCCCGGCTTCAAGTGCATCCCGGAGATCGACGGCACCCGCTCCGAGGCCGCCATCCTGGTGGACTACGAGGAGAAGCTGGTGGTCATCTGCGGCACTCAGTACGCCGGCGAGATCAAGAAGTCCGTCTTCTCCGTCATGAATTACGTGCTGCCCAAGATGGGCGTGTTCCCCATGCACTGCTCCGCCAACATGGGCAAGGACGGCGACACCGCCGTGTTCTTCGGCCTGTCCGGCACCGGCAAGACCACCCTGTCCGCCGACCCCAACCGCCTGCTCATCGGCGACGACGAGCACGGCTGGGCCGACGACTCCGTGTTCAACTTCGAGGGCGGCTGCTACGCCAAGTGCATCAACCTCAGCCCCGAGGGCGAGCCCGAGATCTACAACGCCATCAAGTTCGGCTCCCTGGTGGAGAACGTGGTGATGGACGACGAGACCCGGGAGTTCGACTTTGACGATGATTCTCTGGCCGTCAACAGCCGCGTGGGCTATCCCGTGGAGTACATTCCCAACGCGGAGCTGTCCGGCATGAGCCCCAGCGTGCCCAAGACCGTCATCTTCCTGACCGCCGACGCCTACGGCGTGCTGCCTCCCATCTCCAAGCTGGACAAGAACCAGGCCATGTACTACTTCGTCTCCGGCTTCACCAGCAAGGTGGCCGGCACCGAGATCGGCATCACCGAGCCCGTGCCCACCTTCTCCACCTGCTTCGGTGAGCCCTTCCTGCCCCTGGACCCCTCCGTCTACGCCTCTATGCTGGCGGAAAAGGTAGAGAAGTCCGGTGCCCACGTCTACCTGGTCAACACCGGTTGGAATGGCACCGGCAAGCGGATGAAGCTGAGCTACACCCGGGCCATGGTCACCGCCGCCCTCACCGGCGCCATCGAACAGGGCGAGTTCGTCACCGACCCCACCTTCGGTGTCCAGGTGCCCACCGCCATCGAGGGCGTGCCTTCTGAGCTGCTGATCCCCGAAAACACCTGGGAGGACAAGGCTGCTTACAAGGCAAGCTGCCAGAAGCTGGCCTCCAGCTTTGTGGAGAACTTCAAGAAGTACACCCACATGAGCGCCGAGGTCGTGGCCGCAGGCCCCAAGGCAGAGTAAGATTTCCCCATCATATGTCAAGGAGGCCGTCCCTTTCGGGACGGCCTCTTATTATGGTCTATTCGTTCAAATTACGGTCGATCTCCTGGATAAGACGGGCGTGGAACCAGCAGGCCCGGTAGCAGACATGGCACACCAAGTCCCGGTGGAACCAGGCTACCACGCAGCCCTCCCCCGCCGTCAGGACGCCGGGGAGCGGGTTTCTGTCCCGGTTCAGGGCGAACACATCTCCCGGTGCCAAGATGCGGGTATCATCGTCCGTCCGGAAGTCCGCGCCGCCCCGGAGCAGGCAGCCGATACGCCCCTCCATTGCCCGGGTCTCCTCCGCGTTCAATTCCTCCACACACAGGTCGAAGCAGTTGGGAGGGTCTCCGCCCCCTCCTCCGGCAGCCAGGCAAAGAGGGGCGCCTGATGCAGCAGTTCCAGCATGGCGCGCTCCTCAGGCCCGATCCGGGAATTTGGCGCAGAGCTTGTCCAGTTCATCAATCAGAGCGGTCATGTCCGCCTTGGTCATGGCGCAGGTCAGCTCGGCAGTGTCCTCACCGTCCATGGTGTTGGGCAGGAAGAAGGACACGTCCACCTGAAAGTCGTCGCCGTCAGCCTGAGCCGCCAGCTCGAAGTACGGCTCCACAAAGGCGCTGGCGTACTCGGTCTTAATGCCCGCGTTCAGAACCTTCAGCCCGGCGGTCATCTCCCGCAGCTCATAGGTCAGCAGGCAGCTGTTGGAGTCCTTCACCACGTTGCCGTCCTCCTGGGTCCAGGTGGCCCGGAGGACCAGCCAGTTTCGGTCGTCACTGGTGGGGTCGCCGCCGTCAGGGGGGAATTCATAGTTCACAATATCCAGCTTCAGGCTGGCTTCCTCATTCTTGAAAAGCATGGTCGTCTCCTTATTTGTCGTTATGGTGTTCGGCGTAGAACGCATCGTAATCCAGAAGCTGCTGCTGGAGCAGAGCCGGGGTGTCCAGGCCGTAGGGGCAGCGGCTCTTGCAGGCGTCACAGTGGAGGCAGTTCTCAATGCGGTGCATCTTCTCGTACCATTCCTCCGTCATGTACTTCTGATAGGGCGACCGGCGGAGCAGAGCGCTCATCCGGGCGGACTGGGGAATGTCGATATTGGCGGCGCAGGGCAGGCAGTAGCCGCAGCTGCGGCAGAAGCTGCCCGCCAGCTCCCTGCGGTCATGCTCGATGACGGCTTTCAGCTCGTCGGTCAGGGCGGGGGGATTTTTCGTCAGCTCGATCCATTGGTCCAACTCCCACTCATGCTGGATGCCCCAGATAGGCACCACATTGTCGTACTGGGCCATAAAGGCGTAGCAGGCGGCGGCGTTGTTCAGCAGGCCGCCGGAGAGGCCCTTCATGGCGATATAGCCCATGTCGGCCTTTCGGCAGCCCTCCACCAGAGCGAAATCCGTGTCCGTTGCCAGATAACAGAAGGGGAACTGCAGCGTCTCGAAGTTCCCGGAGGCAATGGCCGCCTGGGCCACCTTGGGCCGGTGGTTCGTGATGCCGATGTGCCGGATGTACCCCTTCTCCTTCATCTCCAGAGCGGCGGCGAAAGCGCCGTTGGGGTCGGTGGGGTCCGGCAGGACGGCGGGGTTGTGGAACTGGAAGAGGTCGATGTAGTCCGTCCGCAGGCGGCGCAGGCTCTCCTCGATGTGGCGGAGGGCCGTGGCCTTGTCCGTGGCAGCGCTCTTGGTAGAGATCACCACGTTTTGGCGGACGCCCTCCAGGGCCTCGCCCAGCTTCTCCTCGCTGTCGGTATAGGCGTTGGCGGTATCAAAATAGTTGATACCGGCGTCCACGGCACGGCGGACCAGGTGCACCGCGTCGGCCTTGGAAATACGCTGAATGGGCAGGGCGCCGAAAGCCGTCTTGGTGACCAGCAGCTCCGTGCGGCCCAGTCTGATTTTCTCCATATTCCTTCCTCCCAAACCATTTTTTTCATTGTAGCACATTTTCCACCGTTTGCAAATCAGAACAGATGTGGTAAAATGAGAAAAAATCACGGGAGGCGCGGCATGAAAAAAGAACTGCATTTGAAGCTGACGGTGCGGCTGTTCACCGATGACAACCAGCGGTGCTTCGGGCCGGGCATCGCCACATTGCTGGAGCGAGTGCGGGAGCACCGGTCCCTCCGGGCTGCCGCCGCGTCCATGGAGATGGCCTATTCCAAGGCCTGGCGCATCATCCGCACGGCGGAGGATGTGTTCGGCTGCAAGCTGCTGGAGTCCACCATCGGCGGCCAGCACGGCGGCGGCGCGGTGCTGACACCCAAGGCAGAGCGTCTGCTGGCAGCCTACCGGGCCTACCAGGCGGATGTGGAGCAATACGCCCGGGGAAGGTTCGACGAAGCGTTCGGATTCTTCCCGGAGCTGGAAAAAACGGAATAAAAAAACGGGACTGCATGCGCAGTCCCGTTTTTCACGCTTCCATGGCTTTGATGAGGCGCAGGAGGTCGGACAGGGTGCGGCGGTAGTTTTCCGCGCTTTTCGGAGCGCTCTCCGCAAAGGACTCCGCCGCCCGGTTGATGGAGAACATGGCGGTGAGCCCCAGGCCGTAGGCCGCCTCCGCGCCGGGGCCAATGCCGCCCACAATAGCCACCAGCGGAATGTTCCGGGGCGCGGTGCGTTTGGCGATGCCGGAGATGACCTTGCCCTGAACGCTCTGGGCGTCGATGCGGCCCTCGCCGGTGATGACCAAGTCCGCGCCGTTCAGTTGGCTGTCGAACTCCACGGTGTCCAGCACCGCTTCGATGCCGGAGCGGAGGGTGCCGCCCAGGAACGCGATGCTCCCCGCGCCCATGCCGCCCGCCGCTCCCGCGCCGGGGAGGTCTGCCAGATGCAGGCCCAAATCCTGCTGAAGAACGCTGTCCAGATGACGAAGGCCATCGTCCAACCGGGCAGCCATATCGTCGTCCGCGCCCTTCTGGGGACCGAACACCCAGGCGGCGCCGTTGGGACCGCAGAGGGGATTCTCCACGTCGCACATGACGGTGACACGGACATGTTCCAGCAGACGGCGGCTTTCCGCGGTGTCGATATGGGCGATGTCCGCCAGCGTGCCGCCCACCGGGACAAAGGACTTTCCCTGCGTATCGTAGAAGCGGGTGCCCAGCGCCGCGGCACAGCCGCAGCCGCCGTCGTTAGTGGCGCTGCCGCCCAGGCCCAGCAGGATATCCGTGCAGCCCTGCTCCACCGCGTGCCGGATGAGCTGGCCCACGCCGTAGGTCGTGGCGGTCTCCGGGTCCCGCTGCTCCCCTGCCAGAGGCAGTCCGGCGGCGGAGGCCATTTCGATAACGGCAAGCGCGTCTTTTCTGGCGTAGACCGCCTGGACCGGCTCCCCGAAGGGGCCGGAGACAGTGACGCTTACCGCCTGCGCTTTGAGGGCCTCCAGAAAACAGGCCACGGTGCCCTCTCCCCCGTCGGCCACCGGGAGGGTCACCAGCTCGCAGTCCGGGAAATGGGCCGGGAACGCCTCACGGGCGATGGCGCAGATGGCCAGAGTGGACAGAGTCCCCTTGAAGGAATCCGAGATCACGATGCATTTTTTCATGGCGGTGCCCTCCTTGACTGATGAAAACAGTATACCATAGACAGAGGCAAAGGGCAAAAAAATCGGGCCTGTTCGGCCCGATTTTTCAAGAATTTACTTCTGGGTGGGGTCTTCCTCGGTGGGGCTGGGGATGGGATGCTCCTTGTGGGCCACCATGGTCTGAATGAGCTCCACGGTGCCGCCCAGTCCCAGATAGCTGGAGTCCAGGCAGAAATCGTAGCTGCCCACCGCGCCCCACTTCTGGGAGGAATAATACTCGTAATAGGAGGCGCGGCGCTTGTCGGTCTTGATGATGAGCTTGCGGGCCTCCTCCGGGGTGATGTGCTGCCGCTTTGCGACACGCTGGATGCGCACGTCCATGGGAGCGTAAATGAACAGGCTCAGGTGGTTGGGGTCATCCGCCAGGGCGTAGTCCGCGCAGCGGCCAATCATCACGCAGGGGCCCTGCGCCGCGATGTGGCGGATGGTGTCAAACGTTGCCAGATATACCTGCTGCTCCAGAGAATCCCCCGCGCCGGTGCCGGGCAGGGCAAACATGTAGGAGTCCATGGCGATGGAATACAGCAGGCTCTTGGGGCGTTCATCAAAATTTTCAAAAATCTTCTCGCACAGGCCGCTCTTCTTGGCGGCCTCCTGGAGCAGCTCCTTATCGTAAAACGGAATACCCAATTCCTTGGCAACGCGGATGCCGATTTCCTTACCGCCGCTGCCGAACTGCCGACCGATGGTGATGATGGTTTTCATAGAGCTTCCTCCTCTCTTTGCTGATTTTATTATAATACTTTGTGATAAAACTGTCAAACAAAAAACCGGGACTTTGGTCCCGGTTTTTGTATTGGTTCAGTTTTCCGGCATGGGCTTGCCCAGCCGCTTGTACATGGTCTTTTTCACCGCCCGGAGGATGTTCTCATACCCGGTGCAGCGGCACAGGTGGCCGGAGAGGAGTTTTCTCAATTCGGCGTCGGTATACTCCTTACCGCTCTCCAAAATCTCCACCGCCGTCAGGATAAAGCCCGGCGTGCAGAAGCCGCACTGGATGGCAGCCTCGTCCACGAAGGCCTGCTGGATGTCGCTGAGCTCGCCGTTAGGGCCCAGAAGACCCTCCAGGGTACGAATCTTCTTGCCCTCGGCCCAGACAGCCAGGTAAATGCAGGAGTTGAAAGCCTCGCCGTCAATGAGGACATTGCAGGCGCCGCACTCGCCCACCTCGCAGCCCTTTTTCACGGAGGTCATGCGAAAGTCATTGCGGAGCATATCGGTCAGGCTGGCCCGGACGTCCACCGTCCGCTCCACATCCTTGCCGTTCAGATTAAAATGGACGGTCTGAACCTGCGTCACGTGCTTTTCCATTACAGCGCACCTCCCGCCAGCTTTACGGATTCAATGAAGGCGCGCTTCGCGCTCTCCACTGCGATGTGCATACGGAAGTCCTTGGCGGCACGCCAGGAATCCCGGGGATTGATGTCCTCCTTCACCGCCTGGGAGAAAGCCTCCGCCAGCTCCATACTGACGGCCTTCCCCGCCGCCACTGCTTCGGCGGTCGCCGCACGCAGGGGCACGGGGCCCGCCACGCCGAAGGCGACCCTGGCCCGCTCCACCGTCTTCTTGTCGGCAGAGAGGCGGACATTAACGGAAGTACCCAGGGTGGCGATATCCATGGCGTTGCGCATGGCGTACTTGATGTAGTGGCCGAAGGTGTTTTCGTAGCTCTCCTTCGGGATCAGGATGGCGGTCTGAATCTCGCCCTCCCGGATATCCACCTTGCCCGCCTTAATGTAGAAATCATGGATGGGCTGGCGGCGGACGCCGTCAGGGCCGGTCAGCTCCACGATAGCGTCATAGGCATGGAGGGTGGAGGCGGAGTCAGCGGAGGTGACGCCGTTGCAGGTATTGCCGCCGATGGTGCCGATATTCCGAATTTGAGGGCCACCCACCTGGTCCACCGCCTCGCCCAGGACGTTGATGTATTTCTGGATGAGGGGGTCCCGGGTGATGTGGGAGAAGCTGGTGAGGGAGCCGATGCGCAGGGTGCCGTCATCCTCCAGGGACACGCCCCGAAGCTCGTTCAGACCCTGGATGGAGATGAGCTCCACGCCGGCCCGCTTCCCTTCCCGCATCTGCACCAGCACGTCGGAGCCGCCGGCGATGATCTGGGCCTCGGGGTGAGCCATGCGGAGGGCGACGGCGTCAGCAACGTCTTTTGCCTGATAAAGTGCTTTCATATCATACATAACGTGTTCCCTCCTTTAGTCGGTAATGAGCCCGGCCTCTTTGAACTTCCGGTAGAGGACGTGGGGCGTAATGGGACAGCAGTCGATGGCGACCCCGGTGGCGTTCAGGATGGCATTGCGGATAGCGGGTGCCGGAGAACAGGCCGGAGGCTCGCCCAGGGCCTTGGTGCCAAACGGGCTGGTAGGCTCCGGATTCTCCACGAATTCTGCCTGGAGCGTGGGATGGTCCATAAAGGTGGACAGCTTGTAATCCAGCAGGTTATTGTTCAGGGGCTTGCCGGTTTTCTCGTCAAATTTCAGTTCCTCGCTGAGGCCGTAGCCAATGGCCATGGACATGCCGCCGTGGACCTGGGCCTCCGCCAGAGCGGGATTGATGAGGCGGCCGCAGTCGTGGACGTTGACAATGTTCAGGAGTTTTACTTTACACATGGGAATATCCACTTCCACCTCGGCAAACGAGCAGCCGAAGGAGTAGGCGTTGGTCTTGATCTGGGCCGTGGTCTCGGCGGTGATGTGCTGACTGTGCTCCAGGGAATACAGGCTCTCGGTAGCCAGGTCACCAAGGGATTTCAGGATACGGCCGTCGGACTTGCGGACGATCTGGCCGTCCACCAGGTCCAGGTTGCTGACAGGCATCCGGGTCTGCTCATGGGCGATGTTCAGGATGCGCTCCCGGAGGGCCGTGGCAGTCTGCTGGATGGCAAAGCTGCCCACATAGGTCTGGCGGGAGGCGTAGGCGCCGGTGCCGAAGGGAGTCACATCGGTATCCTGGCTGGAGACCACATGGACGTCTTCCACGGGAATACCCACCGCGTCCGCCACCATCTGAGAATAAGCGGTATCGCAGCCCTGGCCGATCTCCGTCTCTCCGGTCTGGAACTGGAGAGAACCGTCCTGGTTCAGCACCATGCGGCAGGAGGAGGACTCCAGGGAGATAGGCCACACCGCCGTATTGTACCAAAACACGGCAAGGCCAATACCTTTACGGACAGGGCCGGTCTGATTCTGATATGCGGCGACCTTGCGCTCATAGTCGATGGCCGCCATGCCCTTTTCCAGGCACTGGTTGAAGGTATCCGTGTACAGCTCGTTCTTGGAGAAGCCGTCCACATAGCCCACGGGCATCAGATTCTTCCGGCGGAACTCCAGCGGGGTCATATTGATTGCTTTGCAAATGTCGTCAATGTGGCTCTCTCCGGCGAACATGGCCTGGGGGATGCCGTAGCCGCGCATGGCGCCTGCGGCGGGGCGGTTGGTGAACACCGTCCAGCAGTCGCACTCCAGGTTGTCGCAGGGATACAGCTGGGGGAATGCGCCCATTCCCTTGGCAACCACGCCGTGGCCGTGGGAGGCATAGGCACCCTGGTTGCTGAACGCCTCGAACTTCCGGGCCACTAGAGTGCCGTCAGGCCGGACGTAGGAAATGATATGGGTTCGGATGGCGTGACGGACACGGTTGGAGACAAAGGTCTCCTCTCTCGCGCACTCCAGCTTCACCAGGCGGCCGCCCACCTGGGTGGAGCACCAGGCGCACAGAGGCTCATACAGGGCGTCCTGCTTGTTTCCGAAGCCGCCGCCGATATAGGGCTTGACAATGCGGACCTTGCCCCAGGGCAGCCCCAAGGCCTGCCCCACCACCCGGCGGACGATGTGGGGAATCTGAGTGGAGCTGACCACCACGACCCGGCCCGCCTCCATGTAGGCAAAGCAGCCGTGGTTTTCGATGTGGCAGTGCTGGACGGTGGGAGTGTCATACCAGCCCTCGACCTTGATGAGGCCCGGCTCTTTCCGGGCTTCCTCGTAATTACCCCGGCGGATGTCGGTGTGCTTGAGCACATTGCCGGGGAATTCCTCATGGATCTGGGGCGCGTCCGACTCCATGGCCTTCTGCACATCCAGAACAAAGGGCAGTTCCTCGTACTCCACCTTCAGCGCCCGGACAGCCTGGGCCGCCGCCACCTCATTGTCCGCGATGACCACGGCCACATCGTCGCCGTAGTACCGCACATGGCGGTTCAGCAGCAGGCGGTCCGCCACATCCTGGTGTCCGGGGTCCGTGGACCAGGGATGGCCCGCCGTGGGGAACGGCAGATCAGGGACATCGAAGCAGGTCAGGACCCGGACCACGCCGGGAACAGCCTCCGCTTCGGCGGTGTCGATGGATTTCACGAAGCCATGGGCAATGGTGGAATGGCAAATTCTCGCCACCAGCGCCTCCCGGCCGCACAGGTCGTCCATGTACTTCGCGCGGCCGGTGGCCTTCTCGTAGGCGTCCACCCGGATCACGCTCTTGCCGACACATTTGCTCATATGGCAGCCCTCCTTATTGAATTCTCGCCCCGGATTGACTTACGGGGGCGAAAGCGGATATACTAGGATTCAAAGAAAAAAGCTGGGGTGTTTTGATGAAACTTGGATGCGTGGTGATGGCCGCGGGCAACGCCCGGCGGTTTGGGGAAAATAAGCTGGCGGCCCGGTTCCGGGGGAAAAGCCTCATCCGGCGGACATTGGAAGCGGTGCCTGAGGACATATTTGACGCGGTAGCCGTTGTGACGCAGTATCCGGAAATCACAGAGCTTGCAAGGGAGTTTGCCTTTATAGCTATCCGCAACGAGCATCCCGACTTCGGCATCAGCCACACCATCCAGCTGGGGCTGACGGAGCTGCGGGACTGCGACGGGGTCCTGTTTCTGGTATCCGACCAACCGCTGCTGCGGCGGGAATCCGTGACAGAACTGGCGGAGCTGTGGAAGCGGCAGCCGGACAAGATCGCGGCCCTGGGACATGACGGCGTCCGGGGCAATCCCTGCCTCTTCCCCGCCCGGTTTTTCCCGGAGCTGCTGGAACTGCGGGAGGATCACGGCGGGAATACCGTCATCCGACGGCACGAGGAAGATTTGATACTGCTGGAAGTGGACGGAGCCGAGCTGTACGATGTGGACACGGTCCGGGCACTGGAACAGCTGGAACAGGGAGATACGAAATGACCAAGCTTCGGCGGGGCGGATGCCCCGCCGGTTTTCACTCATTTGCGGCTATAGGGCGTGTTTTCCAGGGGCAGGCTGGTGCGGAGGTTGCCGTCATAGCGGTAATAGGCGTCGGCAATGGCGGGAGCTGTGGGGATGGAGGTGATCTCACCGATACCGATGGCGCCGCAAGCCACGTTCAAGCCCTGCTTCTCCACGATGATGGGGGTAATCTCGGGAACCTGATTAGCCCGGAACAGGCCCAGGGTGCCGTACTTGGCGGTGGGTTTGCAGTCCTCCAGAGGATACCGCTCCGTCAGGGCATAGCCCATGGACATGACCACGCCGCCTTCGATCTGGCCCTCGATGGACAGGGGATTCACCGCCTTGCCCACGTCGTGGGCGGCGATCATCTGCTCGATCTTGCCCTCCTCGTTCAGAATACAGACCTGGGTGGCATAGCCGTAGGCGATATGGCTGACGGGGTTGGGCACGTCGGCGCCCAAGGGGTCCGTCTTGCCCAGATACTCGCCGTAGAACTCTTGGCCTTCCATATCTGTCAAGGATTTTTCCTTTAATGCTTCTATCAAATCCTGGCAGGCCCGGCGGCAGGCCTCGCCGGTAAACAGCGTCTGCCGAGAGCCGGAGGTGGTGCCGGAATCGGGGGAATTATAGGTATTGGAGCGCTCGTAGACCACATCTTCCCGGCTCAGGCCCGTCTGGTCGCAGACCATCTGGGTCAGGACGGTGCCCAGGCCCTGGCCGATACAGGAGGCGCCCGCCAGGATGTGGAGCTTGCCGTCCTGGACCACCAAGCGGACACGGCCGGTATCCGGAATGCCCACGCCCACACCCGCGTTCTTCATGGCGCAGGCAATGCCCGCGTATTTTGCCTTGTCATAGTAGGGCTTTACCGCCTCCAGCGTCTCCACCAGGCCGGTGGAATCGTCCACGATCTGGCCGTTGGGCAGCACCTGACCGGGGCGGATAGCGTTGCGGTAGCGAATTTCCCAGGGCGTGATGCCCACGATGTCCGCCATCTGGTTCAGCAGCGTCTCAATGCAGAAGCAGGTCTGGGTCACGCCGAAGCCCCGGAAGGCGCCGGCGGGGGGATTGTTGGTATAGTAGGCCCAGCCGTCGATCTCGAAATTCTGATAATTATAGGGTCCGGCAGCATGAGTGCAGGCGCGCTCCAGCACCGGGCCGCCCAGAGATGCGTAAGCGCCGGTGTCGGCAATGACCTCCGCCACCACACCCTGGATGATGCCGTTTTCATCGCAGCCCAGAGCGAACTCCATCTCCATAGGGTGGCGCTTGGGGTGAATGAGGATGCTCTCGGCACGGGTCAGCTTGACCTTCACAGGCCGCTTGGTGAGGTATGCGATCAGGGCGGCGTGGTGCTGGACGGTCACGTCCTCCTTGCCGCCGAAGCCGCCGCCAACCAGGCAGTTGCGGACCTTCACCTTGTCGGCGCTCAGGCCCAGCATTCCCATGATCTCATGCTGGGTGTCGTAGGCGCCCTGGTCCGTGGAGAGGACCATCACGCCGTCTTCCTCAGGATAGGCCACGGCGCACTCTGGCTCCAGGAAGGCGTGTTCCGTCCAGGGGGTAGAGAACCGCCGGGTCAGAATGTGCTTGGATTTGGCGATGGCCAAAGCGGGGTTTCCCCGCTGAATGTGCTTATGGGCCAGCAGGTTGCCCTCCTTGTGGACCAGGGGGGCATCGTGGAGCATGGCCTCCCGGGGATTGCGGACCATGGGAAGCTCCTCGTAATCGACTTTGACCAGGGCCTTTGCCTGGGCCAGAATTTCAGGGGTCTCAGCGGCCACCAGGCAGATGGCGTCGCCTAAGTAGTGGGTGATATCGCCCACGGCGATCATGGTGTCCCAGTCCTTTTTCAGGTGGCCCACCTTGTTGCTGCCGGGAATGTCGGCGGCGGTGAGGACACACACCACGCCGGGCAGAGCCTTCGCCTCCTCGGTGTGGATGGCCAGGACCCGTGCGCGGGGATACTGAGAACGGATGGCACTGCCGTAGATCATGCCGTCCAGATAAATATCGTCGGGGTACTGGCCTATGCCGGTGACCTTCTCCTCCACGTCCACACGGGGCACTCGCTTGCCCAGAGACCAGTCGCCGGATTCCTCAGGAATCTTGCCGTCCCGGAACAGCTCCGCCGCCAGCAGAATGGCGTCGATGATCTTCACATAGCCGGTGCAGCGGCAGATGTTGTTGCGGATGGCAAACGCCGCCTCCTCCCGGGTGGGATTCGGATTTACGTCCAGCAATCCCTTGGCGCACATCACCATACCGGGGATGCAGAAACCGCACTGCACGGCGCCGGCATGGCCGAATGCGTATGTATAAACCTTCTGTTCAAAGTCCGTCAGGCCCTCCACCGAGACGATGGTCTTCCCCTCCAGCTTGTCGGTCTGGGGAATGCAGGCCCGGGTGGCCTTGCCGTCAATCAGGACGGTGCAGGTGCCGCAGGCGCCCTCGCTGCAGCCGTCTTTCACGCTGGTAAGGTGCAGTTCATCCCGCAGGAAGCGGATCAGCTTTTGATTCTTCTCGACAGTCACGGTCTTGCCGTTTACGGTAAATGTTGCCATATACTCCTCCTGGCTGCCGTGCCCAACGCTGGTCCCACGGTCTGTTCATATTTAGGAAAGGTCAACCTTTCCCGTTTGGTTCATTATACAATAAATTTCAGGTCCATGCAATCATTGTTTGTATGAAGCGTTATGCTATGTTCAGGATAGCGCCGGAAGCTGCCATCCGACAATCAAAGCGCCCTTTCGGACGGTGATGGTTGCTGTGGGCTCCATGATATGGTTGCTGACGCCCAGGGGAAATTCCGGGGTCAACACGGCGCCGGACAGCGGGTATTGGAATCCAATTTCGTCAATGCCCTCGGCCCGGTCACCCAGGCAAAAGGCGGAAAACAGCCCCCACTCCACTGTCTTTTCCACGGTGAGGGATTCGTTTTCAATGGCGGTCCACACGAAGTCGTCATCATAGAGGTAGCCCTGGGCGCCCCGGCGGCGGAGAAACAGCAATGTCTGGAGGTTCGCTAGGGTGTGGTCCAACCGCTTGCCGCCGGTACCGCCGTAGATGTACACGGTGTCGCAGCCCTGCTCCAGGGCGGTCTTGACGGCCAGCATGGTGTCCGTGTCATCCTTTTCCACCGGGGAGCGGTGGATGTTGGGGAAGTCCGGCTGCTCCATGGAGTCAAAGTCCCCCAGCAGCAGGTCCGGGACGATGCCTTCCTCCTGGCAGGTCCGGTAGCCCGCGTCGGCGGCGATGACGAAGTCGCCGGAAACAGGGCGCTCCCGCAGGCCGAAAAAGGTGCCGGCGGCAAAAATGAAACAGCGTTTCATACGGAAGTCTCCTTCGCAAAATCTTTTCGGATAGTGTACCACGTTTGGAGGTTCAGGGCAAGGAAATCGGCCCGCCTTTTCAGGCAGGCCGCGGGTCATTCGATATGCTCCTCGCAGAAGTTGTCCAGCACCCGGTAGCCCATCTCCCCCGGTTCCGCCACGGGAAATTCCGCGATGGTCACCGGGTCAAACAGCGGACACAACCGCTTCTCCGGCTCCAGGCGCAGAACCGGCGTTTTGTCCTTCCGTCGGCTTCTGACATACCGCACATATCGCATACGCATCACCCCGGTGACAGTTTGGACAAAACAAGCCGATTTTATGCGAATTTTGGTGAAAAACAACCACTCCAGATAGCGGAGCATCCGGTGCCTGTCAGCAAGACATCCGGGCCAAATGTGGCGGTCAGATAGCACTCCTCCTGAGGAGCTGAACATGCAGCATGGTGATGGCAAAGGCCGGGAAACACACCGTCAGCAAATGGAAGTACATCAGCAATAGTCCGATATCCGGTCATTCAAAGCCCAAAGACACCGGATCGCCGGTCATGCCAACACAGAATCCGGTAAGCAGCTGCGCAGGGATCATACCCACGTCAGCAATACTCTCTTTTACGGAAATGCCGCACATTTTTCAACGAATCTGCGGGGTGTGCCAAGAGACCTGAGCATCGACGCAAAACAGGTGCGGAGCAGGCCAAAAAATAGAAAATCATCTTGCAGTGATATGCTCTTTATGTTACACTAACTAAAACGGAATGCGCAACGCATGAGGTGGGGATAGATGACATGAAGACTGCGGAAACGATCAATATCGTTTGTTCTGAACTTGGTATTACGAAAGCGGAGCTGGCAAAAAGAATGGGGATGCTCCCATCTTCTCTATACAGAAAGCTTTCCAGGGAAAGCATGACATTTGAAGAACTTCAAAAATGTCTTGATGTGATGGGCGTCACGATCAAGTTTGAACTCGAATACCCGGATGGCAGGACCCACAGCTCACAGGCAAATCATGAACTGCTGCTTGAAAGAATGGATTTGTTGAAAGAAGAGCTGAACACAGTGAGAAAAGCGACGGAATTCCACAAAAAATCATTGCGGGATCTGCGGACAGAGCTGAACAGTGCAGCCGGATATACGGAACTTGGCATGAGACATGGTTCCAAAGCAGAGGAATATCTGGAGAAGATCCAGCTGGTTCTTGCCAATATGGAATCAACGATAGCCTGTGCTCTTGGCGAATCATTGGATGATGACCCGGCTGAGGAAGAGCCGGGGAATATCGAAATGTTAGAGGGGAAGAGAGTTCTCCTTGTGGATGACAACGAACTGAATCGTGAGATCATGAAGGAGATCCTCATAGACAACGGCCTCATCGTTGAGGAAGCTGACAATGGAAGCGAAGCGGCTGTGGCCGTGACAGCGAATGAGCCCGGCTACTATCATTTTATTTTGATGGATATCGAAATGCCGGTGATGGATGGGTATGAGGCAACGATGAAGATCCGAAAACTTCCGAATCGGATCCGGGCGAACATTCCCATCATTGCCCTGACCGCAAATGCGGTGCCTGAGAATCGGGAGAGAGCGGCCGTCGTGGGAATGGACGATTTCCTTGTAAAGCCGACAAATTCTGTCCGCCTGATGAGAAGTCTGGTAAAATTCCTGTGAGAACAGAGGGGACGATCTGAATATACGCGAAAGATCTTGGGCTGACAGCAAGCTGACTTGCAGCTGTTTGGACTCTGAATATAAAACAATCATAAGAGGGAGAACACCAATGAAAAAGAAAAGACTGATCGCTCTGCTGCTGGTCGTTGTCATGGCAGCGGCTATGCTGGCAGGCTGCGGAGGAAGCAGCAAGAAACCGGATGATAAAATCCAGATCTCCATGTATCTGTGGGACCGCTCCATGCTCAAGGAGCTGTCTCCCTGGCTGGAGGAACAGTTCCCCAATATTGAGTTCACCTTTATCCAGAGCTTCAACACCATAGAATACTACAAAGACCTGCTGGCCCGGGGTGAGGAGATCCCGGACATCATCACCTGCCGCCGGTTCTCTCTGAACGACGCGGCCCCTCTGGCCGATCATCTGATGGATCTGAGCCAGACCGAGGTAGCGGGCACCTTCTACTCCAGCTACCTGGAAGTGAACCGGGAGACCGGCGGTGCCATCCGCTGGCTGCCCATGTGCGCCGAGGTGGACTGCACCATGGCCAACAAGGACCTGTTTGACCAGTACGGCATCCCCCTGCCCACCAATTACGAGGAATTCGTTGCCGCCATCGACGCTTTCGAGGCGGTGGGCATCAAGGGGTATCAGACCGACTGGGACTATGACTACACCTGTCTGGAGACCATGCAGGGCTGTGCCATCCCCGAGCTGATGAGCCTGGAGGGTACCCAGTGGCGTATGGCTTATGAAAGTGAAACGGAAGATCACCAGGTGGGTCTGGACGATACGGTCTGGCCGAAGGTCTTTGAAAAGTACGAGCAGTTCTTAAAGGATGTCCGCTTCCAGCCCGGCGACGAGGAGCTGCGGTTTTCCGCTACGATGGATCCATATTTCCAGGGAAAGACCGCTATGGTCCGCAACACAGCGGCTCTGGCGGACAACATTACGCAGGAGCGGGGGTTCAACAGTGTCATCCTGCCCTATTTCGGGGAAACCGAGCAGGACAATTGGCTGCTGACCTATCCCATGTGCCAGCTGGCCGTGTCCAAAACCGTGGAGCAGGACGAGGCCAAGCGGAAGGCCGTGATGGAAGTGCTGTCAGCCATTTTCAGTGAGGAAGGACAAAAGCATGTTGCTGCCGGCACCTCCGTGCTGTCCTATAATAAGGAAGTGAACATTTCCTCCTCTCCCTCGCTTCAGTATGTGCAGGACTGTATCAACAGCAACCACCTGTATATGCGTCTGGCGTCCACCGAGGTGTTCGCCATTTCCCAGAATGTGGGCCACAAGATGATGACGGGCGAGTATGACGCGAAGGCCGCTTATGACGCCTTTAACGCACAGATCACCAACTTTAAGGACCCGGATGCGGTAGATGTCATGTTCACCCAGGAGACCGCCTATTCCAATGATTTCACCGACCACGGCAGCGCTGCGGCCTCCTCCCTGATGAATACCATCCGCTCTTCCATGGAGGCCGACATCGCCATCGGCTATTCCCCCGTGGCCAGCACCTCCATCTATGCCGGAGATTACACCCTGCAGCAGGCAAAATGGATCCTCACCGCCCGCAACTCCGTCTATCTGGGCGAGTACACCGGCGAGGAGGTCTGGCGGTTCATGGACTGGCTGGTGAATGTGAAGGAGGACGGCTCCAATCCCATCCAGCACCGCAATCTGATGCCCGTCACCAGCGGCCTGGAATACACCGTTACCGAGTACGAGCGGGGCAAGTTCCGCCTGGAGAAAGTGACCGTAAGCGGGGAACCTCTGGACGAGAACGCCACCTACAACCTGATGCTGGTAGGCGCGGACACCTTCCTGGAGCATGAGACCTTCTGCAACTGCCCCATGCCCGCCGACCTGAAGGAGAAGCGCCAGGCCTATCTGGTCAGCGACTTCTCCAGTCAGGAGTGCATGCAGGAGGCACTTGAGAAAACGAGACAGTTCCTGGAACCCACGGAGTATGTGACCATTCTTCAGGGTAAATGAGGACCCAGAATAAAGCCGAAAGGAGGGCAGCGCCATGAAAAGACGAATCACAGCTATGCTGTTGTCCCTTGCGTTGGCAGCAGGGCTGATCTGGGCAGGCTTTGCCTACTTCGGCTTTGTCTCTCAGACGATTTACGAAGAAAGCACTGCCCACCTGACGGAAATTTTCCGTCAGGCGAATCAGACGCTGTATAATCTGGTTTCCGTCAACTGGAGCCGCATGCGAATGTGGGCTCCTTATCTGGAGAGGGCGGAAAGTGACGAAGAGATCGTTGCCTATGTCAACCAGGCCCGGGAGGAAAGCAATTTCACTGATTTCTATTTCATCTCACGGAACGGAGAATATCTTACACTGTCAGGGGACAGAGGCTATCTGGATCTGCGGGATCAGCTGGCCACCCTGGTTCTGGGGGATCAGCCCATCGTGGTAAACTCCGTGGTCCCGGATCAGCCGGAAATCATGGTGTTCGCCATTCCTACCGGACATGGCAGCTACCGGGAGTTTGACTATGAGGCCATTGCCATTACTTATAACAACTCCGACCTGGTGGAGGCCCTGAAAATCTCCGCCTTTGACGGGCAGGCCAGTACCTTCGCGGTTCTGCCCGACGGCCGGGTGGTTGTGGACAACGGCAGCGAGGATCTGCCGAATATCCACAATCTCTTCGCGCTGCTGGAAGAATCAGAGACCCTGACTGAGGAGGAAACCATCGCCCTGCACCGGGATTTTCTGGCCGGCAATTCCGGCTCGATGGTATTTGATGTAAATGGCAGAGACCATTATTTGGTATATGAGTCTGCCAATTTTCAGAACTGGACTGTTTTAGGTATTGTACCCGCCGAAGTGGTCAATTCCAGCATGAACAAGCTGCAGTCCACGACCATGCTGGTGGTGTCGGGTATTGCCATCGCTCTGGCTGTGCTGCTTCTGCTGCTGGTGATCCAGCAAAACCGGCAGAAGCTAAAACGGAAGGACCATGAGCTGCTGATCCGTGACGAGCTGTTCTCCAAGCTGTCCATCAATGTAGACGATGTCTTCCTGATGGTGGATGCAAATGATCTTCGCGTGGAATATGTCAGCCCCAATATTGAGAAGCTGACCGGAATCTCCGGGCAGCAGGTCTTCAATGATATCCATGAGATCGAGAGCCTGATCAGGGTGGACGAATCTATGCACGTTCTGGACCAGCTGTCAACCATCCTGCCCGGTGAACAGCGGGAGTGGGACCGGGAGTATATCCACCAGAAGACCGGCGAGGAGATGTGGTTCCGTGTGGTGGTGTTCTGCACGGACATTCAGGGTGAGAAGAAATACATTCTGGATCTGTCTGACCGGACCAAGGACAAGAAGATCAATCAGAAGCTGGAGGATGCGGTCCACACCGCGGAGAATGCAAACCGGGCCAAGACCACCTTCCTGAACAATATGTCCCACGACATCCGGACCCCGATGAATGCCATCATTGGCTTTACCAACATCGCCATGAAGCAGGAGCCGAAGCCGGAAGTAAGGGGCTGTCTGGAAAAAATCGCAGAAAGCTCCGAGCATCTGCTGACACTCATCAACGATGTGCTGGACATCAGCCGCATCGAGAGCGGCAAAATCAAATTTGCTCCCATCCCTGTCGATATTACGGAAGTCGCAGATACGGTGCTGAGCATCACGTACGGTTTCCTGTCCAACCGGAACATCGTATTCCGTACCGATCTGGCCAAACCGGAGAAGCCCTGCGTACTGGCCGATGCCGTGCGCATCCGGGAAGTCCTGGTGAATATCCTGGGCAACGCGGTGAAGTTTACCAACGATGGGGGCACCATCTCCTTTGAGACCGGCTATCATCCCGGCCCGAATGACCGGCACATCGTGGCGCGCTACCGGGTGGCAGATACCGGCGTGGGCATGAGCAAGGAGTTTGTCGAGCACATTTTCGACGAATTCTCTCAGGAGGATAACGGCGCACGGACCCAGTACAAGGGCACCGGCCTGGGCATGGCCATCACCAAACGGTATGTGGACCTGATGGGCGGCACCATTTCTGTGGAGAGCAAAAAAGGCGAGGGCTCTGCCTTCACCGTGGAGATCCCTCTGGAGCTTACCGATGAAAGCAATGTTCAGACACAGGAGCTTTCTGCCGCCAAGGTGGACCTGATAGGCGCGAAGATCCTGATGGCGGAGGACAATGATCTGAATGCGGAAATCGCAATGGTGCAGCTGGAGGAACTGGGAATTCAGGTCACCAGAGCCGCCGACGGCATCGAGGCAGTCAACGCCTTTGCAGACAATCCGCCGGGCACCTTCGACATCATCTTCATGGATATTATGATGCCGAAGATGAATGGGTATGAAGCCACAGCCGCCATCCGCACCATGCCTGACCGTCCAGACGCACGAGAGATCCCCATCATTGCCATGACGGCCAACGCTTTCGCCGAGGATGTGCAGGCATCCCTGGATGTGGGCATGAACGGGCATTTGTCAAAGCCCATTGTCATGGACGAAGTCATGAAGGCCATTGCAAGAAATGTGAACAGCTGACTTTGGCAGTTCCTTCAGACCCTCGTCGGAAATACCCAGGTCCATGATACAAAAGTCTGTATGATCAATAAGAAGGTTCCTGCATGTCCGACGGCACCGCACGAAGAGATACGGAGTGCTCTCCTTGAACAATAGTTCTAAAAAAGGACTGGATACCATTTGGTGTCCAGTCCTTTTTACAATCGCTTGGAGGTTAAATATTTTATTGTAAAAAATGATTCTCAGAATTTCAAGTAATTAAAAATGTAAATGTAAAGTTTAATAATATTAATGTAAACTTACAAGTGCGGCAACGGCGGCCTTCAGCGCATCCACCCGGTCGGTCTTTTCCCAGGAGACGCCCAGGTCCTCACGGCCCATGTGGCCGTAGGCGGCCAGCTGGCGGTAGATGGGCTTGCGCAGGTCCAGATCCCGGATGATGGCGGCGGGCCGCAGGTCAAACACCTTGCGGACAGCGGCCTCCAGCTTGTCGTCGCTGACAGTGCCGGTGCCGAAGGTATCCACCAGAATGCTGACGGGCTGAGCGACACCGATGGCGTAGGCCAGCTCCACCTGGCAGCGGCGGGCAAGGCCGGCGGCCACGATGTTCTTGGCCACCCAGCGAGCGGCGTAGGCCGCGCTGCGGTCCACCTTGGTGGGATCCTTGCCGGAGAAGCAGCCGCCGCCGTGAGGGGCGCTGCCGCCGTAAGTATCCACAATGATCTTCCGACCGGTCAGGCCCGCGTCAGCGGCGGGACCGCCCTTGACAAAGCGGCCGGTGGGATTGACATAATACTTGGTGTTCTCATCCAGCATGTCAGCGGGGATGACCACCTTGGCCACCTGCTCGATCATGTCCTGACGAATCTGCTCCAGAGTGACGTCAGGGTTGTGCTGGGTGGAGATGACCACGGTGTCCACCCGGACGGGGCGGTTGTTCTCATCGTACTCCACGGTGACCTGGCTCTTGCCGTCGGGCCGCATGTAGGGCAGCAGGCCGGTCTTGCGGACCAGGGTCATCTGCTTGCACAGCTTCTGAGCCAGAGACAGGGGCAGGGGCATCAGCTCCGGCGTCTCGTCGCAGGCGTAGCCGAACATCATGCCCTGGTCACCGGCGCCCTCGCCCAGCTGGGCGTCGCCGTTCTTGTCCTCCAGGGACTTGTCCACGCCCATGGCGATGTCCGGGGACTGCTCATCGATGGAGGTAATGACGCCGCAGGTGTCGCAGTCGAAGCCGTACTTGCCGCGGTCATAGCCAATATCCCGGACGACCTCCCGGGCAACGTTGGCAATGTCCACATAGCAGTTGGTGGTGATCTCACCCATGATGTGAATGAGGCCGGTGCAGGCCGTGGCCTCGCAGGCCACACGGCCCTGGGGGTCCTGGGCCAGAATGGCGTCCAGCACAGCGTCGGAGATCTGGTCGCAGATCTTGTCGGGATGGCCTTCGGTCACGGATTCAGAAGTAAACAGATAATGTCTTGCCATAATAGTCTCCTTATCTCCCCTTCAAGAGCACAGACAAAAAAACCGCGCGTTTCGACAGCGAAACGCGCGGAAACTCAGCTTTCCTTGCTCCTCATCTGTCGCTTTCCGCCGGAATTGGCACCTTGTCATAACAGGTTGCCGTGGGTTCATCGGGCCGGTCCCTCCGCCACTCTTGATAAGGGGGTATTGAATTAACTTAATCATCATACCAGATTTTCAATGATTGTCAATATCCATCTGCCACTTTTTATTGGAAAATTGCCTCATTTTGCCAACGTTTAAAAATTATACATGACTTTTGGGCGAAATACGGGTATAATGCAACTGTTATTACGATTTCTGGAGGGATCTCTTTGAAAAAACTGAACGCCGCGGTGGACCGCTTCGCCAGAAAGCATCCCCGGTTCGGCATCCCCAACCTCATGCTGTGGATCGTGGGCTGCAACGCTCTGGTGTACCTGCTGACTGTATTCGCCGGGTACAGCGCCGTCAGCTTTCTGGCCTTCGACTGGGCCGCCATCAAAAGCGGCGAGCTGTGGCGGCTGGTGACCTTTATCTTCATGCCGGGCTACGTCACCCGGGACAGTATCCTCTGGCTGGTGCTGTTTTTGTATTTCTATTACATGATCGGCAGCTCTCTGGAGCGGGAATGGGGCACGGCCAAGTTCAACCTCTATTATCTCTCCGGCGTGGTGCTGACCATCCTCACCGGCGTGATCTTTGGCCTTGTCAACGGAAACGCCTGGATGACCGGAGCAGATTACGTCAACCTGTCTCTGTTCTTCGCCTTTGCCGTGCTGTATCCCGAGACCCGGTTCCTCATCATGTTCATCATCCCCGTGAAGGTGAAGTGGCTGGCCATCGTGGACGCGGTGTTCTTCGCCCTTGGCGTGCTGAGCAGCCTGCTGCGGCTGGACATCCTGAACGCCCTGCTCCCTGTGGTGGCCCTGCTGAACTTCTTCGTCTTCTTCTGGACCGATATCACCGACGAGATCAGCTACCGCCGGGGCCGGGCCAGGCACCAGACCAGCCGCCAGACCATCCAGTTCAAGTCCGCCGTCCGCCAGCAGAAGAAAAAAGAGGCGGAGCGGGGTTACCGCCACAAGTGCGCCGTGTGCGGCCGGACCGACACGGACTATCCCGACCTGGAGTTCCGGTACTGCTCCCGCTGCGCTGGGTACCACTGCTTCTGCCAGGACCACATCTTCAACCACGAGCATTTCACGGAGTAATCGTTTTTCACGCGGCCGTCTGCGGACGGCCGCTCTTTTTTGTGCAAATCGCTTCCATATTTTTATCATACGCTGTATAATATCGGATAGAACACACAAAGAACGGAGGCGCGCCATGGAAAACATGCTGTATCCCCGATTCAGCCGTGCATTTGAGGAGGATACTTTTCTGCGCAAGCTGCGGATGACCCGGAACGACGCGGCCCGCCTGTTTGAAACGGCGAACTGGTCCCGGCTGCTGACTACCCTGCTGCCGTTGAAGGAGCGCCTCTCCTGCGCCCAGGCGCTGGCGGTCTTTCGCCCGCTGCTGGACGCCATGGCCCCGGAGCCGACTGAGGGCTGGCTGCCTTACGCCTATCAGGTAGCCTCCTCCCTGCTGTTTCCCCAGGACGACCGGGCTCACACCGCCCCCCAGCGGGACGGCGCTTTGTGCTTCCTCCAGTTCCTCCGGGAGCTGTTCGATCTGGAGCGGGAGACCCTCCCCTTTGACCCGTGGCTGGATTTTGCCTTCTGCACGGAGGAGGAGCTGGCGGACAGCGGCGTGGCGGAGGAATACCGCCAGTTTCTGCGGCGGTTCCGGGAGGAATACGTCTACGAGCTGCTGCGGCTGGGCCGGGAGGTGACGCCCTTCCGCACCCTGGAGCACATTGCGGGCGTTCATCACGTCTCCATGTCCGTGGCCCGGGCTTTCAAGACCGGGGGCGGCCTCATCGACCTGGGGCTGATGTCCGGCGCTGCCGCCGGGCACGACATCGGCAAATTCGGCTGCAAGCCGGGGGAGCGGGTGCCCTACCTCCACTATTTCTATACGGACCAGTGGTTCTCCTGGCGGGGGCTGACGGCCATTGGCCGCATCGCCGCCAACCACTCCGTCTGGGACCTTGAAATCGAAAACCTGTCCTCGGAGTCTCTGGTGCTGGTGTATGCCGACTTCCGGGTGAAGCAGTCCCGGGGGGAGGACGGACGGGAAATTGCCCGCATCTACTCCCTGGCAGAGGCCTTTGACGTCATCCTGAACAAGCTGGACAACGTGGACGACGCCAAGCGGCTGCGTTACCAATACGTCTACTCCAAGCTGCGGGACTTTGAAGAATACCTGACCTATTTCGGCGTGGACACCACCCTGAAAGAGCCCCGCAAAGCGCCGGTACGGCGGCCCTCCCCGGCTCTGACGGGGCCGGACGAGGTGGTTTACGGCCTGCGGTACAACGCCGTGGACCACAACATCCGCCTGATGCACCGCCTGGGCCATGAGCGGCTGTTCGTGGGCATCCTGGAGGCCGCCCGGGGCGAGAAGGAACCGGCCCGCATCCGGGCCTATGTGTCCATTTTCGAGGAGTATTTCACCTACTGGAGCGCCAGTCAAAAGGAGCAGGCCCTGGAGTTTCTGTATGAGCTGCTGCTCCTGCCCGACGGCGACATCCGCCGCCAGGCGGCGTCCCTCATCGGGCGCATTCTGGCGGGGTTCCATTCCGGCTACAAAAAGGAGCTGCCCGCGGGTACCGCTCCCAGTCCCCAGGAGGAGCGGCCCTTTGAGCTGTGGGCGGACTATCTGGAGCGGCTCATCCACCCGGACCACCGGCTCACCGCCCGGCAGACCAGCATGATCCGCTACCAGGCCAAGACCGTGACGGATGCCCTGTTGGAAAACTGCTCCGAGCATAATGCCGCCCGGTTCGCGGAGCTGCTGTTCCGCCACTACCAGGAGCCGGGAGCCGTGGACGACGACGCAGCCTTCGCCCTTCTGGACACGGTGCTGAACATCTCCACCACCCGGATGACGGACCAGGACCGCCATGTGCTGGTAAGGTTCGCCGTTTGGTGGCTGTGCCGCGGCGGAGAGCCTCAGAAAGCCGCGGCCCTGCGGCTGCTGCGCCATCTGCTGCCCGCTTTGGGCAGCGAGGAGGCGGCGGCAGTCCGGGAGACCGTGGAACATGCCGAATGCGGCGATTCCACGCCGCTGCTGTTCCTGCAGGCGGAATTGGGCCAAAAGCTTGGGCTGGATGTGTCCGGCGTCTGGGCGCGGCTGGACCGGGCGGAAGCCGTCAGCGGCGTGTTCCTGGACAATCTGAAGACCGCCACCCCCTGGGTGCTGAAGGCCGTGGGCGTGGAGTACCTACTGAACCAGGCGAAGGAGGTGGGCAGCCTTCTCCACATCGCCACCCACTTTTCCAACCTCATCAAGGTCAGCGAAAACGTGGTGGTCCGCCGGATGGCGGGTGCGGCCCTGCTGTCCATCGCCCCCCAGCTGACGCCGGACCGCCGGAACGAGATCGCCGTGGAGCTTTCCAAGGCCCTGGAGTCGGGGCAGGCGGAAATTTCCCAGTACATACCGGAGTATCTGGGGCGGTTCTCCCTGTGGCTGTCCCCCCGGGAGCTGGACGAGGTGCTGGACCAGATGATGACGCTGCTCTCCTCCGCCAACACCGGCGTGGTGGCGGCTGCCCTGTCCACCGTGGGAGCCATGCTGGAGCATTACGGGGAGTACAACGGCCGGTTCCGGGAATCCGCCAAAAAGCAAACGGCCCGGCGGGACCGGATGGCGGGCCTCCTGTTGAAAGGCCTGGCCTCCTGTCACCAGACCGTGCGGCAGGAAGCGCTTCATGTCATCGGCGAGCGGCTGTTCGGCTCCGGGGTGCTGAGCTATGAGGAAAAAACCGACCTCTTCACCCTGATGGCAAAGAAAATTCTCTTCCTCATCAACGAACAGCCGGAGGAGGAGCTGACCTTCTTCTATACCGCCGCGGCCCTCTCCCACATCTACCGCTTCATCGTCCGGCACCGCATCGAAAGCGGTCCCTTCCAGTTCCGGGTGCCGAAAAAGGCGGCGTTCTTCCCCGGCACCTTCGACCCCTTCTCCCTCAGCCACAAGGGCATCGTGCTGGCCATCCGGGACTTGGGCTTTGAGGTCTATCTGGCTGTGGACGAATTTTCCTGGTCCAAAAAGGCCCAGCCGTCCCTGGTGCGGCGGCAGATCGTCAGCATGTCCGTGGCCGACGAATTCAACGTGTATCTGTTCCCCCACGACATTCCCGTGAACCTGGCGACCCCCGCCGACCTGGACCGCCTGCGGGAGGTCTTCGCTGGGCGGGAGCTGTACCTGGCTGTCGGCTCCGACGTGGTGGCAAACGCCTCGTCCTATAAGGCGGCGCCCACGCCCGGCTCCGTCCACTCTCTGAACCACATCGTCTTCCGCCGCTCCAGCGACGCCGAGGGCCGGGAGATCGATGCGGACCTCAGCGCCATTCAGGGAAAAGTCATCGAGCTGCAGCTCCCCACCCATCTGGAGGACATCAGCTCCACCCGCATCCGTGAAAACATCGACCTGGGGCGGGACATCTCCAACCTCATCGACCCCACGGTACAGGATTTCATCTTCCGCAACAGCCTGTATCTGCGGGAGCCGCAGTACAAGCACCTGGTCCGTGCCGGTATGCTGGACTTCGAGACCGTGGAGCAGCCGGAGCAGGCCCTGTGGCAGACGCTGCGGGAGGCGGTAAAGGACGCCTGCCCCTCCAAGCCGGACTCCAGGGACGAGGTGTGCATTCTGCGTCACACCGGCGCCGACCGCCGGGTGCTGGGCTTTTTGACTCTGCGGACCATCAACTCCGGCGGGCTGTATGACGCCCTCGGCAGCGGAGAGCTGGCAAACGCCATCCGGGAGCGGACGGCGGGCCGCATCCGCCTGCTGACGGGACTGTATACCGTCCGGGCCCCCGGCGGGAACTACGATGTGGGCCAGCTTCTTTTGACGGAAGTGCTGTCCCGAGCCATGGCGGAGGACTGCGGCTACGCCGTCTGGTGGGGCGGCAGCACAGCGCCGGAGACGTTGGACCTGCTTGCCCGCCAGGGCTTTGTCCCCGTGGACGGCGACGCGCCCTATCCCCTGCTGCTGGTGGATATGCGTTCCCCTGCCGTGTTGCTGCAAAACATCGCCACCACGCTGAAGGAGCCTTTCTCCTCTGACCGCCAGGTCCTCGCCGCCGTCCGGGAGGCCCATTTGCGGCTTCAGCGGGCCATCTGCGCCATGTATCCGGGAACGCTGGTTTTGTCTCTGAACGCGGAGCTCATCTACCACCGCCTGGTGCGGAAGCTGACGGACCTGAACGGCGTTCCCGCCGAGCCGACGACGCCCCGGGTGCTGGGCCCCAAGATGTGCGTGCCCTTCGGCAAGATCCTCCGGGGCAACGCCGTGCCCAACACCGTGACAAAGACCATCCACACCGACAAAGTGTTCGCCCCGGACCTGCGGTCCTTCACCATCGCCGCCTATCCCGGCTACGCGCCGCTGGAGAGCCAGATCCGCACCGTGCGGTCTTTCCGCCGTCCGGTGGTGCTGGTGGACGATCTGCTCCACTCCGGCAACCGCCTGAACGTGCTGGACCCCCTGTTCCGGCGGGAGGGTCTGGACATCGACCGGGTGCTGGTGGGATTGCTGTCCGGCCGTGGCCGTGACCTGATGGCCGCCAAGGGCCGGGAGGTGGACAGCGTGTACTTCGTGCCCAACCTGCGGGCCTGGTATGTGGAGTCCACCATGTATCCCTTCATCGGCGGCGATACGGTGGGCGGGGCAGTGTCCTCCATCCCCGGTCTCGCCCCGGCGGTGAACCTCATCCTGCCCTACGCCTTCCCCCGGTTCTACAAGGAGTGCGGCCGGGAGTCGGTGTTCCGGTTCTCCCGCACCTGCATTGAGAATAGCCGTAACATCCTGCTGGCTCTTGAGAATGCCTACCGGGAACGGTACGCCCGAAACCTGACCCTCTCCCGGCTCAGCGAGGCGGTCATCCTGCCCCTTGCGCCGGAAAAGGGCGCGGCATTGCGGTACGATGCCAGCATGTCGGCATCGGCGTGCCTGGAGGATGACCTGAAAATGCTCCTGCGGATGCGAGACCTGCTGGAATGAATCCGACAGAAATTTGTAAAATGTTGCAAATGCAATTTAGATATTGAAACGCACTTTGTATAATATGAACAGAAGCCAGTCGTATTTCCATGTCCGGGGATACGAATCATACGAAAAAGGAGGAAGGTATTTTATGTTCTATCAGACCACGGAAGCCCACGAGGCTCTGCGCCAAAAGGTCCGCGCCTTCGCGGAAGCAGAGGTCAAGCCCATTGCTTTCATGCTGGACCAGGAAAACCGCTTCCCCAGGGAGGCCGTAACGAAAATGGGCGAGCTGGGCCTTATGGGTATCCCCTATGAGACCAAATACGGCGGCGCCGGACTGGACGCCCTCAGCTACGCCATCGCCGTGGAGGAGCTGAGTCGGGTGGACGGCGGCACCGGCGTCATTCTCTCCGCCCACACGTCTCTGGGCACCTACCCCATCTACGCCTTCGGCACCGAGGAGCAGAAGATGAAATACCTGCCCGACCTGTGCTCCGGCAAAAAGGTGGGCGCCTTCGGCCTGACCGAGCCCAACGCAGGCTCCGACGCCGGCGGCACCGAGACCATCGCCGAGGACAAGGGCGACCACTGGCTGCTCAACGGCGAGAAAATTTTCATCACCAACGGCGGCGAGGCGGACACCTATGTGGTCTTTGCCGTCACCACGCCGGACATCGGCACCCGTGGCATCTCCGCTTTCATTGTGGAAAAGGGCTGGGAGGGCTTCACCTTTGAGCCCCACTACGACAAAATGGGCATCCGCTCCTCCGCTACCTGCCAGCTGAACTTCAACAATGTCAAAATTCCCAAGGAGAATCTGCTGGGCAAGGAGGGCCAGGGCTTCAAGATCGCCATGAGCACCCTGGACGGCGGCCGTATCGGCATCGCGGCCCAGGCGCTGGGCATCGCTCAGGGCGCTTTTGAGGCGGCTGTGGAATATTCCAAGGACCGCGTCCAGTTCGGACGGCCCATCTGCCAGCAGCAGTCCATCGCCTTCAAGATCGCCGACATGGCCACCAAGCTCCGCTGCGCCCGGATGCTGGTGTACTCCGCCGCCGAGTTGAAGCAGGCCCATGTGCCCTACGGCATGGAGTCCGCCATGGCGAAGATGTACGCCTCCGACATCGCGCTGGAGGTCACCAACGACGCCCTGCAAATTTTCGGCGGCAGCGGCTACCTGAAAGGCATGGAGGTGGAGCGGTTCTACCGCGACGCCAAGATCACCACCATCTACGAGGGCACCAACGAAATTCAGCGGGTCGTCATCGCCTCCCACATTCTGGGCAAGGCGGGCAAGGCCGAGGCTGCTCCCGTCCAGAAGCGGGGTGCCGAGACCGGCGAGCGCAAAAAGATGATCCTGAAGGACGGCACCGCCCAGGAGAAGGTGGACACCCTGGTGGCTGCCCTGAAAAAGGACGGCTACGACTTCACCGTGGGCATCCCCATGGACACCCCCATCGCCCAGGCGGAGCGGGTGGTCAGCGCCGGCAAGGGCATCGGCGAGAAGAAGAACATGAAGCTCATCGAGGATCTGGCCAAGGCCGCCGGCGCCGCCATCGGCTCCAGCCGCCCCGTGGCCGAAACGCTGCAGTATGTGCCGCTGAACCGCTACGTCGGCATGTCCGGTCAGAAATTCAAGGGCAACCTGTACATCGCCTGCGGCATCTCCGGCGCCGGACAGCACCTCAAGGGCATCAAGGACGCCTCCACCATCGTGGCCATCAACATCGACCCCGGTGCCCGCATTTTCAAGAACTGTGACTACGGCATCGTGGGCGACGTCATGGAGATCCTGCCCCTGCTGGCAAAGGCCCTGGATACCGGCGAAAAGCTGCCCGCGCCTCCCATGAAGAAGATGAAGCGGGCCGTGCCCAAGAAGACCACGCCGCCCCGGAAGCTGTACATCTGCAACGGCTGCGGCCATGAGTATGACGTGCTGGTGGGCGACCCCGAAAACGACGTCAAGCCCGGAACCGCCTTCAAGGACCTGCCAGAAGGCTGGGTCTGCCCCCACTGCGGCGAGCCCATGGACCAGTTCATCGAAATCGAAGTTTAAAGCGCTGCCTGGATACATAAAGGAGGTATTTGTTGTATGCATAATTTCCGTAAAGTCACCGACGACCTGTTCTGGGTAGGCGCCAACGACCACCGCCTGGCCCTGTTTGAGAATATCCATCCCCTGTATCACGGCGTCAGCTACAACGCCTACGTGCTGCTGGACGAGAAGACCGTCCTGTTCGACACGGCAGACTGGGCCGTGGGCCGTCAGTTCATCGAAAATATCCAGGCCGTGCTGGCCGGCCGTCCCCTGGATTACCTGGTCATCAACCATGTGGAGCCGGATCATGCCGCCTCCATCGAGGAGATTTTGCTCCGCTGGCCCAAGGTGAAGATCATCACCTCCCCCAAGGCCGTCATCCTGCTGCACCAGTTCGGCTTCCCCATCGACGCCAAGCAGGTGGAGGAGGTCCGGGAGGGCGACACCAAGTGCTTCGGCAAGCACACCATCGCCTTCGTCGCGGCCCCCATGGTCCACTGGCCCGAGGCCATGGTGTCCTTTGACACCACCAACGGCGTCCTCTTCTCCGCCGACGCTTTCGGCTCCTTCCGTGCCCTGGACGGCAAGCTGTTCGCCGACGAGTTCGACTTCGATGGCGAGTGGCTGGACGACGCCCGCCGCTACTACACCAACATCGTGGGCAAGTACGGCCCTCAGGTGCAGGCCCTGCTGAACAAGGCATCCAATATTGTCGGCCTGGACAACATCAAGTACATCTGCCCCCTCCACGGTCCCGTGTGGCGGAAGGACCTGGGCTACATCATTGACAAGTACGTCCACTGGGCCACCTATGAGCCGGAGGAAAAGGGCGTCATGATCGTCTACGCCTCCATGTACGGCAACACCGAGACCGCCGCCGAGGTTCTGGCCTCCAAGCTGGCGGACCGGGGCGTCACCAACACCCGGCTGTACGACGTGTCCAGCACTCATGTCAGCTACCTGATCTCCGATCTGTTCAAGTACAGCCACCTGGTGCTGGCCTCCGTCACCTACAACCTGGGCATCTTCCCGCCCATGCACAACTTCCTGACGGATATGAAGGCCCTGAACCTCCAGAAGCGCACCGTTGCCCTGGTGGAGAACGGTTCCTGGGCTCCCCGTTCCGGCGCCCTCATGCGGGAGGAACTGGAGAAGCTGAAAAACATGGACATCCTGGACGACGGAGTCACCATGGCCTCCTCCCTCCAGGAGCAGAATCTGGCGGATATGGACGCCCTGGCCGACGCCATCGCCGCCTCTGTCCTGAAATAATCCTGAATCAATCAAAAGCGGGGTGCCTTGGGCACCCCGCTTTTTCGCCGGTTTCAGCTTGCTTTAAGGCCGCTCCTATATACTGTCATTGAAAATTACCAGGATAGGAGATACGTTATGCGAATTGCGAAAAAAACGCTGTGGAAACTACTTCTGGACGTCTGTATGCTCTCCCTTCTGGTTCTGATGTATCAAAAAAGAGTCATCAGTATGCGTTTCCACGAAACCGGCGGCCTGGTCCTGTTTGCCCTATTTCTACTTCACAACGCTCTGAACTGGAAATGGGTCAAAGCCGTATCCGTCAAAGTTTTTCAGTGCGGTCTGCCTCTGCGTTCCAGCGTATGCTGGCTGATCGACGCGCTCCTGTTCCTCGCCATGGCAGCCACTGTTGTCACCGGACTTCTTATGGCCAAAACCCTTCCCACAGCCATGCAGGGAGCCTATCTTGTGAAACCGTGGCATTATTTTGCAGCAGCGTCGGCGCTTATTCTGACTGGAATCCACCTGGGCCTGCATGGGAAGTATCTTCACAGCGTTCTGCTGTCCAAACTCCCCTTGCCGAAACAGGCAACCACGGTGCTCGGCAGTGCATGTCTGGCGCTGGTCTTCATTTTCGGAGCTTACTCTCTCAGTGTCAGCCATTTCTCATCGTGGCTCAGCGGTCCTTTCCAGGCAAACGTCGTATTTTCCGAAAGTCATCAGCAGCCTCCCGCTGAACATCCCGGGGAGTTGGAACATATTGGCGGCGGAAAGCATGAAGGCCCCGGAAAAGGCCGCGGTCAGGGACTCGGTATGGGGAAGAACGCACAGGGCGGTGCGCTTCAGCAGCCCAGCGTTCAAAACGTGCTCCTGACCGCGGCCACATATGTTTCCATCACCGCGGTCTTCGCTTTTCTCACTGTCGTATTGGAAAAGGTGCTTCTGCTCCTCCACCGTCTAAATTCTCCCCAGCAGGATTGAATCCGCAAGACAACAAAGGACCCAGGTCTCACGACCTGAGTCCTTTTTCTGTGTCAGACACGAAGTACGGCTGGAAGTAAAATTACTTCAGCTCGACCTTGGCGCCAGCCTCTTCCAGCTGCTTCTTCAGAGCCTCGGCGTCGTCCTTGGAGATGCCTTCCTTCAGAGTGGAAGGAGCACCCTCGACGGTAGCCTTGGCCTCGGCCAGGCCCTGGCCGGTGATCTCACGGACAGCCTTGATGACCTTGATCTTGGCGGCAGCGTCGAAGCCGGCCAGAACCACGTCAAACTCGGTCTTCTCCTCAGCAGCGGGAGCAGCGGCGGCAGCGGGAGCGGCCATAGCGGCAGCGGAAACGCCAAACTCTTCCTCCAGAGCGTGAACCAGCTCGGACAGCTCCAGGACGGTCAGGCCCTTGATCTCTTCGATCATAGCGGTAACTTTCTCAGACATTGTATTAGCCTCCTAAAAGTAAATTTTTAAAATGATGTGTGCCGTTGATTATTCAGCGGCGGGAGCGGACTCTTCGGCGGGGGCAGCCTCTTCGGCGGGAGCGCCGTTCTTCTCGGCGATCTGCTTCAGGACGACAGCCAGGCCGG
>CAMCNO010000015.1 GCA_945876285.1 uncultured Clostridia bacterium | reverse complement strand
TTGCTGTGTGCTGTCATTGTGCGGTTCCTTACTTGCTAACTAAGTGACATTGCCCCTTCCGGGGACCGGCCCTCTCCTGTTATTGATAGCGGTACTGCATCCCTGTGTACTGGTCCACGCAGCTTAAAAACATCTCCCGGCTGTGGAACTCCAATAGCTGACAGCCCTCCTCCTCGTGGAAGGACACGATGCGCCGCCGGGTATCCACCCAGACGCGCCACAGGGGTTCGTTCTGCGTCATCTGCTTTTCCATGGGGAAAGGCTCCTTTCACACAGCTTCTGTCTATAAGACGATTCAGGATGGCATTTTGTTTCACAGTACTCCGAAAATATTTCAGGAATTTTTCTCCGCCTCTTTCTGGCGCTCCATTTCCGACGCCACGTCCGCCCGGAAGGCGTCCCAGGCCTCGGGATGCTCCACATAGTACCGGGGACACTCCTTGCCCGTCACATCGTAGTGGCGGATGACGTCGGTTTCCGGGTCCAGCTTGAACTCCCGGCACAGCCAGGCGGTCAGCTCTACCGTCCGGTCATACGTCACCGGGGAGAACTCGCCCGTCTCGTCGGGATGGCAGACCTCGATGGACACCGTGTCGCCATTCCGGGTGTTGGAGGCGTAAGCGATTTCCGTCAGCGGGACGCACTGGATGACCTCGCCGTCCAGACCCACGATGAAGTGGGAGCTGGCGTAGGTATTCTCCCGCCCGGAGGCCAGGGACGCAAAGTAATTGCGGTTGGCGTGGGCGGTGGTGCCGGGGTTGCCCACATAGTGGATGACCACGCCGTTGATTTCCTCCAGCGCGTCGCCGGGGCGGGAGTAGGGGTTCACCGTCAGGTAGTCTTTTTCCACGTACTCCGGCACGGGGACATCCTCCGCCTCAGGCCCCCGGTCCCGCAGCAGCACCCACACCACGGCGGCGGTCAGGCACAGCAGCACCGCCCCCAGCAACAGAGGCACCGCCGGGCCGTCCCGGCGGCGTCTGCGTCTTCTTCTGTATGGCTCCGGCATGGCTCAGGCGGTCACTCCGGCAACGACCACGGTGGTGGGGCCGTCGGCGCCGCCGATGATGCCGACGGAGGCAGCGGCCTCATAGGCTGTCTCCCCATACTTCAAGGAGTTCTCCCGCTTTTCCATCTCTTCCCGGGTCACCAGGTCCCGCTCCGTGACGAGGCCCAGCTCCTTCAGGCAGGCCACAGTGTGGTCCATGCCGGGGCGGACGTTGATCTCGATCCAGTCATAGATCTGGTGGTCGTTTTCAGAGCACGCAAACCGCAGCTCCAGGCTCATGGCGTAGGCGCCGTTGTTGTTCCGGTCGAACCAGTCGTATTCGCCCCAGGCGCCGGAGGCAGCGTCCCTGGCAACGGCGTCCAGGATGGCGGCGGACTCCCGGCTGTTCAGGTCATAGCCCTCCCCGGACAGTTCCAGCCACAGGCTACCGCTTTCCACGGTGTAGCGGTCATCCCCGGCATGGAGGCGCTTGGCCTTCATGGGCTTGCTGTTCACCAGGGCGTCCAGCAGGCCGTCATAGGTGCCGGCCTGACTCATGCGGTATTTCGTCATGGGGATGGAGTACCGGCGCTCTACCTGCAGGCCGTTGTGCAGGGTGTAGATGAAGCGGATGTAGGCGGAGGTCACGGTGCCGGTGTCGTCGCTGGCAATAGTATACCGCCAGTTGTCCTCGTAGTCCCGGACGTAGTCCTGGTCGGCCACGATGGCCTTGTGAACGGCCCGCACCTGCTCCAGCACCTCGTCGTCCTCGCCGGGATACAGTCTGTATGTATTGTCGGCGGCGTGGAACTCCACCTTTTCCACCTGGCTGACCTCCGGCACCCGGCGGGAGATGCCCAGCAGGTCGAACCGCAGGACGCAGCACAGGGCGATGCAGCCAACGGCCACCAGAATAAGGCCCTTCCAGCTCTTGCGGAACACCCGGAGGGACTTGGCCAGGAGCATGGAGGCGGCGTAGTAGCCGATGGCCCCCGCCACCACCATACAGACGGCCATGGGCAGGGCGTCATAGTACCGGCCGTCCTGGAAGCTGCCCCAGAACAGGGCGTACAGCGCCTGGCCGCCCAGCAGGGCCGCCAGCGCCGCCAGACCGAAGCGGAACACGGGCTTCATCCAGCCCACGGCCACCACGTCGCCCGCGCTCTCGCTGCGGCGGCGGGCATACAGCACCCAGGCCAGGGCCAGGAACGCCACGCCCACCAGGGCGTACACGCCGATGAGCCAGGCGTTTTCCAGGGTGACGGAGGTGAGCCTGGTGATATAGCCGTCGGTGTGGGTGAGCTCCGTGACCACTTGCACTTCTTCATAGGTGCAGACCACATGAAGCTGCTCCATCAGGTAGACGGTGGGGGAGAGGAACTCCACCACGCCGGAGTAGTAGCTGTTCAGGCCGAAGATGAAGTTTCCGGCGAACAGGCACAGCAGCCAGTCCAGCAGCACCGCCAGGAAGTGGAGCAGGAAGTACACCGCGGGCAGGGCGAACACGTTGCCTACCATAAATGCCACAAAGGTGGCGGTGGCGAAGTAGAAGAAGCTCTCGCCCAAAACCGCCAGAACGGTCACCAGCAGGCCCACGGCGTCAAAGCTGCCGAAGGCCAGGGAGATGAGCACGCACAGCGCTCCCGTGACGGCGTAGGGAATGAGCATCATCGCCATGCCGGAGAGGAAATTCGTCACGAACAGCCCCCGCCGGGTGACGGGCAGAGTGTGCATCAGCCCCACGCTGCGGGCGTTATAGAGGTAGCTCCACACCAGCATGGCGCAGAGGATGGCGTACAGCAGGGAGATGACAGGCAGGCCGTAGGCCGCCACATTATAATAGAATTCCGTGAATGACAAGGGGGACCCCGCATGGTAGCCGCCCCGCCGCACCAGCTGCAGCAGCAATGCCAGGGGGAACAGGCTGCCCAGGAAGCTGGCGCCGCCCCACAACGGCCAGAACCGGGTCAGGTTTTTGCGGAATAAGGTACGATTAAAGAACGATGTCTTTGACTGCATAGTCCGCACCTCCCAACTCATAAATAAAAATCTCCTCCAGGGTCAGGGGCACCGCGTCCACCAGCAGGGGGTTGTAGGTGGCAAGCTTCGCGGTGGCCTCCTCCGCGTTCATGCGCATAATTAAGGTATGAATGCGGCCCACCTTGGATGCGTGAAGCACCGGCAGCTCCGCCGGGACTTCGGTCATACCGTCCTGGAACACCACCTGGAGCTTCACCATGTTGTCCTGGAGCTGGGCCAGGGACCTCTCCAGCAGCACCTTGCCGTGGTCCATGATGCCCACATGGTCGCAGACGTCCTCCAGCTCCCGCAGGTTGTGGGAGCTGACCAGCACCGTGGTGCCCCGCTGGGCCACATCGCCCATCACCAGGGACCACACCTGTCGCCGCATCACCGGGTCCAGGCCGTCCACCGGTTCGTCGAGAATGAGGTAATCGGGCATACAGGAGAGAGCCAGCCAGAAGGCCACCTGCTTTTGCATACCCTTGGATAAGCGGCGGATGGTGCGCTTTTCGTCGATGTTGAAAACCTCTTTCAGCTTTTCATACCGCTCCGTGGAGAAGGAGGGATAAAAACCCTTGTAAAAGCGCATCATATCCCGGACGGTGGACTGCATGAAGTAATACCAGTCGTCGGGAATAGCGGCGATCCTTGCCTTGAGGGGCGCGTTCTCCCACACCGGCTGGCCGTCAACGCGGACGGTGCCGCCGTCCTGGCGGTAGATGCCCGTCAGATGGCGGATGAGGGTGGACTTGCCCGCGCCGTTGGGGCCTACCAAACCGTATACGCTGCCCTGGGGCACCAGCAGATTGGCGCCGTCCAGAGCCGCGAAGCCGTCAAATTTCTTGACGGCGTCCCTTACTTCAATCATCGGTCTCCTCCTTTTTCTTCGTTCTGCCGGGGAGCGCCCGGCGCGTCCGACACCAGGGCCGCCAGCTCCTCGCCGGTGACCCCCAGATATTTCAGCTCCGCTGCCAGCTCCCGCAGCTTTTCCAGCAGCTCCTTCCGGCGGCTCTCGTCAGCGCCGGCGTTCCCGGCGGCGAAGCTGCCCTTGCCGGGGACGGAGTAAATGTAGCCCTCGCCCTCCAGCTCGTTGTAGGCCCGCTGGATGGTATTGGGGTTGATGGAGAGCTGGGTCGCCAGCGCCCGTACCGAGGGCAGCTTCTCCCCGGTCCCCAGGGCCCCGGTGACGATCAGCTTCCGCAGACCGTCCTTGATCTGCTCGTAAATGGGACGGGAGTCCCGGTAATTCAGGCTGATCATCTTATCACCTCCTGCTCGCAAGGACCGCCACAAGAAGAATGACGCCCAGCACGCCGGCCCCGCAGGCCAGTAAAAACACCATGGACATTGCATACCTCCCATGTAAACTGTACTAACTGTTCTAATACGGTTAGGGTAGCATAGTGAAAACGTTTTGTCAAGAGGAGACTTTTTTAAAAAAATATTGGAATATCCGGGGAAAAAGACGCTTTTTTCTCTTTACAAGGAAGTTATCCTGTGATATGTTATCTAAGCACGCGAATGTGCGGAAACTGCCCCAGGGCTTCGTTTCGTGGAGCTTCACCGTCCCGAGACGCAGTCCCGCGGGGAATATTTTGAAAGGTGGAAATCACTATGCTGCGCAAAGAACAGAAGACTGCTATCATCGACGCTAACCGTACCCATGAGACCGACACCGGTTCTCCCGAGGTCCAGATCGCCATTCTGACCGAGCGGATCAACCAGCTGACCGTTCATATGCAGAACAACCCCCAGGACAAGCACTCCAACCGGGGCCTGCTGAAGATGGTCGGTAAGCGCCGGAGCCTGCTGGACTACCTGCAGAAGAAGGACATCGAGCGCTATCGTGCCCTGATCGCCAAGCTGGGTATCCGTAAGTAATTGCTGAATGAGGGTGGTGTGGATGCCTGCACCACCCTTTCTTCACATTTTCCCATTGCGCCCATGAGAGCCACTTAAAGCCTTTAGCAGTTGAAAAAGCGCCTTCCCAAAGCAAAAACAGGGCTCCCGCGCAAACCCAGCGAAGCGGTTTGCGTGGGAAAAGGACGAGCAGCGAAATGAGCGAGCTTGCGGCTTCAGCCGGAAGCAAGCGATATGGAGCTTGTGAGGACGCTTTTTCAAGTGCTAAATGGTTTGGCTCCCATGGGAAAAATTCAACGAAAAGGAGACAAATCATGTCAACCATTATCAAGCAGAGACAGTTCCCCGGCTACCACAAGTATGAGATGGAACTGGCCGGCCGTCCCCTGACCCTGGAGGTCGGCAAGCTGGCTGAGCTGGCCAACGCCGCCGTTATGGTGGGCTACGGCGACACCCGCGTGCTGGTGTGCGCCACCGCCTCCGCCCGTCCCCGGGACGGCATCGACTTCTTCCCCCTGTCCGTGGACTTTGAGGAGAAGATGTACTCCGTGGGCCGCATCCCCGGCAGCTTCAACCGCCGCGAGGGCCGCCCCGGCGAGAAGGGCATCCTGACCGCCCGCGTCATCGACCGCCCCATCCGCCCCCTGTTCCCCTATGACTTCCGCAATGACGTTTCCATCATGGCCACCGTCATGAGCGTGGACCACGACTGCTCTCCCGAGATCGCCGCCCTCATCGGCACCTCCGCCGCCCTGGCCATCTCCGACATTCCCTGGAACGGCCCTGTCGGCGCTCTGAAGGTGGGCCTGGTGGACGGCAAGCTGGTGTTCAACCCCACCAGCGAGGAGCGTAAGGTCTCTGACCTGGATGTCACCGTGGTCTCCACCGGCAATAAGGTGGTCATGATCGAGGCCGGCGCCAACGAGGTCCCCAACGACGTGATGTTTGAGGCCATTCAGAAGGCCCATGAGGAGAACCAGAAGCAGATCGCCCTCATCAACCAGATGGTCGCTGAGATCGGCAAGCCCAAGTTCGACTATCCCCACGCCTCCTTCGACCAAGAGCTGTTCGACGACATCGTCGCCAACTTCATGGACGAGGCCAAGGCCGCCATGGACACCGATGACAAGAATGTCCGGGAGGCCCGCTGGAACGCCATGATCGAGAAGTGGCACGAGAAGTACCTCGACACCCATCCCGACATGGACCAGTACCTGGAGGAGATCACCTACAAGTTCCAGAAGAAGATCGTCAAGGCCTGGCTGCTGGAAGGCCACCGCGTGGACGGCCGCCAGAAGAACGAGATTCGTCCGCTTAGCGCCGAGGTCGGCGTGCTGCCCCGGGTCCACGGCTCCGGCCTGTTCACCCGCGGCCAGACTCAGGTCCTCTCCGTCGCGACCCTGGATACCCTGTCCGCCAACCAGAAGCTGGACACCATCTGGGAAGAGACCGAGAAGCGCTATATGCACCACTACAACTTCCCCGGCTACTCCGTGGGCGAGGCCAAGCCCGCCCGTTCCCCCGGCCGCCGGGAGATCGGTCACGGCGCCCTGGCCGAGCGTGCCCTGCTGCCCGTGATCCCCTCCGTGGAGGAGTTCCCCTACGCCATCCGCGTGGTGTCTGAGGTCGTTTCCTCCAACGGTTCCACCTCCCAGGGCTCCATCTGCGGCTCCACCCTGGCTCTGATGGACGCCGGCGTGCCCATCAAGGCCCCTGTGGCCGGCATCTCCTGCGGCCTCATTCAGGACGACGACGGCTCCTTCACCACCTTCATCGACATCCAGGGCGTGGAGGACTTCCACGGCGAGATGGACTTCAAGGTGGCCGGCACCAAGAAGGGCATCACCGCCATCCAGATGGACCTGAAGAACGACGGCCTGACCATGGAGATCATCAAGAACGCTCTGGACATCACCTACGACGCTCGCGTGCAGATCCTGGACCAGATCATGCTGCCCTGCATTGCCGAGCCCCGTAAGGAGGTCAGCAAGTACGCCCCCAAGATGATCACCATGCACATAGATCCCGACAAGATCCGGGACGTCATCGGCAAGGGCGGCTCCGTCATCCAGAAGATCGTGGCCGACACCGGCGCCAAGATCGACATCAACGACGACGGCTCCATCTTCATCGCCGCCGCCGACGCCACCGCCTGCGACGCCGCCAAGAAGTGCATCGACGACATCGTCTTCGTGCCCGAGGTGGGCGCCCTGTACTATGGCCGTGTGGTGCGCCTGATGACCTTCGGCGCCTTCGTGGAGCTGGCTCCCGGCAAGGACGGCCTGGTGCACATCTCCAAGCTGGCCGACCACCGCATCGAGAAGGTGGAGGACGCCTGCAAGATCGGCGACATGATGTGGGTCAAGGTCACCGAGATCGACGAGAAGGGCCGCGTGAACCTGTCTCACAAGGATGCCATGAAAGAGATCGCCGCCAAGGAAGCCAACGGCGAGCGCGTGAAATAAGATAACCCATCTTCAAAAAAGCGGACGCCGGAAGGCGTCCGTTTTTTGGCTGTGCGCCCACTCATTTGGAGGGAAAAGAGGAAACGAAAAATTGGAGGTGGATGACGTGAATGTGGAACTTGGAAAAGCGTGTGATATTGACAACTGGATGTGCCTTGTGAATCAGGTCAAGGACAGTTTTCCCGGCTTGGAGACACGGGAGGCTTTGGAGGAACACAGGCGCACTGTTTTGGAGTTTATGGGCAGAGACGCTGCCGTCTGCGCCAAAATCGACGGCCGGATCGTCGGGACGCTGCTGTTTTCGCGGGACGACCATATGCTCTGCTTTTTGGCGGTGGATGAAGTTTGCCGCAGGCAGCATATCGCGGAAAACATGGTGTCATATATGCTCACCCTGATGGAGCCGGGAAAGGATATTGCGGTGACCACCTACCGGGAGGGCGCGCCGGAGGGAGTCGCGGCCAGAGCGTTTTACAAGCGGCTGGGGTTTGTCGAGGGGAGACTGACGGAGGAGTTCGGCAGTCCGGTTCAGGAATTCGTGCTGAGACGGTGAATGACGCTTGCCGTGGTTGCATTTCTCCGGGAAAGCGTGTAAACTACCTACATCATGCAATTTGCGGTATATAAAGGAGACTTTTCATGTTATACGCTGTTTTTGGTGTCCTGGGGCTGGGGCTGCTGGGGCTGGACCAGTGGTTCAAGCACTGGATCACCGTGAACCTGCCCCTGGGAGAGACGATGCCGTTCCTGCCGGGCTTCATGCAGCTGCGCACTGTCCACAACTACGGTGCCGCCTGGTCCAGCTTTTCCGGGATGCGGTGGCTGCTGGTGGCCGTCACCTGCTGCATCGTGGCGGCGGTGGCCGCGGCGCTGGCGCGGCGTATTGTGCGGCATCCCTTCGGCGTGGCCGCCGGGGTCCTTGTTATCTCCGGCGGGCTGGGGAACATCATCGACCGGGTGCGGCTGGGGTATGTGGTGGATATGCTGGACTTCCAGTTTATGAATTACCCGGTGTTCAACATCGCCGACTGCTGTATCGTCTGCGGCTGCATCATGGGGGCTATTTGGTATCTGTGGCTCTATGAAAAATACGACAAAAAGGGAGTCAGCAATGGAGATTCTGACGCTCCAACCGAATAAGGAGGACGCGGGACGGCGGGTGGACGCCTGGCTGGCGGCGAATCTCGAGGATATGACCCGCTCCGCCGCGGCGCGGCTGTTGGAGGAGGGCCGGGTGACCTGCGGCGGGAAAGCCCTGGCGAAAAACTACAAGCTGACTGGGGCGGAGACGCTGGAGGTGGACCTGCCCGAGCCGGAGCCGGTGGATGTAGTGCCTCAGGATATTCCGCTGGACGTGGTGTACGAGGACAGCGACGTCATCGTGGTAAACAAGCCCAAGGGGTTAGTCGTCCATCCGGCCCCCGGCCACCCCGATGGGACGCTGGTAAATGCCCTGCTGTATCACTGCGGGGACAGCCTGTCCGGTATCGGCGGGGAGCTGCGACCCGGCATCGTCCACCGCATCGACCGGGATACTTCCGGGCTCATCATCGCGGCCAAAAACGATTTTGCGCACCAGAAGCTGGCAGCGCAATTGCACGACCACACCCTGGCTCGCATCTATCACTGCATCGTGGTGGGAAACCTGCGGGAGGACGATGGCACCGTGGACGCCCCCATCGGGCGGCATCCCGTGGACCGGAAAAAGATGGCGGTGGTGGCGAATGGCCGTCCCGCCGTCACCCACTGGCGGGTGCTGGAGCGGTTCCAGGGCTTCAACTATGTGGAGTGCCGGCTGGAGACCGGGCGGACCCACCAAATTCGGGTGCACATGGCCCATATCGGTCACCCCATTCTGGGAGATACGGTGTACGGAGCCAAAAAGCCGGTCTCGGGGCTTCAGGGGCAGTGCCTCCACGCCGTGGGGCTGCGGTTCCTCCATCCCCGGACGGGGGAGGCCGTGGAGCTGTGCTGCGCTCTGCCGGAGGAGTTTCAGGCACAGCTTGAAAAACTGAGAAAACGGGGATAAAACACGACCCCGCCGCTTTTGCGGCGGGGTTTTGCGATGCGCGGAGAGGACGGTATTCAGAAAGTACGGAGCAGGATTTAGATAGAAAAATGAATTCTGCACAAAAAGTAAACGATTACTTAACACAAATCTGAATAAAATTGCAGTTGAAGTTCTGGAAATAGCCTGCTAAGATGATGCCGTCCGCTGGGAACGGCGGAAGCAAACTCTGCAAGACAAGAAGGAATGAATAACTATGACGAAAGTGATTGATATTAAGACGAAAGACCAGGCCATGAAGATCAGCGAGCTGGCCAGCGAGGCGCCCTACGAGGTCTGGCTGAGCACCGACACCGTGATGCTGGACGCCCGGTCCCTGCTGGGTATTCTGAGCCTGGTGGGCAAGCGGGCCTCCGTTGTGGCGGAGGATAACGTGAATCCCCACAGCTTCAGCAAGCTGGTAAACAAAATGGCCTAAGGTGCAGAAGGTCGGCTGCCGCCGGCCTGAACCTCCTCATTCTGGCGGGCAAGCAGCCTGCTTCTGTACAAGACCCCCGCTGCGTTTGCAGCGGGGGTCTTGGCTTACACGGAACAGGTCACAGCACCATGACCAGCGTGCCCGCCAGCAGCAGAAGGGAGCCGATGGCGGACTTTGCGGTAAATTTTTCGTGGAGGAAGAGGAACGCCAGCGCCAGCGTGATCACGACGCTGAGCTTGTCGATGGGGACGACCTTGGATACCTCGCCGATCTGGATAGCCTTGTAGTAGCACAGCCAGGAGGCGCCGGTGGCGAGACCCGACAGGATCAGGAACAGCCAGCTCTTCTGGCTGATGGAGGAGATGCCGCCCTGGGCGTTGGTCAAAAACACCATGCCCCAGGACATCAGGAGGACAACAGCGGTGCGGATGGCGGTGGCCAGGTTGGAATTGACGCCCTCAATGCCTACCTTGGCCAGAATGGAGGTCAGCGCCGCGAAGATGGCGGACAGCAGTGCCAGAATGAACCACATAACAAAACGCTCCTTTATTTCATGCTGCTTCCATCATACACCGATGGCGAAAAAAGGCAATACCGGAGTCGCAAAAAGTCGAAGGAGGGGGGAGTTTCCGGTTGTTTTCTCGGGGGCTTCATGATATACTATATCAGTTAAAGTATATCATTTTGGAGGAACGAATTTGGAACGCAAGGAAGTATTGGTATCCCCGGTGGAGCTGGACCGCCAGCGGGAGTTTGAAAATAAGATCAAGGGGATGTTTGAGAGCCGCCAGGCCCATCCTGTGGCCTGCGTGGACACCTTCGGGTGCCAGCAGAATGTGGCCGACGGCCAGAAGCTGATGGGGATGCTGGCCGCGTGCGGCTTTACCTTTACGGACAAGCCCGCCGAAGCGGACTTGGTCATCCTGAATACCTGCGCCGTCCGGGAGCACGCCGAGGACCGGGTGTTCGGAAACCTGGGCGCCCTGACCCACGCCAAAAAGGAAAACCCGGAGATGGTCATTGCCCTGTGCGGCTGCATGGCCCAGGAGGAGCGGGTGTCGGAGCGCATCAAAAAATCCTATCCGCTGGTGAATCTGGTGTTCGGGCCCCACGCCCTGTGGAAGTTCCCGGAGCTTTTGTGGCAGGTCTATGAGAGCCGCAAGCGGGTGTTCTCCGTGGACGACGAGCACGGCACCATCGCCGAGGGTATCCCCGTGGTGCGGGAGAAGGGCGTGAAGGCCTGGGTCTCCATCATGTACGGCTGCAACAACTTCTGCTCCTACTGCATCGTGCCCTACGTCCGGGGCCGGGAGCGGAGCCGGGACCCCCAGTGCGTGCTGCAGGAAGTGCGGGAGCTGGTGGAAGCCGGATACAAGGACATCACCCTGCTGGGCCAGAACGTCAACTCCTACGGCAACGACCTGGACCTGGGCTATGACTTCGCGGATCTGCTGGCGGACATTGACAAGATCCCCGGCGAGTACCTGATTCGCTTTATGTCCAGCCATCCCAAGGACGCCACGAAAAAGCTGTTCGACACCATGGCGGCCAGCAAGCATGTCGCCAGGCAGCTCCACCTGCCCTTCCAGTCCGGCAATGACCGGGTGCTGAAGGAAATGAACCGGCGGTACACCCGGGCACAGTACCTGGAGCTGATCAACTATGCCAAGAGCGTCATGCCGGGGCTGGTGCTGACCTCCGACGTCATCATCGGCTTCCCCGGCGAGACCGAGGCGGAGGCCATGGACACCGTGTCCCTGGTGCAGGAAGTGGGCTTTGACGCCCTGTTCACGTTCATTTACTCTCCCCGACCCGGCACGAAAGCGGCGGAAATGCCGGACCCGGCCAGCCGGGAGGAGAAGCAGAAGTGGTTCGACAAGCTGCTGGAGGTGCAGAACGGCCAGTCCGCCGCCCTCCACGCGGCGTATGTGGGCAAGACTGTCCGGGTGCTGGTGGACGGAAAGAGCGACGACGAGCACTTCCCCCTGGCGTCCCGCACCGAGGGCAACCGGCTGGTGCGGCTCAAGGGGGACGAGAGCCTCATTGGGCAGTTTGTCGACGTGAAGGTCACCGACAGCAACACCTGGGCGCTGTACGGTGAAGTGGTCTGAGAGAACAATAGGGCGGCGGATGGATGCCGCGGCAAGAGGAGGACTCCATGAAAATCATTACCCTGCTGGAAAACACCGCCTGTGACACGGGGCTGTGCGCCGCCCACGGGCTGAGCCTGTACATCGAGACCCCCAGGCATAAGATTTTGTTTGACATGGGCCCGGATGAGCGGTTCATCGGGAACGCTCAAAAGCTGGGCGTGGATTTGAGCGCGGTGGATATCGCGGTGCTGTCCCACGGCCATTATGACCACGGCGGCGGCCTGCGGGCCTTCAGCGAGGTCAACAGCCGGGCGGACATCCTCATCCACACCGACGCCTTTGGCAACTTCTATGCTCTGGAGGAGGGCCGGGAGCCTCGCTACATCGGCCTGGACCCGGAGCTGTGGGAACTGGAGAGCCGGGTCATCCCCACGGCGGACTTTGTGAAGCTGGACGACGAGCTGACCCTGTTTTCCGACGAGCCGGAGGTGTTCCCCGCTCTGGCGGCCAGCGCCAAGCTCCAAGTGGAGACGCCGGACGGCCTGCGGTCCGACCCCTTCACCCATGAGCAGAACCTGCTGGTGACGGCCTGGGGCAAGTCCGTGCTGTTCGCGGGCTGCGCTCACCGGGGTATCGTCAACATCCTGGCGGGAGCCAAAGAGCGGCTGGGCCGCCTGCCGGACGCGGTGTTCGGCGGCTTCCACTTCTTTGAGCTGGACCCGGCGGACCCAAAGAGCGCCAAGCTGATCGACGATACTGCCAAAGCCCTGCTGGAGGGGGAGACGGTGTACTACACCGGCCACTGCACCGGGGAGTACGCATACGAGCGACTTCATGCCATTCTGGGGGACCGCCTGCGGCACATGACCGGCGGCGGTATCGTGGAGATTTGAGAGAAAGACGGTGACACCACATGGCGGAATTGACCCCCATGATGAAGCAATACCTGGAGATCAAGAAGGACAACCCGGATTCCATCCTGTTTTTCCGGCTGGGCGACTTCTATGAGATGTTCGCCGACGATGCCAGGCTGGCGTCCAAGGAGCTGGATTTGACCCTGACCTCCCGGGACAAGGACCCCAAGAAGGCGCCGGAGGAGAAGGTGCCCATGTGCGGCATCCCCTACCACGCCAGCGAGTCTTACATCGCCCGGCTCATCGCCAAGGGCTATAAGGTCGCCATCTGCGAGCAAATGGAGGACCCCGCCACCGCCAAGGGGCTGGTGAAGCGGGATATTATTCGGGTGGTTACCCCCGGCACGGTCATCGACGCCGCCTGCCTGGATGATAAGTCCAGCAATTTCCTCTGCGGCATTTATATGGATTCCCGCTGTGCCGGCGTGGCGTTTTGCGACATCACCACCGGCAAGGCTCACCTGACGGCCTTTTCCGGCAAAGACCGGGTGGAGCACGTCGTCAACGAGCTGGGGCGTTTTTCCCCGGCGGAGGCCATTCTGAACGACGGCGCTTACGCCGAGCGCGCCCTGGTGGACACCCTGCGGGAGAAATTCTCCTGCCGGGTGGAAAACGGCGGCGAGCGGCGGTTCCTGCTGAACGAAGCGGAGAAGAATATCCGCAAACAGTTCGGCGAGGAGGCCCAGAAACGCCTGCCCGCCGGGAATCCGGCGGCGGCCATGGCCCTGGGCGGCCTGCTGAATTACCTTTATGAGACCCAAAAGACCGACCTCTCCCACATCAACGATTTGGATTACTACGAGCAGGGCCGGTTCATGGAGCTGGACCTGACGGCCCGGCGGAATCTGGAGCTGACGGAGACCCTCCGGGGCAAGGAGAAGAAGGGGAGCCTGCTGTGGGTGCTGGACAAGACGAAAACCCCCATGGGCGCCCGGTGCCTGCGGAGTTGGCTGGAGCGGCCTCTGCTGTCCGTTACCGCCATCTGCAAGCGCAATTCCGCGGTGGCGGCGCTGGTGGACAATACCATCGTCCGGGAAGAGCTCATCGCCGCCATGACGGGCCTTGGCGATATGGAGCGGCTCATCGGCCGCATCGTCTACGGCACGGCGGGCGGACGGGACATGGCGTCCCTCCGGGCGGCCATTGAAAAACTGCCTGCCGTCAGAGAACAGCTCTCGGCGCTGAATGACCGCCGCCTCAGTGAGCTGACGGCGGAGCTGGATATCCTAGACGATATTGGCGGGCGCATCGCGGACACCATCTGCGACGAGCCGCCGTTCTCCGTCCGGGAGGGCGGCTTCATCCGGGACGGCTTCAACGAGGAAGTGGACCGCCTGCGGCACATCCTGAAAGGCGGCAAGAGCGTCATCGCGGAGATGGAGGCGCAGGAGAAGGAGGCCACCGGCATCCGCACGCTGAAAATCGGCTACAACAAGGTGTTCGGGTACTACATCGAGGTGTCCAACTCCTTTAAAGACCAGGTGCCGGAGACGTACATCCGCAAGCAGACCCTGGTGAACGGCGAGCGGTACATCACCCAGGAGCTGAAAGACCTGGAGCATGAGATTTTGACTGCCTCCGAGCGGGTGGTGGCGCTGGAATACGAGCTGTTCACGGCCCTGCGGGAGGAAATTTCCGCCGCCGCGCCCCGTATCCAGAAGACCGCTGCCGCTGTGGCGGAGGCTGACGCCCTGGCGTCCTTTGCCGCCGTGGCGGTGCGGAACAACTACTGCCGCCCCGACGTGGACGAGTCCGGCGTCATTGAAATCAACGAGGGCCGCCACCCGGTGGTGGAGCGGGTGCTGAAGGACAGCCTGTTCGTCCCCAACGACACGTTCATGGGGGAGAAGGAGGGCCGGGTGGCCATCATCACCGGCCCCAACATGGCGGGCAAATCCACCTACATGCGCCAGGTGGCGCTTATTGTGCTGATGGCCCAGATGGGCTCCTTCGTTCCGGCGAAATACGCCCACATCGGCGTGGTGGACCGCATTTTCACCCGCATCGGCGCGTCCGATGACCTGTCCGCCGGACAGTCCACCTTCATGGTGGAGATGACGGAGGTGTCCGACATCCTGCACCACGCCACGAAGAACTCCCTGCTGATTTTAGATGAGATCGGCCGGGGCACGTCCACGTTCGACGGCATGTCCATCGCCCGGGCAGTGCTGGAATACTGCGCCGACAAAAAGACCCTGGGCGCCAAGACGCTATTCGCCACCCATTACCACGAGCTGACGGAGCTGGAGAACACCCTCCCCGGCACGGTGAATTACTCCATCGCGGTGAAAGCCCGGGGGGAGGATATTATCTTCCTGCGGAAGATCGTCCCCGGCGGGGCGGACCGGAGCTATGGCATTGAGGTCGCCAAGCTGGCGGGACTGCCGGACAAGGTGGTCCAGCGGGCTAAGGCGGTGCTGGCGGAGCTGGAGGCGGAAAACGGCGTCCAGTACGTGGCGGCGCGGAAGGAAGCGGACCAGGTATCCCTGGATGCCATCGGCGAGGGCGAGGTTCTGGACGCCCTGCGCCGCTGTCAGCCGGACACGCTGACGCCTATTGAAGCTATGAGCTTGCTTTATGAGCTGAAGCAGAAATTGAAGTAATACGCTGCCTTGCGGCGGGGGACGCATTTCCCTGCGCGTCAGGGGTGTGTATTGCAGGAGGTCACTATGGCAAAACGCAAAGCAACGACTTATATGACTTACGGGGAACAAATTGCGGGCGTGGTGTTCTTCGTCATCTACCTGCTGGTGCTGCCCTTTGTCACCACGCCGCTGTTCGACTTGGCGCAGCGGCTGCTGGACACGACCATTTCCAGCGCCATGCGGAACATGCTGTACTACTACATCCTGTTCGCCGTGACCGTCATCATCTTCCACGGCTTCCTGGCCCGGACCTCCCAGCATTTGGTGGACAACCTGGGTCTGGCCTGCAAGAGCCTGGCGGTGGGGTTGGTGGGGCTTTACGGCCTGAATGAGCTGGTGTACCGGCTGACGAACCTGGTGTTCACCAACCACACCAACCTCAACGACACCACCATTTCCGCCCAAGTTAACGACGCGCCCCACATGACGCTGCTCATCGTCATTTTCCTGGCGCCCTTCGTGGAGGAAGTGCTGTTCCGGGGACTGGTGTTCGGGAATCTGAAAGGCAAGAGCCGGATCCTGGCCTACGCGGTGAGCTGCCTGCTGTTCGCACTGCTCCATGTGTGGCAGTTTGCTGTGGTGAACCATGACATCACCTACTTTTTGCTGATGATCCAATATCTGGTGCCGGGCCTGGTACTGGCCTGGGCCTATGAACACAGCGGGACGCTGTGGGCCTCCATCGCCCTCCACGCCGCGGCCAACGCCCTGAGCGTGTGGACGATACTGTAAAATTCAAAGGGACAGGAAAGTGGGAGCTTCGTGAGTTTTTTTGCTGTACTGAAAGAAATGCTGGTCATCCTGTTCGGCATAGCCATGGGCTATCTGGCACGCCGGCTGGGCTACCTGGGCGGGGAGACCGATCAGAGATTATCCAAGATCATTTTGAATATTACCATGCCCTGCCTGATCGTGGCGTCTGTGGCCACCGGAGACACGCTGCCCGGCGCGGCGGAGATCCTGGCTGTTTTGAAAGTGGCGGTGGTGTTCTACGGAATAGAACTGCTGGTGGCTGCTGTTGCGCCCCGGCTGCTGGGCGGCACAGACAAGCAGAAGGGCGTGTGGCGCTACACCGCCATGTTTCCCAACGTAGGCTTCATCGGCTACCCGGTGACAGTGGCCATCTTCGGCCCGGAAGCGCTGTTTTATGCCGTGATCCTGGCACTGCCGTTTAATCTGCTGTCGTTTTCTCTGGGGCCGCTGATGCTGGCCGGACGGGCCAAATTCCGCTGGCAGCAGCTGATCTCTCCCTGCATCCTGGCCTCTCTGGCCGCCCTGGTGGTAGTACTGGGACATGTCTCCCTGCCGGCGATCGTGGGAGAGTGCGTGGAATTCGTGGGAAGTATTACCATCCCGCTGTCCCTGCTGGTGGTGGGTTCTCTGCTGGCGGGCCTGCCGATCGGGCGGGTATTTGCGTCGCCCCGGCTGTGGGCGCTGACGGCGCTGCGCCTGCTGGGCCTGCCTGCATTGCTGTGGGCGGTGCTGGGGTGGATGCACGTGGAGCCGCCCGTGGTGGCGGGGGTCGCCGTCATCCTGATGGCTATGCCTGCGGCGGTGAACGGCTCCATGCTGAGCATGGAATACGGCGGCGATACAGAGTGCATGGCACAGATCACGTTTTTGACGACCCTGATATCCATCATCACCATCCCGGTGGTGTCGGTTCTGCTGTAAAAGCTTTGGAAATGCGGAGGTGCGTACAATGCCTCATATTGAACAACTTGCATCCCATGTGGCAGACCTGATCGCCGCCGGCGAGGTGGTGGAGCGTCCCGCCAGCGTGGTGAAGGAGCTGGTGGAGAACGCCATCGACGCGGGTTCCTCCGCTGTGGTGGTGGAGATCCAGCGAGGCGGCATGGGCCTCATCCGGGTGACGGACAACGGCTGCGGCATCGCCCCCGGCGAGCTGCCCACGGCGTTCCTGCGCCACGCCACCAGCAAGCTTCGCACGGCGGACGACCTGGCGAAAATCGGTACGCTGGGCTTCCGGGGCGAGGCTTTGGCGGCCATCTCCGCCGTCAGCCGGGTGGATATTCTCACCCGGCAGAAGGGCGCGGGCTGCGGCGCATCGCTCCATCTGGAGGGCGGCGTGCCCGGACAGGTGGAGGAGGCCGGCGCCCCGGAGGGCACCACCATCGCCGTCCGGGACCTGTTCTACAACACCCCGGCGCGGCTGAAATTCATGCGGAAGGACAGCGCCGAGACCGCTGCCGTGGCAGGGCTGATGCAGCATCTGGCGCTGAGCCATCCCGACATCTCCTTTAAGTTTATCAAGGACGGCGCAGAGAGCCTCCATACCCCCGGCGACGGGAAGCTGGAGTCCGCTGTCTACGCCGCTCTGGGCCGGGATTTCGCCCGGGGGCTGGTGCGCGTAGAGGGCCGGGGCGGCGACATCGCCGTCAGCGGCTTCGTCACCGCACCGCTGATGGGCCGGGGGTCCCGGTCCATGCAGGTGTTCTTCGTCAACGGGCGGTTCATCAAGTCCCAGCTTCTGACGGCGGCCCTGGAGGAGGGCTACCGCAATCAAATGATGAAAGGGAAGTTCCCCGGCTGCGTGCTGAACGTGACGCTGCCGGTGACGGCGGTGGACGTCAACGTCCATCCCGCCAAGACCCAGGTGAAGTTTGCCCGGGAGCGGGAGGTGTTCGACGCGGTGTACCACACCGTGCTGGACTGCCTGGACGCCAAGGGCGCCCCGGTGGCGGCCCCGAAGAACGCCGGACAGGTGGTGAATCCCCGGCAGGACTTTTTCCAGTCCATGGACGCAAAAACGTTCCGGGAGCAGGGGGCAAAGCCCGCGGAAAAGCCTGTGGAGAAGCCCCCGGTACGCCCCGCGGCCCCGGCCCGGCCTGTGTGGGATACGGAGTGGAAAAGCGCCGCCAGGGTGGCGGACAGCCAGCCGCAGAAGCCTCTGGGCTTCCGGCCTCTGGAAAAGCCAGCGGCGCTGGGAAAGGCCCCGGTGTCTGTGACGGAGCGGCGGGAGGCCGTGCCTGTCCGGGAAACGCCGGTCAAGGCGGAAGCGCCTGCGGTAAAAGAAGTGCCTGTAAAGCAGGAAGCGCCGAAGCGGCCTTTCGTGCCCGCCATCCCGGCGGAGCAGCAAAAGCTGGACCTGCCGGGGCAGACCACTATTGAACCGCCCAAAGAGGCCCCCTGGCGCATTGCCGGGGAGGTACTCCATACCTACATTGTCTGTGAGAGCGAGGACGGCTGCGTGTGGCTCATCGACAAGCACGCCGCCCATGAGCGCATCAACTTCGACCGTTTGAAGGCCGCCAAAGAGCCTGTCATGCGGCAGACGCTGCTCCAGCCCGTCGCAGCGGAGCTCTCCCGGGAGGACGGGGCGCTGCTGCTGGAAAATCTGGAGCTGCTGGAGCAGTTCGGCTTCGCCTGCGAGGACTTCGGCGACGGCGCGGTGCTGGTGCGGGAGGTCCCGGCGGACATCGACGCCGGGGATACCGTTTCCACCCTGGAGGAATTGGCGGAGAATCTCCGCAGCGGAAAGAGTTTGGAGGAAAAGCGGGAGAACCTGCTGCACACCATGGCCTGCAAGGCCGCCATCAAGGGCGGCTGGACCAGCGACGTGTCGGAGCTGAAGGTGCTGGTGGAGAAGGTCCAGAGCGGGGAAGTCAAGTATTGCCCCCACGGGCGGCCCGTGGCGGTGAAGCTGACAAAATACGAGCTGGAAAAGATGTTCAAGCGTGCATAATATCATGTGAGGGGGGACGTGCCATGAAGCTCTTGTTTGTGGACTGCTGTATCAGCCAGCGGGGAGAAGGCTCCCGGACGAAAAAACTGGCGGATGCGTTTTTGACGGCGTTTCGGGAAAAATGGCCAAAATTGGACGTTGAAACGGTGACGCCGGAGGCGCTGCTGGCGCTGAAGCCCTTTGACGTGGAAATGCTGAACGAGCGGGACGCCCTGGCCTCCGTGGGGGCCTGGGACGCGCCGGTGTTCAATCTGGCCCGGCAGTTCCGGGGAGCGGACGCTGTCGTGGTGGCCGCGCCTTTCTGGGATATGAGCTTTCCGGCGGCGCTGCGGACGTATATCGAGTATATCTCCGCCAATGGGCTGACCTACCATTACGATGAAACCGGCTGCCACGGGGACTGTAAGGCGGAGCGGCTGGTGTATCTCACCTCCGGCGGTGACTTTGAACGGGAGGACAGCGTGGGCGTGGTATACTGGCGGCAGCTGGCCGCCATGTTCGGCATCCCGCGGTTCGACTATGTGTTCGCCGGGGGACTGGACGCGGCGCCGGAACAGGCAACGGAGCTGCTTGCGGGCGCCTGCGCCCTGGCGGAAAAGCTGGCAAAGGAAGCATAAAACAGGACCGGACGGTTCTGTTCATATCAAAACATAAGGAGGAGACGGCCATGTTATTGTTCGTAGACTGCTGCATCAGCTACCGGGGGGACCGTTCCCGGAGCCATGCCCTGTGTGAGGCTTTTTTGGAGAGCTACAAAAAGGCCCATCCGGCGGAGGACATCGAGGTGGTGAACCTCCAGCGCATGGCGCTGAAACCCTTTGACCAGTTCAGCACCGACGACCGCAACGCCCTGCGTAACGTGAAGGCCTTCGATGCGCCCATCTTCAAGCTGGCCCGGCAGTTCCGGCGGGCCGACCGTATCGTCATCGGTGCGCCCCTCCGGGATCTGACCTTCCCCGCCATGCTGCGGATATACATTGAGTACATCTGCGTCCGGGAGGTCACCTACCACTACGAATACGGCGTGTGCAAGGGCGACTGCATGGCCCAGAAGCTGGCCTACCTCACTGTCAGCGGCGGCGAGGAGCCGGAGGAGAACCTGGGCACCGAATACTGGCGGCAGCTCTGCCGGCGGTTCGGCATCAAGGAGTTCTGTCATGTGGAGGCCTACGGCCTGGACACCCGGCCCGAGGAGGGGGAGGCCATCATGGCCGCCGCCTGCGAAAAGGCGAAAAAGCTGGCGGAGACCTTCTGAGGAAATGAGACTTTGAGGAGAGGGGGGAGACCATGGCACCGAAAATCGTCTGCGTCGTGGGGCCAACGGCCTGCGGCAAGACCACGCTGGGCGTGCTCCTTGCGAAAAAATTCAACGGGGAAGTGGTCTCCGCCGACTCCATGCAAATTTACCGGGGCATGACCATCGGCACAGCGGCCCCCACGGAACAGGAGATGGACGGCGTGCCCCACCACATGGTGGCGGTGGCCGACCCGGCGGAGCAATGGTCCGCCGCACGGTACGCTGAGACGGCCATCCCTATCATCGACGACATCCTGGCCCGGGGAAAGCTGCCCGTTCTGGTGGGCGGCACCGGGCTGTGGCTGGACGCGGTGGTGAAGGGTCACGGCTTCGCCGGGGGCCACGCCGGGAGCGAGGTGCGCAAAACGCTGCAGCGGCGGCTGGAGGCGGAGGGCATTGGGCCTTTGCTGGAGGAGCTGCGGCAGGTGGACCCGGAGACGGCGGGGCGGCTCCACCCGGCGGATGAAAAGCGCATCCTCCGGGCGCTGGAGGTCTGGCTGGAGACAGGGAAGACCATTTCCGCCCACAACGCGGAGACGAAAGACCTGCCGCCCCGGTACGACGCGGTGTGGATCGGATTGCGGTTCGCCGACCGGCAGGACATGAAGAATCTGATTGACCGCCGGGTGGACAAAATGGCGGAGGAGGGACTGGTGGAGGAAGTCCAGGGCCTGCTGAAAAGCGGCCTGCCCCGGGACGCCACAGCCCTCCAGGCCATCGGTTACAAGGAGTTTTTGGGTGTGCTGGAGGGCACCGCCACCGAGGCGGAGGCCTTGGCGGAGGTGAAGCTCCGCTCCCGGCAGTACGCCAAGCGCCAGCTCACCTGGCTGCGGCGGAATCCGGCCATCCACTGGATCGAATGGGAAAAAGAACGGGATTTTGCGCGGGCCCTACAGGTTTCGACGGAAATCCTGACCGCCGAGGGCGTATCCTAGCCTAAAGGCGGACGAAACAGGAAAAAGTCGTCCGACCCACAAAGAAAAAAGGAGCGGACGATATGCATAACAAAGCAAATTTACAGGACATCTTTCTTCTCCAGGCCAAGCGGGACAAGCTTCCGGTGACCATGTTTTTGATGAACGGCTTCCAGATGCGGGGCGTTATCACCGGGTTCGACGCCTTTGTGGTCATTCTGGACAGCGAGGGCCGGCAGCAGGTCATCTACAAGCACGCTATTTCCACCATCGCGCCGGTGCGGCCCGTGGACCTGAGCGCGGAAGTGGTGTAAGCGCCCCGGTATTGCCGGGAGAACGTGTTACACCGCACTACATAGTGAGGCATTTCCATCATGAAAAACAACTCTCTTGGCACAAAAATACTGATGACCGCCGTGACGCTGAGCCTGCTGGCCTATTTTGGCCTCCAGGCTTACCGCTATTTTGCGGACCCGTTGACCACCACCCTGGCATACAGCTATCAGGTAGAGGAGAGCGTCAGCCTGTCCGGCTATGTGGTGCGGCAGGAGCAGGTGCTGCCTGACGAGGGCAGCGGCTTGCTGCGCCTCCGGCGGGAGGAGGGCGAGCGGGTCAGCCGGGGAGGCGCCGTGACGTCCGTCTACGCCGACCAGTCGTCTCTGGACCGCCAGACGGAGATCGGCGCCCTGGAGGCCCGCATCGAGCAGCTTCAATACGCCCAGGACGCGGCGGGCAGCACCGAGGTGTCCAGGAAGCTGGACAGCCAGATCATGCAGAACATTCTGGAGTATCGCAAGTGTCTGGCGGAGGACCGGCTGGCGAAGGCTGAGAACAGCGGCGGCCAGCTCCGGGCCCTGGTGCTGAAACGGGATTACAACTACTCGGAGAACGAAGATTATTCCGGCCAGATCCAGGAGCTGCAGAGCCGGCTCAAGGAACTGAAAAATCAGACAGCGGGCTCTGTGCAGACCATCACCGCCCCGGCTTCCGGGCTGTACTCCGCCGTGGTGGACGGGTATGAGACCATCCTGACGCCGGAGAGCCTGACGGATATGACGCCATCTAGGCTCAGCGCCGTCCGGGCGGACAGCGCGGTTTCCTCCGGTGTGGGGAAGCTGATATTGGGGGATTCCTGGTACTATGCTGCCGTCATGTCCGCTGCGGACGCAGAGGAGCTGAAAGAGGAGGCCGATGCCTTGCAGCAGGCCGGAAAGAGCCTGATCCTGCGGTTCGCCAAAAACGTGGAGCGGGACCTGCCGGTGACGCTGTCCCACATCGGGGCGGAGGAGAACGGCCGGTGCGTGGTGGTGTTTGAGGGAAAGACCTATCTCTCCCAGCTGACGCTGCTGCGCCAGCAGGGTGCCCAGGTGATCTGGGATAGCGCGGAGGGCATCCGGGTGCCCAAGGAGGCGCTGCGCATCGACACCCGGACAACGGAGAACGAGGACGGCACCACCACGGAGAGCCGGGTCACCGGCGTGTACTGCGTGGTGGGCATGGAGGCCCGGTTCAAGCCGGTGGAGGTGCTGTATAACGGCAGCAGCTTCCTGCTGGTGAGGGCCAACGCCCCGGCGGACAAGGAAAAGCTGCGGCTGCGTCCGGGGGACGAGGTCATTATTACGGCAAACGACCTGTCTGATGGCAAGGTCATCGGGCAGAAAGACACATATTGAGAGAAAAGAGAGGCTGATCGCTATGTCTATCGCGGAAAATATTGCACGGGTGCGGGAGGAGATCGCTGCCGCCGCCAGGGAAGCGGGCCGGGACCCCGGGGAGATCACCCTGGTGGGCGCCAGCAAGATGAATGACGCCGCCGCCTGCCGGGAGGCCATTGCTGCCGGCATCGACGCCCTGGGAGAAAACCGGGTGCAGGAGATGACCCAGAAGCTGGGTGAGAACGCCTACGACGGCGCGCCACTGCACTTTATCGGCCATCTCCAGCGGAACAAGGTGAAGCAGGTGGTGGGCCACGTCAGCCTCATCCAGTCTGTGGGCTCCCTGGAGCTGCTGGACGAAATTGAAAAGGTCGCCGCCAACCGCGGCCTGGTGCAGGACATCCTGCTGGAGGTCAACGTGGGCGGCGAGGAGGCCAAGAGCGGCTTCGCCCCCGCTGATACCGAGGCCGCCGCGGAGGCAGCCTTGTCCCGGAGCCATGTGCGGGTGCTGGGACTGATGACCATTCCCCCCGCCGACGCCGACCGGGATACCAATATGCGGTATTTTGAGGAAGTTCGGGCACTTTATGTTGACATCGATAGGAAAATGTTCCATAATAGTTTCAAGTATCTCTCCATGGGAATGAGCGGCGACTTTGCGGACGCCATCCGCTGCGGCGCCAACATGGTCCGGGTGGGGACCGCTATCTTCGGCGCCCGCCACTATACCTGAGAAAACGCCTCAAGGAGGTTTTTGAAACATGAGCCTGATCGATGAACTGAAAAAGCTGACCCATCCCTACGAGGACGAGGATGAAGAGTTGGAGGATTTTGAGGAGCCTGCCCGCAGCAGCCGGGATGCCTTCGAGGACCGCCGGGTGAAGGTGGACGACCGTCGGAACAAGGTGGTCAACATCCACGCCACCACCCAGCTCAAGGTGGTGCTGGTGAAGCCGGAGCGGTTTGAGAACGCCTCCGAGATCGCCGACCATCTGAAGGACAAGCGGACGGTGGTGCTGAACCTGGAGTCCACCAATAAGGACATCGCCCGGCGGCTTATCGACTTCCTGTCCGGCGTGGCCTACGCCGGCGAGGGCAAGATCAAAAAGGTCGCCGCCAATACTTACATCATCACGCCCTACCATGTGGACATCGAGGGCGACCTGATCGACGAACTGGAAAACAACGGTTTGTACTTCTAACGGGGAGGAAGAGACAGATATGCTGACACCGCAGGAAGTTTCCACCCACGCCTTTACCAAGGCGACTCTGGGCGGCTACAATATGGCTATGGTCGACGAGTTCCTGGACGAGCTGACCGACGACTATACGGCTCTTTACAAAGAAAACGCGGCGCTGAAGGCCAAACTGAAGGTGCTGGTGGAGAAGGTGGAGGAGTACCGTTCCACCGAGGACGCCATGCGGGCCACTCTGCTGACCGCCCAGAAGATGGCGGACTCCATCGTCCACGAGGCAGAGGCCAAGCGGGATCAGATCCTGGCCCAGGCCGAGACTGGCGCCCGGGAGAAGATCGAGGACTACCGGCGGGAGCTGAGCGAGGCGGAGGAGCGCCTGCGGCAGGGCCAGCTGGAGCTGTCCAGATTTATCGCCGCCAGCCGGGAGATCTGCAGCAAGGAGCTGAGTTTCCTGGAGCAGCTGTCCCAGATGAGCGTGGCGGCGCCTGCCCCCGCGGCGGAGCCCGCTCCGGTGGAGGAGATCGAGGAGAAGGTCATGGCCGCTTTCAAGGAGCAGCCTGTGGAGGAACCCGAGGCGGAGCCCGCCGAGGAGCCCGCTCCGGCGGAGGACCCGTATCCCGAGGGTGACCCCTTTGCCCGGACGGAGGATATGGACGCCACCCGCCGCATCAATCTGGATGACCTGAAATTTGGCCGGAACTATACCGGAGAATGATGAAAAGCGGCTCTTTTGAGCCGCTTTTTTCCTGAGAGGAGCACTATGGACAAACCGATCATCGCGTTTTTGTACGACTTCGATAAGACCCTCTGCACCACGGATATGGAGGACTACGCTTTTATCCCCAGCCTGGGTATGACGCCCAAGGAGTTCTGGGCCCTTGCCAACGGCTTCGGCCACGCCAACCGCATGGACGGCATCCTGGCCTATATGTACACCATGATCCAGGAGTCGGAAAAGCGGGACCTGCCCTTCACCCGGGAGAGCCTGCGGGAAATGGGACGGGATATCGTGCTGTTCCCCGGTGTACAGGAATGGTTTGGGCGTATCAATGCCTTTGGAGAGGAGCAGGGTGTTCAGGTGGAGCACTATGTCATCTCCTCCGGCCTCCGGGAGATCATTGAGGGCTCCGGCATCAGCCATGAATTCAAGGAGATCTACGCCAGTGAGTTCTACTACGATGAAGCAGGGCGGCCAGTGTGGCCCAAGCTGACGGTCAACTTCACCACCAAGACCCAGTTTGTCTACCGCATCAACAAGGGCGTGCTGGATGTGTCCGACGACAAGACGCTGAACGACTCCATGCCGGACGACAGCAAGCGGGTGCCCTTCACCAACATGGTCTACATCGGGGACGGCCTTTCTGACGTGCCCTGCATGAAGATGATGCGGGCCTACGGCGGCCAGGCCATCGCCGTGTACCAGGCGGCCAACCGCCCAGGCGTGGAGGACCTGCTGGCAAAGGGGCGGGTGGATTTCATCTTCCCGGCGGATTACAGTGAGGGCACCGCCCTGGACCTGACGGCCAAGAATATCATCCGCAAGATGGCCATTGTGGACCGCCTGGGGGAGGAGAACAGCCGGCAACTCCGGAATATCGGCGGCGATGTGCTGCCGGACCAGGTGGGACTGTTTTGAAGAAAGCTGCCGGGTGAATGCCCGGCAGTTTCATCCTTTTTCTTTACAAATTGTAACATTTCTGCTAAACTATACGATATGTATTAAACATAGAGACATAAGGAGAGAAAACATGGCTTCCACATCTGAATTTTCACGCACCCTGTCTCTGCTGCGGAAGGAGCGGGGGGTGTCCCAGCGGACTGCCGCCGGAGACCTGGGCATTTCCCAGGCGCTGCTGAGCCACTATGAAAACGGCGTCCGGGAGCCGGGCCTCAGCTTCGTGGTGAAGGCCTGCGACTATTACAATGTGTCCGCCGACTTCATTCTGGGACGGACGCTGTCCCGGGAGGGCAGTATGCTGACCTCCGAGGAGGTATTGAACGCAGCCGAGCCGGGGAACATTCTCCAGGGTAGTGTGCTGGCGACCCTCCAGAGCAAGCTGCTCTCCGGCGCCGTGGGCGTGCTGTTCGGACTGCTGGGCAAGCTGGGGGACAAGGCTGCCATCAACGCCGCTGCCGACTACCTGGGCGGCGGGGTGTATCAGCTGTACCGTCATTTGTACCGCAGCGCCGGAGCCAACGAAGATTACTTCGCTCTGGACAGCGACGACTGCGCCATGGACGTGTCCGATGCGGACCGGAAGCTGGCGGAGGTGCGCTACGCCCATGCCCTGCGGGATCGGGCGGAGAAAAAGGAGCCTTTCCCGGACCTGTCTCCCGACGCCCTGGCCGCCGCGTACCCCGGACGCTGCCAGAGCATGACCCAGGTGCTGAGCACCGCCGATGCCAGAATGAACGGCCTGGCGGAGCAGTGATGTCTTGTTTGCGGAGGTTTATTGCGTATGACGAAACAGCAGAATATCCGAAACTTTTCGATTATCGCCCACATAGATCACGGCAAGTCCACGCTGGCGGACCGGCTGCTGGAAAAGTGCGAGGCGGTCTCCCAGCGGCAGATGGAGAGCCAGCTGCTGGACAATATGGACCTGGAGCGGGAGCGGGGCATTACCATCAAGGCCCGCGCTGTCCGGCTGAACTACAAGGCCAAGGACGGACAGGTCTACGAGCTGAACCTGATCGACACCCCGGGCCATGTGGACTTCAACTATGAGGTGTCCCGGTCCCTGGCGGCCTGCGAGGGCGCCGTGCTGGTGGTGGATTCCACCCAGGGTGTGGAGGCCCAGACCCTGGCCAACACCTATCTCGCCATGGAACACGACCTGGAGATCCTCCCGGTGTTCAACAAGATCGACCTGCCCGCCGCCAATCCCCAGAAGGCCAAGCATGAGGTGGAGGACATCATCGGCCTGCCCGCCATGGACGCGCCGGAGATCTCCGCCAAAATGGGCATCAACATCGACGCCGTGCTGGAGGACGTCGTGCAGAACGTGCCCGCCCCCACCGGCGATGTGAACGCGCCGCTGAAGGCCCTGATCTTCGACAGCCAGTACGACAGCTACCGGGGTGTCATCGTCTACATGCGCCTGATGGAGGGCTCCATCCGCACCGGACAGACGGTGAAGCTGATGGCCTCCGGCGCGACTTATCAGGTGGTGGAGTGCGGCCACCTGCTGCCCCTGGGTCTGGAGCCCTGCGACGGCCTGGAGGCCGGAGAGGTGGGCTACTTTACCGCCTCCATCAAGAACGTGCAGGACACCCGGGTGGGCGACACCGTCACTGACGCCGCCACCCCCACGGCGGAGCCTTTGCCGGGCTACCGCCCCGTGCAGCCCATGGTCTACTGCGGTATCTACACCGAGGACGGCAGCAAGTACCCCGACCTGCGGGACGCGCTGGAGAAGCTGCGGCTCAACGACGCGTCGCTGAGCTTTGAGCCGGAAAGCTCCGTGGCCCTGGGCTTCGGCTTCCGCTGCGGCTTTTTGGGCATGCTCCACATGGAGGTCATCCAGGAGCGTCTGGAGCGGGAGTTCGATCTGGACCTGGTGACCACCCTGCCCTCTGTTATTTACAATGTCTACAAGACCGACGGGTCTCTCGTGCGGGTGGACAATCCCCACAATTACCCCGATCCCGCCTCTATCGAGCGGTCGGAGGAGCCTTACGTCAAGGTGTCCATCATCAGCCCGAACGAGTACGTGGGCAACATCATGCCCCTGTGCCAGACCCGCCGGGGCGAGTTCAAGGATATGCAGTATCTGGACACCAACCTGGTGGAGCTTCATTACCAGATGCCGCTGAATGAGATCATCTACGATTTCTTCGACACGCTGAAAGCCAATACCAAGGGTTACGCCTCCCTGGACTATGAGCTGTCCGACTACCGACCCAGCGAGCTGGTGAAGGTGGACCTCCTCTTGAACGGCGACAAGGTGGATGCCCTGAGCTTCATCGCCCACAAGGACAAGGCCTATCCCCGGGCCCGGAAGCTGTGCGAGAAGCTGAAGGAGAACATCCCCCGCCAGCTGTTTGAAATTCCCATCCAAGCGGCCATCGGCGGCCGGGTCATCGCCCGGGAGACCGTCAAGGCCATGCGCAAGGACGTGCTGGCGAAGTGCTACGGCGGCGACGTGACCCGGAAAAAGAAGCTGCTGGAAAAGCAGAAAGAGGGCAAAAAGAAGATGCGTTCTCTCGGTACGGTGCAGGTGCCGACGGAGGCATTTTTGGCGGTGCTCAAGCTGGACGAGTGATTTTTGCACATCCTGGCGAATACGAAAAGGTGCAGGTCCCCGCTTGCCGGGGACCTGCTTTTTGCCCTGCGGAGGGTCGGATAGGTCCACCTTTGCGAAAATGCACAAAAAGTAATACCTATTTTCCGGGAAAGTCTACTTCCGGGCAGGCTGAGAATCATTGACGGCGGGCGGAAAAACTTGCATAATGACATAGAAAATAGAAAATGGGAAATTACGGGCAAAAGCAGGAGGATTCTATGAAAAAGGGCTATTTAGTGCTCCAGGACGGTCAGGTTTTTGAAGGCGTCCGCTTCGGCGCCGACACTGCCGCCGTGGGCGAGCTGGTGTTCACCACCGGTATGTGCGGCTACATCGAGACCCTGACCGACCCCAGCTACGCGGGCCAGATCGTCATGCAGACCTATCCCCTCATCGGCAACTACGGCATCATCCGGGAGGATTTCGAGGGCGCTTGCTGCGTGAAGGGCTATGTGGTCCGGGAGTGGTGCGAGGCGCCGTCCAACTTCCGCACGGACTGCGACCTGAACACCTATCTGAAAGAGCAGGGCGTGCCGGGACTGTACGGCGTGGACACCCGCCAGCTCACCCGCATCATCCGGGAGCACGGCGTCATGAACGCCACCATCTGCGACCAGGTGCCTGCCGATTTGAAGCCGGTGGAGACCTACGCCGTCACTGGCGTGGTGGAGGCCGTCACCTGCAAAGAAGCTGCTGTTTACCCGGCGGAGGGGGAGGAAGTATTCAAGGTCTCCCTTCTGGACTACGGCGCCAAGCGCAACATCGTCCGGGAGCTGCAGAAGCGGGGCTGCACCGTGACGGTACTGCCCGCCACCACCTCCGCGGAGGACATCCTGGCAGCGAATCCCGATGGCGTGATGCTGTCCAACGGCCCCGGCGACCCGGCGGAGAATGTCTACCAAATTGAACAGATCAATAAACTGCTGGGGAAGGTCCCTATGTTCGGCATCTGCCTGGGCCACCAGCTGACAGCCCTGGCCGCTGGGGGAAAGACCTACAAGCTGAAATACGGCCACCGGGGCGTCAACCAGCCCGTCCGGGACGTGAATGGCGTCCGCACCTACATCACCAGCCAGAACCACGGCTACGCGGTGGACTCCGACAGCATTAAAGCCGGAAAGCTCTCCTTTGCCAACGCCAACGACGGCACCTGCGAGGGCATCGACTACCCGGACCTGAAAGCCTTTACCGTGCAGTTCCACCCGGAAGCCTGCACCGGACCAAAGGATACGTCCTTCCTGTTTGACCGCTTTGTGAATTTGATGAAAGGTGGTGACCGGTAATGCCCCTGGATACTTCCATTAAGAAAGTCCTGGTCATCGGCTCCGGCCCCATCGTCATCGGGCAGGCCGCTGAGTTCGACTATGCCGGCGCCCAGGCCTGCCGGATTCTGAAAGAAGCCGGGGTCAATGTGGTGCTGTGCAACTCCAACCCCGCTACCATCATGACCGACCAGGCCATGGCGGATGAAATTTACCTGGAGCCCCTGACCACCGAGACCATCAAGCGCATCATCCTCAAGGAGCGGCCCGACTCCATCCTGGCGGGCCTGGGCGGCCAGACCGGCCTGACCCTGGCCATGCAGCTGGACAAGGAGGGCTTCCTCGCCGAGCAGGGCGTCCGCCTGCTGGGCACCGACGCCAAGGTTATCTCCCGGGCCGAGGACCGGGAACTCTTTAAGGAAGCCATGGCGGAGATCGGCCAGCCGGTCATCGCCTCCGATATTGCCGAGACCGTGGAGGATGCCCTGGCGGTGGCCGACCGCATCGGCTATCCCGTCATCGTCCGCCCTGCCTTTACCCTGGGCGGCGCAGGCGGCGGCGCGGCCCAGAACGCCAAGGAGCTGCGGATCATCGCCCAGACGGGTCTGGATGCCTCTCCCATCACCCAGGTCCTCATCGAAAAGGCCATTTTTGGCTGGAAGGAGATCGAGTTTGAGACCATGCGGGACGGCGTGGGCAACGTCATCGCCGTCTGCTCCATGGAGAATCTGGACCCCGTGGGCGTCCACACCGGTGATTCCATCGTGGTGGCCCCCACCCAGACCCTGGCGGACAAGGAGTTCCAGATGCTCCGCAAGGCGTCTCTGGATATCATCACCCATCTGGGCATCGTGGGCGGCTGCAATGTGCAGCTGGCCCTGAATCCCGACAGCTTTGAGTACGCGGTCATCGAGGTCAACCCCCGTGTGTCCCGCTCCTCCGCCCTGGCCTCCAAGGCCACCGGATATCCCATCGCCAAGATCACCACCAAGATCGCCCTGGGCTACATCCTGGACGAGATCAAGAACGACATCACCGGAAAGACCTGCGCCTGCTTCGAGCCCACGCTGGACTACATCGTGGTGAAGATGCCCAAGTGGCCCTTCGACAAGTTTGCCGACGCCAGCCGCACCCTAGGCACCCAGATGAAGGCCACCGGAGAGGTCATGTCCATTGCTCCCAGCTTTGAGATGGCGCTGATGAAGGCCGTCCGGGGCGCCGAGGTGGGCCTGGACACCCTGAACCGTAAGGTGGACCCTGAGGACGGCGCCCCCATCTGGGAGCGGCTCCGCCGGGTGGACGACCACCGCATTTTCACCGTGTTTGAGGCGCTGAAGTCCGGCATTTCCATCGAGGAGATCTTCAGCATCACCAAAATCGACCGCTGGTTCCTGGCGAAGCTCAAAAAGATGGCGGAGTTCGAGCTGGCGTTGGAAAAGGACGGCCTCACCGCCGAACACTATGAGACGGGAAAGAAGCTGGGCTATCCCGACAGCGCCCTGCTGCGGCTCTCTGGGGCGGAAACGCTGCCCTGCGGGAGCAAGACCGCCGTCTACAAGATGGTGGATACCTGCGGCGCCGAGTTCGACGCCGAGACCCCCTATTTCTACTCCTCTTTCGACCAATTCTGCGAATCCCGCACCTTCCCCCGCAGCGGCAAGCCCGTCATCATGGTGCTGGGCTCCGGCCCTATCCGCATTGGCCAGGGCATCGAGTTCGACTACTCCTCCGTCCACTGCGTCTGGACGCTGAAGGAGCTGGGCTACGAGGTGGTTATCGTCAACAACAACCCTGAGACCGTCTCCACCGACTACGACACTGCCGACCGCCTGTACTTCGAGCCGCTGTACCCCGAGGACGTCATGCACATCATCGAGGTGGAGAAGCCCGTGGGCGTGGTGGTGGCCTTCGGCGGCCAGACGGCCATCAAGCTGACCAAGTTCCTGGATGACAACGGCATCCGTATCATGGGCACCTCCGCCGAGTCCATCGACATGGCCGAGGACCGGGAGCGGTTCGACGAGCTGCTGGAGCGGTTCCACATCAAGCGGGCCGCCGGCCGGGGCGTCCTGGGCATGGAAGAAGCCCTGAACGCCGCCAATGAGCTGGGCTATCCCGTGCTGCTGCGGCCCTCTTACGTCATCGGCGGCCAGAACATGGTCATCGCCCACAACGACGAGGACGTGCGGACCTACATGGAGGTCATTCTCTCCGGCAAGATCGAGAACCCCGTGCTGGTGGACCAGTACCTCATGGGCAAGGAACTGGAGGTGGACGTCATCTCCGACGGCAAGGACGTCCTCATTCCCGGCGTCATGCAGCACATCGAGCGCACCGGCGTCCATTCCGGCGACTCCATCGCGGTCTATCCGCCCTACTCCATCGGCGACAAGATGCTGCAAACCATCATTGACTGCTCTGAAAAGCTGGCCCTGAGCCTGGGGACAAAGGGCCTCATCAATATCCAGTACCTCATCTACCAGAACGACCTGTACGTCATCGAGGTCAACCCCCGGGCCAGCCGTACCGTGCCCTACATTTCCAAGGTGACGGGCGTACCTATGGTGGATTTGGCGACGAGAGTCATGGTGGGTCAGCCCCTGGCCTCCCTGGGCTACGGCACCGGGCTCTACAAGCAGCCGCCCTATGTGGCTGTCAAGGTGCCTGTGTTCTCCTTTGAGAAGATCACCGACGCCAACGCGGCCCTCTCTCCCGAGATGAAGTCCACCGGCGAGGTGCTGGGCCTGGGCAAGGATATGCAGGAGGCGCTGTTCAAGGGCCTGGTTTCCGCCGGGTACAAGGTGGAGAAGAGTGAGCACGCGGGCGTGCTCATCTCCGTCAACCGCCGGGATCAGCCGGAGATCGTCAACATCGCCCGGAAGCTGGACGAGATGGGCTTCAAGCTGTACGCCACGGAGCGCACTGCCCAGGAAATTTCCCGCCTTGGCACCGATGTGGAGGTCGTGGGCAAGCTGGGCCAGGACAACCGGGTGTTCCAGCTGCTGGAGGACGGCAAAATTGATTACGTCATCCTCACCGGTTCCACGGAGCCTAGCTACATCAAGGATTTTATCCACCTGAACCACCGCTGCGTCCAGCTGGGCATTCCTTGCCTCACTTCTCTGGACACTGCCAACGCATTGACGGACATTCTGGCATCCCGGTACAACCAGCACAACACGGAGCTCATCGACATCTGCCATCTGCGGACAGAGCGCCAGAAGCTGAAATTTGCCAAGATGGAGACCTGCGGCAACGACTATATCTTCCTGGAGAACTGGGACGGGGCCATTACCTGCCCCGAATCCCTGTGCGTGACCTTCTGCGACCGCTATCACGGCATCGGCGCCGACGGCATCGTGCTCATGGAGCGCTCCCAAAAAGCCGACGCAAAGATGCGGATGTTCAACGCCGACGGCAGCGAGGGCATGATGGCCGGCAACGCCCTGCGGTGCATGGGCAAGTACCTGTATGACAATGGCATCGTCAAAAAAGAGGAGATGACCATTGAGACCGGTAAGGGCACCAAGACCGTGAAGCTCTATACCACCAGCGGTAAGGTGACCTCCGCCTGCGTGGATATGGGCTACGCCACACTGGACACCGCGGCACTGAAATTTGCCATCGCGGAACAGACGGTGGTGGATTATCCGGTGGTCATCGGCGGGCGGCCCTTCAACATCACCTGCGTGGATATGGGCAACCCCCACTGCGTCGTGTTCTGCCCCCGGGTGGACGCCGTGGACATGGAGTTCATTGGGCCCCGGTTCGAGCACGCACCCTATTTCCCGGAGCGCATCAACACGGAGTTCATCCGGGTGGTGAACCCCAGCACCATCAAGATGCGGGTCTGGGAGCGGGGCAGCGGCGAGACCATGGCCTGCGGCTCCGGCGCCTGCGCGGCGGTGGTGGCGGCCGTGGCCAATGGTCTGTGCGAGAAGGGAAAGGACGTGACCGTCCGGGCCAAGGGCGGCGACCTCATCGTCAACTACACCGACGAGCGGGTGACGCTCACCGGAGACGCCAAGCTGGTCTATACCGGCGAAGCGGAATACTGAGCAAAGCAGGGCCGTGCGCGTTTTCTGCGCACGGCCCTGCTTTGCGGACGGAGACACCGGGAGCATGGCGTAGGAGCGTAAAACCTTCCAAAAACCGATTTCTTTTGTGCAAATTCCAAAACAAATTCCTTGCAAATTCTACGCAAAATTTACATGGAATTTGCGCAACGGACTTCTCATTCTGCTTTATCTATGATAGAATTTTAACGGAATCTGAACTTGCAAGGGAGAAACGGAGAGAGAAACACCATGGAGACCACGAAAGAGACAGAACAGAAGAAGTTCCAATGGCCGAGGGTCGGAATGCGGAACATCAAGACCGCCATCGCCGCCACCCTCTGCGCATTGGTCTATTATTTTTTTGACCGCAGCCCGGCTTTTGCCTGCATCGGCGCCATTTTCGGCATGGGCAGCGACTATGACATGAGCAAGCTCCACGGCGGCAACCGCTTTTTCGGCACGCTGGTGGGCGGCTTTATCGGTATGGGCCTGTTTGCCATTTATGCGCAGATATTCCCGGACGGCAGCAACCGCTGGGTGCTGATCCCTCTGACGTTTATTGGCGTGGTACTGCTGATCCTGGCCTGTCAGTGCATCTGGGTGGGCGGTATCCAGCCCGGCGGCGTGGTGCTGTGCATCATCCTGTTCAACACACCGGTGGAGACCTATATCTCTTATGCCCTGAACCGTATTTTGGATACCGGGATCGGCGTTCTGGCGGCGTTTTTTGTCAACGCGATGCTGCCCGGGGGCTTTACGTTCCGGTTTATGCGCCGTTTCTATGCATGGCTGGGCATCCAGAGCGATATTGACCACACGGGACCGGAGGTTCCGCTTATCAACAGAAAGAACAAAAAATAAACGGACGGCAAATAGGGGCGGGATCTGTCCGGGCAGCACCGGGGCGATGCCGGAAGCGGGCATTTTTGCGCCAATCAGAGTGGTACCGCGGAAGATTACAGCCTTCGTCTCTTCATCTGGAGAGACGAAGGCCTTTTTGCTGTCTGAAACATTTTGCGGATAGGTCATAGAGCTGCGAAAATTTAAAAAAATTGGGTGTGCCGGAGGGCACACCCAATTTCAGTATTTGGGAAGTCTTACTTGGACTCCTTGATGGCAGCCTGAGCGGCTGCGAATATTGCGAGGAAATCAACCGGATCCCAGCGTCCCTTTACTTGACAGTCAAAAGGAGAGTCATTTTTCTGATGATACCAGGGCTCCCGCCGCTTCCCGGCGATTTACTCAGCAGAGAACTGGTCCTTGCCAACTCCGCACAGGGGGCACTCAAAATCTGCGGGCAGATCAGAGAACTTCGTGCCGGGAGCAATGCCGTGCTCGGGATCACCCGCTGCCTCATCATAGACCCAACCGCACACATCGCAAACATACTTCATAACAAAACACTCCTTCATTTTTATATTGGGATTTATCGAATGCCAGAATGTGATTTCAGATCTCCGCCATCCACAGGCCGTGGAGGTTGCAGTAGGCATAGACCGCCACAGGCTTGTCATCATCGGTCAGGGCAAAGGTGACCACAGGAGCGGAGCCGGGAGTCAGGACCTTGCGCTGACCGCCGGAAGCGGTCTGCAGATAGACCCACTGGATGAGGTGCTCTTCGGTCATGGGATGCGCGACAGCACCCACGGAAACTTTGACAAGATTGCCCTCCACAGTGGCCACAGGGATATGTTTTTCCGTGCTGGCCTCCACAGTGCCGGGGACCAGCTCCTTCATCTTCTGGCCGCAGCACATCAGAGGAACGCCTGCGTCATGGATCTTACCGACGATGTTTCCGCAATGCTCACAGATGTAAAACTTGGTGTCGCTCATGATGATTTCCTCCTAATTTACTTGGTTTCTTCAAAATCTTCGGTCCCGCGCTTGCAGATGGGGCAGATGAAATCTTTGGGCAGCTCCTCACCCTCATACACATAGCCGCAGATCTTACAGACGAACTTCTTTTTTTCGCAGGGTTCGCTCTCGGGAGCACAGGTCTCGCCGCACAGAGCTTTTGCCAGCAGCTCCAGCTGGGCGGCGCTCTCCTCGCTCAGAGCGGAACGGAGCGTTACCACCGGCTCCACGAAGGTCAGGTTCTTGCTCTTTTCGAAAAGGCTCTTGATGACCCGGGCCGCGGAGGGGGCCCAGCTGCCGTTTTCCATGATGGCCACCGTGCGGCTGCAGAAGCCCCGGGCAGTCAAGTGCTCGATGAACTCCCGCATGAACGGGAAAATGTCATTGTTATAGGTGGTCGTGGCAAGGACCAGCTTGCTGTACCGGAATGCGTCGGCCACAGCCTGGGACATATCACTGCGGGCCAGATCATAAACCGTGATCTTCTGACCGGCCTTTTCCAATGTTTCCGCCAGTCGTTCCACGGCTTTTTGGGTATTCCCGTAGACAGAGGTATAGGCAATGAGAATACCGTCCTCCTCCGGGGTATAGGAGGACCACTTGTTGTAGAGGTCTATGTAATGGCCCGGGTTTTCGCTCAGTACCGGTCCGTGCAGCGGGCAGATGGTCCGGATCTCCAGCGCCGCCGCCTTCTTCAGAACCGACTGGACCTGGCTGCCGTATTTGCCCACGATGCCGATGTAATAGCGACGGGCCTCGTCATCCCAAGCCTCTGCCGCGTCCTGAGCGCCAAACTTTCCGAAGGCATCCGCGGAGAACAGCACCTTGTCCGAACTGTCGTAAGTCATGATGACCTCCGGCCAGTGGACCATGGGAGCGGCGATGAAGCGGAGAGTGTGCTTGCCGAGGGACAGGGTATCGCCTTCACCTACCGTCATTTGGCGGGCTGTGAGATCCACATTGAAAAAGTTCTGAATCATCCCAAACGCCTTGGAGGAAGCCACGACTTTTGCCGCGGGATAGGCTTCCAGAAAGCGGATGAGGCTGCCGGAGTGGTCCGGCTCCATGTGCTGAGTGATGATGTAATCGGGCGTTCTTTGGCCCAGAACGCTTTGGATGTTGTCCAGCCAGACTTCCGTGAAATGGGCGTCCACCGAGTCGATGACGGCGATCTTTTCATCGGTGATCACATAGGAATTGTAGGCCATACCGTTGGGAACACGATACTGGCTCTCAAACAGGTCGATGGAATGGTCATTGACACCGACATAACGAATATCCTGAGAAATCATGGGCAGCTCCTTCTGAATCTCTGTTCATCTCTTTTTGATTTCTGATATGCGAAAACAAAAAAGCCCTGGAGGGAAAGGTCCTCTCCAGGGCTTTTGTTCATTGCGAAGCGGGACCTGTCACAGCTTGCAGGACGCAACAGCCTCATAGCCCTCCGGCAGCTGGAGCTTCGCGGCATCGGCACCGAAGCTCCACTTGATCTTGCCGGCCCACTGGGAGGCGGTGCTGGAGAAGTGCAGCAGCACGATGCCCAGACCCAACTTGCCGTCGATCTCGTCGGTGTAGCTGTCCGGCACCTTCACCAGAGTGATCTGACCCTCATGGATCACGAAGCCATAGGGCTGTCTGTTCAGATAGCTGGGAGACTGGGCGGCAGCATAGAGCGCTTCCCACAGCATATCGTCATAGAAGCCGATGTACTCGTCAACACCCTCGCAGTTGCCCCAGGTATCCATGAACACCATGTCGTGCAGGCCATGCTTGGGGGCGAAATACTGGCGCTGGGCGCCGATGTCCACGTTGGACATGCTCAGAATATTCACCCGCAGGCGCTTAGTGGTCTTGACACCCTGGCCGAAGGCCACGATGGCGGCCACGTCCAGCGCGGAGTCGATTTTCAAGGCGGCCTTGACCTTCTCGCTGTCGGTGAAGGTGAGCCAGCAGCAGCCCAGATCCATGTCGGTCAGCTTCAGGACCAGATCCTCCATCATGTAACCGGCGTTCTCACCGGCCTGGTCTCCCTTGGCAGACAGCAGGACCAGATAGTTCGGTGCGCCGACCAGAAAACTCTCATAACCAGCGGCGCCTTCCAGAGCCGCCTTGGCTTCCTCGCCGAAAACGCACAGCTTTGTCTCCAGTTCGGGAACCAAGCGCTGGCAGGATTTCTGGTAATAGGCTTCGATTTCCGCAAGCGCAGCGGCGGACACCTTCTTATCCGCAAACTCGCGGACAGATTTTCTGTTTTGAATCAGCGCACTGTAATTCATGGATGTGCCTCCTAATCAATTTGAGATCTCCAGGATGGCCCGTAAAACGCCATCCTTTATTCTATTTCTGCACTTTAATATGATATTACATCTCACCTTGAATTGCAAGTTCTACGTGGAATAATTTCATGAAGAGAACGGTTTCCATCCGTGTTCGGCCCATGCGGCCTGCAAAATGACCCAACAGGTGTTACATAGAATGCACCCCCGATCCATGAGGATCAGGGGTGCATTTGTATCGGATCTCGTTTTTGCCGGAAATTTCGCTTAGCCTTCCTTGATGGCGGCCTGCGCGGCAGCCAGACGGGCGATGGGCACGCGGAAGGGAGAGCAGGACACATAGTCCAGGCCCACGCGGTGGCAGAACTCCACGGAGGAGGGATCGCCGCCGTGCTCGCCGCAGATGCCCAGGTGCAGGTCGGGGTTGGTGGAACGGCCCAGCTTGGCGGCCATGTCCACCAGCTTGCCAACGCCGGTCTGGTCCAGCTTGGCGAAGGGATCGTTCTCGTAGATCTTCTTGTCGTAGTAAGCGCCCAGGAACTTGCCGGCGTCGTCGCGGGAGAAGCCGAAGGTCATCTGGGTCAGGTCGTTGGTGCCGAAGGAGAAGAAGTCAGCCTCCTTGGCGACCTCGTCGGCGGTCAGAGCAGCGCGGGGGATCTCGATCATGGTGCCCACCAGGTACTTCATGTCAGAGCCGGCGGCGGCAATGATCTCATCGGCGGTCTTGACGACCACGCTCTTGACGTACTTCAGCTCTTTGACCTCGCCCACCAGGGGGATCATGATCTCGGGAACCATGTTCCAGTCGGGATGCTTGGCCTGGACAGCCAGCGCGGCCTTGATGACGGCGCGGGTCTGCATGGCGGCGATCTCGGGATAGGTGACAGCCAGACGGCAGCCGCGGTGACCCATCATGGGGTTGAACTCATGCAGGGAGGAGATGATGGCCTTGATGTCGGCAACGGACTTGCCCAGGTCCTCGGCCAGCAGCTCGATGTCGTGCTCCTCGGTGGGAACGAACTCATGCAGGGGGGGATCCAGGAAGCGGATGGTGACGGGGCAGCCCTCCATGGCCTCGTAGATGCCCTCGAAGTCGCCCTGCTGCATGGGCTCCAGAACGGCCAGAGCAGCCTCACGCTGCTCAACGGTGTCGGAGCAGATCATGCGGCGGATGGCGCGGATGCGGTCACCCTCGAAGAACATATGCTCGGTACGGCACAGGCCGATGCCCTGAGCGCCGAACTTCCGGGCCTGAGCGGCGTCGTGGGGAGTGTCGGCGTTGGTGCGGACCTGCAGACGGCGATACTTGTCAGCCCAGCCCATGACCCGGCCAAACTCGCCGCCGATGGTGGCGTCGGTGGTGGGGACAGCGCCGTCATAGATGGCGCCGGTGGAGCCGTCCAGGGAGATCCAGTCGCCCTCAGCGTAGGTCTTGCCAGCCAGCTCGAACTTCTTGTTCTCCTCGTCCATCTTGATGTCGCCGCAGCCGGAGACGCAGCACTTGCCCATGCCGCGGGCCACGACAGCAGCGTGGGAGGTCATGCCGCCGCGGACAGTCAGGATGCCCTGCGCGGCCTTCATGCCCTCGATGTCCTCGGGAGAGGTCTCCAGACGGACCAGGACGACCTTCTCGCCGCGCTCAGCCCAAGCCTTGGCGTCCTCGGCGGAGAAGACGATCTTACCGGAAGCGGCACCCGGAGAAGCACCCAGGGCCTTGCCGATGACGGCGGCCTTCTTCAGAGCCACGGCGTCGAACTGGGGATGCAGCAGGGTGTCCAGAGAGCGGGGCTCGATCATGGCCACGGCCTGCTTCTCGTCGATCATTCCCTCGTCCACCAGGTCGCAGGCGATCTTCAGAGCGGCGGCGGGGGTGCGCTTGCCGTTACGGGTCTGCAGCATGTAGAGCTTGCCGTTCTCCACGGTGAACTCCATGTCCTGCATGTCGTGATAGTGATCCTCCAGGATCTTGCAGACGCTCTCGAACTGAGCGAAAGCCTCGGGGAACTTCTCAGCCATCTGGGAGATGGGCATGGGAGTGCGGACGCCGGCCACGACGTCCTCGCCCTGGGCGTTGGTCAGGAACTCGCCGAACAGCTTCTTCTCGCCGGTGGCGGGGTTGCGGGTGAAGGCCACGCCGGTGCCGCAGTCGTCGCCCATGTTGCCGAAGGCCATGGACTGGACGTTGACGGCGGTGCCCCAGGAATAGGGGATGTCGTTGTCGCGGCGATAGACGTTGGCGCGGGGGTTGTCCCAGGAACGGAACACGGCCTTGACGGCGCCCATCAGCTGCTCCTTGGGGTCAGAGGGGAAGTCCTGGCCGATCTTGGACTTGTACTCGGCCTTGAACTGGCCGGCCAGCTCCTTCAGATCCTCGGCGGTCAGCTCCACGTCCTGGGTGACGCCCTTCTTCTCCTTCATCTCGTCGATGAGCTGCTCGAAGTACTTCTTGCCGACTTCCATAACAACGTCGGAGTACATCTGGATAAAGCGGCGATAGCAGTCCCAGGCCCAGCGGGGGTTGCCGGACTTCTTGGCCAGCACCTCCACCACGGTCTCGTTCAGACCCAGGTTCAGGATGGTGTCCATCATGCCGGGCATGGAGGCCCGGGCGCCGGAACGGACGGAGACCAGCAGGGGATTCTCGGCGTCGCCGAACTTCTTGCCGGTGATGCCCTCCATCTTCTCGATGTACTCCATGATCTCGGCCACGATCTCGTCGTTGATCTTCTGGCCGTCCTCATAATACTGGGTGCAGGCCTCGGTGGTGATGGTGAAGCCCTGGGGAACGGGCAGGCCGATGTTGGTCATCTCGGCCAGGTTGGCGCCCTTGCCGCCCAGGAGCTCGCGCATGTTGGCGTTGCCCTCGGTGAACAGGTAGCAGTACTTTTTGCTCATTTTCATTCCTCCGTATTTTTTGTCGCTGCCAAACGGCAGAAAAGCTAACGCAGTTCAGGTTAAACGTTTGCTCAAAATAGACCGTTAATATTATAATAGGCCGCCCCCTGGAAAACAATGCATAAATGCCATAATAAAGTCCTCAAAAAATGGAGCATTTTCACAAAATTCTTGCGATTTTAACCAAAATAGTCCGAAGTTTCCGCGTAAACGCTTGCGCAAAAAGTGAGGATGGCTTTTGCACAGTGTCCGCGGAGGGGGAACAATGAGGACAAAATCAAAGCGGAGCCGGCCCGCGGGCCGGCTCCGCCGGGCTGTCAGGAGGTGGAAGGATCAGCCGATGCCGCCATTCACCGCACCCAGGATAAACACAGCGGCGGTCAGCACGCAGAAGAGGTATTTGTACAGGGGATAATACCACCCGCCGATGCGGACTTTCCGGCCCACGGAGACGGCGTCCTCCACCGCCTGTTTGCCCCAGACCCAGGCGAACATGATGCCGGCCAGGGCCGCGCCCAGGGGACAGACGTAGATGGAGACGAAGTCCATCCAGGGGGAGACGATGCCTTGGATGCAGACGGAGACCACCACGCCGATACCGCCCACGATGGCGACGGATTTCAGCCGGCTGAGCTTCATGTGGTCCTGGAGAGCGGCAATGGGGGCCTCAAACAGGTTCACCAGGGAGGTCAGGCCCGCGAACAGCACCGCCACGAAGAACACGATCATGACGATCTGGCCGCCGGGCATGGATTTGAACAGGTAGGGCAGGGAGATGAACATGAGGCCCGGGCCGCTCTCGGAGAGGATGGCGCCGGTGGTGGCCATGGCGGGGATGATGACCAGGGCGGCCAGCATGGCGGCGCAGGTGTCGAACACCGCCACGGTGACGGCGGAGCTGACGGTGTCCTCCTTGTCAGAGAGGTAGGAGCCGTAGATGATGGTGCCATTGCCCGCCAGGGACAGGGAGAAGAAGGACTGGCCCAGGGCGTAGACATACATCATGGGGTTCTTGAAGGCCTCGGGACGGATGGTGAACATCCACTTATAGCCAGCGGACGCGCCGGGTTGGAAGGCCACATAGATGGCAAGGCCGATGAACATGATGTAGAACAGGGGGATCATTACCTTATTGGCCTTTTCGATGCCGGCGGCGATGCCCAGGTTCATAATGGCGAAGTTGACCGCCAGGGCGACGATGAGCCACAGGTTGTTGCCGAAAGCAGAGGCCATCTGCCCAAAGGCCGCGCCGAACTCGCCGGGCTCCACAGGGGCCAAAACGGAGCCGGTGAAGCTGCCGAAGGTGTATTTGAAAATCCAGCCCACCACCACGGAGTAGCCGATGGCCAGCATCAGGGCGCCCAGCATGGGAATGGCGCCGATGATCTCGCCGGTCCGGCGCTTGTTCTCCCCCCGGGAGGCCATGGCCGTCCCGAAGGCGCCGATAGGCCCGGAGCGGGCCGCCCGGCCGAAGCTCATCTCCCCGATGACGCCGGAGAGACCGATGAGAATGTCAAAAACCAGATAAACCAGCAGGAAGGAACCACCGTAGGTCGCCATGCGGTAGGGAAAGAGCCAGATGTTGCCCATACCCACGGCGGAGCCGATACAGGCGAGGACAAAGCCCAGCTTGCTGTTGAAGCCGTCGCGTGTTTCCAGAGTCTCGTTTTTACCCATGGACCATGCACTCCTTTTTCAGATGGATTCAGCGGGGGCGGAAAAGCGGGCGCGCCCCGGCGCACCGTATTCTGGCAGTATCAGAATATCTCCCACGGGGCAAAATGTTGCCTGAAAAAGGGCGAGAGAACGGCGGGTTTCCGTCAAGAAACCGTTAGAAATATGGAAGGGCGTGTCCGCAAAGACGGCATTTTCCGTATTCCTTTTTCAAAAGAGCTGTGGTAAAATCACAGAAGACCGCTGGAAGGAGGCCCCGCCATGACCTTGTTTGATACATTGGAAAAAGACCCCGGTGCGCTCCGCATCCGGGAGGCGGCAGGCCGGGGCACGCTGTCCCACGCCCTGCTGTTCACCGGCAGCGGCGACCGGGCGGGCCTGGCCCGCTACGCGGCGGCGGCCATGGAGTGTACGGCGGACCGGGGACAGCCCTGCGGCGTGTGTCCCGCCTGCCGGAAGGTGGGAGGAGACATCCACCCCGATGTCATCACCGTCCGGGATCCGGACCACAAGAATATTGCAGTGGACGTAGTACGCTCTATCCGGGCTGACGCCTACATCCGTCCCAACGAGGGGCGGCGGAAGGTGTACCTCTTCCCGGACTGCGCCCTGCTGACGGAGCAGGATCAGAACGTGCTGCTGAAAATCGTGGAGGAGGGCCCGCCCTACGCGGCGTTCCTGTTCTGCGCGGAAAACCCCAGCCAGGTGCTCCAGACGCTGCGCTCCCGCTGTGTGGAGGTAAAACTCCGCCCCGGGACGGAGGAGGACGGGGAGCCGTCCGAGGCGGCTGAGGCCCTTTGCCGGGCCATCGGCAGCCGCCGCCGTGGCGCCGTGGCCGAGCTGGCGGTGCGGCTGGAGAAGAAAAAGCTGGACCGGGAGGCGCTCTCCGCCATGCTGGAGCAGAGCCGGGCGTCCTTTGCGGCGGCCCTTTTGTCCCTTTACGGACGCCAGCCGGGGGAAATGGACCGGGAAATCGCGCCATTTCTCGCGAAAAACTTGACAAAAACCCAAATCATGTCCACAATAGAATTGTTACAGAAGTATCATGGAGAGTGCGCCTACAACGTCGGCCCCGGCCATGTGCTGGGCGCTCTCGCCGCTGAATTGGAGGGTATCCTTTGACTGAAGTCATCAGCGTCCGCTTTCGGGGCGGATGCAAAAATTATTATTTCGACCCCAAGGGCCTGCGGGTGAAGATGGGGGACCAGGTGGTGGTGCAGACCGCCCAGGGCCCTGAGTTTGCCACCTGCACCGAGGGAAACCATGAGGTGGCGGATTCCGCTATCGTCAGCCCGCTGTGCGCCGTGCTGCGCATGGCCACCGAGAATGACCGCCGGGTGGTGGAGTACAACAAGAAAAAAGAGAGCGAGGCCTTTGACATCTGCGAGAAGAAGATCGCGGACCACGGCCTGGATATGAAGCTGGTGAACGTCTCTGCCAGCTTTGACGGCAACAAGATCATCTTCTACTTCACCGCCGACGGGCGGGTAGACTTCCGGGAGCTGGTCCGGGACCTGGCAAGCGTGTTCCGGGCCCGTATCGAACTGCGGCAGATCGGCGTCCGGGACGAGGCGAAGATGATCGGCGGCCTGGGCATCTGCGGCCGGCCCTTCTGCTGCTCTCAGTTCCTGGACAGCTTCCTGCCTGTGTCCATCAAAATGGCGAAGACCCAGAACCTGAGCCTGAATCCCACCAAAATTTCCGGCACCTGCGGGCGGTTGATGTGCTGCCTGAAGTACGAGCAGAACGCCTATGAGGACGCCGCCAAGCGGATGCCCAAGGTGGAGAGTTTTGTCCAGACCCCCGACGGCCCCGGCAACGTCAAGAGCATCGATCTGTTGCGGGAGACCGTGAAGGTCTCTCTGGATAGCGCGGCTCCCAATGAGCCTATGAAGTGCTATCATAACTGTGAGATCTGCGTGCTCCGCAACGGCAAGGGCAGCCGGGAGGGCATCGAGATCCCTGAGCGCCCCGCCCGGTATGTGGAGGAGCATGAGGAGGAGAGCTTTGAGGTGTCCCCCGTCCTCTCCACGCCGTTCTATATGGACGCCAAGCTGGAGGAAGCGCCCGCCAGGGAGAAGATGAGCGAGGAGAGCGGCGACGGCAAGCCCCGCCGCCGCCACCGGGGCGGCCGCCGTGGCCGCGGCAAGGGCGGCAAAAGTGAGCAGCCCGCCGTGCAGGCCGCGCCGGAGAAGACGGCGGGCGGCCAGAAGCCCCGCCCGCCGAAGCAGCAGTCCAAGCCGCAGGCACCCAAGCAGCCTCAGGTCGAGAACAAGGCTGCCGGAGAGGGAGACGAGGTAAAGCGCCGCCGCAGGCCCCATCACCGGGGTGGACGCCGCCGGAACAAGGGCGGCGAGGGCGGCAGTGCCCCCAAGGCTGAATAAAATCGGAGAACGAACCCGCCGTCCGCATTGCGGGCGGCGGGCGTTTTTTCGGAAAGGAAGATACCATGGGAAGATTTGACGGCGTTTTGCTGGCAAGCGATTTTGACAATACCTTGATTTACACGGAGGAGGCCCTGCGCTCCGGCGTGCCGGTGCCGCCCCTTTCGGACGAAAACCGGGAGGCGCTGGAGTGGTTCATGGCCGAGGGCGGGCGGTTCGCCATCGCCACCGGCCGGGCGCTGGCGGCGTTTATGAAGTACGCGGACAAGGTGCCCATGAACGCCCCTGGCGTGGTGTGCAACGGCGCAGCACTGTATGACTTTGCCAGGGGAGAATACCTGGAAATGGCGATGCTGGACGGAAATGTCCGGGAACGGGGTCAGGCAGTGCTGGAGAAATTCCCCTCGGCGGCGGTGGAGGCGTACCACATCGACAACGTCATCCATGCCGTCCATCCCAACGCCATCACCCGGCAGCATGAGCATCTGACAAAGGTGGCGGTGGAGGAGAAGCCGTCCCTGCCGGAGGTGCCCCTGCCCCTGGGCAAGCTGCTGTTCGAGGCGGACCACGCCGTTCTGGAGGACATCAAGGCATTTCTGACGGAGCAGGGCTGGAGCGGGGACTATGAGCTGATTTTTTCCGGCCAGACTCTGCTGGAAATGACCGCCAAGGGTGCTAACAAGGGCGGTATGGTGCGCCGTCTGGCGGCCCGGCTGGGCATCTCCATGGAGCATGTCTACTGCGTGGGCGACGAGGCCAACGACATTCCCATGCTCACCGCGGCGGCAGAAGGCTTTGCTCCTGCCAACTGCGTCTCCATCGTCCGGGACTGCGGAGCCACCATCGTGGCCGACGCCCGGGAGAGCGCGCTGGCGGATGTGATCCGGCGGCTGGGAGAGAAGTACCCCGGATGAGAGACGCCCGCCCACGGGCGAGAATCCCCCATTTTCTTTGGGAGCGACCCAAAGAAAATGGGGGGTTATTTTCTCATTTCTCTCTGGCCCGGAAAAAAATTAAAAATGCTCTTGACAAATGCGCAGGATATGATATTGTATTACTTACATAATACAACGATACACAACCGGGAGGTGTGCCATGAAGTGGCAGTTTTCCAATGACGCCCCCATCTACACCCAGCTCATCGAACAGATCAAGGTGGGCATCGTGGTGGGAGCCTTCCCGCCGGGAGAGCGGCTGCCGTCGGTGCGGGACCTGGCGACAGAGGCCGGGGTCAACCCCAACACCATGCAGCGGGCCTTGGCGGAGCTGGAACGGGACGGACTGGTGTTCAGCCAGCGGACCGCCGGCAGATTCGTGACGGAGGACAAGACGATGATCGAAAAGGCAAAACGGGGCCTGGCGGAGCGCCATATCAAGACGTTCCTGGCGGCCATGCTCCGACTGGGTTACCAGCCGGAGGATATCGTGACCCTGCTGCGGCAGGAGACAAGTGAGGAGGAGAGCGCCAATGGCGGTTCTGGAATGTAAGGCTCTAACGAAAAACTATGGACATACGGCGGCGCTGGACGGCGTTGATTTTGCCATTGAGCCGGGCCGCATCGTGGGACTGTTGGGCCCCAACGGTAGCGGCAAGACCACGCTCATCAAGCTGGCCAATGGCCTGCTGACGCCCACCGGCGGAGAGATCCTCGTTTGCGGCATGGCGCCCGGGAAGGAGACCCACGCTCTCGTCAGCTACCTGCCTGAGCGGACTTCTATCCCCACCTGGATGACCACCACCCAGCTTCTGGACTTCTATCAGGATTTTTACGCCGATTTCCGCCGGGACGCGGCGGAGGAGATGCTGGCCCACCTGAATATCCCCGCCAGGCAGCACATCAAGCAGATGAGCAAGGGTACCCGGGAGAAGGTTCAGCTCATCGTGACCATGAGCCGGGCGGCGAAGCTGTACCTGCTGGATGAGCCCATCGGCGGCGTGGACCCCGCCACCCGGGACTACATCCTGTCCACCATCATCGGCAACTACGACCCTGAGGCGGCGGTGGTCATTTCCACCCACCTCATTTCCGATGTGGAAAAGGTGCTGGACGACGTCATCTTTATCAATCAGGGCCGCGTCATGCTCCAGTCCTCCGTGGACCAGATCCGGGAGGAGAAGGGCATGAGTGTGGATGAGCTGTTCCGGGAGGTGTTCAAATGCTGAGAAAACTGATGAAACACGAGTTTCGTGCCACGGGCCGCATCATGCTGCCCCTGTTCCTGATCCTGCTGGTGACCTCCGTGGGCGCCAATTTCTCCACCCGGGGATTGCTGGAGACGGACAGCAAGATCCTGGATATCCTTGGCGTCCTGCTGGTGGCGGCCTTCGCCATCGCCATCGCCAGCGTGTGCGTCATGAGCATGGTGGTCATGATCCAGCGGTTCTACAAGAACCTGCTGCAGGACGAGGGCTACGTGATGATGACCCTGCCCGTCTCCGTCCATCAGCACATCTGGAGCAAGCTCATCGTCTCCGCCGTCTGGTTTGCCCTCACCCTGGTGGTGGTTTGCCTGGCCTGCTTCATCATGGCTTTTGACGTGGGCTTTCTCCATCAGATCGCGGCGGGCTTCCAGGAGCTGTTCCAGGAGATTTGCCGCAACCTTTCTGCCTATTACGCCTTCAACGGCACCGCCGTGGTGGCGGAGTTCCTGGTGACGTGCTTTGTGGGATGCTGCGCCATGTGCCTGCAGTTCTATGCCGCTCTGGCCATCGGCCACAGCTTCGCCAATCACAAAATGGCCTGGTCTGTACTGTGGTTCTTCCTGATCCAGTTCGCCGTGCAGTTCCTGGGTGGTATGGGCATTGTGCTGCTGGACGAATCCTGGTTCCACCATCTGCTGCTGGGCTGGACGGACAACATCTCCGGCATGGCCTCCATGCACCTGGGAATGTTCGCGGTGATCCTGGGAGAGGTGGTTTACAGCGCCATCTTCTATTTTTTAACAACTTACTTCTTGAAAAAGCACCTGAACCTGGAGTAAACTATTCTTAACGCTGTCACGGGCCGTGGGCGTACCCCACGGCCCGTATTCCTTGCTTTGGAGGCTGCCATGCCCTTTTTGGACACTGTATTTGGAAAACTGCTGCTGACCTTCGCCACCGCCATGGTGCCGGTCATTGAGCTGCGGGGCGCTATTCCCGTGGGTATCGCCGCCGGACTGCCGCCTGCCGTGGCCTGCGTGACGGCCATTCTGGGGAACCTGCTTCCCGTGCCGTTCATCATGCTGCTGGTGCGCCGTATCTTTGACTGGCTGCGGGACACCCGGTTTTTTGGACCGAAAATCGTCTGGCTGGAGCGGCGGGCCCATCTGAAGGGCCGCATCGTGCGGAAATACCGCCTGCTGGGACTGGTGCTGCTGGTGGGCATCCCCCTGCCGGGGACCGGAGCCTGGACCGGGGCGCTGGTGGCGTCCCTGCTGGACATCCGCCTGCGGAACGCCCTGCCCGCCGTTTTGCTGGGGCTGGTCATCGCCGGAGGCATCACCTCGGCGGTGACGCTGGGCGTTATCCATGTGCTCTGAAAAGAGAGACCCGTCGGATTTCGGCGGGTCTTTTGCTATCCAAAATCGTGCCGGCCGCCGCAGGAAAGGCCCATGTCCTCCAGCAGGGAGACGATGGCCTCAATGCGGTGAAAGCATTCCGGGTCGTCCAGGGTATCGTCGGCAAGAATTTCCTGGATGTTTCGCAAAGCCCTGCTGGCGGCGTCGGAGGCCAGACAACGGCAAAAATCCTGTTCGTCCTGCATAAAATCACCCCTGATAGTCTATATATAGTCTATATAGTATCATATATCGTCCACTTTCGGCAAGACCTTCCAGTACATTGTTTTTAATAATGATTGGAGGTGGGGCGATGGATACCAGGAAGGCTGTTGCAAACCGATTGATTGCACTGTGCGGTCAGCGGGGGTGGACGATTCATAAACTTGCCACGGTGTCTGCTGTATCCCCATCCACGGTGAAAAGTATTTTGTATGGAAACAGTCAAAATCCAGGAATCGTGACTATTAAAATGCTCTGTGACGGATTGGAAATCTCTTTGGAGGAGTTTTTCTCCGGCGAGGAATTTGCGGATCTGGAGCAGGAGATCAAATAAAAAGAGAGCCGAAAGGCTCTCTTTTTTGCACTTATTCAGCGGTATAGACCTTTCGCCCCGCGCTCCAGACCGCCCGGACGGCGCCGCTTTGCCGCAGGTACACGCACCGCTCCAGCCGCTCGGCGGGGGTCAGGGGATGGGGCTGGGGCAGGGTGTCGTCCGCCAGGACGATAGCGTGGAGGGGATTGCCGGGGGCGAAGCCCGGCTGTTCCCCGAAGTACGCCGCGCCCGCGGAGGTGCCCAAGTACCAGCCCTCGGGAACGGTCAGGAAGTCGGTCTGCCAGTTGTCCATCACCCGGCGGGCCTTGGAGGCCCGGATAGCGGAGGCCACCACGTCGAACATATCCAGGTGGTCTCCCCCGGCGATGTCGCTGCCGAGGGTCACTTTCAGGCCTTCGTTCAGCATCACCCGCACCGGTGCCACGCCGGAGCAGATGTTCTGGTTGGAGTCGGCGCAGTGGACCACGGTGACGCCCGCGTCTTTCATCGCCTTCCGCTCCCGCTCGTCGGACCAGACGCAGTGGGCCATGACGGTGCGGCTGTTCCACAATCCGTACTTGGCGTAGGTCTCCCAGTACTGCGCACAGTCGGGATGGAGCTGCCGCACCCACTCCATCTCCGCACCGTTTTCCGACAGGTGGGACTGGACGGGGATATCCCGCTCCGCCGCCAGCTTGCCCAGAAACACCATCAGCTCATTGGTGCAGGAGGGGGTGAACCGGGGGGTCAGCATGGGCTTGATGCGGGCGAAGCCCCCGCAAGCGTCCAGCCAGCGGAGGGTCTCCCGCATGGATTCCTCCGTGCTCTCCTCCAGCACGCCGGGGGCGGCGTTGCGGTCCATGTTCACCTTGCCCACATAGCCCGTGACACCCGCCTTTTCCAACTCGTCCATCAGGATGAGGGTGGCGTCGGTGTGGAGAGAGGAGAACATACACACCCGGGTGGTGCCGTGGGACACCAGCTCCTGGGCCAGCTTGTGGTAAATTTCCCGGGCGTAGTCCGGGTCCGCGAACCGGGCCTCCGTGGGGAAGGCATAGGCGTTCAGCCAGTCCAGCAGGGGCAGGTCCATGCCCATGCCCAGCATGGGGTACTGGGGGGCGTGGAGGTGCAGGTCCGCGAAAGACTGCAAAATGAGGGCATCGCCGTAGTCCTCCACGGGCGCTCCCGCGTACTGCTCCGGCATGGTGGGGAATACTCCCGTGATGACGCCGTTTTCAGCAACGAGATACCCGTTTTCCGTAATGTCCAGCTTGCCCAGAACAGGGGCGGAAACGATGGTTCCTTTGATAATTGTGACAGCCATACAAACACCTCACTTGTGATATATCGGCACAAAAAAGGAGCGCCTGACCGGATAGACCCTACCCGACAGACACCCATAGCAGAGCCTTTCGGCGGCTCCGTAGAAACTTTCGCGCCATTGCACAGCGAAATTATATGAGTCCTTTTCAATTGTATGCCGCTGTCTGTATGATAGCACGGTATGAACGAAAAAGCAAGGCAGGAGCCGCCCTGTTTTTTGCCCCGGCACCAGACACGCGGGCGGCGCTTATACTGGCATACGGGCGCACTTCCGCCCGAATCCAGACAAAGGCGTTGATACGTATGCTGCAATCTCTTGGCTGGGCCGCCCTGGGCACCGGGTTCACCTTCCTGATGACCACCCTGGGCGCCGCCATGGTGTTTTTCTTTTCGGGAGAGCCAAGACCGAAATTTCAGCGGGCCATGCTGGGCTTCGCCGCCGGAGTGATGACGGCGGCGTCGGTGTGGAGCCTGCTCCTGCCCGCCATCGACCAGGCGGTGGAGGAGGGGCGCTTTCCCGGCTGGCTGCCCGCCGCGGCGGGGATGCTGCTGGGGGTGGTGTTCCTGGCGGCGCTGGACAGCATGTTGCCCCGGCTCCGCCGGAAGCCTATGGAGGACGCCTGGCGGCAGAACGCCCTGCTGATGACCGCCATCACCTTACATAACGTGCCGGAGGGCATGGCGGTGGGCCTGGCCTTCGCCCTGGCGGCAGGCGGAGAAAATCTGGCCGGGGCGGCGGCTCTGGCCATGGGCATCGGCATCCAGAACTTCCCGGAGGGCGCCGCCATCGCTCTGCCCCTGCGGCAGGAGGGAAAGTCACGGGGCCGGGCATTCCTGGGCGGAATGCTCTCCGGCGTGGTGGAGCCGCTGTTCGGCGTACTGGTGGTGCTGATAGCCGCCGGAGCGCGGCCCCTGATGCCGTGGCTTCTCAGCTTCGCGGCGGGGGCCATGCTGTACGTGGTGGTGGAGGAGCTGGTGCCCCAGGCCCACAGCCGGGCGGGGACCTGCGGCTTCGTGGGGGGCTTTCTCATTATGATGGTGCTGGATGTGGCGCTGGGCTGAAAAATTTCCCGCCGGAGGCATCCGGCGGGAAAAGGGACGTTATTCTGCTGCGGGAGGCTCGATGAGGGTGTAGTTCCCGGAGCGGATGAGCGCCGCCAGCTCAAAGGTGTCGGCGGGCAGGGTGTCGGACAGGATGCCGCTGCGGGCGATGTCCGGCGTCTGGTGGCAGTCGGAGCCGGCCAGCCGGATGAGGCCGAATTCCTCGGCGTAGGCCTGGGCACGGTCGTTGTGGCTGTCGTGGCGGGGATGGGCGTTGATGACCTCCACGCCGTCCAGATAGCAGGCGATGGCGGGGGTGCACTTTTTACGGTAGGGATGGGCCTGGATCAGCAAGGCACCGTCCTCCCGGGCCAGCTTGGAGAACTCCACCACGCTCATTTTCAGGTTCCGGGGCATATCCCGCAGCAGCTCGTCGTGCCAGCCGAACAGCAGGTAGTCGTTGTCGCACTCGTCAAAGCGCAGCTCCGCGCCCTTGTAGACCCGGATGCCCAGCTCGCCGCAGGCGTCCTCCATCCGGTGGAAGCCGTCCAGGAATTTTTCCAGCAGGCCGTCGGGAGAGCTCAGGTCCAGGTTCAGGTACTTCACCGTGTCCCGGTTGTAGTGGTCGGTGACGGCAATGGCGTCGTAGCCGGCTTCCTTGTAGGCCTTCGCCAAAACGGGGGCGGTCAGGTGGCCGCACTTGCTGGTGTGGGTGGTGTGGAGATGGGTCTCGATCTTGTACATGGCAAACACACTTCTTTCCAATATCTGAAATCAAAAGCGCAAACGTTTTCGATATAGGAATACACGAAAAAATCCCGTCTGTCAAGAGGACAGACGGGATTTTTTCGTGCTTTTTCAGGAAAGTGTGATGGGCAGGCCGGTGAGATACCGCCGCACCACGTCCAGCGCATGATTGCTGGAGAGATCCTGGATGCGGTCCCGGCGGCGCTTTCCCAGGTCCAGCGGGCGGCAGAAGGTGCCGTCCGGGGCGGCAAGGCCGATGTACACGATGCCAACGGGGACACCCCGCTCGTCGCTTTCGGGACCCGCCACGCCGGTGACGGACACGGCGATGTCCGCGCCGGTGATGCGCCGGGCGCCCTCCGCCATGGCACGGGCGGTCTCCTCCGACACAGCGCCGTGGGCGTCCAGCGTTTCCTGGGGCACGCCCAGCACGTCCGCCTTGACAGAGGTCCAGTAGCTGACCACGCCGCCCCGGTACACGGCGGAGACACCGGGCAGGGCGGTGATGCGCTCCGCCACCCGGCCACCGGTGCAGCTCTCGGCGGTGGCGAGGGTCAAGCCCTTTTCTTTCAAAAGACGGAAACAGGTCTCTTCCAGGCTGGAGACATCCACACCGTAGACGTAATCCCCCAGAAAATCGGTGACATCCTTCACCACCGGGGCCAGCATGGCCTCGGCGGCCTCCGCGCTCTCCGCCTTGGCGGTGGCCCGGAGCCGGACCTCACTGGGCTTGGCGTAGGTGGCGAGGGAGGGGTTTTCCATGCGGCTCATCTTCTCCCGCATCAGCTCCTCCATGGGGCTCTCACCCAGGCCGAAGGTCATGATGTCGTGGGAGACGATGACCTCGCTGGAGAGGTTCCGGAGATAGGGGACCACATGGCCTTTCAGCATGGTCAGCATCTCGAAGGGCGGGCCGGGGAGCATCAGCACATGGATGCCGCCGGCTTCAAAGGCGCAGCCGGGGGCAGTGCCCACGGGATTGTCGAACACGGTGCAGCCCTCCGGCAGCTCCGCCTGTTGGACGTTGTTGGAGGGCATTTTCATGTGGACGTTCTTCTCGAAAAAGACTTTCAGGCCGTCCAGGATGTCCTGGTGGAGCACCAGGGGCTTGCCGAAGGCCTCACAGATGGTCTGCTTGGTCAGGTCGTCATAGGTGGGGCCCAGGCCGCCGGTGGTGATGATGATGTCGGCCCGGTTCCGGGCGATGTCCAGGGCCTCCTTCAGGCGCTGGGGGTTGTCGCCCACGACGGTGTGCCAGAAGACGTTGACGCCTACGGCGGAGAGGGCCTGGGAGATGTCCCGGGCGTTGGTGTTGACAATGTTGCCGAGGAGCAGCTCGGTACCCACGGCGATGATCTCAGCGGTGTGTGACATGACGTGTACCTTCTTTGTAAATGGGTGTGGAGCGCGGGATGTCCGTCCACGGGACGGGGGACGCTCAATACTTGACTCTTACCCAGCTCTCGCCCGCCAGGGCCTTGGCGACCAGCTCCTCCACGTCCAGGGCGGCCTCCGCCTTGCGGACTTCCTCAAGGTCGGGCCGGGTGGCAGGATGGCGGGGGGTGAACACGGTGCAGCAGTCCTCGTAGGGGAGGATAGAGGTCTCATACGTGCCGATCTCCCGGGCGATGCGGATGATCTCCACCTTGTCAATGCCGATCAGGGGCCGCAGAACGGGCATGGTGGTCACGTCCTCCGTGACGCCAAGGGCCATCATGGTCTGGCTGGCCACCTGGCCCAGGGACTCGCCGGTGATGAGGGCCTTGGCCCCGGCCTTTTTTGCCACGGCCTCTGCCAGCCGCATCATAAAGCGGCGCATGATGAGGGTGAAATACTCCTCGGGGCAGTTTTTCCGAATTTCTTCCTGAATTTCCGTAAAGGGAACGATGTGGACGATCATCCGCCCGCAGTAGGCCGTCAGCAGGCGGGCCAGCTCCAGCACCTTGTCCTGGGCCTGCTGGGAGGTGTAGGGGGGAGAGACGAAGTGGACCATCTCCAGCTCCACGCCCCGGCGGGCCATCATCCAGGAGGAGACGGGGGAGTCCAGACCGCCGGACAGCAGGCTGACGGCGTGGCCGCCCATGCCCACTGGCAGGCCGCCGGCGCCGGGCAGGGCGGGGGCGTGGACGTAGGCGGCCTTTTCCCGAATTTCCACATAGACCGTCAGGTCGGGCTTGTGGACGTCCACGGTGACGTGGGGGAAGGCCTCGGCCAAATCGCCGCCCACGGCCTGGGAAATTTGGATGGAGTTCAGGTAGAACTGCTTGTCCGCCCGTTTGCTCTCCACCTTGAAACTCCTGGCGGCGGCGAATTCATCCGCCAGGTAAGTTTTAGCCGTCTCCACGATGGCCTCCACCGTTTTTTCGCAGGGGACGGCCCGGGCCACCGCCACCACGCCGAACACCTGGCGGCAGGCGGCATAAGCCGCCTCCATGTCGCAGTTATCGGTGGTGGGCTCCACGTAGATGGTGCTCTGGCGGATATAGACCTGGAAGCTGCCGCAGCTCTTCAGCCGCCGCCGGACGTTGTTCACCAGTTTGTCCTCAAAGGACCGGCGGTTCAGGCCCTTCAGGACCACCTCGCCCAGCTTCAGCAGAAACATTTCGTTGTGATTAATCATGGATACTTCCTCCGCAATTCGTACTGCTCCACATTATATCCCATTTTCCCCCGGAGGAAAAGCCTGATTTTGCGGCTATTGCCGATAAAAAGTCACGGCTCCCGCTTGGGGAGCCGTAATGATTTTTATTCAGCGGATAAAGTTGGTCATGGGGCGCTGACCGGCGGCGGGAGGCGGCAGCGTCTCCTTGGTGGCGTTCAGTACCTTCACCATCCAGGCCATGTCGCGGCCCAGCCGCTTGGCGACTTCCATGCCCTCCTCGTCGGACAGCACCTCGCCGGGCTCGGCGCCGTGAACCACGCCCCAGTAGTCGGAAGTCACCAGCACCATCTCCATGCAGTCCATGGCGGCCAGGAGCTGGTGGTAGGTTTCGCTGCCGCCGGAGCGCCGCAGGGTGCACAGGGCGCCGCCCACCTTGTGGTGGAGCTGATTGACGCCGCAGCCGGCAGCGAGCATCAGCCGGTCAATGACGCACTTCATGCTGCCGGACATGCCGCTGTGGTACACAGGAGAGGCCAGCAGGATGCCGTCGGAGTCGATGCAGGCGGCAATGATATCGTTGACACCGTCATCCTTCCGCACGCAGCGGAGGCTGCCGGTGTCCAGACAGTTGTAGCAGGCCATGCAGGGATGAACATTGGGGCCGGGCTGGAATACCTGGAACTCCACGCCTGCGGCTTCCACTTCCTGACGGACGGCATCCAGCAGGAGGGCGGTGTTTCCGTTTTTCCGGGGGCTGCCGTTGATGGCGACGATCTTCATAAAGGAGACCTCCTTATATGTAATGAAGTTATTATACAGGAAGGCGGAGAAATTGACAATATTGCATTGCCCGGCTATCATATTGTTTTCAGGCAAAAAAGTTCTCCCCGCTGTCACCTTTTCCCGGGGAAAAGCATCTATCTATATGACCGGTCATTCGGGGGCGGCGGTGCCGCTGCCCTGATTTTACTTGCCAGGAAAGGAGCCGTTCCAGGAATATGACGCAGGCTGTTTTGGACAAGGAGGCGTTCAGCGCGCAGGTCATCGCCTGTCAGGAGACGATGTTCCGTACCGCCAGGGCGATTCTGCGCAGTGATGAGGACGCCGAGGACGCGGTACAGGAGGCGATCTGTACTGCCTTTGCCCACCGGGATTCCCTGCGGGAAGCGGAGAAATTCAAACCCTGGATCCTGCGGATCCTGGCCAACAAGTGCTACGATGTCTGCCGCAAGCGGCGAAGCACCGTGGATCTGGACGCGGCGGGTGAGCTTCCGGCACCGGAGACCGATCACGTCCAGCGGCTGACATTGTGGCAGGCGGTGCTGTCCCTGCACGACGACCTGCGGGCTCCTGTGGCGCTGTTCTACTATGACGGGCTGTCCATCCGGGAGATCAGCCGTGTGCTGGGCATCAGCGAGGCGGCGGTCAAGACCCGCCTGTCCCGGGGGCGGGCGCGGCTGCGGCAGCTGCTGGATGAGAAATGAGGTGCGACATGGATCGATTTGACGAAATGATGAAAGAGCGGGCAAAAAACGAACCCTTCCCCTTGCCGGAGGGCTACGCCGGACGGGTGTTTGCCGCCTGCGCCTCTCTGGAGGAAAAAGAACCCAGACATTCCCGCCGCTGGGCGGGCTGGGCCGCGGCGGTTCTGGCGCTGTTTATCACGGTGCCCAACGTGTCCCCCACGGCGGCGGCCGCCATGGCGGAGGTGCCGGTGCTGGGCGCCATCGTGCGGGTGGTGACCTTCCGGAACTACACGTATGATGACGGCCAGCACAGCGCCGACGTCACCGTGCCGGAGCTGGCGGGCAGCGGCGCCGCCCTGGAGGTCAGCGACCAGGTGCGGGCATACACGGACAGGCTCATCGCACGGTTCGAGGAGACCTGCGAAAAGGAACTGGGGGAAGAGGGCTATCTCGGCCTGGATGTGAGCAGTACGGTGGTGACGGACAGCGATACCTGGTTTACTCTCCGGGTGGACGCGGTGGAGACCCGAGCCAGTGGGTATGAATTCAGCCGCTTTTACCACATTGACAAGGCCACTGACCGGGTGGTGACGCTGCGAGATCTGTTCCGGGAGGACGCTGATTATGTGACCGTCCTCTCCGACGAGGTGCGTCGGCAGATGGAGGAGCGGATGGCGGAAAACGTGGAAGTTTCTTACTTCCCGGAGGAGTTTACCGCCATTGACCCGGCGCAGAACTTCTATTTTGATGCGGACGGAGAGCTGGTGCTGGTGTTTGACGAGTACACCATCGCTCCGGGCTCCATGGGGATGCCGGAGTTCACCATCCCGGCGGATGTGTATGAGACATTATTAAAAAAGTAAGAAAGAGAGAACAGATGAAGCGAATCTTTGCGTGTCTGCTGGCGGCTGCGCTGCTGCTGGCCTGCGCCGGGTGCGGCGCGAAAAAGTCCGGGGAGAGCGGGGAGGAAAAAACGCTGACCGGCACCCTGGATGAGGTGAAGGACTTCATGTTCGTAGTCACCGACGACAACGGCGACAGCTATGCCCTGACCTTTGAGGGCGGCGCGCCGGAGGGACTGGCGGAGCAGGAGGTGGGCGATCGGGTGACGGTGACGTACACCGGGGAACTGTCCGTGGTGGACGCCTTCACCGGACAGGTCCTCTCCGTGAAAGCGGCGAAGTGAACACAACGAAGGCCCGGGGATTTCCCCGGGCCTCGTTTTATCCTTTTAAAATGTCGGTGTTGCGGTATTGGATGGCTTCTGCCAGATGTGCGGCGCCGATGTTCTTTTCTCCGTCCAGATCCGCGATGGTGCGGGCGACCCGGAGAATGCGGTCGTGAGACCGGGCGGTCAGCCCCATGCGGTCAAAGGCGGTTTTCATCAGAGCGTCGCAGGCATCATCCAGCGGGCAGAAAGCGGCGATCTGGGCGGGAGTCATGTGGGCGTTGCAGGCGGTGCCCGTTCCGGCGAAGCGGACGGACTGGAGGACGCGGGCAGCGTCCACTCTCTTTTTCACGTCGGCGGAGGATTCCGGCGTCTCTCTGCGGCGCATGGCCTCGTACTCCACCGAGGGAACGCTGACATGGAGGTCGATGCGATCCAGCAGGGGGCCGGAGATTTTCTCAACATATTTTTCGACATCCCGGTCAGAACAGGTGCATTTGCCGGAAGGATGCCCCCGCCAGCCGCAGCGGCAGGGATTCATGGCGCAGATGAGCTGGAACCGGGCGGGCAGACGCAATGTGCCGCCGGCTCTGGCCACAGTGACCTCACCGTCCTCCAACGGCTGGCGCATGGCCTCCAGCACATCCCGGCGGAATTCCGGCAGCTCGTCCAGAAACAGCACGCCATTGTGGGCGAGAGACATCTCTCCCGGCCGCATGGCGGGCCCCCCGCCGCTCAGCGCCGCGGCGGAGGCGGTGTGGTGGGGACTGCGGAAGGGACGGCGGGTCAGTAGCGGATGCCCGGGGTCTGCCAGGCCTGCCACAGACCAGATGCCGGAGACCGCCAGCGCCTCGTCCCGGGTCATGTCCGGGAGAATGGAGGGCAGGCGCTTTGCCAGCATGGATTTGCCCGCGCCGGGAGAGCCGATGAGCAGCAGGTTGTGTCCTCCCGCGGCGGCGATCTCCAAAGCCCGCTTCACGTTTTCCTGCCCCATGACGTCCCGCAGGTCGGGAAGGGGGCTGTCGCTGCCCTCCGGTGTCCAGACCGGAGCGGGGGAAAGGGATTCTTCACCCCTCAGATGTGCTGCCAGCGTCTTCACATCCGGGACGCCGTAGACGGTCAGGCCGCCTGCCAGAGTTGCTTCGGCGGCGTTTTCAGCGGGAACGAACAGCTGGCGAATGCCGGCTTCCCTGGCGGCCATGGCCATGGGCAGCACGCCGCTGACGCCCCGGAGCGCGCCAGTGAGGGACAGCTCGCCGATGAAGGCGGCGTCGGCCGGCAGCTTTGGCAGGTCGCCGCTGGCCGCCAGGATGCCGACGAAGATGGGCAGGTCATAGACTGTGCCCGCCTTTTTCTGCCCGGCGGGAGCCAGGTTCACTGTAATGCGGCTGACGGGGAACTTTGCGCCGCAGTTCTTCACCGCCGCCCGCACCCGTTCCCGCGCCTCCCGCACGGCGGCGTCCGGCAGGCCGACCACATCAAAGGCGGGGAGACCGCCGGAGAGAAAGCACTCCGCGCTGACCTCATAGCCGGAGATGCCGGAAAGGCCGAGAGAACGTACCGTGACTACCATAATTTCCACGCCTCCTGCATACGCTGTGGTGCCGGCGGACAGGCCGCCGGACGTCAGAACTCAGGAAAAATATAGCACAGACACGTCTGAAATGGAAGCATTACCGGGAAAACGCCGAAAAAATCCGGATGCTTTTGTCCCATCCGCAGAAAAGAGAAAATTTTGTGCAAAAAATAACAAAGTACCCGTTTACAGGCGGAAAGGGAAGTGATATAATGGCAACGCATGAGAATTTGGGGGAGAGAGCCCGAGTTTCGTGTTTTGGTAAGCTTGCTGCCGCGGGCAGCGAATTTATAGGAGGTAAGAGTTTATGGCAAGAAAGTTCAAGTCCATGGACGGTAACAACGCAGCCGCATATGTCAGCTACGCATTTACCGAAGTGGCGGGTATTTTCCCGATCACCCCGTCCTCTCCCATGGCAGACTTGGTCGACCAGTGGTCTGCTGCTGGTCAGAAGAACATCTTCGGCACCACCGTGAAGGTGTGCGAGATGCAGTCTGAGGCTGGTGCTTCCGGTACTGTCCACGGCTCCCTGGCCGCCGGCGCAATGACCACCACCTACACCGCCTCTCAGGGCCTGCTGCTGATGATCCCCAATATGTACAAGATCGCCGGCGAGCTGCTGCCCTGCGTGTTCCATGTCTCCGCCCGTACCGTTTCCACCCACGCCCTGAACATCTTCGGCGATCACTCCGACGTCATGGCCTGCCGTCAGACCGGCTTCGCCATGCTGGCTGAGGGCAGCGTGCAGGAGGTCATGGACCTGAGCCCTGTGGCCCATCTGGCCACCATCGAGGGCCGCGTCCCCTTCATCAACTTCTTCGACGGTTTCCGTACCTCTCACGAGATCCAGAAGGTCGCCGTGTGGGATTACGAGGACCTGAAGGAAATGTGTGACATGGACGCCGTCGACGCGTTCCGCAAGCACTCCCTGAACCCCGAGCGTCCCAATATGCGCGGCTCTCACGAGAACGGCGATATCTTCTTCCAGCACCGCGAGGCCTGCAACCCCTACTACGAGGCCCTGCCTGCCGTGGTGGAGAAGTACATGGACAAGATCAATGCCAAGCTGGGCACTGATTACAAGCTGTTCAACTACTATGGTGCTCCCGATGCCGAGCACGTCATCATCGCCATGGGCTCTATCTGCGACGTGGCCGAGGAAGTCATCGACTACAAGCTGGCCCAGGGTGAGAAGGTCGGCCTGATCAAGGTTCGCCTGTATCGTCCCTTCGCCGCCGACCGTCTGCTGTCTGCTATCCCCGCAACCTGCAAGAAGATCGCCGTGCTGGACCGCACCAAGGAGCCCGGCTCCCTGGGCGAGCCTCTGTACATGGACGTTGTCACCGCTCTGGCTAACGCCGGCAAGACCGACATCAAGGTCATCGGCGGCCGTTACGGTCTGGGCAGCAAGGATACTCCTCCCCGCAGCGTGTTCGCTGTCTATGACGAGCTGAAGAAGGACGAGATGAAGCGTCAGTTCACCATCGGCATCGTGGACGACGTGACCAACCTGTCTCTGGAAGAGAAGCCCGCTCCCAGCGTGGCTCCCGCCGGCACCATCGCCTGCAAGTTCTGGGGTCTGGGCGGCGACGGCACCGTCGGCGCCAACAAGAACTCCACCAAGATCATCGGCGACCACACCGACAAGTACATCCAGGCATACTTCCAGTATGACTCCAAGAAGACCGGCGGCGTCACCATCAGCCACCTGCGCTTCGGCGACAAGCCCATCAAGTCTTCTTACTACATCAACAAGGCTGACTTCGTGGCCTGCCACGTGCCCGCCTATATCACCAAGGGCTTCCCCATCGTCCGCGACGTGAAGCCCGGCGGCGCGTTCCTCATCAACTGCCAGTGGGATGACGCTGAGCTGGCTGAGAAGCTGGACGCCGCCTCCAAGCGCTACATTGCCAACAACAACATCCAGGTCTACACCATCAACGCCATCGACCTGGCCAAGGAAATCGGCATGGGCAAGCGCACCAACACCATCCTGCAGTCTGCCTTCTTCTCTCTGGCCAAGGTCATGCCCGAGTCTGAGGCCATCCAGTACATGAAGGACGCTGCCACCAAGTCCTACTCCAAGAAGGGCATGGACGTGGTCGAGATGAACCACAAGGCCATCGACGCCGGCGCCACCGCCTACAAGAAGTTCGACGTTCCCGCTGACTGGGCCAACGCTCAGGACGTGGTCGAGGACGTGAAGCTGGCCGGCAAGCCCGAGCTGGTGGAGCAGGTCAAGACCATCCTGAACCCCGTGGGCAAGATGGACGGCGACAGCCTGCCCGTCTCCGCCTTCTCCAAGCATGTGGACGGCCAGTTCGAGCTGGGCGCTGCCGCTTACGAGAAGCGCGGCGTGGCCGTGTCTGTTCCCACCTGGGATTCCGCCAAGTGCATCCAGTGCAACAACTGCGCTTATGTCTGCCCCCACGCCACCATCCGTCCCTACGCTCTGACCGAGGAAGAGGCCGCCAAGGCTCCCGCCGCCGCCAAGATCGTGGACGTCAAGGCCGGCAAGGGCAAGGGCGTTTACAAGTACACCATGGCCGTGTCTCCTCTGGACTGCATGGGCTGCGGCGTCTGCGTGGGTGTCTGCCCCGTCGATGCTCTGACCATGGTCGCTCAGGAGCAGGAAGCCGCTCAGCAGGATGTGTTCAACTACTGCGTGGCTGAGGTTGCCGAGAAGAAGGATATGCAGGACGACACCGTCAAGGGCAGCCAGTTCAAGCAGCCCATGCTGGAGTTCTCCGGCTCCTGCGCCGGCTGCGCCGAGACCAGCTATGCCCGCCTGATCACCCAGCTGTTCGGCGATCATATGTACATCTCCAACGCCACCGGCTGCTCCTCCATCTGGGGCGGTCCTGCCGCTACTTCTCCCTACTGCACCAACAAGGCCGGTCACGGCCCCGCTTGGTCCAACTCCCTGTTCGAGGATAACGCCGAGCACGGCCTGGGCATGT
>CAMCNO010000014.1 GCA_945876285.1 uncultured Clostridia bacterium | reverse complement strand
ACCAAACCAATAGGCGAAAAAGACTATTTGCAGAAAAAGCAAGAGTTTTCAAGCCTTTCAAGGCCCTTTAGCTCGAATGCTAAAGGGCCTTGAACTTTGACTATTTGCCGAGGAAAAACGAATACAGATCAGACTCGAACCCGCCTCCAGCCGTACAAGATACAGCAATATGCCCAGCCGAAGTTGTTCAACAGCTTCGGCTTTAATTTTTGAAAGGAATGCGTATGAAAACAGAAACGACAGCAAATAAATCTTATTTTTCCGAACTGGCCCTCCGCCTCCGGCAAACGGGCTTTGTGGTCCTGCCAGAACAGGATGGTTTTCTCCCGGTAGAGTGGAACGACCAGCCTCTGTGCCGAGTCGCCAGCACAGGCGGCATCCGATACCGACAGGAGGATATGACCGACTCAGATACCGAGCTGGCCTGTGACCGGGCCGCGGATATCGCCGCCACGGTCAGGGAGTACATGACTCTCCTGGATAAAGCCCCATTGCTGAAAGCGGACAGCCTGCACGAACCATATCAAGTACTGGCGGAGTTCAATGATGTTGTGCTTGCCGCCCTCCCCGGCAAACACGGCGTTCAATTCACCACCTGGGCGTGGATCAATGAGCGTACCAGCCTGTGGCAAGGTCATTATGCTGGAAATGACTATCAGGCGGCAAAGCGGGACTTTGCCATCCGCTCCGGCCTGCTGGACAAGCACCAGCTTTTTTCTAAGGAGCAGCTTGCGGAGGTCTACCGCTGCGTCCACGAAACGCTGGAGAATCATTATCCCATCACCGCGGAACGCCAAAAGCTGCTGGAGGGCGTGGCGGCGCAGATCGAATGTGCGGTTCCTGCCCTGGCAGAGCTGGTCAGCCAGTCAAATCAGAAGGAATTGGAGGCAGCAGAAGATACGGAATATCAGGGCATGACCCAGCAATTCTAAATCATCATCAACACAGGACAAGGCCGTATCCCGTTTGGGACGCCGGCCTTTTTTGCCGCCCTTTCGGGATAAAGGTCCCATCCGGAAAGGACAGCACGTGACGAAATACTTCCTGCGAGACACCCCTCTGGCGGGGCTGGAGCGGCAGATGATGACGCCGCCCCACTTCTCCCCTCGCGGCGGAGGCCAAATGATCCTCTGCCGGTTTCGCTACCGGCCCGAGGATGTGGCCTGCAAGCACTGCACCAAATACAGAAGAAAGCAATGCACCATGCCGGTATGCCCTTGGATCGAGGAGCGTGCGGAGGCGGGGGCGGTCACCTATTCCTCCCTGGCGGCTGACTATTATCGGAACTGGCAGAGCGGCAGGCTGGGAGAGCGGATCGCGGAGCTGCTCTCCAACAAGAAAGCAGTCGCCTACTATGACGCCGCCCACACCTCCCGCTTCCTGTTCTATTATCCCTATCTGCTCCGTCATCATGGCGATGACACAGGCCGGCGCCGTCTGGCTACCATGTACCTGCTGACCGCCACAGAATCGCTCTGCCGCGCCGTACCGAATATCTTTGGCCTCTGGAGCATCCGCCTCAGCGGGTGGGACACCGTGCGGGCGATGAGTGAGCAGGAATATGTGCTCTATCAGGCGGCAAAGGGGCTCTATCAAAACCACCAGTACATCTCATTCCAGGAACTATGCGACCGAGAGCTGGTGGATGATACCGCCCTGACGCTGATCCTGGACGCGATGCTGATCGCCCACTACGGCAAGGCCATGTTCACCATCGGCGGAACGGGAGGTGAGGTCTGATGGCTCCCTTGGTGCAGGCGGTGTTGGCCAATCAGGAGCATCCTGAATATGGCGTGGCCACCATCCCATTCCCCATCCCCAACGAGGAATATGACCACTGTGTTGAGCTTCTATCCGCACTGGAGATCGGCGATCCCGTCCACCGGGATTGTCAGGTCATGGAGATCAGCAGCAGTTTTCCCGTGTTAAAGCGAATGGAGATGCTCACCGTCAATCTGGACGAGCTGGACTACCTGGCAAAGCGGCTGGACAGCTTTGATGTTGGTGAGGCCGCGCAGTTTCAGGCCATGGCGGAAAAGCTGGATCTTCGGGATATGACAGACTTTATCAACCTGACCTTCTGCTGCCAGCAGGCCACGGTGATCACGGACTTCTCCGATCTGGAGGCCATAGGCCGTGACCACTACATGAACCTGCATGGCGGCTGCGCCAGGACGGAAGAACTGGACGCTCTGGACGGATATGAGACTGCGCTGCTGCTCATTGAGGGCGGAGGCGGGACAGTCACACCCTATGGCGTGGTGTATGACAACGGCATGCGGCTGTCCAGTATCTATGACGGCCGCCATCTCCCGGAGTTTTTCTACGAGGACTGCGCGGCCTCTGTAACGCTTTCGGTGATCGGAAAGCCGGAGCAGCAGGAAACGCTCTATTTCCCCTGCGCGGAGAGCAAGATCGCCCGCGCGGTGCGGCGGCTGGGCGCGGACAGGCCGGAGCAGTGTATTGCAGTCTTGGATACCGCCGAACTCAGCGACGCGGTCCGGAGCGTCTTTGAGCGTGAATATCCTCTGAATGAGCATCTGGCTGCCCTGAACGCCCTGACCCGGCACCTGCGAAAGTTCGACGGGCAGGCAATGGAGAACTTCCATACTGTTTTCGATACAGTCTGGCCCCAGACGCCGGAGGAGATCCTGGCCCTGGCGGAAAATCTTCACGAGTTTACGGTGGTGCCGGACATCAGCACCGCGGAGGAATATGGGCGTTATATGATCCAGGAGTCCGGCCATTTTGAGGTGGACCCAAATCTGGAGGACTATATCAACTACCAGAGCTACGGAGAGCGCCGTATCCGGGAGGAGGGCGGGCTTTTTGGAGACCGGGGCTATGTGGCCTACCTGGGGACAGCGCAGGAGATCAGCGAGATTGTGGCCCGGAACATCCCAACAGAGCAGATGGAGCAGGGCCCGCAGATGGGAGGCTTGTCATGATCGAACTGCATCTGACCCGCGGGGATAACCAGGAGGGCGTCCGCCTGCGCTTTCCCACAACACCCGCGGAGATCGGCGAGGCGTTCGCCCTGCTGGATACAGTCAGCCGCTATGCCGGGGATGTCAGAATCCTGGATGTCAAAAGCCCGGTTGCCAATATCGGGCAGTATGTCCGCTATGCGGACCTGAACAGCAGAGAGGACATGCAAAAGCTCAACACGCTGGCCGAAAGGATCGGCGGGATGAGCAAGCGTCAGCGGGATATCTTCGCCGGAGCGTTGGATGCCGAAAGCGTCAACGGGCTGGATGATGTGCTTCGTGTCTCAGAGTCGCTGGAGGAATATACCATCATCCCCAATGTGAGCTCGGATACCGATCTTGGTAAATATGTGGCTGCTGCCGGACTGCTCCACGGCGATCCCCGGTTTCCGGAAAAAGCATGGCCGTATTTGGATTTTGCCAAGATCGGCGCAGAGTATTATGCCGACCGAGGCGGCGCTTATACCTACAGCGGCTATGTCCTGCGCAAACAGTCAGCAGAGCCTGAACAAAAGGAGGATTCGGTGATCCGGCTCCAGCTGGAAACCACCGGGACAGTCTGCGTTCTGCATCTTCCCGCAGAGGAAACAGAGTTGGACGCCGCAAAAGCACAGCTTGGGATCACGGACTTCGCGGAGGCCAGGATCGAAGCGGTTGAATTTCTCGTCCCTTATCTGGAAGAACATATTCCTGTGGACTGCGTCAGCGTGGAGTCCGCCAACGAGCTGGCGATGGCCGTGCGGGAGATGGGACAGACAGACGGCGAGCTGCTGAAATACCTTGCCGTCCTGTCAGCGGAGCAGCCGGAGGACTTTCCCGCCGCTCTGGATCTGGCGCTGGAGCTGGACGATTATGAGCGTGTCCCTGACGACCAGGAGGAATATGGAAAGCAGGTTCTGCGGCGATTCGGCGTCGATGAAGACGTTCTCGATATTCTTGAACTCTACACGGATTTCGAGCGGCTCGGTGAGGCTTACATGGAGGAGGACGATGTCCAGCAAACCGAATTTGGCTTTGTGCGACGCATCAGTACGCCCTTTCCAAATCAGACGCAGTCCCAGCAAAGCATGTAGTCTATAATAGGAGGTCAAAATTGCCCTTGCAGGAAATGAGCCAAGCCGCTGGGTGCAGAATTATAGCTCGGCAGGTCCTGGTGGGTTTCCGCCGCAGTTAGTGTTAAGGAAAATAAGTATGGACTTTCGAGAATCAGCGTGGTATTGTTCCCGTTACCAAAAAGCGAAGGAGGCACGCTATGAGTATCAATATCAAAACCGATCCCCTGCGATCAGCCATATTGTTCGGCAGGCCGGTACTGTTCACTCCCCAGCGTATCCCGCGGGAGGATGTCCCGGAAGGCTGGTATTACTACGAACTGAGAGGCAGCGTCCGCAATGCCAAAAAGCCCATCGCACTGTCAGACCGCGCCCGTATAAATCCCATTGGCTCTGTCCTTTCCCCCGTTCCCCTGAAACGGGCCGACACAATATCCCGCAGAGTGAACAGGCAGTTCCTCCTGCTTGGAGAGACCATGACACTGCGAGACTACTGCCGGAACAACAGCCTGGAATATCCCTTTCACAATCAAACATTTGCCATTCGGCCCGCTTCACCCGAGGAAGCGGGCTTTTTCTACGCCATGAGTCCGGAGGAAGATGCGAAATTCGGCTGCGTCGGCTATGTCCGCATGGATTTCGGACGGAGCGGCACGGAGTTCTGGCACACCTGGTGGCCGAGAGGCCCGGAGGAGCTGAACTCCCCGGAATTCAAGTCCGAATTGCAGGATGTGGTGGATGAGCTGCGAAATAACGTCCTGAAGAACTTCTCCGCCATGGCTGGCTACTGCCGGGGCCATGGCGGAGAGATCAGCGGCGGCTGGGTACAGAACTACGGTTATATCGTGGAGACAGAGAACTATCGCTACTGCCTGCGGTGCAACCCCGTAGCCGGTGAGTATCAAGCCTATCTGACCGCCTTTGACCTCCGTGTCCAGAGACAGAATATGACAGATAAGCCGGTGGTGGGGCGGGTGACCTTTGCCAGCGGCGAACAGGTGGAGTACACGGATGCGGAGGCATATCTCCAGTGCATCCGGGAGGAGCTGCCAGACCATCCGGCCACCGGCTTCCGGTATGAAACGCTGACCGATGACCCCACAGTCCGCAAGCAGGTGGACGATATCCTGTACGACCTCTACGGCGAGGAAAACCCCCGCCTGTTGGAGGACTATCAAAATACGCCCGATGAGGGCATGACGATGGGGGGATTGTCATGAACAGTATTCCGAAAGAGTGGCTGGCTTTCCTGCGGGAGCAGTACCCCGCGGGCAGCCGAATCAAGCTCAGAGAGATGAAAACCGATCCAGATCCAATTTCTTCTGGAGCCATGGGAACGCTGGACTTCATCGACGACGCCGGCCACTTCCACATGAGGTGGGACAACGGAAGAACATTGTCGCTGGTCATTGGTGAGGACAGCTTTACCGTCCTGCCGCCCGAACCCACCACCATGAAACTCTATATGCCCCTGACCGCTGACCTCTATGAGCGGAACGAATGGGGCGATATGGAGGAGGAAGGTACTCCGTTGGACGGCAGGGAGCTGCGGACCTATGAAGGGGATATCCTTGCCGCATTGGTGAAGAACCGGATGCCGGAGGAAACCGAGCGCGGGATCATGCACTGGTACGGCAAAAATGACAGTGTGGATGACAAGGTCAGGTCTGTGGTATTCACTGCTGAGGAGCGGAACGGCCAGCTTTGGGGCGTGGCGGAGTGTCGGGTGGTCGGCACCCTCACCCCGGAAGAACTGGACACGCTCAAGGAGTATGTCTCCGGACAGGCTTCAGACGGCTGGGGTGAGGGCTTTGAGCAGCGGGAGATCGAGGCAGATGGCGGTGAGTTGTATGTCCATCTCTGGAATTGGAACAACTGGAGCATCCAGACCGAGGAGGAGCGGTTCAGTCCTAAAATTGCGGAGGGATTGCCGGAGCTGTGCTTCTCCACCATCCTGACCACCGGCGAATTGATCTGCATCAAGCGGGGCGAGACCGGTTACTACCCCTCCGACTGGGACACCGGTGACAAGGAACGGAATGTGGAGCTGGCGGACCAGCTCAATGAGCAGCTTGGCGTGACCATGTGGCAGCGCAAGGCCATGGAGGTGGGCAGTATGTGCGGCTGGGGATGTCCCGGTGCTGACCCTGCCAAGTATCTGGAAGATTTTCAGCCGAAGACAGGAGGGTTGACGCTTGAATAAGGTGTTTCGGGTAGAACTGTCTGGAGGCAACGGCTGTTACTGCGAACTGGAGCTTCCCGCCGCCCCCTATGAACTGCTGGACGCGCTGGAGCGGCTGCAAATGCCCATGGACGGCAAGCCGGACTGGGATATCCTCGAGTATAACGACTTTCCGTATCTCCATATTCATCTGACGGATGAATGCGATCTATTTCAGCTCAATGCACTGGCAGACAGGCTGGCGCGGCTGGATGAACGGCAGAAAGCCGCGTTCGAGGGGCTGTTCCAGGTGGAGGTCTCCAAAAAGTATGGTCCGATCCAGATATCCACGATCATCGACCTGGCCTACAGCACGGACTGCTGCCATGTGCTGAGTGAGGTGCAGAACGACTCCCAGCTCGGCAGGTTTTATGCGGAAAACGGTTTTATGCCGGAGCTTGACGCCATCCCTGACAGCGTGTTTCAAATGCTGGATTTTGAAATGCTGGGCAGAAAGGCCCGCATGGATGAGGGCGGCGTATTCACCAGCCATGGTTATGTGACGCAGGACTCAGACTTGGAGCAGGTCTATGATACCCTTGACCTCCGCCTCCGCAGGCCGGACTATGCGGTTCTGATGGAACTGACAAATGGCGAACACAATGTTTCGCTGCCGCTGCCAGCGTCACACCTGATGATTGATAACAAGCTAAAGTCCATTGGAGCGGAAGCGTGGCAGAATATCCGATTCCGCTGTCTGGACTGCGCGGCACCCGCCCTGAAGGATCTGGTGGACGAGGCCGTCAGCATCACCCATGTCAACCGGCTGGCGCAGCATCTGGCGCGGCTTGGACCGGAGGAACTGACAAAGTACAAAGCAATCCTCATAGCAGAGGATCCCTCAGATATCAATGAGGCGTCCCGGCTGGCCGGACAGCTGGACGAATATATGGTGGAGCCGGATGTGCGCACCATGCCGGAGGTGGCGGAGAATGAACTTCGGATCATCCTTGGTGACGAAGCGGCGGAGCTTCTGCTCCCCCATGTGACCCTTTGGCGGTATGGGGAGGCTCTGCTCCAGAAGTACGGCAGTACAGTGACTGAGTACGGCCTGGTAGAGAGGCGGGACGGCCAGGTCATGGCAGAACAGCCCCAGCGGGGCGGAATGGAGATGATGTAATGTGGGAATTTGAGGAACTGATGATACTTCCGGGAACAGAACAGGAACGGGACTGGCTGGCGGAGCGGTTGTCCACATTGAGCAAGAAGGAAAAGCACATTGTCAGCGCCATTGTCATCAGCGCGCGACCGGAATCCATGGCGGAGGCCATCAATCAGCTGCTCTCCATGGAGGACTATGGGGTGTGCTTTCCCGCGGGAAGCTACGCACAGCTGGGGAGCTTTTATCTCCGGCACGAAGCCCATCTGCCGGAACGCACTATGTACTACGCGGATCTGGAACGGATCGGCATGATGTATGAGGACCGACACCCCGGCCTGTTCATCGGGAGCTGCTATGTGGCCTATCCGTCCGGCCCCGTCCCTCTCCGCTACACCGGCCAGGGGCTCATTCCGGAGGATGACGGCTGGAGCGTCAAGGTGAAGCTGGCCTCCCCCACAATACCGGAGGGGGTATGGCTGCGCCTGCCGGATCACTCCGCCGTAAGCGGCCAGCCGGACGAGGTGGCCCTGGCCCTGGACGAGCTGAATGTCCGAAGTCTGGAGGACTGTGTCCTGATGGACGCCCGGTGCGGCCGGCCCCAGTTGGGGGACCTGATGGAGCAATATGCAGACGCTCTGGAGCTGGTCAACGACGGCAGCGACCTGGGCTATGCGCTGGAGGAACAGGGCCAGGGAACGCCCCGCTTTCTGGAGAGGTTTGCCGCTGCCCTGGAATTTGAGAACTGCCATGACCTGCGCTTTGCCCTGGACATCATCCAGAATCTCCACTGCTATGAGTGGATCCCCTGTGACAGCCTGAAGGAATTTGGCAGGCGAAAGCTGCTGGAGGCGGGGGTGGCTGAGGAACTGCTCTCCTCCGGCTGCATCGATCTGGAGGGGTACGCGGCGGATCTGCTGGAGGAAGCGGGCTATGTGCTGACCGCCGCTGAAAGCGCCTACATCACCCGGAACAGCCGGGAGTTTATCTATGAGCGCAGCGCCCCGGAGGAGGCGGGGATGACGATGGAACAGCAGTAAAAAATCGAGAATTGGGGCCGTTTTTCCGAAAGGGACAACGGCCCCTTCTTTTTTTGCGCCCTTTTTCGGGAAAATGGCCCCGGAAAGGAGCGCAAATGGAGAAAGAACGGCTGGCGGAGTACCTGGAACGGTATCACCTGGGCGCCGCTAACGCCGCCACCAGCTGGGAGCTGGAGTGTGCCTTCGGCGTCCGGGGCAAGGACCTGCGGGACGCGGTGAACGGCCTGCGGCGGCAGGGCGTCCCCATTGCCAGCAACGGAAACGGCTACTTCTACGCCGCCACGGAGCAGGAGGTGCGGGCCACCATCGCCCACATGACCCACCGCATCAGCGGCATCGCCGCGGCGATCCGGGGCCTGTCCCGGTCGCTGGAGCGGTTCGACACTGCCCAGACCAGGCTCCCACTGGAGGGAGGCGGCGGCCCGTGAACAGCTTCATGAGCTGGGTGGGCGGCAAGAAGGCGCTGCGGGAGGAGGTGGTGCGGCGGTTCCCCATCTACTATGAGCGGTACATCGAGGTGTTCGGCGGTGGCGGCTGGGTGCTGTTCCATAAAGATCCCGGCAACGATTTTGAGGTCTACAACGATTTCAACAGCCTGCTCGTCAATCTGTACCGCTGCGTCCGGGACAAGCCGGAGGAGCTGATCGCCGCCCTGCGGTATGTCCTCAATTCCCGTGAGGACTTTGAGCGGGCCAGGACCGCCCTCGCCCGCGACAGTCCCATGGACGCCGTGCGGAAAGCGGCCTTGTTCTATCAGATCATCCGGTACAGCTACGCCTCGGCCCTCACCAGCTATGGCAGCCAGCCCCACGATATGCGGGCCAACTTCCCGCTGATCGAGCAGGCCCACCGGCGGCTTGCCAGAGTGGTGGTGGAGAACAAAGACTTTGAAAAGCTCGTCCGCCAGTATGACCGGCCTGTGAGCCTGTTCTACTGCGACCCGCCCTACCACGCCACGGAGGGGTATTACCAGAACATTGGAGAGGACGGCTTTACAGAGAAAGACCACATCCGCCTGCGGGACACGCTGCTGTCCATGCAGGGGAAGTTCCTGCTGTCCTACAACGATGACGAATTCATCCGGGAGCTGTACGACGCGCCCGGCATCCGGATCGAGCCGGTGACCCGGCTGAACAATATCCGGCAGCGGTACGATCCCAACTGTCAATTTTCCGAGCTGCTCATTGCCAACTACGATATGCATGAGCGTGAGCGGGCCTCGGTCCAGTTAAACCTGTTTGACTATGAAAAGGAGGAAGATGACGATGAAATTTTTGAAGGAACCTACTGACAAGGGCCTCCACATCCCCAGAGCGGCCCTGAACCTCTGCGGCTTTGAGGCGGGAGAAAAGGTGGAGCTCCACACGGCTGAGAACGCGCTGGTGGCGCTGAAGGGCCGGATGACCGCTATGGAACTGCTCCGCGCCGCCCAGTCCCTCCAGCAGATGGCCGTGGAACTGCACACCCATCTGGCAAAGGTCTGCGGCCCCTGTGACGGCTGCGAGGGGGAATGCCCCTTTGAGACGCGGGATGAGGACGAGATCGGCCTGCCGGAGTACCTGCGGGAGGAAGCCGGTATCCCCGCGGACGCCAAGCTGTGCGCCTGGGTAGACGATGAGGAGCACACGGTGACCATCTCCGAGGCGGACTATGACCATGACCTGCGGGATGTGCCCGAGGAGGTGCTGGAAATGTTCAGAGCGACCGGAATCTGTGTCGGGGAGCTGGAGGAGCGGCTGATCGTGGGGGATACCGTCTATGGCGGGTAAGGGTGACAAAAAATGAGGTGTTCCTATTATACCATCGACGATCTCCGGCTGGGCCGCGACCCCAGAGGCGTGACCGGCTGGCGGCTGTCCCGGTTCTTATCCCTGGCCGACGCATTGGAGCACTACCGCTCCTTGCCGGATTCCGGGGTCAAAGCCTTTGGCCTGACAGACGGCGTTCATGTGCTGGAGCTGGTGCGGCATATCCCTCCGCAGGACGAAAAAGCGGGAATGGATGTGCTGGCATCGGACTACCGGGCGTTTCCACTCTGGAGGGAGGTCAGGGCGGCAGCGGAAGCCGCCAGCGCCTGTGTCTCGGTTCTGCACATCCATGACCGCCCCGTTCCCATGGCGGCTTATCCGCGTTGAATTCTATATGATGAGGAGGAACCCAGCATGAAAAAAGCAAGCGCACCCGCCCCTGTTTCCGCGCAGGGCCAGCCTGCCCAGCGGGAGCAGCTCCCCATGAAGGTGGATGTGAAGATCAACACCCTGCGCACGGACGGCCCGGTCCTGGCCAACGCCTCGGTCAATCTCAACGGCTGCTTCGCCATCCGGGGCGTGAAGGTGATAGACAGCGAGAAAGGGCCCTTCGTCTCCATGCCCAGCTACAAGTCAGGCGGTGAGTACAGGGATATCTGTTTCCCTTGCACCCAGGAGTTCCACCAGCAGTTCCATCAGGCGGTGCTGGACGCCTACCAGCAGGCCCTGACCCAGCTCCCCCAGCGGCAGCAGACCGCGCAGGCTACCCCCGCCCAGGACATGGGCATGACGATGTAAGAGGAGGAAGACCCCATGAAACGAGTATTTGCCCTTTGCGCCATGGCGCTGACGCTGGCCATGGCCCTTCCCGTCCAGGCTGCCGCCGCGGAAACGGTGGCGGTGTGCTATCCCACCTCCATCACCCGCAGCGAGGATGGGGGTGAGATTAGGAAGATCTATGACCTGTCTCCCACGGACGATCCCGCGGGCATCCCCCGGTCGGACTTCGAGCAGGACGGGTTCCGTTACACCCTGACGGACCTGCTCAAGCAGGAGCTCCCCGAATATGAGGAGCGGCAGCACACGGAGACGGTGTCCCTGGAAAGCAAGAGCAAGGACATGGCCTCGGTGCTGGCCCTGCTGCCCCAGGAACGGGAGTTCATCACCGATGATGGCCTGACAGGGACCCTGACGCTCCAGCTGGATACCGTGCAGGTGGAGGTGGCCGGGTACGGCAGTTCCACAAAGGAAGTCCAGGCCACCCGGAGCTATCCCAACCTGGCCGGACAGGACACCCAGTACATCCCCAAGACCATTGAGGACAATGGCCGCACCCTGACGCTCCAGAGCATCGACTGGCAGACGGACAACACCGCCAGCACGGACGGCTATGCCCTGGGGGACCGCTTTACCGCTGTCGCCACCTATACGGGCAGCGCCACCAGCAGCTATGTGAAGGGCTACACCGTTACCGCCGACTACACCGGCACCGTCAGCCGCATCGCCCTGAACAAGACCCGGTATGTGGCCATCTTTGAGGGGACTGCCATCGTCCCGGTGGAGCCTGCCGTGGAACTGCCCGATGTATTGGAAGCTCCGAAGCAGTTCAACTGGGCCTATGTGCTGGTCCCGCTGGGCGTTGTCGCGGCGGCTGGCGGCGGCGTCGGCATCGCCCTGTTCCTCAAACGCCGCCGTGAGTCTGATGAAAGCGGAGGTGACGCTGAATGAAAAAGCTGAGAACGGCTGTCCTGCTCCTGTGCCTGACCGCCTCCCTCACGGTGGGCGCCAGCGCGGCGGAGCCGCTGGAATATACCATCGACGCGCCGGACGGCCCGGACTATGGCACGCCCACCTCTGTCGAAGTGGTGCATACGGTGGACGGCGGGGCCAGGAAGAATGAGGATGTCAGCAAGAACGCCGCCCTCATCCCGCCTGCCTTCGGCAGCCCCAGTGCGGACACCAAGGGGACGGGAACTTACCTGACGCCCAACCTGGCCCCCAGCGGTATGGCCGCCACTGGTACGGTAATCAACGGGACCGGCTCTCCTGTGGTGGTCCCCGGCAGCACGATGCCCGGCACTTCTTCCGGCACAGTCACCTCCACGGGCTACACCGAGGTGACGGACGACCTCTACTACAGCGGCGGGCATCTTGGCACCCTGAAGATCCCGGCCATCGACCTGACCGTCAAGATCTATGAGGGTACCGGAAGTTCCACGCTGAAAAAGGGCGCGGGCCACTTTGAGGAAACTTCCATCTGGGATGGAAATGTGGCCTTGGCGGCCCACAACCGGGGCGTCAACGCCTACTTCGGTCAGATCCATACGCTGGAGGTGGGTGATACTATCACCCTGACCACCAAGCTGGGTACCCGCACCTACAAGGTGATCTCTGTGTCCAAGGTGTCTGAGACAGACCGCAGCGCCCTCGCCTCCTCCACGGAGAATATGCTCACCCTGTATACCTGCGTCCGTGACCAGCGGGAGTACCGCTGGTGCGTCCAGGCCGTGGAGAAATAAGCACAAGCCCCGGCTTGTCCATTCTGCTTCGTTTACACCCTTTGATTTCTCCATCTTTCCCGCTTCTTTCCGCTCGACTTTGTGCCATCCTTACGGTATTGTGTTGCTTGCAAAAGCCCCACAATATCTGAAAATGAGGAGGACAACGATATGAGCAGAAAGAAAAATATGCTGCTGGTCACGGCGGGTATCCTGGCCGGCGTCACCATGACCGGCCCCGCCGCCCATGCCGCGGCGGAGTACCTCAAAGCTCTGCCCAGCGCCCAGAGCTTCTATCTGGACGGAGCGCAGGTGGCGCTGGAGGCGTATGCCATCAACGGGCGTAACTACATCCAGCTTGTGGAGCTGGGCGAACTGCTGGGCGTCACGGTGACCTACCGGGCCAGCGACAACTCCGTCCATATCTCCACCGGACAGGCCCAGGCGGATGGGACCGTCCAGCTCCCCGCGGATGGCTCCCGCTACATCCCCCAGGCGGGCGATGTGATCCGCTGCAACGACGGCACGGACTACACCATCACCGACGTCAGCCGGTACGACAAGAGCCTGTTCGCCAGCGGCCCGCTGGGGGAACTGCCCGCGCCCACCTGCGACTGGAGCAGTTTCCCGGAGGTGGAGCTGCCGGAGCCGGAGGCCCGCCACTTCAATCTGGAAGCAGGCGACTACCTCTTTATCCGCAACCTCTATGAGACCCGCAGGATGCAGTACACCCTCCAAAACCTGGCGGGGAACCATCCAGACACCAGCCAGAACGGTCAGCTGAAATACGGCGCCAAGGGTACCCCCGCCGTCCGTATCCGGCTGACCATAGACCCCAGCCTGACGGCGCACTCCTTCTGGCCCTGGCGGGAAAGCGAGCTGGAGGACCTCTTCAATTCCTGTCCTCCGGGGACCTACTCCATGGAAGCCTGGGATGTGTTCCGCAACGGCGTGTACATGTACACCGAGTACAAGCTCCACGCCATCTGACCCCCAGCGGGACGGCGGCAGTATGACACCCATACTGCCGCCTCTTTTTTTGCGCCCATTTTTCAAAAACAACCGATCATCAGGCCGTGCCAGGTGTAGTCACGACCTAAAATACATGATTTGAATGACCCTCCTGTCACGGCCCCTACAGGAGGTAATCATGAAAAAACGATTCCTATCCCTGCTCCTCTGCCTCGTGACGCTCCTGAGCCTCTGCACCGGCTTCGCCTCCGCCGCCAGCTCCGAGGAGGAGGCGCTCGGTGAGGTGAACATCTTCAACGGCGGCACGGCAATGTCCTATCTGTCCATCAACGGGCGGATCAGGGAGCAGATCTATACCTATTATAATTATGTTTCCAGCACCGGGCAGGTGAAAGAGATCCCGGCTTACTGCGTCAATCCCAACACCAAGGGCGTCCCTCAGACGGTGGCCCCCGGCGAGAGCATCGAGTATCTGGCCGAGGAGAAGACCAGTGACCCCAAGGTCATGGGCATCGTGGCTAACGGCTACCCCACCAGAGGGCTTAGTGAGCTCAAGCTGGAGAACAAATATCACGCCTACTACGCCACCAAGATGGCCCTCTGGTGCTATCTGCTCCCCAATTGGGACATTAACAACCTCAAGGTCAATCCCAACCTGACGGGCGTGGAGCTGCAGCGGGCGCAGGCGATCCTGGCTGCCGCCAAGAACATCTATGTCCGCGGCACCGCGTGGAGCCGCACCCAGTCCCCCAGGCTGACCAGCACGGTGGATCAGGACACAGCCTATCCCGTCACCATCAACGGGACGAAGTATCTCCAGCAGGTATTCACCATCAAAAGCGATACCTGGGTCTGCGATTACGATATCAATGTGTCCTTCGCCAACCCCGACGAGGTGCCGGAGGGTACCCGGCTGGTGGATACGAACAACAATGACATTACCGCCATCACCACCAGCGGCACCGGGGACGGCTATGCCGGGCAGGTAAAGGTGCTGTACCCGGCCGGCAGCGTGGAGGGCAAGAGCGGCAGCGTCCAGCTGGCCTTCTCCTGCAATGTGTACCAGTACGCCATCTATTACGCGGTCTGCGCGGAGCAGGGCAAGTACGGGGAGCTCCAGAACTACATCTGCGACACCGACCCCACCACCCCCATCCGTCTGTCTGCCCAGAGCAATTACAGCGATGAACCGGAGGACACCCCGGACACCGGGCTGCGCATCATCAAAAAGGAGACGGGGAGCGAAAAGCGGCTCAGCGGGGCCCTGTTCGAGGTCATCGACCCCAACGGCGCCAGCGTGGGCACCTTCTCCTCCAACAGCTCCGGCGAGGTGCTCCTCGACCTGACCCTCTGTGGAAATTATACGGTCATTGAACGGGAACCTGCCCCGGATCACCTGATCAGCACCCCGGATGTGCAGAATGTCAACGTGGAGTACGGGAAGGTGGCTGAGGTCACCTTTTACAACGACGCCTACGGCTCCCTCCGGGTGGAGAAGCGCAGCGATACCGGCGACCTGCTGCCCGGCGCGGTGGTGCAGATCAGGCACATCGAGAGCGGCACCACCTATGTACAGGAAACGAACTTCGCGGGCTGCGCTTTCTTCGACCGGATCAAGCCGGGTGCATACGAAATTTTGGAGCGGACCGCCCCGGTGGGCTGGCTGAAGGACGATGCCACCTACAATACCACCGTTGTGGCCGGGGAGGTCTCCGATTTCCTGCTGATCAACCGAGAGCTGCCGGGGATCCGGATCATCAAGTATGATCGAAAAAACAAGGTGGCTATGCCCGACGTCACCTTCGAGATTTTCCGGGACGGCGTATCCCTGGGCAGGTTCCGCACCGATGAATTTGGGGAGATCCTACTCACCGATCAGGAACCGGGCACTTACCGGGCCGTGGAGGTGGACACAGGGGATCCCGGCCTGATCCTGGACGCCACGCCCCAGGAGGTGGAGCTCCAAGCCGGGGACGGTATCCGGGAGCTGCTGTTCTTCAATGACCGGACACCCGGCTTGCGGCTCACCAAGGTGGATTCCGCCGATCCCTCTAAAGTCATTCCCAACGCGGTCTTCGAGATCAAGGCCGTGGACGGCAGCTACGGCCCGGAGGAGTTCCGAACCAACGCCAAGGGCGAGATCGACCTGACCAACGAGAACCTCCCCGCGGGCTCTTATGTGGTCACGGAGAAGTCCTGTGCCGGCTATGTGGTGGACGACGCCCAGCGCATCGTCTACCTTGGCCCCAATGTGGACGCCGAGTATGTGTTCACCAACTCCAGGCTGCCCTCGCTGCTGCTCATCAAGCAGAGCTCTGACGGCACACCGCTGGAGGGCGTTTCCTTCCGGCTGGCTAAGATCGAGGACGGCAGCTATTATCTGGACCGCACCTCTGGCCCGACAGGAGAAATTCTCTGGGAGGGCCTGGAACCCGGCGTCTATTCCCTGTCTGAAATTTCCACAAGATCGGATCACATCCTCGACCTCAGAGAATACCACATCGAGCTGTTTCCTGGCAAGACCAGCACCAAGGTGCTGACCAATGACCGCCGCTCCAATTTGTATATCCATAAACGGGACGGCGATACCAGCGAACCGATCCCCGGAACGGTCTATTTGGTCAGAGGCGCGGACGGCCACTCCATCGCGGAGGTGGAGACGGACGAGAACGGCGTTGCCGTGGTGCCCAACCTCCTGCCCTCGGTGGTGGAGGTCATCGAGAAATCCGTCCCGGAGCCTTACCTGCTGGCAGAGGAGTCGCAGCTTGTAACGATGTACCCCAACCGGGACCGTGACGTCTATTTCGAGAATTTCAAGCGTCCGTCTATCGAGATCATCAAGGAAAATTCCGTCACCCATGACCGACTCTCTAATGTGCGGTTCCAGGTTTGGTATGCCAGCAACAACACCAGCACCGGGGAGTTCAACGACCTGGGCATCTTCACAACGGACGAGAATGGCCGCATTGAGCTGACCGGCCCGGCTAATGGCCTGCGGGACGGGTGGTTCCGGGTGAAGGAGTTGGCACCGCCCACCGGGTTCTCCATCAAGGACAGCGATACCCAGGAGGCATTTGTTCAGGCGGGCAAGGGCCACACCTTCTTGTTTGAGAACACACCTCTCTCCGCTATCTGTGTATGGAAATATGACTCCAAGACCGGGGCCGCCTTATCTGACTGCTGGTTCCAAGTCCGTTATTTGAGCGGCAATACCAGCGGCACAGGGGGCACTGTCATCGGCACCTACCGCACCTCGGCCAACGGCTCTTTCACGGTCACAAATTGCAAGGCTGGCACTTATATCATCGAGGAGCTCTCCAGCGATGGCTCCCATGTGATCGACACCCCGCCCCAGACAGTGTACCTCTCCGGCCAGGAGCAGGAGGTCGTTCCCGTCTACTTCGGCAACAGTCCCAAGGGGGCCGTTCTGGTAAAAAAGGTGTCCAGCGCCGACAATACGCCTTTGAGCGATGTGGAGTTCTTGGTAACGACCTCGGACGGGGCCGTGGTGGGCGACGCCAACGGCAAGTTCGTGACCGACAGCGCCGGGACTTTTCTGGTGGAGAATGTCGATCCCGGCACCACGATGGTCATCAAGGAGACCAGAGGAAAATCGGGGTTCCTGCTGGATGACACCCCCCAGACCGTTCAGGTCAAGGCGGGCCAGACCGTCACCGTGGAGTTCCGCAACCAGCCTCTGGGAAATCTAATCATTGAGAAACTGGGGCGGAATAGCACAAAGACCGTTCCCCTGGAGGGCGTGAAGTTCGAGATCAAATACGCGGATGGCCGCTATGTGGACGCCGCCGGCGGCACTCTTTCCTCCAAAGGCATCTACTATACCAATGCCAGCGGGCAGATCATCCTCCCCGGAATTACAGGCACGGTGGTCGTGACTGAACTGGAAAGTGTGTCTGGCTATACCATTGACGAGAACAGCCGCAGCCAAACCGTTACCGTGAATCCCAACGACACCCAGACTATCCGTTTTTACAACAACGCAGTGGGCGGCGTGGAGATCATCAAGATCAGTTCAGCGGACAAGACCGAGCGCATCCCCAACACCACCTTTGAAATTCGCAGGGTATCGGATGACGCTCTGGTGGACACCGTGACCACCGGGAAAACCGGCAGCGTCTTTGTGACACTACCGGATGACAGCTACTATGCGGTAGAGACCGAGAGCGCCGAGGGCTTCAAACTGGATTCCACACCCCACTATTTCACCGTGAAGGACGGGAGCTGTCCACCGCTGACCGTGACCAACGCGCCTATTTCCGGTATTTTGATCCACAAGGTCTCAACGGCGGACGGCTCCGGGATCTATGGCGTGACCTTCCTGCTCTACGATGCGAACAAGAACCCCATCGGCCAGTACACCAGTGACCAGGACGGCTATGTCTATATCGATGATCTCCCCGGCTCCGGGCGGTTTTACCTGCGGGAGCTGGAAAATGAGGGATATGTCCCGGATACGCAGCTCAAGACCGTCTATGTCACCGCGGGGACGACCACGGAAATCGAATGGGAGAATACACCTATCACCGGCCAAATCCAAGTGACCAAGACCTCCGCGGACTACAACAGTATGAACGGCTGGCCTGCTGGGACGCCCATCCCCAACACCATCTTTGAAATCTATAACTACAGGACGGGCAAGCTGGTGGACACGATCAAAACAGGGAAAAACGGCGTTGCCGTCAGCAAGCCCCTCCCCTTGGGCCGCTACCAGGTGATCGAATCCCAGAGTGCGGACTTCTATGGCCTGGATCAGACGCCCATTGATGTGGAGATCGAGTTCGCCGGCCAGATCGTTAAGGCGGCCATGACCAACAAGAGCCTGTATACCAATGTCAGCATCAAGAAAACAGGCTACACCGAGGTCATGCCCGGCCAGTCCATCCGCTATGACTTTTCCGGCATCGCCAACAACTCCACCACCAGCCTGACCAGTTTTTATTGGAGGGATACCCTGCCCGTGCAGGCAGTGCGGCTGGATAAGATCGTCACCGGCACCTACAATGTGCAGGGCAATTACAAGGTAGTCTTCAAGACCAACCTGAACGGCGAGTACCGCACCATGTACGACAACCTGAGCACCATGCAGAACTATATGCTGGACGCCTCTCCCGCCGCGCTGGGGCTGGCCTCCAACGAGTATGTGACGGAGTTCATGGTCTCCTTCGGCGTTGTCCCCGCCAACTTCCGGCAGGTGGAGGCACCCAAGGTGTACTGCAATGTGGTTTCCTGGCTCACCGGCGGTACCCAGTTCACCAACCAGGCGGACGCGGGCGGCGTTTACGACGGCCAGTGGATCATGGCAACCACCCGCTGGGTGACCAGGGTCTATAAGCCCTCCAAGCCCCTGCCCCGCACCGGCTATTGATCGTTCCATCTCATTTCACCAGGAGCGCCGTCCTAACAAGGCGGCGCTCCCACTTTATAAACGCACAGGAGGTTTTCAAGATGAAGCACAAGAAAATCATCCGCGCCCTGACCCTTGTTCTTGCCCTGACGCTGGTCTGCTGCGTCCCCGCCTTTGCCGCGGGGGATGTGGCCTCCGCCGTGGAGAGCACCTGGAAGGACGCGGCGGCGCAGATCAAGACCGTGGTGGACAATGTGGTCTTCCCGGCGCTGGATATGATCCTCGCCATTGCGTTCTTCACCAAACTGGCCATGGCGTACTTCGACTATAGAAAGCATGGCCAGTTCGAGTGGACCGGCCCGGTGATCCTGTTCGCCTGTCTGGTCTTTACCCTCACCGCGCCCCTCTACATCTGGGGCATCATCGGGATCTGAGGCATGCATATGACCTTTTTTGAACGGGAGCTGCGAAAGATCGTGCAGCCCATCTATCCCGACGCGGTATTTGTGGGCCGGGCCTGCTATGTCCGCCTGAGCGAGATGAACCGGGCCAAGCTGCAGTTCGTCACCTGCGGCATGGCGGATCGCTATGAGGCGATCCAGATGACCATCCTGAACCGCAACGACGGGCAGGTGGACGCCCTGCGCCTGCGCTTTGCGGACCTCTGGGGCAAGGGGCAGACGGATAACCCCTACATTCGGCGGAGCGGTCCCTACGCATGGACGGATAATGGGCAGACCGACTGGTACGCCTACCGCCCTACAGCGGCGGACTATGAAACGCTGACCAACGCAGTCTCCAGCTATCTGGAAGTATTCCAGGAGCAGACCGCCGCCCAGCAGTGGCAGCAGACCATGTAAACAAACGAAGGGGCCGTACCATCTGTGCGGCCCCTTGACTGTCCCAGAAACGGATGATACGGCCTTTGAAACGAGGTGAGTCATTCATTGTTCATCTGGGACTTTGTAGCCGCCACCATCATGGACAACCTCATCGACTGGTTCTATGGCCAGGTGGTGGGCTTTCTCGGCAACTTCTTCTCGGCCATGGGCAACATGGGCGTGGAGCTGTTCGAGCTGGAGTGGGTGCAGGCCATCGTGCTGTTCTTTTCCCAGCTTGGCTGGGCGCTGTTTGGCGTGAGCCTGGTGGTATGCGCCTTTGAGTTCGGCATCGAGTACACCACCGGCCGGGCCAATCTCCAGCACACCGCCCTCAACGCCATCAAGGGCTTCCTGGCGGTCAGCCTGTTCACGACGGTACCCATCCGGCTCTATGCCCTTTCCGTATCGCTGCAAGGGCGGCTCAGCGCCGGGATCACCGGCTATGGGACCAGCATCGGGGATGTGGGGCAGCAGATCATCACGGACCTGAACAGCGTGGAGAGCATCGCGGATATGACGCAGGTGACGCTGGACTTCGGCATCGGCCTGATCACCAGCCCCATCATGCTCCTGTTCTGCATCATCCTCATGGCCTACGCGGTGATCAAGGTGTTCTTCGCCAATCTGAAGCGGGGCGGCATCCTGCTCATCCAGATCGCCGTGGGGAGTCTCTATATGTTCAGCATCCCCCGCGGATATGTGGACGGGTTCACCCAGTGGATCAAGCAGGTCATCGGCCTGTGCCTGACGGCCTTCCTGCAATCCACCATCCTTGTGGCTGGGCTTATGGTCTTCAAGGACCACGCCCTGCTGGGGCTGGGCCTCATGCTCTCCGCGGGAGAAGTGCCCCGGATTGCCGGGACCTTCGGGCTGGACACCACGACAAGGGCCAATATCATGAGCGCAGTCTACACCGCACAGGCCGCCGTCAACACCACCCGCACCGTTGTGCAGGCGGTGGCGCCGAAATAAGGAGGAGCGTTGTATATGACAGAAGGAAAAGAAAACCGTCCACCTAAAATCTACGCGATCTGGGTGGAAGCGAGGCCGGAGAGTCCCATGGCGGGGCTCTCCGGCTTTTTATCTGAGAACGGCCAGCGCCTGTTCTTTACTGAGTGTGGGAGCGCGAAACAGAAGCTTTGGGATATGGAGGCGCTCCGTCTCAACCGTCATCCCGCTGTAAAGTACCAATGTGTGGAGTATCCAGGCGGCCATGATATAGAGCGGAGTGTTCAGGCTGAATTGATCAAGGCTCTTGATACAACGCCAGACCCCGGAGTCATGCGGTATGCAGTCATAGACCGTATCTATGGCAACACCGGAGGCGGATGCATGGTGGGGACGCTGGCCGTGCGGCTCCCGGAACTGGATAAGACTATTTGGATCAACTGCAATGATGAGGGTGTGACCATCACCTCAGCCGACTATGTGTGGAACGAGGATGACAGCGGGAGCTGGGAGCGGTATGAGGATGTGGTCCTGCGGGAGATCAGCTTCTGGGATCACACCCCGGAGGACTTGGGCCCTCTGCTCCCCGCTGTTCGGGAAGCTGTCGCCTACACCATGGACAAGGAGCTGGAACACACCTCCGGACTGCTCAGGATCCCGGCAAAATGGCTGCCGGAGGTGTACCGCCAGGCCGCCGATCCGGAATATCTGGACTGGGCCGCGGCAAATGAACACGCGGTGGAATTCGGCAGAGAGGGTGTGGTGGTCAACGACCCGGCCTATCTCTTCCGCTCAGAGACACAGGAAAATGCCCCTGGCGCGGTGGTCTACATCGCTTCCCCCTTGTCCGGGGATGTGGAACAGAACCTCCAGTTTGCCCGGCAGGCGTGCCGGTATGCCATCTCCCAAGGCGTAACGCCCTTTGCGCCACGTTTGCTCTACACCCAGATGCTGGATGACAGCGCCCCGGAGGAACGGCAGCTCGGCATTGCCATGGGAAACCGGATGCTGAAACGGTGCGACGAGCTTTGGCTGTGCGGGGACCGGATCAGCCCCGGCATGACGGGAGAAAAAGAACTGGCGGAGCGTTTCGGCATCCCCGTGCGGAGCGTCAGCACGGAGGAGATCCAGTCCACGGAGCTCTCGCATACAGAGGGGATGGGGATGGCCATGGGGTGACCCTGACGATGGGGAGTCTCTTCGACGGCATCGGCGGATTTCCCCTTGCGGCGGAGCGGCATGGTATCAGAACGCTTTGGGCCAGCGAGATCGAGCCGTTCCCCATGAAGGTCACAGAACAGCGGTTCCCGAGCATGGCCCATAAGGGCGACATTACAAAGTTGAGCGGCAGGCTGCTGTTCCCTGTGGACATCATCTGCGGGGGCAGCCCGTGTCAGGATCTCTCAGTGGCCGGGGCGCGCGCCGGATTGTCTGGCGCCCGCTCCGGTCTTTTTATGGAGCAGATCCGCATCGTCAAGGAGATGCGGACGGCGGAGAGAGAACGGGGCCGCACGGCAGCCGACATCCGTCCCCGCTGGCTATGCTGGGAGAATGTGCCTGGCGCGTTCAGCAGCGGATCGCCCAAGGGTGAGGACTTTCGCATCGTGCTGGAGGAGATCATTCGGATCCATGACGCCGGCGCGGAGGTTCCACGGTCCTATCCCTATTCGTGGCCGGACGCGGGAGATATCGCGATAGAGACCGGCTTCTCACTGGCGTGGCGCTGTCTGGACGCACAGTTCTGGGGCGTCGCTCAGCGGAGAAAGCGCATTTTTCTGGTGGCGGACTTCGCCGGCCCTCTCGCGCCCCTGCTCCTGTTTGATAGTTTAAACACGGAGGTTTGACCATGCAGAACTACGACAGCAACGGCCAGATGATGCTGTTCTCTCTGGATGAGCCTGATGATGTAGATGATATATTCGAGAGCCAGCCAAAACAAAAAAGCAAAGCCGTGTCCCTGTCCGTGCTGATCTCCATCCCCTATTTCCACCTGGACCTGTCCAGGGGCCATGTGGATCTGTTTGGGTGCCATTATTGGGAACTCCGCTCCCCGTGGCGGGAAAATGGTCCGCCGCTCAACACCGGACCGGCTCCGCGGGAGCCTGTCAAGTGTGCTTTGTCCGATATCCTGGAAACCAGCCCCCGGAGAAAATACTATCTGAGCAGGACGGCCTGCCTGGGTATCCTGCGGCGGGCGGAGGAACGGGGCAAAGAGCTGCCGGCACAGCTCAAGGCGGCGCTGATGGCGCAGGCGGGACTGATTCTCAGGCCGGGACAACCATATCATACCGCAACAGAGCCTGTCGGCTTCGATGGCTACAATGGAGATATCACCGATCAGGTCTCCGCAACACTTGGCACCAATTGCGGCATGTCTACCGGGCGTAACGGAGTGATCGCACCAACAGCTTTTGCGGCCAATCAGCGGGAGAAGGTGAATTGCCGCAAAGCGGCAAGAGAAGCCGCCCTGGGGCGCGAGGTGCGGGATATCCACGATGTAGCGGGGGCTTTGGGCGCACAGCCGGGAATGAAACAGCAGGCTTTTATTGCTGAAAATTGTCTCAACCCATGGGATACGCAGCAGGCCCGTGTGTTTACCCCAGAGGGAAAAGCTCCAACCCTGGCCGGCGCGGACGGCGGAGGCGGGCGGATTCCCGGCGGGCTGCTGTTTGCCGCAGGCGTGGTGACCAAGGGAAACGGCGAGTGCTATCTCAGCCCGGAACGGCATACGTCCATAAGCGGCGGGGGCGGTATGCCCGGCCAGGGCTATCCCTGTGTACTGACCGCAGGTTTCTGTGCCGGAGCCGCGCCTACAGCGGGCGGGATCGGATATCAGGAGGAGATCGCGCCCACATTGAAAGCCGCTGAGAGTGGAACGAACATGGTGCCGTCCGTCCTCTGCCTGAATGACCAGGGCGGCGCGGCCATGGGGTGCAGCAAGGATGTCTCCGGCACCCTGCGGGCACAGGAGCATGGACACCAGCCGCTGGTCTATGAGAATCACGGCGTTGATGCCCGTTATACCGGCCCGCACCCTATATCTCCCACACTATCCGCAAGAGCGGGGACCGGCGGAAACAACCTGCCCTTGGTGACGGACGCTCCCTGTTTCTGCATTACGGGCAATGCCATCGACCGCCAGCCCCAAAACGGCGGCAACGGGATCGGGTATCAGGAGAACATCGCCTATACCCTGACCGCCACGGATCACCATGCGGTCTTCTCCCGTCAGCGGGTGGATGTATTCAAAGATGACGCAGTAGCTTCCACTGAAAGCGCCCGCCAGCACAAGGACGCCACCGATCTGGTGTATCAGGAGACGGTGGGTGCCCTGACCAGCAGCGACCGGAAAGGACCCAACAGCCAGTATGTAGGGCAGGATAAGCTGGTCGTAGACGGCCCCCTGCTCATCCGCCGCCTGACGCCCCTGGAATGTGAACGGCTCCAGGGCTTCCCGGACGGTTGGACGGACCTGCCCGGCGCGTCGGACTCGGCCCGCTATAAGGCGCTGGGCAACAGCGTGGCAATCCCCTGTGTGGAGTTCATCATGCGCGGCATTGCCATGGCCGCAGGCTATTGATTTCCCGGATAGCAGAAGCAGCAGGTTTCGTGGTCATTCACCACTCCTGTGGCCTGAAGAAAGGAATAGATAATCGTGCTGCCTACAAAGCTCATCCCCCGGCGCTTCAGGTCTTTGGAGATGCGGTCGGACAGCTCCGTGCGGGCGCGCATTTCATCATCTGTGTTCAAGATGACCTTGCCCCCGGTAAAGCCCCAAAGGTAGCGGTCAAAGGAGCCGAACTCCGCCTGAATGGTGAGAAACACCCTGGCGTTTTGAGTTGCGGCCATGATCTTGCGCCGGTTGCGCACAATTCCCGCATCCGACATCAGAGCCTCCACCTTCTCCGGGCCGTATTGGGCGACCACGGCTGGCTCAAAGTTGTCAAACGCGGCCCGAAACGCCTCCCGCTTTTTCAGGATCGTCAGCCAGGAGAGACCAGCCTGAAACCCTTCCAGAATAAGCATCTCAAAGAGTTTGCGGTCGTCATGCTCCGGCCGCCCCCATTCATTATCATGATAGGCGGTGTATAATTCCGAGCTTGGATCCGCCCAGCGGCACCGTTTCATCTCAAGACCCTCCCACAATCAAGCTGTCTTGATTATACACGCCATTGCACCAAATGGCCACCAAAAGTTCCGCGAAAGGGCTTGTCGCTTGTGCTTCGTTTCATGCCCTGTTCTTCGTTGGGTTTGGTGAATAGCTTTTGGCCATGGCTTGGGACATACTTGCCCTACCAAAAGGAAAGGAGCGCACAAAATGGGCAAACTGACCATCAATTTATGTGAGGAACTCCACCAGAAGATCCGGGAGGATGTGGCGGCGGACGAGGCTCTGACCACCGGCATCCTTATGGAACGGATCCTCCGGGAGCATTACGAAAGGCCCAAACCGCGCCCCAGGGCAGAGGGCGGCAGGACGATGGCGTTCTCGGTATCGGAGGAGCTGTTCCAGCGGGTCAAGCAGTATCTGGCGGCCCACGGAGACCAGTCCCAGCGGGACTTCGTGGTTGGTCTGGTGGAGCAGGGCCTCGCCCTGTGGAAACAGGGTAAGACCCTTAAGCCCCTGGAGGGGTACAAATCCCAGAAAGGAGAGCGGACACTGGCGTTCACCGTCACGGAGGAGCTGTTCCAGCAGATCAAAGCCTACCTGTCCGCCCACAAGAAGCTCTCCCAAAAGGAATTCGTGGTCACCCTGATCGAAAATGCCGTCTCCGGCTGGGAGACTTGCCAGGAGAAGGACGGGATCCCTGTCGTGGAAGTCCTGCCCGAGTTGAGTGAGGAGGAAAAGCCCGCAGCGAAGGACTCTGTTGCATGAGGGAACCGCGCCCTATATCACCACTATCCAGAAATAGGCCAAGGACGGGAGGCGTTACTTCCCGTCCTTTTCGTTAGGAGGAATCTGACCATATATATCTACCCTGATAATCTGAAAGCCAAGGCGATGCTCTGGCTGTGGACGCTGCGGGATGTGGCCATCATCGGGATCGGGCTTTTGCTCTCTGTCCTGGCCTTGGCACAGAGCGGCTTCCTGCCCCCGCTGGTGGTTACCGTCCTCTTCGCCTTCCTGAGCATCCGCGTGGAGGACGCCAGCATTCTGGACTTCCTGCGCTATGCCGTTTGCTTTTTATTTTTGAAACAGCAGTACTATGAATGGAGTGAGAATACTGAATAGGAAACAGAAAAAGGAGCTGCGCCAGCGGCAGACCACCCGGCAGCTCATGGGCATCAGCCAGCTCACCGATCACGGCCTCAAGACCGCCGATGGAGAACTGGCCTTTTTTCTTATCAAGCCGGACAACCTGTCCGTCCTCTCGGACGAGGGCATCCGAGGCCGGATGCTGGCCCTGACCCGCCTGCTGTGCGCCATGCCGGAGCTGCGGATGCTGGCTCTGGACTCCCGTGAGTCCTTCCGGCACAACAAGGACTGGTACCGCCAGCGATTGGAGGACGAGGAGCTGCCCGCCCTGCGGGAACTGCTGCGGCAGGACAGCGCCCACCTGGACGAGATCCAGTCCGCCACCGCTTCGGCACGGGAATTTGCCTTCGTCTGCCGCCCGGAGCAGCAAAACGGCGAGACCGCCGAGAGCCGCCTGCGCCAGACGGAAAAGCGCATCCGGGACCAGGGCTTCCATGTCCGTCTGGCCGGTGAGCAGGACATCAAGCGCCTGCTGGCGGTCTACTACCAGCAGGATGTGACCACAGAACACTTCGAAGACTGTGACGGCGGGAGGTGGGTGACACAGGATGCCTAAAAAAGCGCAGAAGAAAAAGAAAGCAAAGGCTCCGGCCAAGCCTGCCGAACCCCGCGTCAAGGACTTCCTGGACCTCATCGCGCCCACGGCGGTGAAGTTCAACACCGACCACGCCATCTGCGGCGGGGCATACCGCTGTACCCTGGCCCTGCGGAGCTATCCCACCACCACGGAGGAGCTGGCCCTGCTGCGGCATTTAGGCGAAAAGAGCGGCGTGACCCTGACCATTTACAACCGGCAGGTGACTGCCGCCGAGGAGGATAAGATCATCCACAATGCGGAGAACAAGAACCGCATGGACCGGGGCAGCAGCAACAGCATGAAGCAAGCCGTCACCGCCGAGGCCAACCTCCAGGATGTGGCGGCGCTCATCGCCTCCATGCGGAAGAACAGCGAGCCGCTCCTCCACTGCGCCGTGTTCATCGAGCTGTCCGCACGGGACGCGGAGAGCCTGCGCACCCTGCGGGACGAGGTGACGGCGGAGCTGGTGCGGAGCAAGCTGGGCGCCGACCCAATCCTCCTGCGCCAACGGGAGGGCTTTCTCTCCGTGAACCCCGCTGGCCGCAACGCCTTTGGCTCCCAGTTTGAGCGCGTCCTGCCTGCCAGCTCGGTGGCCAACCTGTATCCCTTCAACTACTCCGGCAAGACCGACCCCAAGGGCTTTTACATCGGACGGGACCGCTACGGCTCCAATATCATCGTGGATCTGAACCGCCGTGCCGACGACAAGACCACCGCCAGCGTCCTCATCCTGGGCAACAGCGGCCAGGGCAAGAGCTATCTGCTCAAGCTCCTGTTGTGCAACATCCTGGAGAGCGGGCAACGCGCCATCTGCCTGGACCCGGAGCATGAGCTGACTGACCTGTGCGTCAACCTGGGCGGCTGCTTTCTTGACCTCATGAGCGGTATATACCGGATCAACCCCCTCCAGCCCAAGCTGTGGGATGTCAGCGGCGAAGATGACCCGGACGCTCCCGCGGCCTTTCGCCAGAAGACCCGGCTGAGCCAGCATATCTCCTTCCTGAAGGACTTCTTCCGCTCCTACAAGGAGGACTTCGCGGACAAGCACATCGACACCATCGAGCTGATGCTGGAGCGGCTGTACGCCCAGTGGGGCATGGATGACAACACGGACTTTTTGTCCCTGACCCCCACGGATTACCCCGTTCTCTCCGACCTCTACCGTATCATTGAGGATGCGTATCAGAATTATGACCAGGAGGAATTCCCCCTCTACACCAGGGAATTGCTGCGGGAGGTCCTGCTGGGCCTCCACTCCATGTGCCGCGGCGCGGAGAGCAAGTTTTTCAACGGCCACACCAACATCACCAGTTCCCGCTTCCTGGTCTTCGGCGTCAAGGGGCTCCTCCAGGCCAGCCGGAATGTGAAGAACGCCATGCTGTTCAATATCCTCTCCTATCTCAGCGACAAGCTGCTCACCGAGGGAAATACCGTGGCCACGCTGGACGAGCTGTACATCTGGCTGAGCAACCTGACCACCATCGAATATATCCGTAACAGCCTCAAGCGGGTGCGGAAGAAGGAGTCCTCCATGATCCTGGCCAGCCAGAATCTGGAGGACTTTGATGTGGACGGTATTCGGGAGCTGACCCGGCCCCTGTTCGCCATCCCCACCCACCAGTTCCTGTTCAACGCAGGCAGCGTGAACAAGAAGTTCTATATGGACAACCTCCAACTGGAGCCTGCTGAGTTCGAACTCATCCGCTATCCCCAGAGGGGCGTCTGCCTCTACAAGTGCGGTAACGAGCGGTATCTGCTGGAGGTCCATGCACCGCCCTATAAGGAAAAGCTGTTTGGAAAGGCGGGCGGACGGTGAACCCGTAAGTTAGTGAGCTCATTCCGAACCAATGGCCTGGAAATTGCCAAGCGGCTTCCAGGCTGTTTTCTTTTTGGAAAGGAACATCAATGAAACGAATCTATACCATATTATCTTTTTTCATGCTGACCGCAGCCCTGTGTATGCAGCTGACCGCCCCAGCATCTGCGGCCAATGATCCGGGATTCCGGGATGTCAGCGCGGAATCCCCTTGGTATGAGGGCATTTCCTTTGCGGCTGAAAACGGGATCACCTGTGGGACCGGGGACAATAACTTTTCGCCCGACGCTGTCATCACCACCCGCCAGTGGGCAGTCATGATCTGCCGTGCCTATGATAAGGAGGTTCCCGAAACTCCTGGTATTCCCTTCGGGCAGGCCCAGCTCGAGCTTGCGTACAAAGAGGGATGGCTCAATATGAGTGCGGTACTGGAACCAGACACGGAGATGTGCCGCAGCGCAATTTATGCCAGTGCTTTTGCGGCAGAGGGGATTCCCGTTTACTGTTATGAGCTGTATGAAGACGGAGAATACATGAGCGACGCTGATAATTATGTTCGTATCGCCTGTGAAAATGGATTGTGCGCGGAAAATGCCGATCCACTGGAACGTATCACACGCGGCGAAGCGGCACAGATCATCTATCTGGTCCGTACCAAAGGGCTGCACGTCGATCCCCCCGAGATGGTGGAGCGGTTGAACATCAATAATGTTGATCAGGTATATCTCGGCTCCTATCTTGTCGAGATGAAAAAGATTCCCGCGGCTATTCTGGATGAATATACAGCGCACGGCTGGTCGTTTGATCTGGACAGTCAGTATCTGGACGATTTAAGTGAGCAGTTGAATATGCAGTGCGCCGGTGCGACCAGTTATCGTCAAAAAACGATCTATGCCCGTGAGCCGTCTTGTACCGTTCATGAGTTCGGGCACTTCTATCATCAGGTAATTGGCTTTCCATCCACCACGGAAAAGCTCTATGAGAAGGAGTCGGGATCCGCGCGTGCTGTACTGGGAGACTACTCAACAGTCAATTCGCGGGAGTATTTTGCGGAGTTTTTTGAGTATTGGATCGATTGGAGTGAAAACGAGGATAGGATGCGCCCTCTGGCAGATGCCGCGCCGGAAACCTTTGCATACTTTCTGAAGCTCGAAGAACTCGGCTGGCCTGAGAACGCAAATGCGCAATAGGGAGCCAGCTATGAATGTCATCTCTTATGGCGGCGGCACAAACAGTACCGCTATGCTGATTGGAATGTACCACAAAAATATCCCCGCCGACCTCATTCTCTTTGCGGATACAGGCTGCGAGCAGCCCCACACCTATGAGTACCTGTCCGTCATGGACCAGTGGCTGATAAATCACGGGATGCCGAAGATCACAGTGGTAGAATACATGGACATGAATGGGGACCGCCTGACACTGGAGCAGGAGTGCCTCCGTTCCGGCACCCTCCCCGCTCTGGCCTATGGCTACAAGAGGTGTTCCCTGAAGCACAAGGCCGGTCCGCAAGAAAAATTCTGCAACAACTATCCGCCCTGCCGGGAGGTGTGGGCCAGAGGCGAGAAGGTAGTCAAGTTCATTGGCTATGACGCCGACGAGGAGCAGCGCAGGACCCACGCCTATGTCTATGATATACAGGATAAGAAATACCAGATGGAATATCCCCTGATCGACTGGGGCTGGGGGCGGGAGGACTGCGTTGCCGCCATCCAGCAGGAGGGCCTGCCGCTGCCCGGCAAGTCCTCCTGCTTTTTCTGCCCCGCGATGAAGCACCATGAGATCCGCACCCTCTACCACAACCACCGGGATCTCTTTGACCGGGCCATCGCCATCGAGGACAACGCCCAGCCCAACCTCATCAGTGTCAAGGGCCTGGGGCGGAACTGGTCCTGGCGGGACTTTGTGGAGGCGGATAAAAATCAGATGGCCATGTGCTGGATGTTCCCGGAACATGATATGCCCTGCGGCTGCTATGACGGAGGATAGGAAAGGAGTATTGATCAGATGAAAACCATTGAATTGGACAAATGGGAGCCTTCCGAGGAAGACCCCCGCAAGCTGAAGTGTGCCGGACAGCGCACAGCCCAGGAGGTTTTCGAGGAACTGAAATACCGGCTGGAGGGCATGGGCTATCTGCCGGACGAGTATTTTCTGCTGGCTCAGGAGTGGGAAAATGGCCGGGAGATCCCCCAGGACGCAGACATCTTCTGTACCACCGACTATGGCGGCAGCGAGGGCGTCTATCTGGATGTGTACCTGAAGTGGTATGAAAACGGCCAGCCGGTCACCAGGAGCTTCATCACCGGCAAGACCCTGGGCGATACCGGCGCGGACCTTGACCGGATGTTTCTCATCTCCTCCGCCATCACCAAGGCGTTCCACGGGGATGGCGGCACCTATGCCCGGTATATGCGGTTGGGGGAACGACCGGAGCCAGAGGACATGATCGTCCACCTGGATCCCGCGGAACAGCGTACCATCATCCAGGCGCTGGCAGAGCAGCGGGAACGACAGGAGGCTGCCATGTCCCAGACCGAGCAGCTTCTACGGCGCATGACCGGGAGCATCACCGCCTATATGGACACGGCTGGTCAGCGGCCCCTGCGCATGAGCGACTATGACAAAACAGTACTGGCCATCCGGGACGGCGAGTTGGAAACATTCAAGCAGTTTTACCCCAAGGTGCCGAATCAGGCGGACAGTCTGCTGGCGGAGGCGGCTGGACGGCCGGGGATAGTTGGACGGAAGATGGTTCTGACATTGCTGGCCGACGCAAGGAGTATTTCGCCGGAAGCCTACCTCACCGCCTGCAAGCGGGCGGTGGATACGGGAGACAGCCAGCGGGTGCAGACTCTGGTGGAGCAGATGAAAAGCCGGCTCTCAGAGCCGCGTCCCACGCTCCCCGGCGAGGTCATCCAGTACGCCTATGGACACGATCATCAGGAGATCGCCAAAGACCTGCTCCGGCGATGCACCCCGGAGCAGATTGCCGCCGCACCGCCAAGCCTGCTGCCCATGGCCGCCATGCGGCAGGATTTCCAAACTGCCATGGTGCTGGTGGAAAAGGGGGCGCAGCCGGACCGTCACATTTCCCAGGTGCTCCGTCCTTTGCTCTCTGGTCATCTGGAATGGATGGCAGAGCGGCTTTTGAAAGCAGGGATGCCGGTGGAACTGGATGATTATGCCGCCCTCTCTGCCTGCATTCAAAATGACGCGGTGGATACGGCCAAGCTGCTGCTGGATCGCGGCATGGATCTGGAGCAGTACCGCCTGTGGGATGCGGCCTACGGCAGGAGCGACGGCCATGCGGAAACCATGGATGCGCTGTCCGAATACTGGTCAGAACTGCAAAGCGGCCCACAGCAGGACGGCCCAGCCATGGGCGGCATGAGTCTATGAGCGCCACAGCCGCCGCGGTAGTCAAAGCGGCCATCGCCGCCCTCTCGGATGAAAATACCCGGAAGAAGCTGGGCTGGGTGCTGGTGGCCATCCTCTCTCCGGTGATCCTGCTCATCGCCTTTTTATGCTCTCTGGGTTCGGGCTCCGCCTCCCACAACCTCTCTGTGGTGGAGCTGTGCTTCTACGGCGGGACGATTCCTGCGGAACTCCCGGACGAGTACCGTGCCTATATCGGAGAGATGCAGACCTGTTTCGCTTTGCTGGATGGAGCCATCGCTGAAATCAACGCACAGGCAGAGGATGAAAATGGCCTTGACGGTATCCGTGTCAAGGCCATCTTTTATGCTCTGTACTTCGGCGCGGAAAGTCCCAGCCGCCAGGACTGCCGGGCGTTTGCGGACTGCTTCGTCACCTATGAGGAGCGCACCCGCACCGTAATCATAGCGAATGAAGATGGAACTACCACAGAGGAAGAAGAAACCTATACCGTGGCAGTACCTATCGAGGATCTGGCACAGGTCTACAAGAACATCTACGCCGTGCTGGGCACAGAGTCCACCGATGATCAACAAGCCAATGCGGACAGCGTCTACAGTCTGATCCGCTATGGCTACACCGGGAGCGGCAGCGGCTTTTCCGGTTCGGATGTGCCGTTCATCGGGGCGGACGGCTTCTGCTCTCCCATCGGGGAGAACTGGCGGAGCGTGGTCACCTCGGAGTTCGGCAATCGTATCGACCCCATCACGGGAGAGCGCCGGGGACATACCGGCATGGACCTGGCGGTACCCACCGGCACGCCGATCCGCGCCGCCCTGCCGGGGACGGTGACAGTCTCCGCCTACAACCAGGGCGGGTACGGCTACTATATCATCATCGACCACGGCGATGGCCTGTCCACTCTATACGGCCACTGTTCCCAACTGCTGGCCTCGGCGGGCCGGACGGTGGAGGCAGGGGATGTGGTCGCCCTGTCCGGCTCCACCGGACGGTCCACCGGTCCGCACCTCCACTTCGAGGTGCGGGTCAACGGGGAGCGGACGAACCCGCGCAGCTATCTGCCATAGGGCAGAGGAAAGGAAAATGTGATGAAAATCAAAGCAAATCTCTTGAACAGACCCAACAATTTTCAGATGGATGATTGTCAAATCGAGAAGGTGGTGGAGTTATCAACGGCGGAGTTTTCCGCGCTGGTGATCACACCGCTCACAAATCAGCCGTTCATTGCGGAGAACAAAAGCCGGATGTTCGTCGACAACAGAGCCATCCACTGCCTGCTGGCGCTGGGCCAGGGCAGCGAGGACGGTGTGCTGGTCTATTCCGACGGCTATGATTACCCACGCCTCGCCGCCTATCTGCCGGGGATGCGGGATATCCTCAACGCCAGACTGGAGCGGGCGGCGGACTTCATCGTCCGGCAGGGTACGGAGGCCACAGAGAACGGGAACTGGGGCGTCAGTTTCGAGGAGCTGGAGAAGCGGACCGGGATCACGATCCGCAGAGGAAACGGCCTGGACGGGATGCTGCTGGATGTGCTCACACGCCGCAGAGAGATAGCCTCGGCGGTACTGACCGATACAGGGCTCGACATAGCGTACCACCCCAGTTTCTGTCCCAGGATTCAAGGCCAGAAACCGTGCTACTTCGCCAAACTTCCGGAGGAACAGAAGACCCGGCTTTTCTATGACGCGGTAGAGGTGTTCTGTGAGCTTTTTGAAAGTGAAGGTATCTACTCCACTCTTCACGACGGCCTGCAAATGCCGAATGAGGAGATCCTGGCACGCGGATACCTCACCGTCGAGGCCATGCTGGCCGCGGGTGCCGTCATAGCCCTGCCGGAAAACTCTGATATCTCTCTGCGGGACATTCTCCAGTACGAGCTGGCCGAGGATCTGTCTCTCGTCCACACCCAGGGTGGAGAACCGATATTCCTTGAACAGGAGGAGGAACTGACCCGTGCGGAGCGAAAACGCTTCTCCGATGTGCTGGACGCCCGCGTTCTGGAGACCCGCGCCGGGGAGGACGGCACGGAGATCGTGATTGACGGCGTGAAGCCGGAACGGCTGGAGCAGTTCCGCTCTGTCCTCGATGCCTATAAGCCGGAGGCTCAGAGCATGAAATTCATTCAATAAAGGGGGCGGCAGACTCATGGACAGTTATGGCTTCCCCCATGTGCGCCCCCTGTTTGGTGAGAACCAGGACTTGGCCGGCCTATCTGCGGGAGGTCGAGGCAAGCTGGAACACCCAGCAGGCGGAGGCGCAGACAGATGCTCCCCAGATAACGATGAAGGAGAGATGACCATGTCAAGTTTTAATATTGCTCTTGCAGAAGAGGGCCTCACCGCCTATGCCATAGAACGGCAGAATGGAATCGAGCGTCACCAACGGCAGGACGAACCGCCCTGGTCGGAAACACGCCGGTTCTGGATCGACGCGATCCTTCAGGGCATGGCCCGGCTGGATGGAGTGCGGCCTGACCCAAAGCAGATGGAGCGGTTCGACCAGCGGCTGGCACAGGCCCGCGGCAGCTTTGCCGCAGAGCCTGCCACAGTTCAATCGCAGAAAGAGACGATCCGGGAACTGCAATGCTACCTCTCTGCGGTGGAAGCAGCCGGCGATGACCGCAGGCGGCAGATTGCCGTTGTCCGGGATTTGCTGGAGGACATGGCCTCCCATCTGCCGTGGGCCGGCGTGTCAAATGGGCTGCACGACGCCTATGACCAGTCGGCGTCCATGCTCCGCCACATGACCGCCCGGATGCCCATTCGGTTCACCCGTATCCTTCTGGGCTGGGAGACCGGCCCCTGCGAGAGCGCCTATGTATCCGGCGCGGTGACCACGCCGGAAGAAGTCACGGATACACTGCTGTTCAGGAAACTCTCTGAGCGGTATCCAGAGGTAACCGATTGGCCCGCGCTCTGCGTGGTCTACAACGGCGCTGGGCTGGATAACCCCATGGGTGTGGTGGACGCGTCAGAGTTCGATCTGGCGATCATGAACGAGGCCGGCGACTGCTTTCTGAATTTGCCTGGGATCCGCTGGGCTGGAGGTCCCTACGAAATGCGGGTCGCGGACAGCCCCGCCATGACAATGACGATGCAATAAGATTGGAGGCTGTCACCATGGAAAAAAGTGAAATCACAATCAGCTTCGACTGTGAGCGGCTGGAGGCGCTGGAGTTCTATTTGGGGAAGGAGCATTCCAGCGTCCAGAAACGCATGGAGGAGGCCCTGCGGCAGCTCTATGAACAGGCTGTACCTGAACCGGTGCGGGAGTTTCTGGACAGAAAAGCCGCGCCAGTTCGTCCCAAGCGTCCGACGCGGCCAAGCCAGCCGAAGCAGGAACCGCGTCCTGTTGCACCACTTGCGCAGAAGGAGGATGCACGCAATGAACAGTAGAGAAATCACCCTATGGCTCGACGGGCGATGGTACGACGCGCTGAGCCGCCAGCTGAAAGGTGAGACAGTGGAGGACAAGCTCAATGAGCACCTGGACGAGCTCATCAACGCCCTGATCCCGGACACGGAGTACAGCCGCATCAGCCAGGAGATCTGGCAGGAGGAGCAGGAGAACAAGCAGGCGCAGGAAGCCGCCCGCCGCTTCGCCGTGTTCCATGTGACGGAGGACGGCGGCGATACCTACTTCGTGGCCGAGGAGAATCTGGAGATGCTCCAGGTGGCCGCCCGGCTGCGCAGCTATCTCCGCAAGCCCCCTGAGAACTCTCCCGCACGGTTCACCGGAATGTTTTCCCGCGGGGAGAAGATCTCCCGTGAGCAGTTCAATGACTATGTGTCGGAGCGGCTGGAGAACACCGGACGGGTGACCGGGGCATTCGACATCGACCTGGACTCCGGCCGCTTCAACGCGCTCCATATCATGGACGGCTGGCAGTGTTTCCGAATCAGGGATGTCAGCAGCGCCGCCTACTATGCAAATAAGAGAGCCTATACGTCGTTGGAGGAGCGGTGGAAGGTGTTCCTCAACCATCTCGATGGAAAACAGCTCACCCAGGAAATTGAGCCTGGATATCTCACCGGCAGCCGGATGCTCCGAACCGGGGACATCTCCTTCAGCGGGGACATCGAGCAGAACGAAAACCTGCTGGAGTTCTATCTGGATACCGCTTTCGACGTCGACAAAGTATTCGGCACACACGTCTGCACCGATGAGAATGATGACTGGCTGAACATCTATGCCAACTACGATATGGAGCACCGCCGCGTCTGCGACACGCTGGAAGTGTTCCTGGTGCATGGCGATGGCAGCGAGCAGGACTACAAGTACTGTCTCAGCGAGGAGGAGCAGGCGCTCCTCCTTCCGAAGATGGAGGACTACTGCCAGCAGCAGACGGGCATGAGCCTTGCTGACTACAGCGCACAGTGCATGGCGGAGGATATGGCGCCGCCCATCGGCCCTGCAATGTGATCTATGTCAATCTGCTGGTGCTATTTTTCGTTGGCTTTGCTGAATAGCTTTTCCGGCGAAGGTGTGCCATTGTGTTTGCAAGCCGCCAGGAGCGGCACAAAATAACAACAGGAGGAACAACGATATGACAACTGAGAGAGCGCAGGAATTTCAAATGAGGATCACCGAGGAGGCTCTGGCTTTGATGATCATCCACGGTGAGAGCGTCAGCGACGCCCCCAGTGAGGAGGACATCAGCCTGGCCCACTACGAGGAGGCCGTCACCCTGATTGGTAAGGCGTGGGGCCTCCCCGCTGAGGCCACCGCTGAGAACCTCGGCCTCATCCAGAGGGAGAAGGATGTCCTCCGCAGGATCGCGGCCGGCGAGAATGTCAACCATATCCTGCCGGAAGAAGAACTGCCCATGAACGCCAGCGGGATGGAAACACTGGACAACGTGTGGGACCTGTTCGAAACCGCCGTCCGGCTGGACAACTGGGAGCAGCGCGCAGCGATGTTCAAGCTGGCCGATGAACTGGCGGAGTGCCAGAACCTGCTGGACTGGATCGAGAAGACGCCCGCGGAGCGGGAGTTACCTGAGATCACAGCCGGCTGATTGGCAGCCCAAACAGGGGGCGCTCCATTGCGATGGAGCGCCCCTACTGTTCTCCCCGCCGTTGCCCCTGTCCCGCCCTGTGTGCCGCTTTGCGGGGGTGGGCAGCGTCCCAGCCCACTGGCGCGGCAAAGCGCCGTGTTGCCAGCGTGTGGCGGGAAACGGGAAGGCACAAATGGCCGCTTTGCGGGGGGACGAAAAAAGTGCTGGATAAAAGGGTGCAATCACCCTGTATCACACCGCCCCGCAATGCGGGTCGGAGATACGCTTTTTAGGCTGGTCACGACAGTTTTTCGGTACCTTTTTGCTAAACCCAGTGTTATCACTTCTTTGCCGATGCTATCAAATCTGATATGAACCTGCCAAAAATCCCGACAGTTCCAGCGGTGTTTGCAGTTTCAAAAATGCTATCACAGCTATTTTCAGTTTATATCGGAGGTATTCTGAATGACAGAAGAAAAAGTAAAATTTCTGATGCGGATCGATTCTGATACTGACCGCAAGATTAAAACAGCCATGCCGCTGGCAAATGTCCGCAGTCAAAACGAGTTCGTGGAGAACGCCTTACGGTTCTACTGCGACTACCTGGCCTCCCAGGATTGCTTCTCCGTACTGCCGCCCATGCTGGTGTCCGCCATCCGTGCCACCGTGCAGAGCAGCGAGACACATATCTGCCGCATCCTGTTCAAGCTGGCGGTGGAGATGGACATGATGATGAACATCCTGGCCGCGGGCATGGAAATTCCGGAGGAGCAGCTGCGGGAACTGCGGGGCCGGTGCGTCCAAAATGTGAAAAAGACCAACGGCGGCATCACGCTGGAGAACGCGGTGGCGTATCAGCGCGGCGCGGACTGACGGCGGTGACGCTTCATGCCTCGCGTCATCTTCAAGTGCCCCTATCTCAAGGGCGGCGCGGCGCAGGCCGCACACCTGGGAAACTACGTCCGCTACATGGCCACCCGCAAGGGTGCGCAGCGCATCGCCCCTGACGCGGCGGGACTGCCCGCCACGAAAAAACAGCGGGAGATGGTGGAGCAGCTCATCCGAGACTTCCCGCTGAGCCGGGGACTGTTCGAGTACGAGGACTATCTGGCCTCGCCCACCCGCGGCAACGCCTCGGAGTTCATCACCCGTGCGCTGGAGGACAACTACGACTCGCTGGCGAAAAAGGAAAACTACATCAGCTACATCGCCAGCCGTCCCCGTGCCCAGCGCACCGGGGCGCACGCTCTGTTCACCGGCTCGGACGATCCGCTGACGCTGTCCCAGATCGCGGACGAGGTGGCGCACCATCCCGGCAATGTGTGGCTGCCCATCATCTCCCTGCGGCGGGAGGACGCCGCCCGGCTGGGCTATGAGGACGCGGCACGGTGGAGGGAACTGCTCAACAGCTATGCGGTGGAGATGGCGGCGGCCATGAAGATCCCGTGGGAGCAGTTTCGCTGGTACGCCGCCTTTCACGATGAGGCCCACCACCCGCATCTGCACATGGTCTGCTACAGCGCGGACGGCAAGTCCGGCTACCTGACCAAAACGGGCATCGCCCAGATCAAGTCCGGGCTGGCCAAGCGGATCTTCCAGCAGGACCTTGTGTCGCTCTATGAGCGGCAGACCCAGCGGCGGGACGCGCTCACTCAGGAGGCCAGCGAGGTCATGCGCCAGCTTACGGAGCAGATGAAAGATAGTACGCTGGACAACCCGCGTATCGAGCAGCTCATGGAGCAGCTGGCCGGGAAACTGCAAACCATCTCCGGCAAAAAGCAGTACGGCTATCTGAAAGCGCCGCTGAAGTCGGTGGTGGACGAGATCGTGGACGAGCTGGCAAAGGACGGGCGCGTCGCGCAGGCGTATGACCTATGGTATGAGTTACGGGAAGAAGTACTCCACACCTACAAGGACGATCTGCCGCCACGCCTTCCGCTATCCCAGCAGAAAGAGTTCAAGCGGATCAAGAATCTGGTCATCCAGGAGGCGGTGCGGCTGGGCGAGCTGTCCGCTGTGTTCGCGCCGCCCGAGCCGGAAGAAACAGATGAACCTGAGTTGGATTCCGACAAGCAATACGCCCTCGGCAAAGCCTACCGGGACGGCCATGGCGTGGAGCAGGACGCACTGATGGCTGCGGCATTGTTTCAAAAGGCCGCTGCGCGGGGAAATGACTCCGCCGCATACGCTCTGGCCAAGCTGCTCCTCAACGGCGGCGACGGTCTGCGGCGGGATATTCCTGCCGCTGTGGAGTGGCTCAAACAGTCTGCGGAAGCTGGAAACCAATTTTCTCAGTATCGGCTGGGTAAACTCCTGCTCCAAGGAGAGAATGTCTCAAAGGATACCGCCGAGGGCGTCCGCTGGCTGACCGCCTCCGCTGAACGGGGGAACCAATACGCCCAGTATGCCCTGGGCAAGCTCTATCTGCTGGGCAAGGAGATTCCGAAGGACGGGGACGCCGCCGTCCGCTGGTTCACGCTGGCGGCGGCGCAGGGCAGCGAGTATGCTCAATATTTCCTTGACCACATGGATGACTTTCGGGGGCCATCCCTGTTCTCCTGTGCCACCCGGCTCCTGCGCCACATGAGCCGGATCTTTCAGGAGCAGACGCCAAAGGGACCTGCCAGAACGATCTCGTTTACGGATAAAAAGCTGCGCCAGCGGATTAGGGAAAAGAAGATTGCCATGGGCCATAAGGCGGACGATTACGAAGAACGAATGCAGCAAATTTAGTGGAGGTGAGATAAAATGCCCTATATTCATTTTACCGAGGAGCAGAAGCTCCGGGCTGGCTCTGTTGACCTCGTTGAGTTCCTGCGCCGCCAGGGAGAGAAACTCATCCGCTCCGGCCCGGAGTATCGCATGACCAGCGACCACAGCGTCACTGTCCGGGGCAATGAGTGGTACGACCACGCCACCGGGGAAGGCGGTGGCCCCGTCTCCTTCGTTCAGAATTTCTATCATCTCAGTTACCCGGAGGCGGTCACCCGCCTGCTGGATGGCGAACAGGGGCAGCCGTATGCACCGGCGCAAAAGCCGAAGGAAGAACCCATAAGAGAATTCATCCAGCCGCCCGCCAACCATTCGATGCGCCGTCTCTATGCATACCTGCTGAAGAAACGGCACATCGACCGGGAGGTGCTGAATACCTTCGTCCGAGCAGGACTCATCTATGAGGACGCAGAATATCACAACGCCGTGTTTGTCGGAAAAGACGAACACGGCGTTGTCCGTCATGCCCATAAGCGAAGCACCAACGATCTGGGCAAGACCTTCCGCATCAATGTGGCGGGCAGCGACCCTCGGTACAGCTTCCACTGGACCGGTACCAGCAACCGGCTGTATGTGTTCGAGGCCCCTATTGACCTGCTGTCTTTTGTAACACTGTACCCGGAGGGCTGGCAGGAGCACAGCTATGTGGCCTGCTGCGGAACATCCAGCCAGCCTGTGCTCCAGATGATGGAGCAGAATCCCGCACTGCGCGAGGTGTTCCTGTGTCTGGACAACGACAAGGCCGGACACACCGCCTGCCTGCGGATCGCGGAGAGAGTTGCGGAACAGTTCGGGATCGCCTCAGACCGGCTGATCCCACAGAACAAGGACTGGAACGATGATCTGGCCGAGATCACAGAGGCACAGGCACTTGCTCCGGTCACACAGCAGATGGGGTGAGCCTATGCCGATCCAAACGATTTTACTTCTTGCGCTGGCGGGCGGGATGCTCCTGATCGTGGCCGCCGCCACACACTTCTCCGGTCAGGGCTCCCTGAACAACATCAAGTCCAAGACCGTGGGCGATGGCCAGCACGGAACGGCCCGGTGGGCAACCAAAAAGGAGATCGAGCAGACCTACCGGCATATCCCGTTCCAGCCTTCCCAGTGGCGCTCTGGCAAAGAGCTGCCCCAGGCCCAGGGGCTGGTGCTGGGCTGCGAGGGCGGCAGCTTTCCGAAAAAGCCCAGGAAAAACAAGAAGCCGCCCAAATCGAAATCGAAGAAGGAGCGCCACCCCCTCAAGGCCATCGTGGACACAGACGATATCCATTGCCTCATGATCGGCGCGTCCGGTGTGGGCAAGACCGCCTTCTTCCTTTACCCAAACTTGGAATATGCCTGTGCCAGCGGCATGAGCTTCCTGGCGCTGGATACCAAGGGGGATCTGGCGCGGAATTACGGCACGATAGCGTCCAGGTACTACGGCTATCAGGTGGCGGTCATCGACCTGCGTAACCCCACCCGCTCGGACGGCTACAATCTGCTGACCCTCATCAACCACTACATGGATATCTGCCGGGAGGATGAGAAAAACCTCGCTGCCCGCGCCAAGGCGGAGAAGTATGCCAAGATCCTCTCCAAGACCATCGTCAACCCGGAGGGGGACGCCTCCAACTACGGGCAGAACGCGTTTTTTTACGACGCCGCGGAGGGACTGCTCACCGCCGTCATCCTCCTGCTGGCGGAGTATCTGCCGCCGAATGACCGGGACAAGCGGGAGAAGCGGCACATCGTCAGCGTGTTCAAGCTGGTGCAGGATCTGCTGGCCCCCAGCAAGACCGTCAAGGGCAAGAATGGGTTTCAGATGTTGATGAACCGCCTGCCGGAAACGCACAAGGCCCGGTGGTTTGCCGGCGCTGCCCTCAACAGCGCGGATCAGGCCATGGCCTCCGTCATGTCCACCGTACTCTCCCGGCTCAACGCTTTCCTGGACTCAGAACTGGAGCAGGTGCTGTGCTTCGACAGCGCCATCGACGCGGAGACCTTCGCCTCCCGGAAGTCCGCCATCTTCCTGATCCTCCCGGAAGAAGATCCCAGCAAGAACTTCATGGCTGGACTCATGATCCAGACCCTCTCCCGCGAGCTGTTTGCCGTGGCCGACGAGAACGGCGGCAAGCTGAAGAACCGGGTGGTGCTGTTCTGTGATGAGTTGGGCACCATGCCCGCCTTTGACATCCTGCCCCTGTTCAGCGCGGGGCGCTCCCGCAAACTGACGCTGGTGCCGATTATCCAGTCGCTGGCGCAGCTTGAAAAGAACTACGGCAAAGAGGGCGCGGAGATCATCCAGGACAATGTGCAGGACACGATCTTCGGCGGCTTTGCCCCCAACAGCCAGACTGCCGAGGTACTCTCCAAGGCCCTGGGCAGCCGCACCGTCCTATCTGGCTCCATCAGCAAAGGAAAGAACGACCCCAGCCAGAGCTTGCAGATGATCGAGCGGCCCCTCATGACCGCCGACGAGCTGAAGTCTATCCCCAAGGGGCAGTTTATCGTCATGAAGACCGGCTCCCATCCCATGCAGACCCGGCTGCGGCTGTTTCTGGATTGGGGCATCACCTTTGAGGAGCCATATACCATCCCGGAGAAGGCCGCCCGTTCTGTGGCCTATGCCAGCAAGCAGGAGTTGGAGCGGGCCATCCTGGAACACCACTACACACAGATCGTCGAGGATGCGCCGCCCCCGGTCCCGCAGAACACGCCACCCGCTGGCGGCATGGCACAGGCGCGGGACAGACGGCCCCACGGCAGGCCGCAGCGAAACCCAGATTTACGTACCGGCATGGAGGGAAAATAGCCGTGGGATATTTTGAGATGATCTACCGCTCCGAGCTTTCTCACCGGGCGCGGGCGGTCTATATGTACCTGAAGGACCATGCTGACAAGGACGGCCAGTGCTGGCCGGGAATCAGGACTATTGCCGCCGAACTGAAACTCTCCAGAAGCACTGTCAAACGGGCGCTGGACGATCTATGCAAAGCGGGACTGATTGCCAAAAGCCCGCGCTGGCGGGAGAACGGAAGCCTCAGTTCCAATCTGTACCGGCTCCTCTGAGCATAGAAACGGACTCTCCCGCCAAGGGGAGAGTCCGCGCATTTTGTGAACCGAGCCTCGGTCCATGATGAACCATCCAGAAGGACCCACTCCAAGAAAGTTTAGAGCAGAGAAAGAACATTCATCCTGATAGAATCTTGGGATCCACTGTGTTATAATAACACAAAGCCATAGGCGGGAGGTGTCAGTATGGCGATCGAGAACGGCGAATGGATCATGCGGGGACTGGACTGGGACGATCCCAGCCGCATCCGAAGCTGGGAGGAGTTAATTGGCTGGATCAATGAGGTCGGCTTTCTCCCGCTGTTCAAAAATGAGATTCCCGGTTTCTCAGTGGAGGAACATACCTCCGACCTGTACTGGTGGACTGGGGACGAGGAGCAGGACCCGTGGGAGTGGCGGGAACTGATCGCCCGGAGCGGCCAGGTGGCCTATGGCAAATTCTTCGGCAAAAAGGCGGGCTTTATCTCCAGAGAGTGGTTTCCCCACTTTGCCAACTACCGGCGGGACGGCTATGACTTCGACAGCCGTTGGGATGAAGAACTGGCCAGTATGCGCTGCAAACGGATCATGGACCAGTTTGAAAGCAAGGACGAGCTGTTTTCCTTCGAGCTGAAACGGTTAGCCGGTTTCGGCAAGGATGGAGAGAAGAACTTTGAGGGGACGGTGACAGACCTCCAGATGCAGAGCTATCTGCTGATCCGGGACTTCCGCAGGCGCATCAATAAGAAGGGCTTGGAGTATGGCTGGCCCATCTCCGTCTACTCCACGCCGGAGGCCCTGTGGGGCTATGAGCACATCGCCTCCGCCTATTCTGCTGAACCAGCAGAGTCAAGGGAACTGATTCGCCAGCAGGTACAGAAGAACTTCCCGGAGACGGGGAAAATAGAGCTGGATGTAGTGCTGGGCTGACCACCCATAATTTCCACTGGTACCAGGCATACTAAGGCAAGGAGGCGACCGGGGTATGAAAAACAGGACTTATCTCTGCGTGGATCTGAAATCGTTTTACGCCTCGGTGGAGTGCGTGGAGCGGGGGCTTGACCCCATGACCACCAATCTGGTGGTGGCGGACGAGAGCCGCACGGAAAAGACCATCTGCCTCGCCGTGTCTCCTTCCCTCAAAGCCCATGGCATCTCCGGTCGGGCAAGACTGTTTGAAGTTGTCCAGAGGGTGAAGGAAGTCAACGCCCAGCGGCGGCGCAATGCCCCCAGTGGGCAGTTTACCGGTTCCTCATGGAACGATCCGGAACTGAAAAATCATCCTGAGATGGAGCTGGACTACATTGTGGCCCCGCCCCGGATGGCCCATTATATTGAGTGGAGCACCCGGATATACAGCGTCTATTTGAAGTATCTGGCCCCGGAGGATATATTTCCGTACAGCATCGACGAGGTGTTCATGGATGTGACGAACTATCTGGACACCTATCATCTGACGGCCCGTGAGCTGGCTCGAAAGATCATTCTGGATGTGCTGGAGACTACTGGCATCACCGCCACGGCGGGGATGGGTAGCAATTTGTACCTTGCCAAGATCGCCATGGATATTGTGTCCAAGCATATCCATCCGGACAAGGACGGCGTGCGGATCGCCAAGCTGGACGAGATGACCTACCGCCGTCTGCTGTGGGATCACCGTCCGCTGACGGATTTCTGGCGGGTAGGCCCCGGCTATGCCCGGAAGCTGGAGGCCAATGGGCTCTACACCATGGGCGACATCGCCCGCTGCTCCATCGGCAAGGAAACCGATTATTATAACGAGGAGCTGCTCTACAAGCTGTTCGGCGTCAATGCGGAAATCTTAGTGGATCACGCCTGGGGCTGGGAACCTTGCACTATCGCGGACGTGAAAGCGTACAAGCCAGAAAATAAGAGCATCGTTTCCGGGCAGGTCCTGCAATGCCCATATCAGTTTGAAAAGGCAAAGCTGGTAATGCGGGAAATGGCGGACGCACTGGCCCTTGATCTGGTGGATAAGGGGCTGGTGACCAACCAGCTTGTACTGACAGTTGGCTATGACCGGGAGAATCTGGACGATCCCCAGCGGAGCAAAAGCTACAAAGGCCCGGTCACCACAGACCGCTATGGCCGAAAGGTTCCCAAGCACGCCACCGGCACCATCAATCTGGACAGGTACAGCTCCTCCACCAACGAGATCATTCGGGCGGTGCTGGAGCTGTTTGACCGCATCGTGGACAAAAACCTGCTGGTGCGGCGGCTGAGCATTTCCGCCAACCGTCTGATTTGCGAGGCAGACGCGCCCAAAGAGCCTGCGGCGGAGCAGTTGGACTTGTTCACTGACTACGCCGCCCAGGAGGAACGCCGGAAAAAGGAGGACGCTGCCCTGGTCCGTGAGCGGAAGGTGCAGGAGGCCATGCTGGGCATCAAGAAGAAATTCGGCAAAAACGCCATCCTCAAAGGCATGAATCTGGAGGAGGGCGCTACCGCCAGGGAGCGGAATAAGACGATTGGGGGCCACCATGAATGACGAACAGATATAACGACATCATTGGCCTGCCCCATCCGACCTCGGCCAAGCATCCCAGGATGCCTCTCAGTGATCGGGCCGCCATTTTCAGCCCCTTCGCCGCACTGACAGGCCACGGAGCGGCCATCGTGGAGACGGCCCGGCTGACTGACCGGAAGATCGAACTGGACGAGGACAGCAGGGCCGTCCTGGACGAGAAACAACGGTATCTAGAGGAGATCATCGGCCAGCAGCCGGAGGTCACGGTCACATGGTTCCAACCGGATGAGCGCAAGGATGGCGGCAGCTATGTTACTGTTACGGGAAAATTGAAAAGGACGGACGGCGTTGAGCGTGTTATGCTCCTGACGGACGGCACAAGGATCCCGCTGGATGACATCGTCGGTATCGAAAGCAAACAGCTCCCAGGTGCGTTTCGGGATGAATTCTGAAAATCGCTCTGGGAACGGAATACGGCGCCGTGGATATAACCACAGCGCCGTACATAAAAAATCGTATTATACATATCAAAAAGCGAGACGCACCACATACAGGATGGGCTGCGTCTCGTTTTTGTTTGTCAGGATAGCTGTCAGGTTGGATCGTCAAGCCGCAAACGGCGCAGTGAACTCTTCAGGGAAAGCACCATATCGGTGATCAGCTTGATCTCCATATTGCTGCAATCCGCCACAAGCTCACTCAGCCAGCTGTTCATCAGCGGACGGGCTTGATCGATCTCCATACAGAAAAGCTCATCCGCTGAACACCCCAAAGCATTGATAATATCCAGCATGACCTGAAGGCTTGGGATACTGTTGCCGGTCTCGATGTGGCTGATGTGGGTAACGCCCACTCCGACCGCCTCTGCCAACTGCTCTTGTGTCATTTTCTTTTCCAAACGAACTGCCCTGATCCGGGAGCCGAGCGTTTTATAATCGACCATACTGCAAGTATCCTCCGCCAGCCTTGATACTTGTATTGTATGTGCAATCTGGCCATGTTATAATAATCTAAAAGCGCAATAGACCTTATAGGCATATTACAAAAACCGGATAAATTCAATTCACCCAATGAAATGGAGTTCATCATGAGTATAAAATCATGTGCCATCACTGGCCATCGCCCTGCCCGGTTCAAGTGGAAATACAAGGAGAATAACACCGGCTGCAAGCGGTTGAAAAAACGGCTGCGGGATCAGATCGTGGCGCTCTATGAGCAGGGAGTCCGCCGCTTTTATGTTGGCGGTGCATTAGGTGTGGATATGTGGGCCGGGGAAATACTGCTCCAACTGAAGGAACAACCAGAGTACAACGATATTGAGTTGTTTATCGCCCTGCCCTTTGAGGGGCATGATGCTGACTGGGACAGCCGCAGCCGGGGCCGTCTAAAGGTCTTAATTCAACACAGCACGGAAACCGTGGTAATTGGGACAAAGGCAGAGGTGCTTGCGGTCTGCTATAAGCGGCGTAATTACTACATGGTGGATCACGCCGATATACTTCTGGCCGTGTATGACAATGACCGCTCAATCCGCAGCGGAACAGGCATGACGGTCAACTATGCCAGAAAAAAGGGGGTGTCTGTCATATTGATCCATCCAGACAACGCAAGGGTTTCTATGGATGCCTCTGCTGAGTCATAGTGTCCTTGGCTTTACTTCTCGTAGTTGAAGCACTGCCATCCATGTAGTATAATGATCGTGGTCAAAAGCAAGAAAGCCTTTGCATTTACAACTCGTAGATTGGAACAAAACTGCCATGCAAACACAGAAACTGATTCTCCTTGTGGATGATGAAGTCAAGATCACACAAGTCCTGGCCGCCTATCTGGAAAAGGCGGGATATCGAACCATGTCGGCCCATGACGGGGAAACCGCGCTGGAGTTGCTGCGGCTTCATCCGGTCAATCTGATCCTGCTGGACTTAATGCTGCCGGATATACCGGGAGAGACATTATGCGGGCAGATCCGCGCACAGTACCGCATCCCCATCATCATGCTTACAGCCAAGAGCCAGGAGCAGGACATTCTGGATGGTTTAGAGGTCGGTGCGGACGATTATCTGACAAAGCCATTCAGCCCCCGTGTTGTGGTAGCCAAAGTGGGAGCGGTATTGCGGAGGACGGAGAGCGACGAGTTGTTGAGCGTTCCAGTCTCCTATCGGGACGGATATCTGGTGATCGACTTTCAGAACAAAACCGTTTTGAAGGAAGGGGCGCCCATCCACCTGACGCCATCGGAGTATCAAATACTGCGGACACTTGCCAAAGCGCCGAAACGGATCTTTACCAGAGAACAGCTGATCTCCTATGCGCTGGGAGATGATTACGACGGCTATAACCGAAGTGTTGATACCTACATTAAAAGCCTCCGCAGCAAAATCGAACCAGACAGACATGACCCGGAGTTTATTGTCACTGTGCATGGTGTGGGCTATCAGTTCCAAGGCTGATGGGAGGGAGAGCAAATGGTACATTCCCTGAAGGCGAAGTTGACTGTTTACTTCTCCGCCCTGCTAATATTCTCTCTTGGCGCAATGACGCTCCTGTTTAACCTGACTCTGGACAACCTGTTTGCGCACTATGCCAACGACCAACGCCAGCGCCAGATACAGCAGATCATTGAGCAGGTCGAGGAGCAGTACCTGCCAGAAAGCCAAAGCTATAACATTGACGCAGTAGAGGTGATCGGTAATGCGGCGCTGCAAAACGGCCTGATTGTCCATGTGCAGACGCGCAACGGAGAGGTGGACTGGGATATCTCCATACATAAAGCACAAGAGTGCCAAATCGCACTGCAGCATGCAGAGGAGAATATGCACAGCCGCTATCCCTCTTTTAACGGTGCTTATTCAGAAACCACATACGATCTCTCCAGCGATGGAACGCTGACGGGCTATCTGACGGTTGGATATTACGGTCCCTATGCGTTGGACGATGACGCATTGATATTACTGAATACGCTCAATCGAGTAACGCTGGGGCTGGGTATTGCTTTTCTGCTTGTGGCCATGGTGCTTGCCTTCTTTGCGGCCAGACGCATCGCCCGACCGATCTCGGCGACAGTCGAGGTGACCCGCAGTATCGCGGAGGGGGACTATGGGCGAAAAATTGAAACAAAGACGAAAACCAAAGAGCTGGCGTCCCTCATGCAGTCGGTCAACGAGATGTCTGAAACGCTAAAACTGAGGGAACAGCAAAAGCGCCGGATGACTGCGGATGTGGCCCATGAGCTGAGAACACCACTAACCAATCTGCAAAGCCATGTGGAGGCGGTCATCGACGGGATATGGGAGCCGTCCCCGGAGCTGTTTCAGGGCTATCGGGAGGAGATTTTGCGGCTGACACGGCTGGTGGAGCAGCTTCAGGAATTGTCCAATCTGGAAAGCGGACAGATCATACTACATCTGGAACCAATGTCTGTTGCGGAATTGTTAGAGGACATTCGCCTTGATTTTCTTGCCAGATTTCAGAACAAAGGGGTCGCCTTTGAGTTAGATACCACTCCAGAAGGACTTGCCATGGTATGCGATCAGGATCGCATCAAGCAATGTTTGACCAACCTTGTCTCCAATGCGCTGCGGGCCACGCCGGAGAGCGGGATCGTCCGGCTGGAAGGCCGGCAGGAAAAAGACTTGATCCAGTTATCTGTGTCGGATACGGGCGAAGGCATTCCAGAGGAGCACCTTTCTCAGCTGTTCGAGCGGTTTTACCGGGTAGACCCATCCAGAAGCCAGCAGACCGGCGGCATGGGGATCGGGCTGGCTATTACAAAGTCCATCGTTGAGGCACATGGGGGAACCATCACGGCAGAGAGCGTCATCGGGAAAGGCTCAAAGTTTACCATTTGCATTCCGCTGCAAAGCGTATAACGAGAGCGGCAGGCCGGTTTTGAACTGGCCCGCCGCTTCTTTATTTGTTCCCATCGATTCGGCTTTTCCCATGCAATTTCCGATATTCCAGGGGTGACATCTCATAGGTTTCCCGGAATACCACGGAAAAGCGGCTCTGGCTCTCGTAGCCCACAGCTTGGGCAATTTGGGCGATACTATCCTTGGTCTGCGTCAGCAGCAGGGCCGCTTTCTCCATTCGGTGTTCATTCATGTGGGCGGCAAGGGAATCGCCATAAACCGCCTTGAACACAGCTTTCAATGTGGTGGGGTTGATCAGATACCGCTGAGACAGCTCCTGAATGGTGACCCGCTGCTCCATGTGCTGCAAAATATAATCGTGGACGCTGCGGGCGATCTCCACCTGCTCCGTCTGGTATTTGTCCGCTTCCCGTTTGGGTGATAAAGAAACCGCACTGAGATGGAGCAGCAGTTCCATGACCTTCAAACGGAAATACGCCTGCTGAAGCGGTTCCGGCTGCCCATAGAAACCGCCGAAAATAGGCTCTGTTTTCTCGTTTCCCGTAAGCGTCGCAGATGTCCCTCCGGCACAGAACTTTTCTGCCAATGCCTGTGCGGTCACGCCTGTTCCGCCAAGGAAGTCAGGCAGAGCCATATCAAATTTGGACAGATCCAGCCAGATGGCCAGCCCCTCATAGTGCCCCACTGGGAATGTCATGACCGAACCGGCGCAGAGCTGTCTGGTGTGCAGGGAAAAATCGCCGGGGCCAAGGTAAATCGAACTGCCGTCTTTCATGTTCCAGCCAACACGCCCGTAGCGGCAGTAGTTGATCTCCAGAAGGTCGCGCTCCGCTCCATGCTGGCAGGAAACCTGCCCCGCCAGAAAGTCCTGAAAAACAAGGGTACAGCCGGGGAATACTTCCCAAGAGGTTTTTTGTCCTTTTCCTCCTGGAATGGCCTCCGTGTGCCTCACACCACCTTTCCCGTCTGCAACGGGATGATGCTCCTCCAGAAGCAGGCCGTCCGGAACATCAGCCAATGCAGTTTGAATTTTTGGAAGATGCTGATGATACAAGCCGATCCCTCCGTTTTCCTCCTGCCTAATCCGGGCAGGATATCTTCATGATCTTCTCGATGACCTGATGGAGCAAAACGCTCTGCTCCGTCTCCGCCGCTTTATAGTAGACCTCTTTCCCCTCACGGCGACTGACAATCAATCCACGGTCTTTTAACTGCCGCAGATGGTGGGACACAGCAGGGCTTGTCATCTCCACCATAGCGGAGATGTTGATGACGCACTCCTCGCAGTGACACAGCAGCCAGAAGATCCGCAGCCGGCTGGAATCATCCAAAAGCTTGAATGTCCCGGCAACGGTCTGGAATGTTTCCGGCTTTGCCAACTGCGCCTTCAAAAACTCCGTATTCTGTCCCTCGCCGTGGTGATGGGGGAGCTGCAAGTCAGACATCACATATCCCTCCTTGAAAATTGTCCGTTTTGGAAATGCTTTTTGCCGGTTTGGAAGAAAGGCAGCGTAAGGCATTGACTTCCCGCCGCGAATCCATCATACTACAATCACATCAATTAAACAAGTGCTTGATTGATAAATCCAACAATTTCGAGAGGAGCTATTCCGATGAAAAAGACCTATAAGATCGAAGTTGACTGCGCCAACTGCGCCAATCTGATGGAGGACGCCGCCAGAAAGACCCCCGGCGTCGCCGCCGCCACCGTTAACTTCATGACCCAGAAGATGATCGTGGAGTTTCAGGATGGCCAGGAGCCGAAGGAGGTCATGCAGGCAGTCCTGAAAGCCTGCAAGAAGGTGGAGCCTGACTGCGAGATTGAACTTTGACCCGCAAGCGCCCCGGACGCATCAGGCGAAAGGGGCGCGTCTTTCACAGAAAGTATTAAATGATTGAGCAATCAATAAATTAAAGGGGGTTATACCGTGACAAAAAAGCAAACGATCATGCTGGTACGCATCTTGATTGCGGCGGCAATGATGATTGCGTTGAATTTCCTGGCGCTGCCCATGGGACTCTCAACGGCGCTTTATATGGCCGCTTACCTAATTATCGGCTATGACATTTTGAGGAAGGCCGTGAAGGGCATCCTGAACGGCCAGGTGTTTGACGAAAACTTTCTGATGGCGGTGGCCACCATCGGCGCCATCGCACTGGCCATCTATGAAAAGAGCGGCGACTACAACGAGGCCATCGCCGTCATGCTGTTCTATCAGGTGGGTGAGCTGTTCCAGAGCTATGCCGTAGGAAAGAGCCGTAGAAACATTACCGCTCTCATGGACATTCGACCGGACTACGCCAATATTGAGCGGAACGGACAGCTGGAAAAGGTAGATCCGGACGAAGTGGAGATCGGCACTGTGATCGTGGTGCAGCCCGGCGAAAAAGTCCCCATTGACGGCATCATCATTGAGGGTAATTCCGCCTTGAACACCTCCGCACTGACTGGTGAAAGTCTGCCCCGTGAGGCCGCTGTGGATGACGAGGTCATCAGCGGCTGCATCAATATGACCGGTGTTCTGAAGATCCGAACCACCAAGGAGTTTGGTGAGTCTACTGTATCCAAGATTCTGGAACTGGTAGAGGAATCCAGCTCCCGGAAATCCAAGTCGGAGGACTTTATCTCCAAGTTCGCCAAGGTCTACACGCCGTTGGTCTGTATCGCCGCGTTGCTGTTGGCGGTGCTGCCCCCCATCGGAAATATGCTGATGGGCAATCCCGCTAACTGGGCTAACTGGATCTATAGCGCCCTGACCTTCCTGGTCATCAGCTGCCCCTGCGCTCTGGTGGTCAGCGTTCCCCTCAGCTTCTTCGCCGGTATTGGCGGCGCCAGCAAGGAGGGCGTTCTGATCAAGGGCTCCAACTATATGGAGACCCTGTCCCAGACCAAGGTGGTGGTGTTTGACAAGACCGGCACTCTGACTCAGGGCGTGTTTGAGGTCAACGGCATCCACCACAACACCATGGAGGAAGAAAAGCTGCTGGAATACGCGGCGTTGGCCGAGTGTTCCTCCTCCCATCCCATCAGCAAGAGCCTGCAGAGAGCCTACGGGAAAGAAATCGACCGCAGCCGTGTGACCGATATCGAGGAGATCAGCGGTCATGGACTGATCGCCAAGGTGGACGGCGTTGAGGTTGCCGCCGGCAATGCGAAGCTGATGCAGCGTCTGGCCATCCCCTATGCGGATTGCAGCTCGGTTGGCACCATCATCCATGTGGCCATCAACGGCGAATACGCCGGACACATCCTGATCTCCGACATCGAGAAGCCCAACTCCAAGGCAGCTATCTCCGCACTGAAAAAGGCCGGAGTGGAAAAGACCGTCATGCTCACCGGCGATGCCAAGCGGGTGGCGGACCGTGTGGCAGCCGATTTGGGCGTGGACGAGGTTCACAGCGAGTTGCTCCCCGGCGACAAGGTGACCCAAGTGGAGAAGCTGCTGGCCGCAAAGCCGCCGAAGGCGAAGCTGGCCTTTGTGGGCGACGGCATCAACGACGCCCCCGTGCTGGGGCGGGCGGACATCGGCATCGCCATGGGCGCTATGGGCTCTGATGCGGCTATTGAGGCGGCGGATGTGGTTCTGATGGATGATGACCCCATGAAAATCGCAAAGGGCATCAAGATCTCCCGGAAGTGCATCTCCATCGTCTATCAGAACATCACTCTGGCTCTGGTGGTCAAGTTTATCTGCCTTGCTCTGGGTGCGATAGGCCGGGCCAATATGTGGATGGCGATTTTTGCCGATGTGGGCGTCACCGTGATCGCGGTCTTGAATGCGATTAGAGCCCTGCGGGTTCATAATCTGTAAAAAGGAGAGAAAGGGCGCGGGCCACTACTTTGGCCGCGCCCTTTCCATCAACCATCAAATGAATCATCAGAAGGAACATCACTGCCCTTGCGATCCTAAGTTTGTGCCGGCGATGGCAGATTTTTTCCGTGTGTTGGGCGACCCCACCCGCATCCGACTGATTGCTATCCTCCATGAGCAGGAAACTTGCGTGACGGAGCTTGCAGAGCGGTTACGGATGACGCAATCGGCGGTTTCCCACCAGCTGAACATTTTGAAGGCCCACAAAATAGTGGCACAGCGCAGGGTTGGCAGACAGATATTCTATTCTCTGCCTGAGCAGAATATATGGCCGATCATTGAAACAGGGTTGTCCCATCTTGCGGAGAAATAGTGGATAGAATTATGGTATTAGTTCTATTGTGACGATTTCACTGTCTGTTCCGACACGGATGGGCAGTTGAAAATAACCAGTTCCGGCTGAGATAATGCCATGTGTGTTTCTCAACTGGGTATGCCCATAGAAATGCCCTGGCGGATGAAACAGCTTTGTGAGCAAGGTCACGGGGAAAAACTGGCCCCGGTGGGTGTGGCCACTCAAAACCATGCTGGCTCCACACTGAGCCGCTTCCTCAAAGCCGTCTGGACTGTGATCCATAACGACCACCGGTTTATCTCCTGTGACAGAGGCCAGCAGTTCAGCCAGCGGCAAACGCTTCCCGCCGCTCCGCAAGAGATCATCCCGCCCAACGAGACAGATCTCCGGTAATTCCACGCTGTCATCCAGAAGTAAATGGATCCCGGCGTTTTTGAAAAATGCTTGAAGCTGCTTGTCCGCTGGAGATGGATCATGATTTCCCAGAACGGCAAATACGCCCTGTGTTGTCCGGAGGTTTTGAAGACTGCCGCAGATGCTCTCCAGTTCCCAGCACTCCCCGACAGAGCCATTATTGAAAATGTCCCCGGCGATCACGACCAGCTCCGGGTGCAATCCATTGACTTCATCCACCATTTTTGCAATATGCCGGGTTCCCACAAATAGTCCGATGTGGAGGTCGCTCAACAGCACGATCCTGCAAGAGTTGTCTAAGCGGGCTCCACAAGGTATTGTGTAGGACACATGGCGGAACTGCCGAGCGTGGAGGCTGCCATAGAGCGTTACGCCTGCGGCAATTATAAAAGCTATGCTCCATAGGAACACATGGATGTCGATAAGGCAGGAGAGTAACGCTCCGGCAAGCAAGTTCAAAAGATCAGCGCAGAGCAGCAGGCAAACGGAATACAGCAAGAAGCAGAAATAAAGGTATCCAGCCATTGATACGGCTCTGGCAATCCGGCTTGTGTCCACTCGTTTCATCTGAGAGGCATAAAAGGCGGTAAATATAAGCTGTGCGCCAAATATGGGCCAGACGCTTCCCAGATCCCACAAGCCTTCCAAAACTCTTTCCATGCGAATACTCACATAAAATAGTGCGGCCAGATAGCCCAGAAAATAGACCGCAAAGAAACTGTCCCATGACAACAGCCGTCTAAAACACTTCATGGAAACTCCTCACATTCGTTGGATGAAACATAATTGATACGAAAACAGGCGGGCAGTGCTGCCCGCCTGTTTGTTTTCCCTTAGTGGTGGGAACCACCGTGTCTGCTGCTTCCACCGGTTTTCGTTCCGTGAGAGGAGCCATGATGCCCGGATGTCGTTCCATCTCCGCTGTGGTCATGTGTCTTGGTGCAGGTCGCATGGGTGGCGTGGTCATGGACCGCAGAGCAGCTTGCGTCCACCGCATGATCATGATTTAAGGTGCAGGCGGCGTCAACAGCGTGGTCATGCTCCAGCGTACAGATGGCATCGGCCGCATGGTCGTGATCCAAGGTACAGCTGCTGTGGATACTGTGGTCGTGATCCTGTGTGCAGTAGCCGGCAGATGCGTCTGCTGCAAAAGCACCGACAGAAAGTGCCGCCGTCATAAGCAATGCTGCGGGAACCACCACAAGCTTCCGGATGTTATGTTTCATGGAAAGGACCTCCTAATTATTCTTGAAAAGGCTAAAACCCTTTTCAGTATGATGGATTTATGGAAAGAAGTCAATCCTTCACGATGCCTTCTTTCCAAAAGGGAAAAAAGTATTTCCAAAACAGATGATGTGTAGGGATCGGTATGTCAATGTCCAGCTTACAGCATCTTCATCATTACAAAAAATCACCGCCTCTGCACTTTTTTCGACAATCGCTTTTCACAGAATGCCCACAGCCGGCAGGCCAGCGCCCCGGCCGCGATCCCGATCACCGCACCGGCAATGACATCTGTGGGAAAATGGACATAGAGGTACAGCCGGGAGAAGGCGATCAGTCCGGCCATCAGAAGCGCAGGCAGCCACCCCTTGCTTTTTTGAAACAGCAGCACAGATGCCGCAGCAAAGGAAACCGCCGTATGTCCGGAGGGGAAAGAATAGTCCTCTGGAGCGGGAATGAGCAGCTGAACAGCCGAGTTCAACATAAAGGGGCGGGGCCTTGCCACCAGAGGCTTGAGAATGATATTGCAGGCCAGCACCTCTATGATAATGGCAAGAAACATGACACCGCCCAGCTTTTTCGTTTTCGGGATCAATATCAGGATACCGCACAAAAGCACCCAGCCGATCCCCTCATCCGCAAAAGTTGTGATGATTGGGAAAAACACATCGCCAAAGCCGGAGCGCAGGGATGTCTGTATCCAGTCCAAAATGGACAGTTCAAAGGAAACCATTTTTGTTCATCTCACATTCAGAGATAATCATAGGGATTTTGCACCTCTCCGTTCACCCGCACCTCAAAATGACAATGGCTCCCGGTGGAGCGCCCGGTAGAACCCGCCTCCGCAATGGCTTGTCCCTGATAAACAGAATCGCCCTCGGAAACCAACAGGTTGGAGTTGTGGGCGTAGTAGGTCTGAGTTCCATCGTCATGGGTAATGATGACCAGATTGCCGTAGTCCCCTTTCCAGCCGGCAAAGCTGACGGTTCCGCCGTCAGCGGCCTTGACCTTCGTGCCATAAGGAACGGCAATGTCCAGTCCGGAGTGATAATTCGTGCTTCCAAACAGAGTCCGACTGCCAGGGGACGAGGTGACGGTACCGTCTACCGGCCAGATGTAGGTGCCTTTGGATGCCGTGGCAGGCCGCTCCTTTGTCCCAGTGGCTACCACTTTCTTTTCCGGCTCTTTCTGGACCACGGCCTCCAAAACCGTCCGTGCGATCTCCGTGCCATTCTGATAAGTCACCTCGGCACGGATCCAGTTCTCGCCTTCCTCGCCCTCAGACAGTACATTGGAGTCGCCTTCATAGAGGGAATCGTCCTCCACATACTCTACCGGAGCCGGGATCGGCTCCGTATAGGTGACCTCATCCACTGTAACAACGGCGAGGAACGGGACTGCCCGCCGGATATTCAGCACATCCCCGATCATCAGCACATCCGGGTCAACGGATGGATTCAGTTCGGACAACTCCCTCTGCCGCATATCCAGACCTGCGGCGATCTCCGAAAAGGTGTCTCCGGCCGCTACAGTATAAGAGGCCGCCTCCACAGAGTTTGCGGTAAGCGCCGCATAAATCTGCTCCGGGTCATCGGGAATTTCAGTGGATGCGTGACCATATTCAATGGAAACCTCTGGCTCGAAGCGCACCTCCTTGGTACTTTCATTCTGATATGGGGCGGAGAGCTCGTCCAGCATGGAATCTAAAGTTTCCCGGTCTGGGGAAAATCCTACCGCTTGTCCACCTACAGAGAGGACATAGCCCTCCCGGATCTCCTCCACCTGCTCCAACAGGCGCTCGGTCAGTTCTTCTTCCGAAACAAGATCATTTTTGCTGGCCATTGTCCAGCCGATGGAGATGTCATCCGTAATGACAGCGGACACGCCTATGGCATTTTCCACCTCGGCCTGTGCGGATTCCACAGCCCGTTGTGCAGTCTCCGTGTCGGATACAACGCCCAACTGTTCGCCATCCATGCTGACCGCATAGGCAGGCGTATAGAGAAGTCCGAAGGTCAAAGTCATTATAAGCGCAAACGATGCAATGGAAGCTGCCGAGATCATCAATTTCTTTTTCTTGAAGGGCATATGCGAGAGAAGTCCTCCTTTCAATAGTTACAAAACGGTAACAATCAACCTGTAAGAAAAATACCAGTCTGGAGGCGGGGCGCCCCTTCCTGGATGTACGGTTTGAAGTTTACCCGCGAAATGTGGGGATTTTATGAAGATTTTTCATCCTCATAAAATCCCCACATTTGTTCCTTAAACTTTCTGGTAGAAAGCCACCAGGATTTGGAGGAGCAATATGGAAGAAAAAAACAGACCTCGGCAGCCCCAGGAGGAGGAACAGCCCTCCGCGCTGTCCGATATGCTGGGGGCGCTGGGCTTCAAATCGAAATCTCAGCGTGCCGGCAAGCAGGAGAACATTCGGGACGGAACAGAGGAGGATGTTTCTCCAGATGGAGAAACTCAACTGGAGCGGGAAGTCAGAGAATCAGAGTGGGGCCGGGCGGAACAACCCGATGAACTGAGCAGTGTTCCCGCAGAGATCTCACCTAAAAAAAGCCCGCCACCCCCCAGAAAAAAGCGGCGCTGGATATTCCCCATGATTGGCGTTGCGGCGGTGGCCGTTGTGGGGACCGGATTCCTTTTCACGCGGGAGCCGGAACCACCCAGCCCCGATGTGGTGGCCTCCTATGATGGAAAGATCATCACGGTGGATGAACTAAACGCCTTTATCGCAGTGGAAAACGCCAAAGAGCGGGAGCATATCATCTGCCCCACCCACGGCTATGACCATTCAAAATGTACGCCGGACGAGGAGTGCGAGGCCCACCCCGTCCACACCTTGGAGGGCTATCGGGAGATGGTTTCCAGGCTGGCCACGGAGCAGATGATCGTTTCCTGGGCAGAGAGCAGCGGGATCACCCAGCGTTCCGATGTGCGGCATGGGATGTCTGACCTGCTTAACGACGCCATGGTCACCCAATATGTCTCCCAGCTCCATGAGGAGAACATCTCCCCAGAGTCCATTTCCAGCTGGGAGGTGCAGAAATACTACGACAGCAATCAGAGCGAATACGCCGGAAAGACGCTGTCGGAGGTGGAGAACGAGATCCGGCAGACGCTGGCAGCGCAGAAGGACGAGGACTTTTTTGCCGAATATCTGGATGAGCTGAAGAAAACGGCGGGCTTGCAGGTAAACTTTGATCTGCTGAAAGTGGCCCAGCCTACACAGGCGGAGATCGACGCCTACTACCAGGCCAATCAGTCCTCTTATGAAACGGCCCCTGCCGCAAAATTCCGTGAGATCAAATTTTCCGGCGATGATGCTGGATCCCAGGCCACCGCAGCCGGCCGCAAGCTGCGCTCCGGCGAGAGCTTTGACAGTGTGGCCGCCTCCAACGGCGGTGCGGTTGACGGCTCCATAGAAAAGGGGGCCGGTCCGCAGGCAAAGGAAACCGCCTTATGGCGGTTGAAAGCCGGTCAAACCAGTGACCCCATTGACAACGGCGATGGGACTTGGAGTATTTTGGAGCTGCAGGAGTTGTCCAGCGCGGGAGTGCGGCCCCTGTCCGAAGTCCAGGAAGAGATCACATGGACGCTGTTATCGGAGAATACGGCGCGTGAATATGAGACGCGAAAGACCGAGACTCTGTTCAGCATCCACAGCCGCCGTTACACACTGGGAGACTTCTATACCGAGTTTCAGGAGCTGTCTCCGGCCTACCAGCGGCAGTTCTCCAGCTTTGAGATGAAACAGCAGCTTTTGGAGCAGATTATCGCACAGGAACTGCTTTTGGAGAAAAGCGGCGACGGCTCCGACACAGGAGAGGATCACAGCATGGAGGAACTTCGTATCCGCTATCTGGCTCAGATCCTGCATCAAGACGAGGTGGACGACCAGTTGATCGAGCCGACAGAGGAGGAAGTCCGCCAATTCTATGAGGAAAACCAGGCAGACATGGTCGTTCCCGCTACCTTCCAGTTAAATCTGATCTGGATCGACCAGGGAACAAACGGAGAGAAGAAGGAGGATGCCCGCACCAAGGCAAACAGCGCCCTGGACGCTCTGACGGGCGGCATGGACTTTGCCGCGGTTGCGCGGCAGTATTCCGATGACTCCTCCGCCGCCTCCAACGGCGGGCAGATCTCCGGTTCCTTCCACGCGGAGGATCTGGTCGAGCCGCTGGCGCAGGCCATTGAGCCGCTGGCCGCTGGTGAGACCAGTCCCATTGTAGAGTACGACGGCGGTTACTATATCATTCAGGTGCGGGATCGCACCGAAGAACGCCAGCAGACCTTTGAGGAAGTAGCCGATACCATCAAGGCCCATTTGCAGGCCCAGCAGCATGAGCAGCTGGAGGCGGATATGCAAAACACCCTGCTGGAGCGGGCCAATCTGGTGATCTACGACAAAACCCTGCGGCGGCTGGTCAAGGAGACGGAACAGGGGGCGGCATCGTGAGCAATCCGCAAAATCCGAGGCTGGGAGCCGTGGGCGGTCAAGCCGTACTGGACGGCGTGATGATGAAAGCGGAGGGCCGCTGCGCAGTTTCTGTGCGCTGCCCGGACGGGAGCATCCAGACGGAGCTCGTTCTGTTCCAGCCGTTGGGAAAGCGGCACCCCATTTTAGGACTTCCGCTCATCCGGGGCTTTATCAACTTTTGTCAAATGCTTGCCTTGGGCCAGCGCGTCCTTTCCATTTCAGTTGTATTGACCGACCCGGAGCCGGAGCAAACAGCTTCTCACGTATCGGAACGGCTGTTCACTGCCGCTGTCTGGATATTTGCCGTTGTGCTGAGCGTGGGGCTTTTTATGCTTTTGCCCGCATCGGTCGTCAAGCTGGGAGGCCGGTTGCTGCCTTTGGACAGCGTTTGGCTGAAAAACATCGTGGAGGGACTGGTTCGGATATGCGTCCTGCTGACCTATCTGCTCCTGACCTCTCTGATGCCCGATATGCGCCGGACATTTGAATACCATGGGGCGGAACACAAATCGGTGGCCTGCTACGAGGCGGGAGAGCCATTGACGCCGGAAAACGCCGCCCGGCATACCCGGTTCCATCCCCGCTGCGGCACCAGCTTTCTGTTTATGATGATCTTTGTCGGTATCCTGTTTTACTCGCTCCCAATCTTTTCATGGAACAGTGTTTGGGAGCGGGTACTGACGAAACTGCTCTTTTTCCCTGTGATTTCCGGTGTCGGCTATGAGATCATCCGATTCTCCGGGAGACATCCCGGCAATCTCCTGCTGCGTATATTGACTGCGCCGGGGCTGTGGCTGCAGCACATCACCACCAGAGAGCCTTCGCTGGAACAGCTGGAGGTGGCGATTACGGCTTTGCGCAATTCGCTTGAAAATCAATGAAGGAGGCCCATATGGGACGAAAAGAAAAAACTCTGCTCATTACGATCATTGCCAATGTGATTTTGATCGCTCTGCGCTTTTTCCTGGCTGATCTGTCCGGGAGTGTTGGACTGGCCGCCAACGCATGGCACTCCATGACCGACGCCTTCGTGACCAGCGTGGTGTTCATCGGCCTGATGATAGCCCGGTACGGTGCGGAAAAACTGCGGCTGGCCAGCAAAAAGGTGGAGCATATCCTGGCGATCTTTGTTGCCGTATTCATTTTCTACATGGGACTGGAGATCCTGTCCGACGCACTGAGCGGCGAGACAACGGAGCTGCGCTATGTTCCCTTTGCGGCAGCGGGCGCTTTTCTGGGCATCGGAATCAACTACTTCATGGCCCGCTATAAAATCTATGTAGGCCAGCAGACCGGCTCCCAGAGCCTGATTGCGGACGGCTATCACTCAAAAATGGATATGTACTGTTCCGTGGCGGTGCTGGTAGGTCTGCTGGGCTCCCTGTTCGGGATGCCGAGCCTGGACAAAATCGCCGCCATTATCGCCATGGTGCTGCTGATGATCGCAGGTTATGAGATCCTATCTTCCAACCTCCATCTGCTGCTCCATCCGGAGGAGGACACCGGCGCCGAACACGGCCACCACCATCATGGACTCCCCGGAGGCAAAAAGCTCTATGCCGGGATAGGCGGCGTACTGGCGTGCGCCTGGCTGCTCTCCGGCATCTATGTGGTGCAGATGGACGAGAGCGGCATTGTCCGCCGTTTCGGAAGCGTGGTCAATGACGCCGTTACACCAGGCATCCACTATAAGCTCCCCGCACCCATCGAAACGGTGACGCTGGTGAAGGCGGAGAATGTGAGCCAGGTAGAGACTGGCGTGCAGGAGCTGCTGACCGGGGATACCAACTTGGTCAATGTGAACCTGTCTGTCCATTACAAGATAGAAAACAGTGCGGACTATCTGCTGAATGTCAGCAACTCCGAAGCCCTGCTGCAGTCCAGCGCCACCACCAGTATCCGGCAGATCGTGGGAGAGAACACCATCGACTATACCTTGACAGACGGCAAGCCGGAGATCGAATCGAGCGTCCAACAGGCGCTGCAGGAGACGATGGACAGGAACGGGACTGGCTTGGAGATTGTAAGCGTCCAGCTTGTGGAGGCCGCTCCGCCGGAGGCTGTGCTTTCCAGCTTTGAGGATCTGGCCACCGCCCGGCAGGACAGCGTCATCTACATCAACGAAGCCACAGCCTATCAAAACACCATCGTCCCCCAGGCGCGGGCCGACGCCTACCAGCAGGTCGCTGAGGCCGAGGGCTACCGGGAGGAAACCATCAAGACCGCCCAGGGTGATGCCGACCTCTTCTCCCAGCGGCAGGAAGCCTACGCCTCCTATCCCCGTGTGACCCGGTTCCGGCTCTATATGGAGGCCATGGAGGAAGTCCTGCCCAATGTGCAGAAGCTCCTGCTGGGCGGCAATGTCTCCGTCGACAATGCGGAACTCTGGCTGGGCAACGGTTCCAAATAAGCACCATCGAACAATTTCATCATTTGGAGGAATGATTTTATGACAAAGGCAAAAGGCGCACCCAAGAAGACGGTTCTCTTTGGTATCGGAGCGGCGATCATTCTGTTGCTTCTGACTCTCGTGATCTATCAGGTGGACAGCACGGAATATGCGGTGGTCACCCAGTTTGGACAGCCTGTCCGGGTGGTGGAGGATGCCGGCTTGAAGATAAAGCTTCCCGATCCCATTCAGTCCGTCCAGCGGCTGGATAAGCGGGTGCAGGTCTATCAGACCTCGTCCATCGAGCTGCTGACCCTGGATCGGCTGAATGTCTCTCTGGACTACTATGGCACATGGAAGATCGTAGACCCCATTCTCTTTTTGCAGACGGTGCGGGACAATATCGGCGCCGAGGCCCGACTGCTGGATGTGTTCTCCTCCAGCCTGAGCGTCCAGTTGGGCCAGTATAAGCTGGAGCAGTTGGTCAATACAGATGCGGAGAAACTGGAGCTGGACACCATGATCGCTGATACCGTGGCCTATGCCAAGGAGCGGGCTGCGGAGTACGGCATTGAGGTGGTGGACGCCCAGATCCGGGTCCTCAACTTCCCGGAGGCTAACAAGCAGAGCGTTTACGACCGTATGAGCGCCGAGCGTGAGCAGATGGCGCAGCGTTACCGCTCCGAGGGCAGCGAGGAAGCCTCTAACATCCGTGCGAACGCAGAAAAGGAGCAGCAGCTCATTTTGGCGGAAGCCTATCAGAAGGTTCAGGAGATCATGGGCGAAGGCGATGCCGAGGCCATCCGCATTTACGGCGAAGCGTTCCAGAAGGACCCGGAATTTTATGAGTTCATCCGCACTCTGGAAACCTACGAAAAGACCATTGATGGCAACACGACGCTGATCCTGCCTTCTACCTCGGAGATTTTGAAGTATCTCGGTGGAAGCGGCAACTAACAAGGAGAACAGTCTATGAAGAAATTTTCTCTTGACCAGCTGCGGGAAACCGTCAACCGCTTTTTCCTGCGGCTTGCGGCCATACCCCAGGGAAGTGGAAAGGGCGGCAAGAAAGAAGGTTCCGTCCGAAATGATCTGAAAAACGCTTTCCGGCATATCAACCCCAAGAAGGCTGGCCTGGGCGTGCTGGGCGGCGTGATTGCGGTCTACCTGCTCTCCGGCATCTATGTCGTCAATCCCGGTGAACAGGCCGTGGTGCGCCGTTTCGGAGCGGTACTGGATCAGACGGTGACGGAGGGCCTGCACTACCGCCTGCCCTGGCCCATTGACAAGGTGCAGACCGTCAATGTTTCTGAAGTTCGCCGGGCGGACATCGGAATGACCCTGCCGGAGCATATCCACCAGCCCGATGACGAGCCCCAGGCGATCCAGCTGCTCACCGCCGATGAAAACATTATCACCACTCAGGCCATCGTCCACTACCGGGTGAGCAATGCGGCAAAGTTCCTCTACAATGTGAATGGCAACAGTGAGCAGCTGGTGCGGTACAGCGTGGAGGCGGCGCTGGTGCAGCTCATGGCCAGCGTCCCGGTGGATAATATCCTCAGCACTGATAAGGTGGCCGCCCAAAACGGCGTGATGGAGTTGGCGCAGGAGGCGCTGGACCGCTACGATGCCGGTATCCAGATCACAGCCTTCAATATTCAGAATGTGGTGCCGCCCGACCCCGTCTCCTCCGCCTTTCTGGATGTGACCAACGCCATGTCCGAGCGGGAGACCTCCATCAACGAGGCAAACGGCTATTACAATAGCCTGATCCCCCAGGCCAGAGCAGAGGCCAACCGCATGATCTCCAATGCGGAAGCCTACAAGCAGGAGCAGGTGTCCCGCGCCACCGGCGATACCGAGAAATTCCTCAGTATGCTGAAGGAGTATCAGAGCAATTCCTCCATCTACACGGCGGACACCACAAAGTACCGTCTGCTGCTGGAAACGCTGGACAAGATCCTGCCTACCGTCAAGCTGTATATCGTGGACTCCTCTGACGGCAGCGTGGATGTGAAGCTCTTTGATCCCAGCATAAGCGGAGCGGCTATTACGGCCAATTCACAAGGATAAACCGATGATCCCACAGGAGTGAATGCTTTCAAATGGTAGAAATTATAATGCGGCGTGAGGTGGACGGAAAAATCACAGAAACGGTACTGGTTTCTATTGATGAGGAGCCTCTGATCAAGATTAAGCCTATGGAATCTGTCCTGTCCTTTCCCGGCATAGAGATCCGATTAAACGAACATATTGTTTACAGGGATGACAGGGAAATCTTTCTGACCCATCGGGAATTTGCCACTCTGTCCTACCTTGCCCGTCATCCAAAGTGGGTGTTTACCGCAGAACAGATTTACGAAGCGGTCTGGCGGGAAGACGGCGAAAACTGCGGGACAGCGGTTGCCAACATTATCAGCCAGCTCCGACGCAAGCTGACACCGGATGATCCGAAAGGCGGATATATCCGCACAGTCATCGGCGGCGGATACAAATTTGAAGCCCCAGAATAAGTCGATCCCCCGGAGCAACCGCTTCGGGGGATTTTCTGTCGGTTTGCGTCGATAAGTTTTCCCCTTTTTGAGCGTATTTCATCGTAATTCCAAGGGGAGTGGAAATATACCAGTTACAATGGATCTATGGCAGCATCTCCCCGAATACCATGAAATGAGGTGCAATATGGATTGTTTTTTGTGAGTATATGAGCGTTATTTTCAATTCGAGTTGAGCAGCTCTTATCAAACATTGATTCTGAAAGCGAAGGAAGGAACCAAACAACGGATGAATTAAATA
>CAMCNO010000013.1 GCA_945876285.1 uncultured Clostridia bacterium | reverse complement strand
CTGCCACGGCGCTGATGGAGGTGGTGCCGATGTCAAGACCGATGAGCGTGGACATAGCCATTCCCCTCCTTACCGTTCCGTCTTCCAGTAAAAGGCGCTGTAAGGCGGCAGCTCGCTGCCCCCGCCGAAGTCGTGTGTCTGCCCGGTGATGAGGTCCTCCGCCCGGCCACAGCCTGCGTCGAAATGGGCGGTGTAGGGCTGGCTGTCGGCATTGACAGCCACCAGCACCCGCTGGCCCTCCGCCGCCCGCTCGAAAATGCACTGGCGGTTGGTCAGCACTACATTCCGATAGCCGCCATAGCACAGGGCGGGGCTTTGCCGGTGGGCATCGGCCAGCTTTGCGATGTAGTCCGTCAGTTCTGACCACTGGGCCATCTCCACCTCCGGGCGCAGGGGCGCGTCGGTGCCGCCGCCCTTGACGCCCTTCATGCCCCACTCGCTGCCGTAGTAGACGGCGGGCACGCCGGGCATCCCGAACAGCAGGGCGTAGGCCAGAGGCAGGTGGGTGGGATTCGTCAGCTGGGAGGCAATGCGGGTGACATCATGGTTGTCCAGAAAACTCAGCAGATGGGCGCCCTTGTACAGCGTCCACGGCTCCGGCCCGAACTGCCGGGCGAGGGAGTGGCAGATTTCAAAGAGATTCATGGAATTAAAGCTGGACCACAGTCCCTTGTAGCACTCGTAGTTGGTGACGGAGTGGCACAGCTCCGGCCCCATCCAGCGGTTGTAGTCGCCGTGGAGGGTCTCGCCCAGCAGGACGAAGTCCGGCTTCAGGCTCTGGGTGAAGCTGCGGAGCTGCCGGATGTAATCGGGGGGCAGGCAGTAGGCCACATCCAGCCGCAGCCCGTCGATTTGAAACTGCTCCACCCAGGCCCGGATGGCCTGGAACTGGTGCTCCACCACGGCGGGGTTTTGGAGGTTCAGCTTCACCAGCTCGTTGTGGCCCTCCCAGCCCTCGTACCAGAAGCCGTCGTTGTATGCCGTGTTCCCCTCGAAGCTGATATGGAACCAGTCCTTATAGGGGCTGTCCCACTTCTTCTCCCGCACGTCCCGGAAGGCCCAGAAGCCCCGGCCCACGTGGTTGAATACGCCGTCAAAAATCACCCGCAGCCCCGCGCCGTGGAACGTCCGGCAGACCTGGGCCAGATCCTCATTGGTGCCCAGCCGGGAGTCCACGGTGAAATAGTCCCGGGTGTCGTAGCCGTGGCGGTCGCTGTCGAACACGGGATTCAGCAGCACCGTGTCCGCGCCCAGATGCTTGATATGGGCCGTCCAGTCCGCCAGCCGCAGGATGCGGTGGGCCTGGATGCCGTCGTTTTCCGCCGGGGCGCCGCACAGCCCCAGGGGATAGATTTGATAGACCACTGCTTCGTCAAACCACATACGCGGGTGCCTCCTGCTAACATGGGTTGTTTTCTATCCTGTCTGCTTCCATTGGATAATGAAAACTCACACCTGCCTGGATTCAGAACAAACTCACGACTCCGCAGGTCACCGCCGTGGTGATGCACCCCGCGATGATTACACCCACGGTGATGGCAGGCAGGGCGGTTTTCATGCGGATGTCCAGCACATCCGCCACCAGCGCTCCGGTCCAGGCCCCGGTCCCCGGCAGGGGGATGGCTACCAGTAGCACCAGTCCCAGTGTCCGGTATTTCTTTACTGTCCGCCCCTTCAGATGCGCCCGCTTTTCCAGAGCATCAATTTTCGGCCCCAGCCAGGAAATCTGCCGCAGGGCTTGGAATACCCGCCGGATCAGCAGCAGGATAAACGGCACTGGCACCAGATTCCCCAGCATAGCCGTCACCGCCGCCACGGCGGGCAGCAATCCGGCGGCCACGCCCAGCGGGATGGCTCCCCGCAGCTCTACCACCGGCACCATGGCCATGACGAAGGTCATGGCCAGCTTCCTAAGTAAGGTATCTCCAAATATCATATCCAACCCATTCCCGCACCGATCTTCGGCGTGTTTTTGACACTTTGGCCGAAAGTGTCGAATTTATTATTTGCTAAACAGTGGTTTCCGTCCATGCCAGGCACCGGCCGTCGTCATTCTTCATCTCCACAAGGAGATTCCGCAGGCCCAGTGCGTCCACCCGGTCCGCCAGCCAGACTGTCACATCGTCTCCGCGACGGGCCAGCACCCGCAGCAGGCTGTCGGCATTGGAAGCGCTCCGCAGGTCATACCCGGAGCGGTCTAAATCCGGTTTCAGGTAGCAGTAACCCGCCTCTTGCATCCGCAGGAGCGTTTCCTTATCGCCATTTTCCACCCGCGCCAGACGGGTTCTTCCGCAGGTGGCCCGTTCCAAAGCCTGGTTTCCTGCCTCCAGCTGCTCCTCCACGGTCCGCGTCTTGTCTCCGGCGTCCGCCAGGATGGCAATGGTCTGCCCCGTGGCAATCATGTGCCGCAGCAGGTCCCCCTGCCGCTCCATGAATTCCGGCGTACAGAAAAAGGCGGCCTGAACGCCGTAGCGGTCCAACGCATCCAGCAAAGAGGCTGTGTTGTCGCCCGCGGTCATGCAGAGGTAGATACGCTTTCCCTCCATGTCCACTCCGGTGGACTCCTGAGGTGTATCGCTGGGAGCAGAAGGGTCCTGCTGTTTCTGCTCCTTCAGATAGGCCTCATAGCGGCTTGCGATGGCGTAGGAAGCTGCGTCCATGAAATACTGGTCTGTCAGAATATTGCCTGGTTTTCGGATCCAGGCCAGGTCACCCTGAATCCGCTGCCCATTCGCCACCGTGTTGACCTTGTTGACACTGTACTGCAGGCCGAAGAACTGTGCCACCAGAGACGCCGACACATAGACCTCTCCGTTCCGGCGGACCGCGCCTGGATGATAGATATTGCCGTCTATATCATAGGCGTAACTCTTCTCCCACTCAAAGCACAGAATTCTGGATCCGCTGCTGTTGTACAGAACCACTGTTTTTTGTTTATCACTGCGTACATACCTGATATCCAGAGCTTCCCGGGTCGTACCGGTAAAAATGGAGCTGGCAATATACAGATACCCTCCGCTCCAGAAAGGCATAGTGGCGTCGGAAAGAGGCAGCACGTTTTCGCCTGCCGCCACAAAAAACACGTAGTTCGCGGCCTCTGCCTGGGGGGGTACCGCTATCTGGAACACCAACAGCAAGCACAGCACCAGCGCCGTCCATCTTCGGTTTTTCATCTTTTCCGGCCACCTCCTTTTCGCCTTAAGTGCTTCATGCGCACAATATTATCACAGTCTGCGGTTCTTGTATAGTTTGATCCGCCTTATGAAAAACTGATCGAAACATGAAGCATCCATAGAAGGGCTCTTGTTTCACATAGCTGTTTGGATGCACGGATTACTACTTCCGGCTGGACGCACACAACTCACCAATGTCAAACGCGGCTGCCCGCCCGGTTCCTCCAGTGTTTTCCGGGGGGTCTACGCAGCAGGCCGCAATGTCGCCGGAACGGCAGACACACCTGATATATAGGCTCTCACCAATCAGACCGGCTCAGCGAAGGTATCCGGGCGGGCGGGGTCGAAGGGTTCGTTGGCCCACATCACCGTCACCAGGTTTTCCGTCTCGGACAGGTTGATGATGTTGTGGGTGTACCCCGGCAGCATGTGGACCGCCTCGATCTTCTTGCCGGAGACCTCGAACTCCAGAACCTCGTCCGTGCCGATCTTCCGCTCCTGGATGAGGCCGTGGCCGGAGACCACGATAAAGAACTCCCACTTGCTGTTGTGCCAGTGCTGGCCCTTGGTGATGCCGGGCTTGGAGATGTTCACGGAAAATTGTCCGCATTTCTCCGTTTTCAGCAGCTCCGTAAAACTGCCCCGTTCGTCCACGTTCATTTTCAGCGGAAAGGCCACCTTTTCTTTGGGCAGGTAGGAGAGGTACATGGAATACAGCTTCTTTTCAAAGCTGCATGCCGGAATTTCCGGCATCACCAGCGTTTTCGGCTGGTCGTGGAACGTATGAAGCAGCTCCACAATGCGGCCCAGGGTGGCCCTGTGGGTCACGGGAGCGGTGCAGTAGCGGCCGTCAGGACGCAGGACAGTCTCCACCCCGGCAAACTCGCAGTGGTGTTCCCTGCCTTCCAGGGCATCCAGCAGTTCCTCCACCAGGTCGTCGATGAACAGCAGTTCCAGCTCTACGCTGGGGTCGCTCACCGTGATGGGCAGGTCGTTTGCGATGTTGTGGCAGAAGGTGCCCACGGCGGAATTGTAATTGGGCCGCACCCACTTGCCCACCAGGTTCGGGAAGCGGTACACCAGCACTTTGGTGCCCGTCTCCTGGCCGTATTGGAAGAGCAGTTCCTCCCCCGCTTTTTTGGAGCGGCCATACTCGCTGTCGCCGAAGCGGCCCTGCAGCGTGGCCTGGATGGAGGAGGCCAGCATGACAGGTGCTCTGTTATCGTGCTTTTTCAAAGTCTCCAGCAGCGTGGCAGTGAAATCGCGGTTGCCCTTCCGGAACTCCCTGGGGTCCTTGGGACGGTTCACCCCCGCCAGGTGGAACACGAAGTCCGCCTGAGCGCAGTAAGCGTCCAGTTCCTCCCGGGTAGAGGCTCTGGTGTATTCATAAATCTCCTCAATACGGAGACCTGGCCGGGTGCGGTTTTTGCCGTCCCGGATGTTTTTCAGGTTCTCCACCAGGTTCTTTCCAACAAAGCCCCCGGCGCCTGCCACCAGTATCTTCATGCTGTCCCCCTCAGAATTTCCGCCAGACCATCTTGTTGACCACGCCGGTGTAGCTCTGGATGATCTTGACTACCTTGTCGGAGACGTTCTCATCCACATAGTCCGGCACAGGGATGCCGTTGTCGCCGTTTTTGACCATCTCCACGGCGGTGTCCACCGCCTGCAGCAGGCTGTCCCCATCGATGCCCGCCAGAATGAAGCAGCCCTTGTCCAGGGCCTCCGGCCGCTCGGTGGAGGTGCGGATGCACACCGCCGGGAAGGGCCTGCCGATGCTGGTGAAGAAACTGCTCTCCTCCGGCAGGGTACCGCTGTCGGACACCACGGCGAAGGCGTTCATCTGCAAACAGTTGTAGTCGTGGAAGCCCAGGGGCTCATGCTGGATGACACGCTTGTCCAATGTAAAGCCGGAGGCTTCCAGCCGCTTGCGGCTTCTGGGGTGGCAGGAGTACAGGATGGGCATATCGTACTTCTCCGCCATGCAGTTGATGGCGGTGAACAGGCTGAGGAAGTTCTTCTCGGTGTCGATGTTCTCCTCCCGGTGGGCGGAGAGCAGGATATAGCGCCCCTTCTCCAGGCCCAGCTTCTCATGGACATCACTGGCCTCGATTTTGGCAAGGTTGTCGTGCAGCACCTCTGCCATGGGAGAGCCGGTGACGTAGGTGCGCTCCCTGGGCAGGCCGCAGTCCGCCAGATACCGCCGGGCGTGCTCGGAATAGGCCATGTTCACGTCAGAGATGATGTCCACGATGCGGCGGTTGGTCTCCTCCGGCAGGCACTCGTCCTTGCAGCGGTTGCCGGCCTCCATGTGGAAGATGGGGATGTGGAGCCGCTTTGCACCGATGACGGACAGGCAGGAGTTGGTGTCCCCCAGCACCAGCACCGCGTCGGGCTTAATTTCCGCCATCAGCTCGTAAGACCGGGCGATGATGTTGCCCATGGTCTGGCCCAGGTTGTCCCCCACGGCGTCCAGATAGACCTCCGGATCCTCCAGCTCCAGGTCATGGAAGAACACACCGTTGAGGGAATAGTCGTAGTTCTGCCCCGTGTGGGCCAGAATGGTGTCAAAGTACTTGCGGCACTTCTTGATGACCGCCGCCAGCCGGATGATCTCCGGCCGGGTGCCCACGATGATGAGCAGCTTCAGCTTGCCGTTATTCCGAAAACTTGCCATGATGTAATCCCCCCGTTACTTGGAATGATGCTTGTTTTCAGTATACAACCCTGACCTATGTTTGCGCAACAGTTTCACGAGAGTTTTCGAAGGGGTTTCCATTAGTATACTGTGTTTCAAATACCTTGCATAATAACACTATTCATTGTAAAATAGTATTGCTATTTATCGACACGTTTGTCACAATTACATGGTTAATCGACAAAAAGTTTTACGATCTGTCCTTTGCCGACCCCTATGGCATCTTGCCGCGGCCTTTTACCAGCATGTCGATCATCCATACATATTGACGATGGGAGCGTAAGATTATGAAAGTTGTCCTTTTGGCAGGCGGATTCGGAACCCGCATTTCTGAGGAGAGCCATCTGAAGCCCAAGCCCATGATCGAGATCGGTGAGCAGCCCATTCTGTGGCACATTATGAAGCAGTACTCCGCCTACGGCTTCAATGAGTTCATCATCTGCGCGGGTTATAAGCAGCATATCATCAAGGAGTATTTCGCCGACTACTTCCTGCACACCTCCGATATCACCTTCGACTTCACCCAGGGGAAGAACGACGTCGTCGTCCACCACAATTCCTCCGAGCCCTGGAAGGTCACCGTGGTGGACACCGGGCTGAACACCATGACCGGCGGCCGTGTCAAGCGCATCGCGCCCTATGTGGGCAGCGAGCCCTTCATGCTGACTTACGGCGACGGCGTCAGCAACGTGGACATCGGCAAACTGCTGGCGTTCCACAAGTCCCACGGCAGGCTGGCCACCATGACTGCCGTCAACGTGGGCCAGCGCTTCGGCGTGCTGGACATCAGCGAGGAGGGCCGCATCAACTCCTTCCGGGAAAAGCAGAACGACGACGGCGCCGTCATCAACGGCGGCTTCATGGTGCTGCAGCCGGAGGTGTTCGACTACATCGAGGGCGACTCCACCGTGTTCGAGAAGGCTCCCCTGGAGCGTCTGGCGGATGAGGGCCAGCTGATGGCCTACCGCCACGAGGGCTTCTGGCAGTGCATGGACACCCAGCGGGATCACCAGCTCCTGGAGAAGCTCTGGGCCAGCGGGCAGGCGCCCTGGAAAGTGTGGGCCGACTGATGATGGATATGGAATTTTTCCGTGGCAAGCGGGTATTCATCACCGGTCACACCGGTTTCAAGGGCGCCTGGATGTGCCGGGTGCTGGTCAACGCCGGCGCCATCGTCACCGGCTACTCCCTCCCCGCCCCTACGGAGCCGAACCTCTTCGCCCTGGCGGGGCTGGAGGGCCGCATGACCTCCATCATCGGAGACATCCGGGACTATAACGCCATGAAGGCCGCCTTTGACGAAGCCCGGCCTGAGATCGTGCTGCACCTGGCGGCCCAGCCCATCGTCCGCACCAGCTACGAGCAGCCCGTCTACACCTACGAGACCAACGTCATGGGCACCGTCCATGTGCTGGAGTGCGTCCGCACGGCGGCCCAGCCCCCCAAGTCCGTGGTCATCGTCACCACCGACAAGGTCTACGAAAACAAGGAGTGGGCCTGGGGCTACCGGGAGAACGAGCCGCTGGACGGCTACGACCCCTATTCCAACTCCAAGTCCTGCGCCGATATCGCCACCCACAGCTATCAGCAGAGCTTCCTGGCGCCCATGGGCGTGGCCGTCAGCACGGTCCGCGCCGGCAACGTCATCGGAGGCGGCGATTTCGCCCGGGACCGCATCGTGCCCGACTGTGTGCGGGCCGCCCAGGCCGGGCGTCAGGTGGTGGTACGCAACCCCCACTCCACCCGGCCTTATCAGCATGTCCTGGAGCCGGTGATGGCCTACCTGATGCTGGCGGAGCGCCAGTACGCGGACGCCTCCCTGGCCGGGTGCTACAACGTGGGCCCCGATGACTGCGACTGCGTCACCACCGGCGCGCTGGTGGACCTGTTTTGCCGTGCCTGGGGCGACGGGATGGCATGGGAGAACCGTGCGGAGGCCAACGCTCCCCACGAGGCCAACTTCCTGAAGCTGGACTGCACGAAGCTGAAAACCACCTTCGGCTGGACTCCCCGCTGGCACATTGCCGACGCCATCGAAAAGACGGTGGAGTGGACGAAGGTCTGGATGAACGGCGGCGACACCGCGGCCGCCATGGACGCGCAGATCAAAAACTATTTGGAGGACTGACTTATTATGAAGCAGTGGAACAATGAGCAGGAAGCTCGCCAGGAGATCCTCTCCCTGGTGGCTTCCTATTATCACGCATACAAGGAACCGAAAAAGGCCTTTGAACCCGGTGACCGCATTACTTATGCGGCCCGGGTCTTTGACGAGAAGGAGATGTGCTCACTGGTGGATTCCGCCCTGGATTTCTGGCTGACCACCGGCCGCTTCGCCGATGAGTTCGAGCGGGAATTCGCCAAGTGGCTGGGTGTGCGCTTCGCCAGCCTGGTCAACAGCGGCTCCTCTGCCAACCTCATCGCTTTCTCCGTCCTGACCGCTCCCGAGCTGGGCGAACGGCAGATCAAGCGGGGCGACGAGGTCATCACCGTGGCCGCCGGCTTCCCCACCACCGTCACCCCCGTCCTCCAGTACGGCGCCGTGCCGGTGTTCGTGGACGTCACCATCCCCCAATACAACATCGACGTGACGAAGCTGGAGGATGCCCTGAGCGAAAAGACCAAGGCCGTCATGATCGCCCACACCCTGGGCAACCCCTTCGATCTCGCCGCCGTCAAGGCCTTCTGCGACAAGCACAACCTCTGGCTGGTGGAGGACAACTGCGACGCCCTGGGCAGCACCTATACCATCAATGGCGAGACCCGCCTCACCGGCACCATCGGCGACATCGGCACCTCCAGCTTCTATCCTCCTCACCACATGACCATGGGCGAGGGCGGCTGCGTGTACACCAACAATCCCCTGCTGCACCGGCTTATCAACTCCTACCGGGACTGGGGCCGGGACTGCATGTGCCCCTCCGGCCGGGACAACATCTGCCAGCACCGCTTCGACGGCCAGTACGGCGAACTGCCCCGGGGCTACGACCACAAGTATGTGTACAGTCACTTCGGCTATAACCTGAAGGTTACGGATATGCAGGCCGCTATCGGCTGCGAGCAGCTGAAGAAGTTCCCCTCCTTCGTGGAGCGGCGCAGGCACAACTGGACCCGGCTCCACGCCGCCCTGGAGTGCGTGCAGGACAAGCTGATTCTGCCCCAGCCCGCCCCCAACAGCGACCCTAGCTGGTTCGGCTTCCTGATGACCGTGCAGGAGGGCGTGGACCGGGAGAAGGTGGTCCGCTATGTGGAGGGCAAGGGCGTCCAGACCCGGATGCTGTTCTCCGGAAACCTCATCAAGCACCCCTGCTTCGACCAGATCCGCGGCACCGACGCCTACCGCGTGGTGGGCGAGCTGACCAACACCGACCGCATCATGCGTGACACCTTCTGGGTGGGCGTGTATCCCGGCATGAGCGACGAGATGATCGACTACATGGCCCAAGTCATCAAGGAAGGTCTGGAACAGTAACGTGCTGAAAAAACTTCTGGAAAAGCTGGGCGCTGGCGACCGGGAGGGCTTTTGGAAGCTCTTTTGGCAATTCTTCAAGTTCGGCATCGTCGGTCTGAGCAATACGGCCGTCTCCATGGCGGTGTACTACCTGTTCCTCTGGATCGACCCCGCGCTCTATATGGTTGGCAGCGTGCTGGGCACCGTTCTGAGCATCGCCAACGCCTTCATCTGGAACGATCTGTTCGTGTTCACCGGGAATCCCCGGGACTGGCGGAGCGTGCTGTCCCGCCTGGGCAAGACCTACGTCAGCTACGGCGGCACCTCGGCGCTGTCCACAATCCTGCTGTGGCTGGAGGTGGCGTTGCTGGGCGTGAGCAAGGTCTACGCCCCCATCGTGAACCTGCTCATCACGATCCCCCTCAATTTTATCATCAATAAGTTCTGGACGTTCAAAAAATGACGGGATCTTACACCCGAGACACTTCCTCTTGCCTTCGCAAGAGCCAACAACTTTTCAGTAAAGCGAGGTCAATATGGAACATTATTTATTGGACTGCACCCTGCGTGACGGCGGATATATCAATGACTGGAAGTTTGGCCGGGACAATATTGCCAATATCTTCGAGCGGCAGGTCAGTTCCGGTGTAGACGCCATTGAAGTCGGCTTTCTGGACGAGCGCCGCGAGTTTGACCCGGACCGCACCATCCAGCCGGACACCACCTGCTATGACAAGATCTTCGGCCGGATGGATCACGGAAACGCTCTGGTCGTGGCCATGATCGACTTCGGCACCTGCGGGATCGAGCATCTGTCCCCCTGCGCCGAAAGCTGTCTGGACGGCATCCGCGTCATTTTCAAAAAAGAAAAAATGCACGCTGCTATCGCCTTCTGCAAGCAAGTCAAGGCGCTGGGGTACAAGGTGTTCTCCCAGGCGGTCTCCATCACCAGCTATAATGATGACGAGCTGCGGGAATTGGTAGGTCTGGTCAACGACTGCCATCCCTACGCCATGTCCATGGTGGATACCTACGGTCTGCTGGACAACGCCATGCTGAGCCATATCATTTCCGTCATCGATCCCTGCCTTGACCGGGACATCACCCTTGGTTTCCACGCCCACAACAACTTCCAGCTGGGCTATTCCAACGCCGTCACCATGCTCAACAGCGGCATCCAGCGGGATGTGCTGGTGGACGGCTCCCTGTACGGCATGGGCAAGAGCGCCGGCAACGCCCCCATTGAGCTGATTGCCATGTACATGAACGCTCATTTCGGCAAGCGGTACGATGTGGATCAGATGCAGGAAGCCATCGTGACCAGCCTGCTGGACATCTATAAGGTGGAGCCCTGGGGCTACAAGCTGTTCTACTACATCGCCGCCGCCAACAGCTGCCATCCCAACTACGTCTCCTATCTGATGAACAAGCGCACCCTGTCCATCACCGCCATCAACGAGATCCTCCAGCGCATTCCCGAGGAGGAAAAGCTGGGGAAAAACATGAAGATGCTGGAGCAGCTTTATCTGGATTACCAGAGCCAGGCCTGCAACGATGCCGAGGCCCTGCGGCAGATCGCCGCGCTGCTGGAAGGCAGAAACGTACTGATGCTGGGCCCCGGCACCACGATGGAGAGCGAGCGGGACGCCATTCAGGCTTATATCGAGCAGAATCATCCCTTCGTGATCTCCATCAACTATATCCCCCGGGATTTCCAGATCGACGCCATGTTCATCTCCAACGCCCAGCGTTATCGGCAGATGGCTAGCCGCCTGCTGGACAAGTGCTATGACGGGCTTCCCATCATCGCCACCTCCAATGTCACCCGCACCGGCGGAAAATTCCCCTATGTGGTCAATTACAGCAGCCTCATCGACGCAGAGGCTGAGTTCCCGGATAATTCCATGGTCATGCTGTGCAAGCTGCTGTGCAGCGTCGGCGTGAAGGCGGTATCCCTCGCCGGTTTTGACGGCTATACCCCGGACACCATGAATTACTTCAATACGAACATGGAGTACAGCTTTGTAAAGGAAAAGGCAGATTCCCTGAACCAGTACGGGAAAGCCTTCTTCAAGTCCCTGCAGGGAAAAATGGACGTCCATTTTGTTACAAAAACACAGTATCAGGAGGCCACGCAGGCATGAGGATCAGACTTGCAGACTATATCGCGGATTTTCTCGTAGCGCACGGCGTTACCCACAACTTCATGGTCACCGGCGGCGGCGCCATGCAGCTGGACGACGCGCTGGGCCACAAGAAGGAGCTCCACTCCGTCTTCAACCACAATGAGCAGGGCTGCGCCATCGCAGCCGAGGCCTATACCCGCGTTACCGGCAAGATCGCGAACGTCTGCGTCACCAGCGGACCGGGCGGCACCAACGCCATCACTGGCGTCATGGGCGGCTGGCTGGACAGCATCCCCATGTTTGTTCTCTCCGGTCAGGTCAAGCGGGAGACCACGCTCTGGGCGGTCCCGCACCTGGCCCTGCGCCAGCTGGGCGACCAGGAATTCGACATCATCCACTCCGTCTCCAACATGACCAAATACTGCGTCATGGTCACGGAGCCCAATGAGATCGCCTACCACCTGGAAAAAGCCTGGTATCTGGCCAACCATGGCCGGAAGGGCCCCGTCTGGCTGGACATTCCTCTGGACGTTCAGGGCGCGCCTATTGAAACCGATGAGCTGCGGCACTTCGACCCTTCTGCGGAGCTTCCCGCCGTCCCCGCCATTGCCGAAGAAACCGTCCGGGACATTCTGGAGAAGATCCGCAATGCCAAGGCCCCTCTGATCTTCGCGGGTTACGGCGTCCGGCTGTCCGGCGCCGCCGAGCTGCTGCTCAAGGCCGTGGAGAAGCTGCACATCCCCGTGGCTCTGGCCTGGAACTCCGGCGACCTGGTGGCCTATGACAACCCCTGCTACGCGGGGTCTCCCAGCCGGGAGGGCACCCGGGGCAGCAGCTTCATCGTGCAGAACTGTGATCTGCTGCTGGTGCTGGGCAGCCGGATGAATATCCGCACCATCACCTACAACAAGAACGATTTTGCCCGCAATGCCTACAAAATCATGGTCGATATTGACGAGGAGGAGCTGAAAAAGCCCACCTTTGTCCCGGATATGCCGGTCCACGGAGACGTGCGGCAGTTCCTGGAAACGCTGCTGGCGCTGGATTATACCCCGCAGTCCCAGCATGAGCCCTGGCTGGCCTGGTGCCGGCAGATGGTGGAGAAATACCCCGCCGTTCTGCCCGCGTACCACGGCACGGAAAAGCTCAACCCCTATGTGTTCCTGGACAAGCTGTTTGCTCATCTGGATGCGCACGACGTGATGACGCTGGGCAACGGAAGCGCCTGTGTGATGACCTTCCAGGCTGCCAAAATCAAGCAGGGACAGCGTATGTTCACCAACTCCGGCTGCGCCGCCATGGGCTATGGTCTCCCCGCGGCACTGGGCGCCGCTGTTGCACGGCAGGCGGAAAACGGCCGCGTGGTCTGCGTCGACGGCGACGGCAGCCTGATGATGAACGTGCAGGAACTGGCGACCATTGCCTACAACCATCTGAACGTCAAGCTGTTTATCCTGAACAACAACGGTTACCACTCCATCCGCCAGACGCAACGGAACCTGTTCAAGCCGCCTCTGATCGGTCTGGACCCGGACACTGGCGTGGGCTTCCCCGACTTTGGGAAGCTGGCCGACGCCTTCGGCTTCGCCTATTATGAAATCAGCGCGGAGCAGTCCGTCGACAGTCTGCTGGATCAGGTTCTCTCCACCGATGGCCCGGTCATGTGCAACGTGGTGGTGGATCCGGAGCAGAATTTCGTTCCGAAGCTGTCCTCCAAGGTCTTGCCTGACGGCCGCATCGTCTCTCCGTCCATGGATGATATGTTCCCCTTCCTGCCCCGGGATGAGTACGAGAGCAACCGCTATTTGAAGTAACAGCATGAAAAAACTGGTCATTTTCGATTTCGACGGTACGCTGGTGGACACCATCACGGACGTGGGTATCTGTTTCAATGAGGCGCTGCGGCAAAACGGTCTGCCCCAGCATCCCCTGGAGCGCTTCGGCAGCTTTGCGGGCGGCAATCTGGAGACCGTTGTCTCCAAGATGCTGCCGCCGGGACAGGTCACCGAGGAAAATATTACCCGTGTGAAAACGGTCTATCGCGGGCTGTACCTGAACAGTGACAAGTCCAATACAAAGCCCTACCCCGGCATCATGCCCCTGCTGGACGAGCTGAAGGAAAGCGGCTTTCATCTGGCTGTCAACTCCAACAAGGGACAAGCCCTGCTGGACGATATGGTGGGCAAGATGTTCCCTCCCAGCTTTTTTGACGCCGTGGTGGGCTACCAGGAGAACCGACCCTCTAAACCCGATCCGTATGGCGTGAAGCTGATTTGCCGCACATGCGGCTGTACCCTGGCTGACGCCGTCTATGTGGGCGACGGGAAGAGCGACCTGGACACCGCGGTCAACGCAGGCATCCCCTGTGTCTTCGTCCTCTGGGGCCAGGGGTCTCCGGCGGACCGCGCCGACCCCCGTGCCGCCGCCCGCGCGGAGGACAGCGGACAGCTGCGGGAACTGCTACTCCACGGGCTTTCATGATTTTCCGCCATACGAAACAACATAAGGAGCGTTCCATATGACCGCAATTTCACGTGACATCCGCCGGGCCGTCATCACCGGCCCCACCGGCGCCATCGGCACCGCCCTGTGCCGCTGCCTGACGGGGCACGGCATCACGGTCTACGCCGTCTGCCGACCCGGCAGTCCCCGGATCGCGGCGCTGCCCGCCTCCCCCCTGCTGCACGTGGTGGAATGTGACGCCTGCGAGCTGGAGCGCCTGCCCGGCCTGCTGCCGGAGGGTGCCGACGCCTTCTTCCACTTCGCCTGGGCCCATACCATCGGCGCCGGGCGAAACGACATGCCCGCTCAGACTGACAACATCCGCTTCACCATCGACGCCGTCCGGGCGGCCAAGGCCCTGGGCTGCAAGGTTTTTCTCGGTGCCGGGAGCCAGGCGGAATACGGCCGGGTGGAGGGCTCGCTGAAGCCCGAAACCCCCTGCTTTCCGGAGCACGGCTACGGCATGGCCAAGCTCTGCGCCGGCCAGATGAGCCGGGTGGAATGCCAGCGTCTGGGGCTGGATCACATCTGGGTTCGCGTCCTGTCCGTCTACGGTCCCCGGGACGGTGAGGCCACTATGGTCAGCGGCACCATCCGCAATTTGCTGGCGGGCGAGGTTCCCGCCCTGACCCCCGGCGAACAGCTCTGGGACTATCTGTACGCCGACGATGCGGCCGCCGCCTTCTATCTGGCGGCCCTGAAGGGCCGCAGCGGGGCCGTCTACCCCCTGGGCAGCGGCCAGGCCCGCCCCCTGCGGGAGTATGTGGAGCTGCTGCGGGACGCCGTGGATCCCACGCTGCCCCTGGGCTTCGGTCAGGTGCCCTACGGCCCCCGGCAGGTCATGCACCTGCAGGCGGACATCTCCGCCCTGCAGGCGGATACCGGATTCACACCCGCCGTCCCCTTCGAGACGGGCATCCGGAATACAGTTGCTTACATGAGGAATGAGACCAATGCTTGAAGAAAAGAAAACTATCTCGGTGATGATCCCCTGCACCAGTTTTACGTCCCCCTTCACGTGGCGGAGGTTGGGTGCCTGAGCGTATGGAGATCGAGTACGAACAGCTCCAGCGCCGGGTGGACAGACCCACAACAATTTCTACACTCTGTTTGACACCGCCATGCCCAGCTGCGCCAAGGTCAGTATGGGCATAGCGGAGTTTACCGAATCGGCATTGCACCGATCAGCTTTCTGATCGGCCTGTTCTATGTGGCGACCAAGCCGGCATCCTGGAACAGTTTCATCGCCGACTTACACTTCATCCATGATTACAGTATTCTTCATGGGGGAGTTTGATTGTCATTTTGGGCTTCTCCGGCAATCATATTACGGTTATAAACGCCTACATTATAAACCGCCGGTGGCGGCGGAGTAACATCTGAATTTTGATTTTGATGAACGCAAGTGAGTGCTCCTAAATCAGGGGATTTGGAGCATTTTATATTATAGTAGGAAGGAAGAATCAAAAATAATGGCGGCAAAATGGAAAGAAAATGTCCTCAAAAAAATGGAATCAAATCCTGGCGTTGTTTGGGGAGTGATTCTAATTGCCTGTTTTACGATCTACTCCAGCTTCTATATTCCACATGTGATAATGCCCCAGCAGGGCTGGTGGCAGTATTATGCCAGCCACGTGCTGGAGGGGGATGTGCTGTATAAGGATATCTATCTATACATGCCCCCTTATTATGTGTTTTTTGTCTGCATTTTCTATTCGCTGTTCAAATCACATTTCATGTTGTATACAATTCTCGTTGGCTATCCAGTTAAGGTTTTATGCCTCCTGATTTTGTATAAAGCAATTGGAAAGATCGTACGGCCTGAGTTTGCGGCCATTTCCGTTTTTGTGGGAGCAGTTATTTCTTCCACTTATTTGATGGATGCATGGTTTGACTATAATCCAATTCTACTCCTTCCTTGCTTGCTTATTGCATATTGTATCATGGAGTATTATACAAAGCGAAATGATCAACGGAAACGGCTGATAATCTCATTTGCTATTGGCATGCTATGCAGTATATTGCTCATGTCAAAGCAGACTTTGGGGATTGCTTTTTCGGTTCTATTGCTTTTGATGCTAGTAATTTTACATATAAAGGAACGAATTCCCAAAACGATTTGGACGCTTGCGTCAGCGGCTTTAGGTTATATTTTGGGACTATTACCCGCCCTCATATATTTTGTGTACAATGATTGTTGGAGTGATTTCCTGCGCTGTTTAAATATCGCAACAGGGGCAAAAGGCGGATTTGGCGGGTTGCTGAATCATTTGATTGTTGTTTTAAGTTCCAAGAGTGGGTGGGTTATTGCACTTTCTGCATTTTTACTGATACTTCTCACAGAAAAGAATGGGTATGGCTCAAAAGCAAACTGGGATAAAAAATATGTGGATTTCATGAAGGTGCTTCTTGTATGCTGCATCTTGTTCTGTATAGGACATGTTTTTCATCCAGACTTCTCAAACCTGCTTGCCTTTATTAAAAATTTAAAGCTAGAATTCTATATTTTTATCATTGTGCTGTGCAGCTTTTTCTGGATTCGATTGAAAAAAGAGCATCAGGTGCCTACTTTGCGGCAGGAAGAAGTTGCGTGTGTGGCATTCCTGATAGTTGCAATGCTTATCTGCACAAAATTATCAGCAGATCATTTGCAATATTTATACGACAGTTTAGGAATCTACGGTTTTCGCAGAAAGCTGATCATTATACTGAGTTATCTCTTTGTAGTATTCTGGCTTCAGCAAATGTTCAGTTATTTTGTCCAAAAAAAGCACGGTGAATACAGTTTACTCATGTTTTGGACAGTAATCACCATGCATTTTTTTGTGGGAATAATCAGCGCATCAGTGCTTGAGGAACTCTTTATGGTCTTCTATGTTCCTTTTGCCATCGCAGTGCTTTTTAAGTTCGAATGTCCAAGAGTAGAGGTTAAAAATGGAATCATTGTTGGCGGCGCATTAGCGCTGACGATCCTTTCCCTTATTTGCAAATTATATATTCCTTATGATTGGCAAGGATGGCGTGTCAGTCCTATTTCCGGTGATGATGTCTATTGCGATGTTAATGGGCTGGAAGGATTAAAGGTTTCAAGAGAAACCAATGAAGCATATTCGGAAATTGTCGATTTGATCCTAAATGAGACGGAGGAGGATGATGCGGTCTACTCCTTTGCCAATACAGCACTGTTTAATGTGTTGACAGAGCGGAGATCTCCAGCATATGCGCCAATTGCATGGTTTGATGTTTGCCCGGATGCGGTAGCGGCGGCCGATGCAGAATTGCTTGAACAGGATCCGCCTAAAATCGTTATTTGGCAGAACATGGACGAGGGACAGTGGGATCTTCTTGAAGATGTTTTTAGAAATGGCGAGCCAAGCGGCCAACGCGCACTGAAAGAATTTTATGAGACGGTCGTGAAAAATAATTACACTCTGGAGATTGAAGTTGACAATCATAGAGACGGTACTCTCCAGGTGTGGAAAAGGAACGATAAATACTTCGGGCAGGATGAGCTGTCTGAAATGTTTGGCGGTGGCAACGGCACGAGTGATAATCCATTTATTGTCGAAACAGCTGACCAGCTGGAACAAGTCCGAGATATGGTCAATATGGGTTATTGCTTTGAAAACCAGTATATCGAACAGGCAAACGATATTGATTTGTCCGGGATTAAGAATTGGGTTCCCATAGGTAAATACAACAGCGAAAACCAATTTAAGGGAACCTATGATGGAAGAGGACACGTGATCAGAAATATGAATTGTCGTGCGAACGATAATGTCGGCCTGTTTGGATGTCTGGGAGGAACGGTATGCAACCTTGGCGTTGTAGATAGTTATGTTAAAGGTCAATATGTGGGCGTTATTTCTTCTCGCGCATATTGCGAAGCGGCCAGAATAATTAATTGTTATACTGAAAGTACCGTAGAGGGAACCCGCGCAGGTGGAATTGCTGATAATTTTTGCGGCAGCGTGATTAACTGCATCAGTTACAGCAAGTGTATCGGTAAAGACATGGCCGGCGCAGTGTCGTATCCCAGCGGGTATGTCTCCAACGTATGGGCAGATCATACGCTTGTTTCTGCGGGTATCCTTGATGCATATGGGAATAGAGAAGTAAAATATGTGGACAGCGACTACCTTGGTAATAAGATAATGAAAAAGAATATGAATGCTGAAATTGAGCAAATCGATTCTGAAGTGAAGCTGCTCAAATGGGAATTCTCGCAAGATGGGCGCCTGGTGTTTGGCACCAGCACCAACTGAAGGGAGCGCACTTCTGGAATTCTCGGAAAAAATTAGTTTATCGAGGTCAAAATCGTAGTCCAGCGCCAACCACATTCACGCGAAAAAACGACCGGCAGGTCATGCACCTGCCGGCGGATACCGGATTCACGCCCTCCGTCCCCTTTGAGGAAGGCATCCGAAATACAGTTGCTTACATGAGGAATGAGACCAATGCTTGAACAAAAGAAAACCATCTCCGTGATGATTCCCTGCTATAACGAGGAGGAGAACGCCCGGCCCATCTATGAGGCTGTCCGGGACGAGCTGCGGCGCAGCTGCCCCAATTACGACTACGAGATCCTGTTCATCGACAACAAGAGCCAGGACCGCACCCGGGCCATCCTGCGGGAGATCTGCGCCGAGGACCGCCATGTGAAAGCCATCTTCAACAGTAAGAACTTCGGCCAGTTCAACAGCCCCTATCACGCTATATGCCAGACCACCGGCGACTGCACCATCACCATGTGCGCCGACTTCCAGGATCCCGTGGAGATGATCCCCAAGTTCGTGGCCGCCTGGGAGGAGGGCTACAAGATCGTCATCGGCAAAAAGACCCGGAGCCGGGAGAACCCCGTCATGTACTTCCTCCGGGGCTGCTACTACAAGCTCATCAAGAAGATGAGCAGCGTGGAGATGATCGAACAGTTCACCGGCTTCGGCCTGTATGACAAGAGCTTTGTGGAGACCCTGCGCCAGCTCCACGACCCCACCCCCTTCATCCGGGGCATCGTGGCGGAGCTTGGCCCCGAGCGCATGGAGATCGAGTACGAGCAGCCCCAGCGCCGGGCCGGCAAGACCCACAACAACTTCTACACCCTGTTCGACGCCGCCATGCTCAGCTTCACCAGCTACACCAAGGTGGGTATGCGCATCGCGGAGTTCGCGGGCTTCGGCATCGCGCTGATCAGCTTCCTCATCGGCCTGTTTTATCTGGTGGCCAAGCTGGTGGCCTGGGACAGCTTCGCCCCCGGCTACGCCCCCACCATGATTGCCGTGTTCTTCATGGGCGGCGTCCAGCTGGCCTTCCTGGGCTTTTTGGGCGAGTACATCATGGCAATGAACACCCGCATCATGAACCGCCCGCTGGTGATTGAGGAGGAGCGGCTGAATTTTGAGCCTGCTCCGGATGCGGAAAAAGAGCTATCCTGCGTGTAAAGGGGCAGAGAACGTTGCCTGAAAAGTTCTTTCTTCACAAAAAAACAAGACAGGGGCAGCTCCCCCTGCCCCGGGACGGCGGAATGATATTTTCCGTATGCACCGCCGTCTCTCTGGTTCTGCTGTTTGGCACGGTTCTTTTGACAAACGGCGGCTATCTGTCCGAATTTTTCTTCGTGGACATCCGGGACACCGGCATGGACTTCTTCAATTCCATGGCGGAGACGGTGGGAGGCGAGCCCTATTCCCGGTACGGGACTGTCTATCCCCCGCTGGCCAACCTGTTTTTCTATGTGCTGCAGCAGTGTGTGCCGAGCAGCATTTCCACCCAGTGGGCACCCACCCACAGGGGGATCATGGCAATGCGCGGGACTTACCGTGACCTTCGGACCTATCAGGCTCCCCTGGTGCTGTTCCTGCTGTTCCTGCTGGTAACAGTGCTGGCGCTGGCCGCGCTGTTGGAGTATATGATGAAGGATCGTACCCGTTTCCCCAAGGCGGCCGCCGTCTCCTGCTGCCTCTGCTACGGTACTCTATACGCCTATGAGCGGGGCAACATCCTCATCCCGGCCATGCTGTGCACCCTGTTTTTCGTGTGCTTCTATCGTTCGGAGCATCCCGTTCTGCGGGAGCTGGCCCTGATCTCCCTGGCCATCGCGGCAGGGCTGAAGCTCTATCCCGCCCTGTTCGGCCTCCTGCTGCTGCTGGATAAGCAGTGGAAACCGGCCCTTCGCACCGTTTGTTATGGTCTGGCCGCTTTCTTCCTGCCCTTCTTCGCTTTCGGCGGCCTGTCTGACCTCCGCTTATTCCTGGAGATCTTCTACTCCTTCAACAGCGAGACCTCCCAAGCCCTGATGGGATACGGCCTGAGCAGCATTGTGACAACGTTCTATGAGGAGGCCGCCCGGAAGTTTGACATCGCCCTCCCCTTCCAGCACCAGCTGACCCTGCTGCTGTTTGTTCTGGTGACGGTGGTGCTACTGTTCGCTCTGGTCAAGGCCTCTTCCCAGTGGAAGCGGCTCCTCTGCCTGACGCTGCTGCTGCTCTTCCTGCAGTCCTCTGGCGGATACACCCTGGCCTTTTTCCTCATCCCCTTCCTGGCCTTCCTGCGGGAGCGTCCCACGCTGGAAAAGCAGGATCTGCCCTGGTTCGTCTGCTTCCTGATCCTTCTGCTGCCGTATCCACTCCCACACCTGTACCGGTACGCGCTGGTGGTCGCGGCGCTGGCTGTTCTTACTTTGCTGGTGTTCTTCTTCTGCGGCCGTTCTGAGTTTTTTTCGCGCCGCAAGGGAAAAACCGAAGCATGACCGCCCTGTTCTGGGAATATTATTCCTGTGGACACTCTGTTCAGACCTTTTTACAGGCGGCAGCAGCGCTGCCGCCTGTATTTGTATCCCCCAACTTACCCCATATTCGGGAGAAAGCAGATGCCGCCGCACCTGCCCGGAGCACCAACGTGAACCACACCAACCTGTCCGGTAGAGAGCGCCTGCTACTGAGCACTATGGTTCTTCTTGCCTTCGCCGGGGCCTTTATCCGCCTGTTTTTCGGCGTAGACCTGTCTGACGAGGCGCTGTATGTCAGTGAGGCGTATATCACCCTGCAGGGCGCGGTCCCTGTGGTCAACAACTGGATGCAGTTTGCTCCCTTCACCCTGCTCAACGCCCCCATCCTCCGGCTGGTCCAGCTGGTGACAGGCGGGAACGCGGGCGTCATACTGGGAATGCGTATGGCCTACCTCCTCTGCAAGGTCCTGCTGGCCGCGGCAGCATGCCTTCTGCTGAAAAAGAGGTTCCCCCTGTGGATGCTGGCCGTATCCGGCGCTGTGTGTATGCTTCCGGTCTACTGCAACATTTCCAACCTGTCCTATACCTCCCACTCCTTCTACCTGCTGTTCCTCTCCGGCATCCTGATGGCCGCCGCCATGCTGGAGGACCGCTCCTCCAACCGGTCGTTCCCCCTGGCATTTCTCAGCGGCATTTGTTCCGCTTTCAGTGCCGGCGTCTATCCCACCCATATCGCCACCTGCGCGCTGCTGGCCCTGGCGCTGCTGGTCGGGGAGCACCGCCTGCGCCGTTCCTGTCGCCTTTTCACGGGCTATGCGGCGGGCGGCCTGACTACAGCAACAGCTGTGGTGGCCTATCTGGCCGTGAAGGGCGGAGGGATCTCCTCCATTCTCTTCGGCATCCGGCAGATCCTCTCCGGCGGCTATCTCTCCCTGTGGACCCGCACACCCCTCATGGAGCTGGTCTGGAGCACCCTGATCGTCGGTGCCTGTCTGAGCTTCTGGCTGCTCCTGCTGGCCGTCCTGCTGGCCGCAGGGCCCATCCGGAAGCACTTCCACGAGGGGCACCGGGGCCTTGCGGGCCTGCGACGCCTGGACTGGCCCCGGATGCTGTTCACCTGCGGCTGGCTCGCCTATCTCCTGAATCTGCTGATCGGTGCGGTGCTCTACCTGTTCTTTCCCGGCAGGCCCTTCGTCTCCTACCACCGCACCTTTCTCATTCAGATCATCGTCCCGCCCTACCTGCTGGCGCCGGCGGCGCTGTGGCTGGTCCGCCGGAAGCATCCCGCCTGCAAGGCGCTGTTCGCCGCGCTGTGGTTCCCGGCGGGCCTCTGGCTGGTGGTTACCGGACTCTCCGTATTTGACGGCTACGCAAACCGCTGTATCGCTCTACTGGGCGGTGAGTTCTGCTTCCTGGTATTCAGCGCCCTTTATATCACAGACACCTGCCCGTCCCACCGGGCCTCCCGTCTGCGGCTGGGCGGAACGGCTGCCTGCCTCTGTGCCGCCGTCCTCTCCCTGTATGGCTTTGTCTACGGGGACGTTCCCCTGTCTGAGCTGACCTGCCGGGTGGAGGAGGGCGTCTACCAGGGCCTGTACACCACCCAGGACAAGGCCCTGGGCCTTCCGGCTCTGGAGAAGGAGCTGCAGACGCAGCTCTCTCCGGAGGACACCGTGCTGTTTCTGGACTTCGCTCCCATGTCCTATCTGATGACCCAGGCCCGGCACTGCACCTCCACCACCTGGGACACCGGCTACGGCGGTTCGGCGGAGCAGGAATCACGGCTCCCCGCCTACTTCTCCGTCACGGGGCAGATCCCCGGCAAGATCGTCTATGTGGACGCCGGCAGGTATGAGACCCTCAGCATCGACGAGGAGGCCTATTCCTTCAACGAATTCGTAAATATCTACTATACGCTGACCTATCGGGACGACGATGCCGCCTATCCCCTGCGGGTCTATACCCGGAACGACACCCCCTGGCAGCCCTGAACGAGCAAGGCCCCGCACCGAGATCGGTGCGGGGCTCTTTTCTCAGCCGTATACCGCTCCGGTAATCTCCCGGAACCGCTCCTTGGTGATGACGCCCTTGCGGACGGCCATCTTTACCATGTTCAGGCTCCACAGGCCGCTGCTGTAAAATCTTTTCACAGTGCTGTAGTTCATAATCTCTCCTCCTTATTCCGCATCGGGCATGCACAGCATCTCCACGGCCGCCTGAGTGGCGGCAAGCTGGCTCTCCATGTAGGTACGCTGGCTCATGGAGACCGTCACACGGTTTTCCGTAACCGCTTCGCTGGCCTCTGCCGCGGGCGTTACCACCACCGGCTCCCGCTTCAGCTCCGCGCGGATGGTATAGCCGTGATGGATATACTCGTTCTCACCGTCCACGATGGTGATCGCCTCGCAGTTTTCGGCTGTGAACAGGGCATCCAGCTCGTCCATGCCTGCATCCGCAGGGAACACGAAAGACAGCGTGTCACGGCTTACGCCCTGCACGTATCTCTGCCCGCCCGTTGCGAGGATGGGATTCAGTGCTGTGCCGTTTGTCAGTTTGATAATCATAAAAATTCCTCCATCAAATGTCGTAGTGATAATATTTCAGCAATGCAAGCGCACCTGCGTCAGGGCTGGAATAACTGGAAACACCAGTCAGTCCGTTTAGGAAGGAAACGCCGTCTTTCACCGTATTTTCATTACTCCCCACTTTGTCATAAACAGCGGAAAGTTCACGGGTTACGTACCATGTTTTACCACGGTACTGAATGGTGGTTTGATACGCAACATTGGTTCCCAGCGTAGTTGTTCCACTTGATTCCACATCATAGACAGAAACCTTAACCGCCTCCGGGTCTTCGCTTATGAGTATTGGAGTGTAGTAGTTACATGCGGTCCCGTTATATGTGCCTGCAAATTTCTGATATGCACAAATGGAAGGATTTGCGTTTACCTTGTAGAAATTACGAGTAACTGCGTCACGTCCAACACTCAAAATCAGTTTGTTTGCAGTGCTTACAATCAATTCGTCACGAACAGGCGCTGTATAGAACGCTTTTGCAATGCCATTTACACCGACATATCCATTAGTGATTTTTCTGGCAATGTTGTCACCTGCTGGTAACCAATTTACATAATTGAGCAGGGCAAGCGCTGCTTCTTCACGAGTGTTGAACGACGCAACGCCGGCAATTGCATTGATATTGACCACATTTGACGTGGAAGGGATGTCAGTAGTCTGAAATGCCGCACCGCTGGTGCTCACATACCAGGTTTCTCCACGGAAGGTAACGGTTTTCTCGTACTCCATAATAGCGCTTGAGTAATCTCCGTCCGTGTAGTAGGCAACAGCGTTTGCCGTCCTGCTGACAAGCAGTGGAGCCAGCCAGCCGTCTGACACTGCGTAGGCCACATAGGCGTCCCCGGCGCATGCCTTTTTGTAGTTTCGGCTGCTGTATGTGTACAAAAGAAAGTCCGCGGTAGATACGATGCACTCCGTGCGCCCGGCGCTTCCGCCAAAGTACGCACCCATATACATCTTTGAAATATTCCTCGCTACGCCGCTCACGCCGATGTAAGCATTCCTAGCCATATGTGCTCACCTCACTCATAGACGAGGTACACCAGGCCATTGCTCAAGGCGGTGCTTCCCGCCGTCATGTCCGTGCTGCCAGCCGCAATATCCCGGAGCTGATAGTCCGTCAAAACGGCTCTTGCTGTTGGGTCGCTTCGTACTTTTCCTGCAAAAGTACCCTCCGAAATTGTGCTTGCGGCCTGTGTGTGGCTTGCCACCGCCGCTCCGATGCTGGTCGGCGTGATGCAGTCGCTGCCGCCGCTGGCGTGGCGCGCCGCATGAGCGGGGAGCTGTGCGTCCGGCGCCTTGCCGTTCCCGTCCAGCGTAGCAAGGCCGTCCGGCGCGCCCATCAGGGCCGTCAGGTCCCTCTCGGTCACAAGGCCCGCCGGGCTGACCGTCACCTCCGGCTCGCCGTCAATGGCCTCCTCCAGCTCGAAGCGGACTGTCAGGCCGCCCCCGGCGGTGATGGCCAGGGCGGATGTCATCCGGTACACCCAGTAGAGCGTCTCCCCCGCCCCGTCACGGGCATACAGGCCCACCTCCGTGAGCAAATAGTCCTGCTGCGCCAGTGCCGCGACCAGCGTGACGGGCAGGATATGTCCCGTGTCCGTACTGCGGGTCTGTCCCATCGTCAGCGCCTGCTGTTCGCTGTCCAGTACCGCGGCGTCCGCTGCGGTCTCGCCGCTTCCCGCGGCGCAGCGGGTGAACTGCAGGGCGGACTCTCCCGCCAGCGCCGCCCGGCGCAGCTCGTTTCCCCGCTGGGTCATCTGTCCCAGTAGTTCCATGGTATTCCTCCTTTGTCAATTCTCCATCCGGTTATGCACGATGAGGTGCGCTTTGCCGGTCAGGGCGGTATAGCGGGTCAGAGTGCCCCGCAGCACCGTCACGGGTGCCACCTCCACAGCGAGATGGGCGGGCTGTCGGCGGGCAACAGCCTCCTTCAGCGCCGTCATATCCCCCGGTATACGGCCGTCAAACAGGGCGTACAGCGTCACGCTCCAGTCGGAGAAGTCCTCCTCCACCGCCCCGCCGTCGGCGCCGCCCACAGTGACCGCCAGTATCTTCAGTTCCTCCGCCGTCAGCGTCCGTCCGCCCGCCATGGCGGCCCGGATACGGCCCCGGCGCAGCTCCAGATCCCCGCCTCCAGACAGGGAATAATCGCCCTCCCACAGGGAAAGGCCTGTGTCCGCCGTCTCCACGGAGAGCTGGCGGTTCCGCTGCGCCGTCTCCTCCGTCAGCAGGGCTGCACCTGCTTCCATGGCCTCCAGTGTCTCCCCGATGGGGGAGATTCTTTTCAAAAATGCGGGAAGTCTCATGCGTTCGCCTCCGTAAAGGTCAGCGTACCGGGGACGGCTACCGCGGTCTGCTCCAGCGTCAGGCTCTCCGCAACGCCGCAGATGGTAAAGCCCGCCACATCTGCCACGCCCGCCGTGTCCAGCAGCAGCCGCAGCGCCTTGGCGTAGCTGATGGTGGTGGTGCGCAGGGCGTTATCCCGGCAAAATGCTGCCAGCGCCGCCCCAAAGGCCGTCTCCACGGCGGACAGCGCCGCGCCGTCCATCAGCGTCACTGTGGCGGCGATGTCCAGCGCCGTCTCTGTGACGGCCATCACTTTCACGTCAGCGCCCACAGGCCGCTCTGTATCCACAATCGCCTGCGCCTCGTCCAGCACGCTCTGGGCGGGGCTTTTTCCGTCCGGCCCCACGGCCACGATGTCCACCGTGCCGTTTCCCCGGTTGAGGGGCAGCACCCGCACCCGCAGGATATCCGCCACCTGGCCGCACCAGGCGGTGTAGTGGTCGGCGTTGCCGGAGGCGGGCTGGCTTGCCAGCTTGGTGAGCGTGCGGCTGCGCAGCTCCTCGTCCGTTTCGCCCTCCCGGCGCTCCACGCCACGGTCAGCGCACACCCGCGTCAGCCAGTCCCCTGTAGCAGTGGACACGAAGGCCCGGCGCTCCAGGCCGTCGATATCCACGCTCCACAGCTCCGCCATGGCGTCGGCGCAGGCGCGGAGCACATCTCCGGCAAAGCTGCCCTCCCCGGTGCTGCCGGGGCCGTGGTAGGCCGCCAGCAGCGCCGCTAATATCTCGTCTTTTGTCATGCCGTCAGCACCTCCGACTCACTTGTAAAGTTCCCGTAGACGGTGTCCACCCGGAAGCAGACCGTCAGGCGGCTGCCCTGCCGTGTAAAGGCAAAGCCGTCCACGGCGGTGATGTAGGGCGACACCAGCAGCGTCTCCCGGATCTCCCGGCGCAGCAGGCTCTCCAGAATGTCGCCTCCGGCCCGCTCCGCCATGCAGTCGGCCAGCTGGTTGCCGTATTCCGCCGAGTGGGCGGAGTAAAGAAAGCGCACATTCTCCGGGTGCAGGGCATACCGCACCCAAATTTTCAGGGCCTCGTCTCCTGTGACGGTGTAGGGCTTCCCATCCCGCAGGGCGAAGGCCCCACCGTCCCAGTCCACGGCCCACTCGGTGTAAAGGGGCGGCTCCTCTCCGCCATTTTCGGCTGTCTGGACGCCCCAGTCGGGAAAAATCATGTCTCTCCTCCTTCCACCTGAAACAGCAGCAGAAAGCCGCTGCCGCAGGGCAGCAGGGCCACCTCACTGCCCACATCCTCCTGGCAGAACACAGTGCCCCGGGGGACCATCAGCCCCTCAGTGACTGCCGTCCCCCGCACCTCCAACGTCAGGGGCGACACGCCCCGGATGACGCCCAGCAGCACAGGCGGCTCCGCCTGATGCCGGGGGGACAACAGCTCCAAAAGCTCGCTGTAAACGTTCATTCCAGTACCTCCAATGTCAGCTCCGTGGTGAAAAGCCCCGCCTCCCAGCGGTGGCATACGGCGGTGACAGTGTAGATACCCTCCAGCCCCCACTGGGGCAGAGAGCCCCGCACCCGGCTCCCCACCCGGAAGCCCAGATCGCCCAGAAGCGTCACCCCGGCGGTCATAGCTCGACCCGTCAGAGCTGCTCTGGCCTGTTCATTTGCGTTGCCTGCCTTGCCCAGCACGGTCTGGAACAGGCCGTAGGCCGCAATGTCTCCGCCGTTCTCCGCCGTGGCAATGGGACGGCCTTTCCGATCCACCACCACGCAGCGGTCTATCACCTTTCGGATGTCCACCGCGGCGGAGACCTCCAGCACCCGCTCCGGAGCCAGAGTGAGCGTCTCCTCCCGGCAGCGCCGGACAGTGAGGGCCTCACCCTCAACGGAAATCTCCCGGCCCTCCCCCGCGGCCTTCCGCAGGACGGAGAAGGCGCTCTCCCCCGCCCTGGTGACAATCGTCCTGCGGGTGATGTCGGCATCAATGCTCCCCACAGGAATGCCAAGCTTCGCCGCCGCCTGGCGGCAGATATCCGTTCCGGAACCGCAGAACACGCCGTACAGCTCGTTCCGGGCCAGGTACACCCCCCGGTCAAAGGCGGTGAGTGTCACCTTTTCAGGGCTTCTCTCCAGACAGTGGACACTGCCCAGAAACCGCTCCTTGCCGGAATCGTCCGTCAGCCGCACCACGTCCCCCACCGCCAGGGACGGCTTTTGGAAGTAGGTATCGGCCGGGGCCGTCCAGAGGATGGCGGTCAAAATCGCCGAGGCGTCCTCCCTGCTCTTTTCCAGCCGTGCCGTCCCCAGCACGGGGTTGACCAAAAGGCCGTTGACCGTCAGTCTCACAGCGTCAGCACCGTCCCTATCTGCAGTTTTCTCGGGTCGCTGACGCCGTTCTTCGCCGCCAGCGTGCCCCATTTCGTCCCGTCCCCGTAGAACCGGCAGGCGATGCCCCACAGGGTGTCGCCTTTTTTGACGGTGTAGGTCCGGGGCAGCACCCGCTCATCCTGCCGCTGAAAGCTGACGCCGGATGTGCCGCTCTTTCCTGCCAGGGCCGCAAGAGCCGACTTGAATTTATACTCCCGCAGTGTCAAAGTCAGCCCCACGTCCCTGTCGCCCTCCCGCAGGGTCTCCGTCACGTCCTCGATGAGGAACGCGTCGTTGATGTCGCTGCCGGAGAGGATGAGCCGCACCGGGTCTCCGGAGTCCTGCCAGGAGCGCAGCATAGCCAGCACGGTCTGGGGGTCGGTGCCGTCGTAAAAGGGAGAGCCCGCGTCCGGCAGAAAGGTCTCCAGACGCACCTCCCGCAGGCCCCGTCCGCCCCATGCGTTCACCGTGCCGCCCATGGCCAGGGACAACACCCGGTTCCGGTTGGGCCGGGAGACGGCAATTTGAGCGGGATTGACTGTAAAGTAGATACGCTCTTCACCGTTGTTGTGCCAAAGCAAAACTGTTCTCGTGTTCAAAAAATCAGTCCCCTCTCACCCATTTTGCCCGCTGCAGGCCCTCCACCAGCCGCCGGACCACGGCTTCCGCCAGTTCCGATGTAGTTTCGTGCAGGGCGGCACGGTCTTTTTTCGGGAATTCCGATGTCATTTCGTGCAGCCCCTGCTGAAAGTCCGACGTCGTTTCGTGCAGAGCTTCATTGAAATCCGATGTGGTTTTGTGCGGACTATTCCGGCGGATTCCGTCAAAATCCGACTTGGTTTCTTGCAAGCCATATCGGTATTCCGGCATAGTTTCGTGCGGCGCGTCAGTGGATTTCGACATGATTTCGTACATCGTTTCCTCTGTTCCGCCTTGAAATCCCAACGTAGTTTCGTGCAGGCTTTCCCGGTTTCCGCCCTGAAATTCCGATGTGGTTTCGTGCGGACTTTCCCAGTTCCCACCCTGAAATTCCGATGTGGTTTCGTGCAGACTTTCCCGATTTCCGTCCTGAAATCCCGAAGTGGTTTCCTGCTGCCCCTCTCCGAATTCCGACTTGATTTCGTTCATACCCTCCATTTGCCCAGGTACTTTCCCATGATCCCCGGACACTTCAAAAGATAACATAAAACCGTCGTTTTTCTCGGGCAACGCAGGATTTTGTTGTTCAAAATCCGAAACAGTCCCCTCGCTTGGTGTCACCCACCCGGAGTCCCCATTTGGGGAAAACTCACGTGAGACTTGTCCAGCCGCCGGAGCGGTCTCCGGGAACTGCACGGTTACTGGTCGGATTTCGGACAATTGCTGCACCGTTTCCTGCACGGTCGTAAGTTGGTTTTCGCGCTCTGCCTGTGGTTCCGCGGAAGAAACCACCTGCTCCTGCACAATGTCTTGTCGGACTTCCGGGATTTGCTGTACGAATTCATGCACGGACTCAAGTTGGTTTTCAGTCTTTGCCGAAAAGTCCGGCTGTCCGCTCAGTTCCAAAACTGTCTGTGCCGCCGCTGCCGCCTCGCTGTTGGATACGAACTGCATGATGCCGTCCGGGGCAAACACCTGTCCGGCCTTCCGCAGCTCCTCGCCGGCGGCCTGCAATTCCCGGCAGGCAGCGTAAAACACCGCACGCTGGCCGTCAGGCCCCCGGAACATCAGCTCCAGCTCCCGGACAGGGAGAGCCTCCACGGTCACCGTGCCCAGAGCGCCGCATTCTATGGTCGCGGAGCGGCCCTGTCGGGCCGCCCGCGCTCTCAGCTCCTCCGCCAGTCCCATCAGTCAGGGACGCCGATGGCGTCCAGGCAGGTAAGATCAGAGGGACGGAAGGTAAAGGGCAGCTTCTGCTGGTTGACCTCGCCCATCTTGTAGTTCATAAAGGGCAGCTCCGTAAAGGCCACGTTGCTGACGCTGTAACGCTCCTCGGCGCCCTCAGCGGCATCGGGGTCCTTCAGGGCGGTGGTGATGGTGCAGCGCTTGTCGATGCCGCGCTTGGCCTGCTCCAGCACCTCATAGAAGCGGGTATAGACCTGCTTGAGGGTCATGGTGCCCTCGCCGGAGTAGCCCACGATCTTGCTGTCCACGTCCATGCCGAACTGGACTTTCTCCCGCTGAACCTTGACGGTCAGCGTCAGCTCGCTAAGCTCCGCAATGCGTGCACCGTCCACCCAGACCTCGGCAAAAGAGCCTGACAGGGTGCGGTTTGCCTGTAATTCCCTCATTGTTTCTCCTCCTTACATCGAAATGACCAGCGACAGGTCTTCCATGGCGTCGCAGAAGGTCAGGTTGGCTTCCAGGAACACCTCGCTGCCGGTGTTGGCCCGGAGGATATCCGCGTCCTTCATGGCGGAGGTGTCGGTGCCCCGGCTCTCCAGATAGGCCCGCTGACCCTCCAGGGACACCCGGCAGCGGTTGTCGGCGGTCTTGTCCAGCACGTCGCCCTCCAGGCCCTTCAAATAGGCGTTGATAGCGGTGACCAGCAGCAGCTTGTTGTCGTAGTCGTTGAGGACTTTGCCAATATAGCCGCTCTCGAAGGCGGAGGCGATGTCCTTGCGGATCAGATCCACGCCCTCCACGATCTTGATCTTCCGGAAGGCCGCGCCGTGGTCGGGGGTCAGGGTGGTCAGGGAGTTGACAGCCCGGCCCAGGCGGTAACCGCCGTCGGCGCCGGAGACAATGACCAGCATCCCGCTGTCGATCTCGCCGTCGGGATCGGTCAGGCTGTCGCAGGACATCACCTCGCTCAGCTCCGCATAGGTCGCGGAGCGGGTCAGGGGCAGAGCCGCCAGCAATCCCGCCACCCGGACGGTATAGCCTGCCGCCTCAATCGCGCCGTCGTCCAGCACCAGGCCGCTGACACCCAGGTTCACGATGCCCTCGCAGTCGGGGCCGTTGGCGTCTGCCACCACGGCCTTGACACCCCGTCCGGCAGCCCGCTGGGCCTTGATGTAGGACACGACCTTGGTGTTGTCCAGGGTAGGGGCGGCCAGCCAGTCGAAGGGCAGGCGGTCCAGTGCCTCCCAGACGGCGTTCTCGTCCTCGCAGGTGCGCAGAACCGTCACCTTGGAGGGCGCCGCCAGGAAGGCCAGCTTCAGCAGGCGGTAGTTGGCGGCGGTAAAGGCGCTCTCGGGCACCTCGTTCAGGGAGCGGTATACGGCCTCGGCCACGCCGCCCTCAGTCGCGTCGGTCAGCACCACCGCCAGCGCGCCCCGTGCGGAGCGGCTGATGGCGGTGACAGCCGCCGTCTCAAAGGAAATGAAAATTTCGGGAAGTCCCATAGATTCCTCCTAATTCATAAAATGTCCGGGTCAAATGCCCAGCCGAAGCGTTTCCATAACCCCCGGCTCCGTCTGTCCGGGTTTCTCCGCCGGGGGCACCGGCATGCACAGCACCAGGGCAAAGGTCAGTTCCTCTCCCTCGGTCTTGATGTCCAGGGGATGCAAAGTGCGCTCCCCCATGGGCACGCCCCGGAGCAGGACAGGCACCAGAGACGCCAGCAGAGCGGTGTTCCCGTCCCGGTCTCTGTCGGATGCCGCCGAAACGGTTACCCGGTAGGTGTGCTCGGCCTGCCGTCCACCGTCCACCAGCACGGTGCCGTCCTCCCGGACGGCCACCGCCAGCAGGGGGTACACGCCGGGGACGCGGGTTCTGTCAGCCACGGTGCGGACGCCCGTGGCTGTCTCCAAATACGCCGTTACGGCGTCCTGAATGGCTTTCATGCGTTCCCCTCCCCCGTCTCATGTGAGTCTTGTCCAACGTCCTCGCAATCTCCATATCCCCCGCTCACTCCGATGCTCGTCCTCTCACCAGCGGAACCGCTGCGCTGGATTCCGCCGGGGGTCTCCACTTCGCTGATCTCTACCACCGTCACACAGTGGCTGGGGTACGGAAAGCTGTCGGAAGTCCGTCCGTGCCAGACCCGTCCGCCCTCATCCGTGATCTCCACCCGGTCTCCCAAGCGAAAGACCAGTTCGGGACAGGTGTACAGGGAAAGTCTGTACAGGGCCTCTGGGAGCACATAGAAGCCATCCGGGGGTGTGGGGGCGCTGGTATGTGCGGAGCGGCTCAGGGCGCATTGTGCGGCCTCACAGAGCCGTTCCTCGCCGTTTTCCGCGGTAGGGCGCCAAGCGGTGACGGTGTGGAAGTAGGTTCTGGCCAAAATAGCCGCCATTGCCGCGTCCGTCATGGCTCATTCCTCCTTCAGTTGCCCCAGCCTGCGCCAGGGTGCCAGAAAGGAAACGGCCGACAGCCCCAGCGCACCGCCGCCGGTGTCATAGGTAACGGAGGTATCGCCCCGCTTGATGGTCTTGACCGCGCTGCGCTCTCCGGCCAGCGCCGCCACCATCAGCGCCACAGCATCCTCCATATCCTCCGGGATGTCTTCACGGTTACACCATACGCAGGCCAGTGCCGCCGCAATGCCCGTCAGGTCCTCGCCATACTCACCAAGAGGCTCCCCCACCAGAGCCTCCGCCTTTTTCAGAATGGCGGACAGCTTGTCAGCGTCCGCCATATCAGGCCTCCACGATAGCGCCGATGGCGGGGAGCTTCTTCTCGGGCACGAACAGGTCGTACAGGTAGCGGGCCTGGATGGAGGTGCCGTCGAAGAACTGGTTTTCGGCAGGACCGAACTGCTTGATGGAGTCCAGCTTGCTGACGGCCAGGGGCGCGTCGCAGTGGGTGATGACCACGGCGATGTTCTTTGCATCAGAGGCAGGGACGATACCGCCTTCGTTGCCGTCGCCGTTCTGGACGGAGATGGCGGTCTTCATGCGGCTCTGGGGCAGGAAGATGCAGGGCAGATCGTCCAGCATCATGACGTTCTCGTACACCACGCCGTTGATGGACACGCTGTTGCCGAAGGAGATGTTGTGATAGGTGCCGGTGGCGGCCTCCAGGAAGGCGCTCTTGTTCTTGTGGCTGACCAGGGCCACATAGCCCTCCATCTCCTCAGCGTCATCCCGGACGGTCTGGAGCAGAGAGGTGACCTCAGTGATGGCGTTGGCCTTGGTCAGGGTCTTGGAGACGATGTGGGTGGCCTTGTGTGCGGTGTCGGCGTTGGCCAGGGCGTAGAGCTTCTGGATGCGGTAGGTGTCCTGCTCCTTCACCAGAGCGGAGCGGGAGAACTCCCGAATGACGTTCTCGGCGGTGACGATGAAGCCGGTGTCGTTTGGATCGGTGCGGTCCAGGGCGAACTTCACGCCCCGGTCCATGGTCAGGGGATAGGTCTTCCAGGCGTTGGTGACGGTGCCGCTGGGATAGGCGCTGCCGTCGGACTTGGTGGCGTCGTAGCTGCCCAGACCGCTGGTGGACAGGGTGCTGATCTCCACGTCACGGCCCCCGGTGAAGCGGACCTTACCCACCTCGGGCACCATCCAGGCGGTGGCGGACAGGGCCGTCATCTCCTCATCGATGAACTGCTGGTATGCCTTTGCGTAATCAAATGCCATAAAATACCTCCTAAATATGTTCTGCCCCTGCGTGGGACGCTGAACACAGTATGACGCTTTTTGCCACTTCCACACTTTTGAAGCATTTCCGGAAAATATTTCGAATGTGTTGTATGGCTTCGTGCATGATTTTGTCTCCGGGTCCCACATATGGAACGAGTTCCCGGAAAAACTCCTTCCCTATCCCACGACCGCCTTTGCCGTCAAACTGGGAAAAACCATGTAAAGAAAGGAGTTTTGCCCCTATGGAAGAACCCCAGCAGGCGGCGCAGCTTCCCGACATCACGGATTTCAGTCGTGCCGCCCGGGACCCCACCTATTTCGGAAAGCATTATCTCTCCCACTACTTCACCCGCCCCTCCCCTGCGTTTCACAAACAGCTGGACACGCTGTGGCGCAGCCGCGTCATGAAAAACGGCGACCCTGTGTCGGACTGCGATGCCATGCTGCAGAAAAAAGGCACCCGCAGCGCCGTTGCGGCGCCGCGGGGCCATGCGAAATCCACGGTCATGAGCCTGAAAAACGTTCTCCACGCCGCCCTGTACGGCTACAAGCGCTACATACTCCTGGTCTCTGACACGGAGGTACAGGCCGTCAGCTTTCTGGACGCTATCAAGAATGAGCTGGAGACCAACGAGCTGATTTTGCGGGATTTCGGCGAGCAGGCCGGCAAGAAAACTTGGAAGACCTCCTCCATTCTGCTGAACAACGGCTGCCGCATTGATGCGGTGGGCAGCGGCCAGAAGCTCCGGGGCCGCCGGAATTACGAGCGCCGTCCCGACCTCATTGTGTGCGACGACATTGAGAACGATGAAGGCGTCCGTAACGCAGAGCAGCGGCAGAAACTGTCGGACTGGTTCTGGAAGGTGGTCTGCAAGTCCGGCGACAGCTATACGGATATTGTGGTCATCGGCACCATTCTGCATCACGATTCCCTGCTCCTCCATTTATTGGAGAACCCCGGTTTTCACAGCCTGAAGTTCCAGGCGGTCCTGTCCGAGGCCACTTCCCCGTTGTGGCAGGACTGGGAGCGGCTCTTCACCGACCTCTCCGACCCAAAGCGGGAAGCCACGGCGCAGGCCTTTTTCTCCTCCCACCGCCGGGAGATGCTGAAGGGCGCCCATGTCCTGTGGCCCCAGAAGCTGAGTTACTACGACCTGCGCTGTATGCGGCTCATTGAAGGCGAAAGTGCCTTCAACTCGGAAATGCAGAACCAGCCCATCGACCCCGGCTCCTGCCTGTTCTCGTCCCAGTGGTTCCGGTATTTCAACCCTTGCGAGGTGGACTTCCGGGCGTCCCGTTTCCGCTTCTACGGCTATTGCGACCCGTCCCTCGGCCGCAGCGCCACCAGCGACTATTCCGCCATCATTACACTGGCGGTGGACGGCGGCAGCGGCATTTCCTACGTCTGGGACGCGGATATCCAGCGCCGGCACCCGGACCGCATCATTACGGACATTCTGGAAAAGGAGCGGCTCCTGCGCCGGGAGACGGGCCGGGGCTATTGCCTGTTCGGTGCGGAGACGAACCAGTTCCAGTGGTTCCTGAAAGAGCAATTAGCGCGGGAATCGGCCCGGCAGGGACTGTACCTGCCCATTCAGGGTGTCCGGGCCACGGAGGACAAGACCATGCGGGTGGAGACATTGCAGCCGGACGTGAAAAACGGCTACATCCTGTTCCGGAAGGACCAGACCTTGCTGCTGCAGCAGCTGAGCCAGTTCCCCCTGGGTGCCCATGACGACGGCCCCGACGCGCTGGAGGGCGCCCGCACCCTGGCCCGCAGGCAGAGCCGCAGCGCCGCCATTGCGGGACTTCATCTGTAACACGCACAAGAGTCCTGCCCGGGAAAAAGTCCGGCAGATACATGTTCAATCACATTTACAATAAAGAGAAAGGATCATTTTATGGCAAATACGACTTCCAGTTTTCAGACACTGCGCAGCATCCGGGAAGAGGACATCCCCGAGGAGTACCAGGACATCGTGGAGACCCTGGGCCTGGACACTTTCCTGCGGCTGACTACCCTCTGCGGCGGCCAGAGCCTGTACATCCCGAAGCTGGACTCGCTGGAGCGGGACGGCCGGGACCGGGAGATCCGCGCCCGCTTCAACGGCGCCAACTACCGGGCGCTGGCAGCCCAGTTCCGCCTGAGTGAGCGCCAGATCCGCAAGATCATCAACGGCACCCGTACTTAACCCGAACAAAACTCACGTGGGTTTCACACATCTTTGGGCAGCCCTTGCGGCATAAAGGATTGTAACAGTTCTCCGCAATATTACAGTTCTGTTACAAACCACCAGACCCTCTTGCAAACCGATTTCCCCTTGTGTTACATTAACGATGGCAAAACGGTCGGGAAGCCGAAGTTCCGATGCAGATATTGGGTCGGCTAGCCACGATATGTACATCGGGGCAATGGCGGAACAACCGGTTTGACTATTTTTTACAGGAGGAAAGAAATTTATGAAGAAGTTTCTTTCTCTGGTGATGGCTCTGATCATGGTCATGTCCCTGGTCACCGTCGCCAGCGCTGCAGACTATACGGATGCAGCAGACGTCGACAAGGCTGAGGCCGTCGAAGTCATGTCCGCAGTCGGCGTTTTCCAGGGTTCCGCCGGCAAGTTCAACCCCAAGGCTATCCTGAACCGCGCTGAGGCTGCTAAGCTGATCGCCTATCTGGACCTGGGTGAGAAGACCGCTGAGGCTCTGCCCGCAGTGAAGGCCTTCGCTGACGTTCCCGAGACCCACTGGGCAGCTAAGTACATTGCTTACTGCGCGGACGCCGGCTACATCAACGGCGTGGGCAACGGCAAGTTCGACCCCACCGGCAAGCTGACCGGCTATCAGTTCGGCAAGCTGGTTCTGTGCGTGCTGGGCTATGATGCCACCATCGAGTCCTTCGTCGGCGCCAACTGGAGCATCGCTGTTGCCAAGCTGATGAAGTCCAACGACATCAACAAGGACGTCAAGGCCGCTCCCTCCGCTGAGCTGACCCGTGAGGATGCCGCTCAGTACTGCCTGAACGCTCTGAAGGCCACCACCGTTGACTATGACTCCAAGGGTACCAACATCACCATCAACGGCGTTGAGATCGCTACCGGCGCTTCCAAGGCTGAGCCTGTCTATGACACTGCTGCTTCCGGCGCTAACAAGATCGTGGTCGGTACTCCCATTACTGGCCCCAAGTACACCGTCGAGCTGGGCGAGAAGCTGTACGAGGGCAAGCTGGTTCTGGACGATTCCGCTACCGACGACTTCGGCCGCGTGTCCAACAAGTGGACCTACAAGAACGACGCAGTCGGCACCTATGCCGAGACCGCTGACTTCACCTTCACCGTCGATACCTCCGCTTCCAAGGTTGCCAAGGCTCTGAAGGGCATCAAGGATCAGAACGGCTACAAGGTCGAGGACGACACCAAGATTGCTGCTTACGGCAACAAGACTTCTGCTAAGGTCATCTCTAACCTGACCGACAACGGCAAGCTGGTCGAGATCTTTGTCAACTCCGAAAATCAGATCACCAAAATCGTTGGTCCCTTCACCTACACTGTTGGTAAGGTGACCAAGGTTGCCACCAACACCAAGACCGGTGACGTGACCTACACCATCGACAGCGGCTGCGGCTCTGTTGTTGACTATGCTGACAAAGATAAGACCGATACCATCGTTCTGGCTGGCGCTATCGAGAAGGGCGACTATGTCACTTTCGTGAAGCCCGGCGTCGGCAAGCCCACCTATGTCTATCCCACCACTGTGAAGGAGGGCGTTGTCTCCAAGGCTGCTAACGCTGACTACATCGTTCTGGACGGCGTGGAGTATCCTCAGAGCGCCAACGTCGCTGCTGACAAGGACGCTCAGAAGGTCTGGATCGACCAGTACGGCGTGGTTGTCCGCGGTGAGAAGGTCGACAGCACCACTGAGTATGTCTATGTCACTGCTAAGTGGAGTGAGAGCACCAAGGGTGTTCCTGCCTACTATGCTCAGATCGTCACCGCCGAGGGTGAGGTCAAGGAGCTGAAGGTGAAGGATTCTTCCGTTGACTCTACGATTACTGCCAACACCGTGATTACCTACACCACCGACAGTGGCAAGGTCGATAGCGTCACCACCGTTTCTTCCGGTGATGTTGTGCCTCTGGTTGCCACCGCTTCTAACAGCAGCTCCACCATCAAGGAAGGCGCTGCCAAGCTGACCACCGCTAACACCGCTGGCAATCCTTACTTCTTCGCTGATGACGTGACCTTCGTTTACATGAACAAGTCCGGCGATGACCTGAAGGTCACCACCTCCAAGTCCGTGGATAAGGTTGCTACCATTCCCGCCAACTCCTTCGCTATCCTGGACGAGGGCGAGGTTGTCGCGGTCTTCATCCGTGCTAAGGCTGCTGCCTCCACCAAGGGCAACGACCTGCTGTTCATGGCTGACACCGACATCCAGGGTAACTATGTCAACAAGGACAACACCAAGGTCAACACCTATGAGTTCTACCTGAACGGCGAGAAGGGTGAGTACGGCATCAAGAGCGGCACTCCCGCTGTTGGCTACTTCGAGTATGCTATTGATCAGACCACCGGCGATCTGGAGCTGACCGCCAAGACTGATGACGTCTTCGTTGTTACCGTCGACCTGAACGGTTCCGGCGAGGTCTATGCCATTAACAAGGACACCTATGTCCGTCTGGGTGCTCCTCTGTCTGGCACTGCTGTGAACGATGACATCGCTCTGGCTTCCGACGCTGTGATCTACGACACCTCCAGCAACGACATCGTCTCTCTGGCTGATATCGTTAACGTTGTCGAGGATGACGTGAACGTCTCCAGCCTGACCCTGTATGTCATTTACGACAGCAAGGCCGAGAACATCTCCACGATCTACGTTGTGAAGTAATTTTCACCTCGAAGATTTGGGAATCCTTCGTTTGAAGGCTGACTTCTAAGAGAGAAGGCTCCCTCCGTTTGGAGGGGGCCTTCTTTTGCGCCATGAACGGGAAATACCAGCTGTCTTGGTTCTATTTCCCGGCTGAAAAAAGCAGAAATCGGGTTGCGCGCCTGACAGTTTTGTGATATGCTGACCCTTGAATAATCATTGAGATAAATCGAAATTCATTGAATAAAGAGGGTTATACCATGGGTCTTTCCATACAAGATAAGAAGTCGGCGCGGACGACTATTCTGGCCGCTGTTTTGCTCGTTGTGGTGGAGTTTCTGTTCTACGCCGGCATTGGCGACAAATGGATCGTCTTGCTTTTTGCCGGCTTGGCGGCAGCCATGCTGTTTTTCTGGGATTTGAAGCCCATGTGGAATATCAGCACATTGCTGCTGGCAGCCTATGTGGTCTATAGCGGGATCGGTATGTTCTGGGCCATGTCCGGTAAGTTCTTTCTGCGGGAGTACAGCAAGCTTGCCGTGGCGATGGCTTTTTTCCTGTTTGTGCTGTTGAAGCCGAAATATAACAGAGTTTTTGTCCGCCATGTGCTGACGGTTATTGCGGCACTGTCCGCCATTGTTGCTTTCCTGAGTGTGGAGGGTGCCGGCACTGGCCTGACGGCTAAGCTGATTCACGCCCTTCCGTCTTTGGAGTGGTCTCAGGTGGTCTTCAGCAACCGACTTTATGGTGTGTTCTCCAACTCCAACGTGGAGGCGTCGATTTACGCGCTGGGTATGTTGTCCGGTTTTGCCTGCATGGCAGGGGCGGAAACCTCTCGTCAGCGTATGATGCATATGGCTCTTTGCACCTGCAGTGCCTTTGCCTTCCTGTTGTGTATCAGCGTGGGCGCCATGATCTGCTTTATCCCGGCTGTGCTGGTGTATTTGCTGGCGGCCGGCAAGCAAAGAGTTTCCGCGCTGCTGCGCATGTTCTTTGTGGCCATTCCCACAGCGGCCTTTGGCGCGCTCAGCGTTCCGTGCTATCTTCGCGGCGGCGCCCTGGGCATCGTTCCGGTGCTGCTGTTAGTGGCCAATATGGCTGTGGCTGTGGTGTTGGAGAGCCGTCTGACGGAGCGCCTGTCCGATCAGCTGAACCGCCACACCAAGGCGCCTCTTATTGCAATGCTTGCGGTGTTGGTGCTGGTAGCGGTCTATGTGGTAGCTGCACTGAATCTGACCTCGGCCTATACCTTCTCCGAGAATGGTTCCTTGTCCCGCAGCATTTCTGCCATCCCGGGCGAGCATACGCTGTCGGTGGAGGCACAAGGAGACATCATGGTGGATATTGTGTCCAAGGATCGCCGCCAGATTTTGCAGGGAGAGGCCTCTCTGCTGTACCGTGGTCCGGTGGAGGATGCTGTGTATACCGTGCCGGAGCGTAGCGAGTTGTGTGAGTTCTGGTTCTCCGCCCCCAACGGCGGCAAACTAATCTCCGTCAAGGAGGACGGCGTGAAGAACGTGCCGCTGCGCTATACCCTTTTGCCGGACTTTATTGCCGATCGCATTCAGGGTGCGTGGAGCAGCAACAGTTTTGTGGTGCGTGCTGCTCTGTGGGATTACGGTATGCGTCTGTTCCGTATCAGCCCGGTCATCGGTAATGGCTACGGCGCGTTTGAAACGGGGATTTCCCGGGTGGAGGATTTCTACTTTGAGACGAAGTACGTCCACAATCATTACATTCAGGTGCTGTTGGAAGGTGGCGTCATTGGATTTGTGCTGTATGTGGGTGCACTGCTGAGTATGGCAGGCCTGTTGCTGAAAAAACGGGGCTTTTCTGCCGATGAGACTTATGGCTGGGCATTTCCCGCACTGGCATCTGTATTTGTGATGATGGCTGCGGTCACCTGCTGGGATATCTCCCTGTCCCGTGAGATCTACCTCTGCATGATCTATGCGTTTTTCGCCCTCATCATTCGCCTGTTGTCCACACCGCTGCCGGTGAGAACGCAGGAGGCTGTTGAAGCGCCGCAGAAAAAGAAAGGGAAGGTGCAGAAGAAGCAATCCAGTGTGGTGCTTCATCTGGTATGCACACTGGTGCCGGTGCTGTTTCTGTTGACCATCGCCGGGAATATGGTTGCGCAGAACCTGATTCATCGGAGTGTGGGTAGCTACCGGCAGTTCTTTGCGAATCTGGAAACGGCAGTACAGTTGGATCGTTTCGAGTATAACGATGTAAAGTTGTCCTATGTGTTTGGCGTAAAAGACATGGTGGAACAAGGAGAGGTAGAAGCGTCTGAATATTTGGATACTGCCAATGCCTATGCAGAAGAGTTGATGCAGGTGCAGTCCAACACGATTCCCCGCTATTTGCAGCAGTATTACGCAATTACCGGACAGTATGACAAGATGCTTGAGGCTGCCATGAACAGCACCCGTTATTCAGCTTCCGATAACGATACCTGGAACGGGACGATCAATACGGTATGGACGTATTTCGTCACTGTACCTGACGGCCTGCTGACCCATATGGAGCTGGCACCGGCATTGAAGGAATACTGCGATGCGCTGCAGCACCGGAATGATACCGCACTGCAGCCTATTGAACTGCAAGAGACACCTCAGAAGATGTATGAAGAGATGGCGAATTTCTGCCAGCTCTATGAAACGGATGAAGCGGCCGCACAGGCATGGGTACAACGCTACGTGGATGCCCGCCTGGAAGTGGAGCAGGCTGCTACTCAGAAGAATTAACGGGATGTCCGTGTGATGAGGAGGATTGTTTAGGGGAATGAATCGCTTTCGTAAGCAATTATTATTTCTCTGTGATGCGGTATTGTTCGGCATTGCTTCAGGAGTATATCTGTTGTTAGCGACATGGCTTCCTTATACCCAGATCGGCGGCAGTGGGAAAGACCGTTTTGGTGATCTGCTGCTGCTCTATGGCTGCACCGTACTGTTTCAGGTGGCGTTTAAGACCTATGACAGTCTGTGGCGCTATGCGGAGAGCCGGGAGTACTTGATGCTGATCGTCTCCGCATTCTGCGGATTCGCACTTTATGAGGCAGTGGCCCGCGTCGCCAGAGTGGGAACGATCTCCTTTGTCTTGTTGGCAGCCATTGCCAGTCTGTGGATCCTTGAAATGCTGATCCTGCGTTTCAGCTACCGCTGCTATCGGGCGACGGTGCTGCGGAACAAGCAGAAAGGCGCCATTCCTGTGGCAATCATCGGCGCGGGCGAAGCCGGCGTGCAGTTGCTGGATGAAATGCAGCACAACTCCAACAGTAGATACACAGTCCGGTGTTTTTTTGACGATGATATGAGCAAGGTGAATATGCGGATCCGTGGGGTCCCGGTTGTTGACACCATTGAGCAGGCGCTGCCCCGTATGATCGCAATGGACATCCATGAGGTAATCTTTGCCATCCCCTCCATGGAGGAGAAGCGCCGCCGGGAGATTCTGTGGCAGCTGGCAGAGCGGAGCATAAAGGTGTCCATGCTACCGAATACGCTGGAGCTGATCGAGCAGAAACCGATTCGGCAGCAGCTACGTGAGGTGAAGATCGAGGATCTGCTAGGTCGTGATAGCATCCATCTGGATAACGCATCTGTGGATGAGCTGCTGAAGGATCGCACTGTGCTGGTGACAGGAGGCGGCGGTTCCATCGGGAGCGAGTTGTGCCGCCAGATCGTCAAGCACCATCCGAAGCGCCTGGTGGTGTTCGATATCTACGAGAACAATGCCTATGACATTCAACAGGAGTTGCTGTACCAGTACGGGAAAGATCTGTCTCTCAGTGTGGAAATCGGCTCCATCCGGGACCCGAGCCGACTGCATCTGCTGTTTGATACATATAAGCCGGATGTAGTCTTTCACGCTGCTGCTCATAAGCATGTTCCTCTGATGGAGACCAGCCCGCAGGAGGCCATCCGGAACAACGTGTTCGGTACGCTGAATCTGGTTCGGGCAGCGGATGCCCATGGGGTGAAGAAATTCATCCAGATTTCTACCGATAAGGCGGTGAATCCGACGTCCGTCATGGGCGCCAGCAAGCGGCTGTGCGAAATGATCGTTCAGTCCATGGACACCTGCTCCAAAACGACCTTTGCCGCGGTGCGGTTCGGCAACGTACTGGGCTCCAATGGCTCTGTGGTGCCCCTGTTCAAGCGGCAGATCGCCGCCGGTGGTCCGGTCACCATCACGGATAAGCGGATCATCCGCTACTTCATGACTATCCCTGAAGCTGCCCAGCTGGTGCTGGAGGCCGGCGCCATGGCGAAGCAAAACGAGCTGTTCGTGCTGGACATGGGACGCCCGGTAAAAATCTTGGATCTGGCGGAAAATCTCATCCGCCTGTCCGGGTATGAACCGTACCGGGACATCGATATTGTGGAGACCGGACTGCGGCCTGGCGAGAAACTCTATGAGGAGCTGCTTATCGCCAACCGGGATATTGAGAAAACCGAAAACGAAATGATTTTCGTGGAGCATCAGCCCCCTGTAACGCCGGCGGAGCTGGAGGATAAACTGGAACTTCTGCGGGACGCTTTGTCGAAAAATGATGAAACCGAGGACCTTGCCGTCATCCGGGAAGTGCTGCACCGGGTGGTGCCGACATTCCACGAGCCGGAAGAGGTCAATGCCTGCCAGGGGCAGACCGTGGAGATACCGGAGCAGTCGGAACAGGAAGGACAGCCCGCCTTTTGAAAGATTTTCAGGGTGAAAAGGATTGAGTTTTATGTATCAGCGTTTTTTGAAACGAGCTCTGGATTTTTTTCTGGCGTTTTGCGGCTTGTTGGTTTTGTGGCCTCTCTTTTTGGTTATTGTGGCTGCTATTAAAATTGACGATCCGGGCCCTGCCTTTTTCAGCCAAAAGCGGGTCGGTCAGAATAAAAACAACTTTAACCTTTATAAATTCCGCAGCATGAAGGTGAATACCCCGGATGTCCCCACGCATCTTCTGGAGCATCCGGAGCAGTACATTTCCCGCGTGGGTGCCTTTTTACGGAAATCCAGTTTGGATGAGCTTCCGCAATTGTGGAACATTTTAATTGGGCAGATGAGTGTTATCGGCCCCCGGCCCGCCCTGTGGAACCAGTACGATCTGATTGCCGAGCGTGACAAATACGGCGCCAACGACGTCCGCCCCGGCCTCTCCGGCTGGGCGCAGATCAACGGCCGGGACGAGCTGCCCATCGAGGTGAAGGCCCGGTACGACGGTGAGTATGTGGAAAAAATCAGCTTTGCCTTTGACTGCAAGTGCTTCTTTGGCACCATCGGCAAGGTGCTGCGCCATGACGGCGTGGTGGAAGGCGGCACCGGTGAATTGAAGAAAAAAGAGAGGGATTCTGTGCTGAAATAGGACGGAATTTTTTGAAAATGATATATTATTTGCAAAACTCTAAATTGAAAAGGAGTTCTGGCTTTGAAAATTTTGGCGGTTTGTCAATACTACGCGCCGGAGCCATTTCGAATTGCTGATATCTGTGAGGCTCTGACCGCTGCCGGCCATGAGGTGACGGTGGTCACCGGGACCCCCAACTACCCGGAGGGGGAGATCTACCCCGGCTATCAGGGCACGGCCCGCCGGGACGAGGTGCTGGACGGGGTTCGGATACACCGTTGCCCCATCCATCCCCGGAAGCGGGGGGCGATTCACCGCTTCTGGAATTATTACAGCTTTGTGTGGGCATCTTCCCGGTATTTGTCCAAATTGAACGAGGATTTCGATGTCATTTTTGTGAACCAGCTTTCTCCCGTCATGATGGCGGAGGGAGCTCTGCGATGGGCAAAACGGCACGGAAAGCGCTGCGTGCTGTACTGCCTGGATTTGTGGCCGGAAAGTATGACCGCCGGCGGTATTCGGCCGGGGTCTCTGGTATACCGCGTATTTCTAGGCATCTCCCGCCGCATTTACCAGGCTGCCGATGATATCTTGGTTACTTCCCGGGGCTTTTTTCCCTACTTCCGGGATGTGCTGGGCATTGAAGATGCATCACTGCGCTATTTGCCCCAGTATGCCGAGTCCCAGTTTGACAGCGTGCCGCCAGTGGAGAAGCATACCGGCCCACTGGCATTTCTGTTTGCCGGGAATATCGGGGAAGCCCAATCGGTGGAGACCATTGTGGAGACTGCCCGTCTGTTGAAGGACGACTCCCGGGTCCATTTCCGCATCGTAGGCGATGGGATTCGGCTGGATGCCTGTCGGGTATTGGCGGAGGGACTTCCTAACATTACCTTTTATGGTCGCCGGGATATCACCGAGATGCCGGATTTCTACGTCAAGGCCGATGCCATGCTGGTGACGTTAAAGGACAGCGGCGCCATCTCCGGCACACTGCCGGGGAAAGTCCAGTCCTATATGGCTGCCGGACGGGCCATTGTAGCCGCTGCCGGAGGAGAGACAGCTGCCCTGGTGGCGGACGCTGCCTGTGGGCTATGCGGTCCCGCCGAAGACGCCACGGCTCTAGCCGCAAACGTCCGCGCTTTGGCAGATGACCCGGCCCTGCTGCGCCAATATGGAGAACAGGCCCGGGCCTATTACCGGGAAAACTTCCGCAAGGATGCTTTTATTCAGAAACTGACCCAGGCTCTGGAAGACGCCTGCCGCTGAAGCGGCTCCGTTGGCGGAAAGATAAGAAAAGGGGAAGCACCATGTTTCAGGGAAAAACACTGATGATCACCGGCGGCACCGGCTCCTTCGGCGACGCCGTTTTGAATCGCTTTCTGGAGACAGATATCGGGGAGATCCGCATCTTTTCCCGAGACGAGAAGAAGCAGGATGATATGCGCCATGAGTTACAGGCGAAAATGCCGGAGGCCGCCGCAAAGATTAAATTCTTTATCGGCGACGTCCGGGATTTGTCCAGCGTGAAAAACGCCATGTATGGCGTGGATTATATCTTCCACGCCGCGGCGCTGAAGCAGGTGCCCTCCTGCGAGTTTTTCCCCATGGAGGCCGTCAAAACCAATGTCATCGGCACTGACAATGTGCTGACCGCCGCCATTGAGGCGGGGGTAAAGTCCGTTATCTGCCTGTCCACCGACAAGGCGGCCTATCCCGTTAACGCCATGGGTACCTCCAAGGCCATGATGGAGAAAGTGATTGTGGCAAAGTCCCGCACGGTCAGCCCGGAGAAAACCAAGATCTGCTGCACCCGGTACGGCAACGTCATGTGCTCCCGGGGCAGCGTGATTCCCCTGTGGATCGAGCAGATGAAGGCTGGGAACCCCATCACCGTCACCGAGCCGAAGATGACCCGGTTCATCATGTCTCTAGAGGAGGCCGTGGACCTGGTGCTCTTTGCTTTTGAACACGGCGAGAGCGGCGACATCCTGGTTCAGAAGGCCCCGGCCTGCACCATTGAGGTGCTGGCCAAGGCGGTAGCAGAGCTGTTCCTCCCGGAGACGGAGGTCAAAGTGATCGGCATCCGCCACGGCGAGAAGCTGTATGAGACCCTGCTGACCAATGAGGAGTGCGCCCACGCCATTGATTTAGGCAGTTTTTACCGGGTGCCCTGCGATAAGCGAGATTTGAATTACGACAAGTATTTCACTCAGGGCAGCGTGGAGCGGAACGTGCTGACGGAGTTCAATTCTAACAACACCCAGCTCCTGACTGTGGAGCAGGTAAAGGAAAAGCTGCTGGCCCTTCGGTATATTCAGGACGAGCTGGTGGCCTGGGAGACCCGGTAAGATGAAGACTTTGATAACTGGTGCCCACGGCTTTGTGGGCCGGAATTTGGCGGAGCCCCTGAAAGCTGTCCAGGACGGAAAGGACCGCGCCCGGGGCCTACCCACAGGCCTGGACACTCTGCTATATTGACGATGTGGTGATAGCGGCACCCTGCCAAGGGTGAGCAGCTTCTTTACCTCCGTAGGACATCCCTTTCCAGCGGTGTGTATCCGCACCAGCATGGAGCGGCCGGAAGCCCTGGACAAAGGCTGCTTCATCCTGGCGGGTATTGATGATGAGTCTTGCTTCAGGCGATGGATACGGCAGTTACCATGAACGCCAATGGGGACTACGGCATTTCCGTGCCGGACTACGTGGCGGAGAACATCTCCACCAAGGTGGTCAAGATCATCCAGAGCTACACCGGCGTGGTCAACAAGATGGTGTGGCGGAAGAAGTGAGTGGCTTTATGAAGATTTTATATATCGACGTAAACTGCAAAAATAGCAGCACAGGAAAGATCGTATATGACCTCTATGCGCAGGGTATGGCGGATGGAAACGAGACTGCGGTCTGCTATGGCCGGGGCCCGTTGGTGGAGGAGAAAAATATTTTCAAGTTCGGCCTGGACTGGGAGACGAACCTTCACGCCCTGCTGACCCGTTTGACGGGCCTGACAGGATGCTGGTCCTTTTTCTCTACCCGCCGGCTGCTGCGGTTTCTGGATGAGTTTCGGCCAGACATGATCCATATCCATGAACTTCACGCGTACTTCGTGAACTTAGAACCGCTGTTCCAATATTTGAAGGAGCGAAAGATCCCCGTGGTCTATACGCTCCATTGTGAATTTGCCTATACGGGAAAATGCGGCCATGCATATGAATGTGAGCGGTGGAAGACAGGATGCGGACATTGCCCAAAGCTACGGGAGTATCCCAAAACGTTGTTTTTAGACTTTACCGCCCATATGTTTCGGCAGAAAAAAGCCCAGTTTACTGGTTTGGAGAAGGTAATCATCACTGCTCCGTCCGGTTGGCTGGCGGACCGCGCCCGGCAGTCTTTTCTCAAGGGAAGAGATATCCGGGTAGTCCACAATGGTATCGATACAGAGAACGTGTTCCATCCCCGGCCTGTTCAGCATTTGAAGGAGCGGCATGGTCTGTCGGATGAAAAAGTCGTGCTGGCGGTGGCTCCCGGCCTGATGTCCGCTCAAAAGGGCGGACGCTGGGTGGTAAAGCTGGCAGAGGCTATGCAAGGTGAACACACCAAATTTATTCTGATTGGTGTAGATGACCTGACAGAGGAATTTCCGCCGAATGTGATCGCTTTGGGACGGATATTCAACCAGCAGGAGTTGGCGGAATATTACTCCTTGGCGGATTGTTTTGTGATCTGCAGTGAGAAGGAAAATTTTCCCACCACCTGTCTGGAGGCATTCTGCTGCGGGACGCCGGTGGCCGGCTTTGCCGCCGGTGGCACAGCGGAGACAGTCCCGGCTCCCTATGGCCTGTTCTGTGAATACGGGAATATGGACGCACTGAGAGATGCGGTTGCGCACCAGTTGAAAAAAGAGACATTGGTGCGAGAGCAAATCGCTCAAGAAGGCAGTATGCGGTTCTCTAAGAATGTTATGTATGAAAACTATCAGCGCATCTATCAGGAATTGTTGTGAGGTGACCCTCAAATGAAGATCGTGCATGTTGGCCTTGCCAGCTTTTACACAGATGGCATGACGTATCAGGACAACCAGCTTGCAAAGCAGAATGTCCGGGACGGCCATCAGGTACTGTACATCTCCAACGCCGCTAAATATGTGAACGGAAAAGTTGTGGAGACCGGCTACGAGGATGCCGTTTTATCCAGCGGAGTCCGGCTGGTACGGCTCCCGTATGAGCGGGTGGTGAATCATTTTGTATCGGATAAGTTCCGAAAGGTGAAAGGCCTTTATAAGCTACTGGAGGACTTTGCCCCGGATGTCATCCTATCTCATGATCTTGGCTATTGGTCCGTCCTTGATGTCCTCCGCTACAAAAAGGACCATCCGGAGGTCAAGTTCTATGCGGACACCCATGCGGATGCATACACCAGCGGTACCAACTGGCTGTCTCTGCATGTTCTGCACCGGATTTTCTATCACTATCTGGTGCAGAAGGCCTTGCCTTACGTTGAAAAATATCTCTGCATCTCCGATGAATGCCGGCAATTCAACATTGAAAATTACGGCGTTCCGGGGGAACTGACAGAGTTCTATCCGCTGGGCGGCGTATTGCCCACGGAGGAGGACTACCAGGCTTATCGTTCCGCCCGGCGCGCGGAGCTGGGCGTGCAGCCGGACGAGCTGCTGCTGGTCCACGCCGGAAAGCTGGAGCCTCAGAAAAAAACGGAGGTCTTGTTGCGGGCCTTCGCCGCCGAGCCGGAACTGAAAGCCCGGCTGGCCATCATCGGTTCCATTCCGAAGGAAATAGAAGCCTCCCTGATGGCCCAGATGGATGCCGATCCCCGGGTGACATATCTGGGATGGAAATCCGGAGCCGATTTACAGGAATATCTCTGCGCCGCTGATCTCTACTGCCAGCCCGGCAAGGTCTCCGCCATTATGCAGAACGCCATATGTAACCGTTGTCCCATTCTGCTCTATCCCCATCCTGGATATGTGAAAGACTACGATTACGGCAATATCCTCTGGGTGAAAACGGAAGAGGATATGGAAGCCGTATTCCGCAAACTCTCTGCCAGTGAGATCCCGCTGGAAACGTTGAGGAAAAATTCGGAGCGATGCGCTCAGGAGCTGTTGGACTATCGGGCACTGGCTGCCAGATTGTACAGATAAGAACGGAGAAACGAGGTTATGCAGAAAATCACAGTGATTGGTACAGGCTATGTGGGCCTTATCGCAGGTCTGGGCTTTGCCAAATGGGGCAACGAGGTGGTCTGTCTGGATGTGGTCCCCGAAAAGATTGAAAAATTGCAGCAGGGGATTTGCCCCATCTATGAGCCCGGCGCTGAAGTGCAGTTGACCGACGGCCTTGCCAGCAGGCGGCTCCGCTTCACCTGTGATGTGAAGGAAGCGGTGGAGCACGGCGACCTGATTTTTATTGCTGTGGGCACGCCGGAGGCTCCCGACGGCAGCGCCGACATGAAATACGTCCACAGCGCCGTGGACGAGATCGCCGACTATATGCAGAGCTATAAGCTGGTGGTGGACAAGTCCACCGTACCGGTGGGCACCGCCCGGGCCCTGCGCCAGCGGATGGCGGATCGCCTGAAGGCCCTGGGGAAGGATCTGCCCTTTGATGTGGCCTCCAACCCGGAGTTCCTCCGTGAGGGCCGGGCTGTGGGTGACTTCAACAACCCGGACCGCATCGTGCTGGGCGTTGCCAGCGAGAAGGCGGAAAAGATGCTGCGGGAGCTTTACAAGGTGTTCTCACGCTCCAACAAGCCTGTTGTCGTCACCACGCCGGAGACGGCGGAGATGATCAAATACGCCTCCAACGCCTTCCTGGCTACCAAGATCACCTTCATCAACGAGATCGCCAATCTCTGTGAGCAGGTGGGCGCCAACGCTTTGGAGGTGGCCGCCGCCATGGGCAAGGACGGCCGTATCAGCCCCAAGTTCCTGCATCCCGGCCCCGGCTACGGCGGAAGCTGCTTCCCCAAGGATACAAAAGCACTGGCGGATACCGGCGTGAAGTACAACGCGCCTTTGACAGTGGTAGAGAGCGTCATCCGGGCCAACGAGCGCCAGAAGGAACTGGCGGCTCAAAAGATCGTCGCCCGGTTCCCGGAGGGCGGCACAATCGCCCTGCTGGGCCTGTCCTTTAAGCCGGAGACCGATGATATTCGGGAATCCCCGGCGGTGGAGATCGCCCGGACGCTGCTGTCCGATCCCCGCTTTACCGTGCGGATGTATGACCCCAAGGCTATGGCCAACGCCAAACGGGCCTTGGGAGAACCGGCCAACGCCGTGTGGTGTTCCTCCGTTCAGGAAACTGTGCGCGGCGCTGACGCTGTGGTCATTGCCACGGAGTGGAGTGAGTTCAGCTCTTTGAATTTTGAAACGCTCAGGACTATGGTGCGCCGGCCCATTCTCTTTGACCTGCGAAATGTCTACCGCAAGGAAGAGATGGCGGACAGTGGTTTTGAATATCACGGCACCGGCGTTTGATGACAGGAGGCAGAACCACATGAAAGTCAATCTGATGGATATCCGCCGGCAGGAGGCCTCCTATGCAGCCGAGTATGAGGCCGCCGTGCTGGACGCCTTGCGCAGCGGTACTTATATCGGCGGGCCATGGGTGGAGAAATTTGAAACGGAATTTGCCCTGGCTGTCCAGGTGAAGCACGCCGTTTCCTGCAGCAACGGTACCACGGCGCTGTTTTTGGCTCTGCGTGCCCTTGGCATCGGCCCCGGGGATGAGGTCATCACGGTCTCCTGGACGTTCTTCGCCACCGCGGAGGCTGTTGCCGCTGTGGGCGCGACCCCGGTGTTTGTGGATGTGCGCCCAGACACCTACTGCATGAACCCGGCTCTTATTGAAGCTGCCATCACGGAGCGGACCCGGGCTATTCTGCCCGTCCACTTCTACGGCCACGCCGCCGATATGGACGCCATCTGTGCCATTGCGAAGAAGCACGGCCTGTATGTCATTGAGGATTGCGCCCAGGCTATGGGTACCATCTACAAAGGCCGTCAGGTGGGCACCTTTGGCGACGCCGGCTGCTTCTCTTTCTTCCCCACGAAGAATCTAGGTGCCGCCGGTGACGCCGGCGCGGTAGTCACCAATCGGGAAGACGCGGAAAAGGCCGTTCGGGCCTATAAGGTCCACGGCTCCGGGGCCAATGGACTGGAGGTGCTGGAGGCCGGGTATCGCGCGCAGGGAAAAGCCCTGCCGGAGAATATGCCCCGGGGCACCAGTAAATATTACAATTACCTCATCGGCTACAACTCCCGGATGGATGCCATTCAGGCGGCGCTGCTTTGCGCAAAGCTGCCCCATGTGCCGGAATTTGTGGAGGGCCGCCGTGAAAATGCCCGGCTCTATAACAAGGCCCTGGCGGGCAGTGGCTATACCACGCCCTTTGAGGGGGAGGACTGCCGCCATTCCTACTACCTCTATGTGCTGTGCCATCCCAACGCAGATGCCATTATGGAGAAGCTAAAGGAAGCGGACATCGGCTGCGGCCGTTATTACCCCATCCCGCTGCATCTTCAGGGGGCGTTTGCGCATCTGGGCTACCGCACCGGCGACCTGCCGGTGACGGAACGCTTGGCCGCCACATCCTTTGCCATTCCGGTGTTCCCGGAACTGCTGGAGGAGGAGAGGGCGTTTATCATCAAAACACTGCTGGAGAATGACCAATGAAGGAACAACCGTTTTACGCCCATCCCATGAGTATTGTAGACGAGGGATGCGAAATTGGGTCTGGTACCCGTGTTTGGGCCGGCGCCCACGTGATGTCCGGCGCCAAGGTCGGGGAGGACTGCAATATTGGTGAGCACTGCTTTATAGAGAGCGGTGTTTCTGTTGGAAACCATGTTACTATCAAAAACAATGTGGCCCTGTATGACGGTGCCGTCGTGGAAGACGATGTGTTTCTTGGACCCTCCTGTGTGTTTACCAATGTAGTTAATCCCCGGGCATTCGTCTCCCGAAAGAAGGAGTTCCGTCCCACCGTTGTTCGCAAAGGCGCCAGCATCGGTGCCAACGCTACCCTGATTTGTGGGCATACTGTGGGCAGATATGCCTTTGTGGGCGCCGGGGCGGTGGTCTCCCGGGATGTGCCTGACTATGCTATGGTTTATGGCACCCCAGCAAGAATCCATGGTTATGTCTGCCGCTGCGGCTGTAAGCTGACTTTCCGGGAAGATCAGGCGGTTTGTTTGGAATGTGGAAGCGGCTACCGCCATGAAAACGGCTTTGTATTCGAGATAAACGAAATCAGTTAAAAAGGGAAGTGCCCATATGAACTACGCGCTTATCGGCTGCGGCCGCATTGCGACCAACCACATCAAAGCCGCCCTCAATAATCATCTGGAGATCGTCGCTGTCTGCGACGTGCTTCCCGAGGCCATGGAGACCCTCCTTGCTAAGCACGGCCTGGAGAAGGACACCTCCATCAAGCGTTATACCGACTACAAAAAAATGCTGGCGGAGAATGACCTCCAGCTCATCAGCATCGCCACGGAGAGCGGCATTCATGCACAGATTGCTCTGGACTGCATCGACGCTGGGGTGAACATCATTATTGAGAAGCCCATGGCCATGAATATGACCGACGCAGAGGAGATTATTCGCCGCAGCGAGGAAAAGGGCGTGAAAGTCTCCGCCTGCCATCAGAACCGCTTCAATATCGCCGTACAGGAGACCCGCCATGCCCTGGAGACAGGCCGGTTCGGCAAGCTGTCCCACGGTTCCATTCACGTCCGCTGGAACCGAAACCAGGGTTACTACGACCAAGCCCCCTGGCGAGGCACCTGGGCTCAAGACGGCGGCTGCCTGATGAACCAGTGCATCCACGGCATTGACCTGCTGCGCTGGATGATGGGCGACGAGGTAGATGAGGTCTACGGCGTTACCCGTCAGCAATTCCATCACTATCTTGAGGCTGAGGACATCGGCATGGCGGTGGTGAAGTTCAAAAACGGCGCCATCGGCACCATCGAGGGCACCACCAATGTTTTTCCCAAGAACCTGGAGGAGACCCTGTACCTGTTCGGAGAGACCGGCACGGTGAAGCTGGGCGGTACCTCCACCAACAACATCGACGTGTGGGACTTTGCCGACGAGGGAGAGGCCGACGAGAAGAACAAGGGCCTGCAGGAGGCCACCAGCAACGTCTACGGCAACGGCCACACCAGCCTGTTCGCCGACGTCATCGACGCCATTGAGCACGACCGCAAGCCCTACGTGGACGCAGTTGCAGGCCGGAATGCTCTGGAAATGATTCTGGCTATTTACAAGAGCCAGAAGACCGGCCAGCCAGTAAAGCTGCCTCTGACGGACTTCGCCAGCACCGATATGGCGGGGGAGTTCTAAGGCAGCACCGCACAACGGTACTGCCCAAAAAAGAGGAAGGGATATTGGAACGCTCATGATCGCAAGTATCAAAAGCCGCTGCCTCCATCTCCGCTGTACAGTCATCCCGCTGCTGAACACTTTGGAGCGCTTTGCGTCCGCCCATGAGACAGCGCTGTTCTGGGGGGGTGGCATCCTTTATAAATTTGTGCTGGACGCGCTGTACATTTGGGCGGCCAGCCCCTTCTTCTCCTATGCCGGGTTGGTTTATGAACCCAGCTTCTTCAAGTATGTGATTGCGTCCTGTATGTATCTGGTGCTTTTTGCCTGCCTGCCTAAGCGGGAGCATGACACTGTCGCGTTTTTGTTCCATTTGCAGTTTGTTTACACTGTGGCTCCCATGCTGTCCTTTTACGGGTTTTCGGGCGGTAGCAGCCGGTATATGGTCGCCGTGTTTATCTGTGTCCTGCTTCAAATTATTCTGATTCGCAGGCCGGCTAAAAACAGCGCGGCTGTCCATATCAAAGGGATCCAGAACTATGCAACGGTTGCTTTGGGTATTCTTGTAATCTTCGTTCTGCTGATCCCCATTCTCTACAATGGCTTTGCCGGTCTTGCAGCCTTTGACTTCAATTACATCTATGAGATGCGGAAAAACGCGACTTATCCGCCCGGATTCAGCTATCTGATAGGGTGGACCGGAAATGTGATTCTTCCTTTTGCCTGCCTGATGTTCCTGCACCGGAAAAAATACCGCTGGATGATGCTGGTGGTGGCGCTTCAGCTTCTGCTATACATGGAGACCGGCAATAAGATCACATTGTTCATTCTGGTTCCCATCCTGTTTATCTATCTGCTCTCGAAAACCGGACACCTCCTGAAGCTCATGTATCTGGGGCTTTCCGTCCTCTTTCTGGTTGTTATTCTGGCATACCGACTGGATAATGTGGAAGGCCGAACCTTGGGGCGGATGCTGAATTCCCTGATCGCTGTCCGGGCCATTTTCCATCCGGCTGACAACAAGTTCAAATTCTACGAGTGTTTCAGCCGGTTTCCGAAGCTGTATTTCAGCGACGGTCAATTCGGAAAAATGCTGGGGCTTACATATCCGTACAAGGGTTCAGCTGGGCAGGTCATCTACGCCTTTACCGGCGGCGAGTTTATGGCTTCTAACACGAATACAGGATATTTGGGGGAATCTTACGCGCAGATGGGCTTTCTGGGCATGCTGCTGATGTCCCTGCTGTTGGTTTTGATCCTGCGTGGACTTCGTACCTATGATACCCGGGAGCATAACAGCATGCTGACCGCACTGTTTTCCATTTATATCATCATCCTCAATGATGGTGCGGTGCTGACAACGCTTTTTACCGGCGGTCTGCTGTTGGCATACCTGTTGGTGCTCATATACTTTAAATCATTTGAAAGGAGCAGACCATGGAATACAGTGTCAATGACTTAATCAGGATTTTACTGAAGAAATGGTACGTTATCTTACTTGCCATGTGCCTGCTTGGAGGGCTTTCCACAATTACCGCTCGGAAGTCCTATGAAAACGCCGTTGCGCAGTATGCAGAATATACAGCCAATACACCTGCCTCGGTTCCCGAGGTGGGGACCTGCATTTCCATTTATCAATACGGCTTCCAGGTCAATGATCTCTCTTTATATGTTTCCCGGGCAAAAAATAAAGAGGCATTTATCCAGCAGTTTATGGAAGACTACCGGGGAAGCAGCCTTAATCAGGAAGAAACAGCAGACCTCTATACTTTAGCGGAACAGGCATACAGTGAAGCGACCGCCGACTGCGGAAAGCTGCTGACAGATGCTGCTGTGATGGAGAAAACCCAGCAGGCAGCCAATGAATCCCAAATGCAGGAGCCTGCGTCAGTGAATGAGGACGGTGACCTGCAGGAAAGCGGCCCGTTGTGTGTGCCCAATTACCTTTCACTGTCCCAAACCAGCCCCAATACGTTTCAAATTCAAGTCTATGGTCTGGAAGAGACCGTTGCCCGGCAGTTGATCGGCTATTATCTGGAAAACATCCAGACTGTTGGCAGAGACACCTATTTCATGGAGCTCCGCATGACCGAGCTTTCTCAGGAGTTTATTCCGAACCCTGTTCCGATGGATGCGTCCGTCCAATTCAGCCAGATAGTGATGCAGGCGCCACCGCAGCCCCCTGTTCTGATCAAAACCGTTGGTACGGCGATGGCGTTTGCCTTCGTTCTTACCTGTTTCCTGTTGCTGCTCTGGACCTTTGTAAAGGATAGCCGTGCGGCGGCTAAGAACAATCGCGTATGAGTTTCCGAAAACGTCAGGCCGCCCGGATCACCGGCGACTTCATCATCAACATTCTGGCCTCCGTTATTTATACCTTTGCCCGGCAGATCGTGGTGTTCCCGCTGCTGGCCGCCCGGCTGACGGAAGGAGATTACGGCACACTGCTGACCGTCACGGGCCTTGCCAACGTCTGCACCGCATTGGTAGGCAGCTCCCTGAATAACATCCGCTTGGTACAGAACAGCCGATATGAGGAAGCGGGAGAAACGGGGGATTTCAACTTCCTCTGCGTGATAGGCGCCGCCATTTCGGTGGTGTTTTCGCTCGTCTTATGGGCGATGTTCAGCTATTCCGGGCTAACCGCCCTGTTGCTGACCGCCTATATTTTGACCTCCAACCTGTACCAGTACGCCAGCGCCTTCTTCCGGCTGGAGCTGAACTTCAAGCGCATTCTGATGGCCAACGTTCTGGTCAGCGCGGCCTATATTGCCGCGACGCCGGTCTTTGCTACAAAAGAGCTGTGGCCGGTGGTATTTCTGATCGGCGAAGGCGCGGGCCTGCTCTATGTGGCAAAGACCACCGGCTTCCACCGGGAGCCACTTTTCCGCACACCCCTTTTCAGCGAGACCACCCAGAAGCTGCTTGCCTTCATGCTGGCTGGACTGGTGGGTAATATTCTGCTGTACGCCGACCGCATGATCATCTATCCCACCCTGGGCGCGGAGAGCGTCTCCTATTATTCTACCGCCTCCTTCTTCGGCAAGAGCGCGGGCATCGTCATGACGCCCATCGCGGGAGTCCTACTTGGGTATTTCTCCCAGAAGAGCTTTACCGCCTCCAAGAAGCTGTTTACCCTGGTCAACGGGATTTCCCTGGGCTGCCTGGCGGTATTTCTTTTGGGTTGCTGGCTGGTGGCCCCCTGGTTCACCCAATTGCTTTACCCTTCCCTTTATGCGCAGTCCGCGCCATATATCTTTCTGGCAAATCTGGGCGCTGTTATCAGCATTGCGGGGAACATGGCCCAACCCATGATCCTGAAATGCTGCTCCACTCGCTGGATCCTGGCCATCCAGCTGATTTATGGGGCAGCCTATCTGGGCTCCGCACTGCTGCTGATGCCCGCCTACGGTCTGCTGGGCTTCTGCTGGGCCGCCATTCTGGCAAACAGCATTCGTTTGTTCGCCCTGTATGTATTGGGCTATTGGAAATTCTAAACGCTTTCCCGCAAAACTTCCCACGGAAAGGACAGTATCTATGAGCTATCAAGTAACCACTTCCCGCAAGTTCCAGCGCTGTACCTGCTGTGTCATGGACACCACGGACTCAAAGATCGTTTTCGATGAAAAGGGTGTCTGCGATTTCTGCAACGACTATCATGACAACATCTTGCCCCGCTGGAAAGCTCAGCTGCAAGATAAGACTCTGCTTCAACGGACGGCAGAGGAGATCAGAGCCGCTTCCAAGGGGCAGAAATATGACTGCATTATTGGCATGAGTGGTGGTGTTGACAGCTCTTACCTTTGCTACGTGGCCAAAGTGCTCATGGGGCTCAATCCCCTGATTTACGTGGTCGACACCGGCTGGAACCTGAACGTGGCGGTGGAGAACATCGAGCGTATTGTCAAAGCGCTGGATCTGGATATGTACACCGAGGTGGTGGACTGGAACGAAATGAAAGACCTCCAGCTGGCCTTCTTCAAGTCCCAGGTGCCTTATCAGGATCTGCCCCAGGATCACGCCATCTTCGCCGGGCTTTACAATTTTGCCACCAAGAACCACATCAAATATGTCCTCACCGGCGCCAATAGTGCCACAGAGTGCATTCGCCCCCCCATTGAGTGGGTGTACCAGAACGACCTGACCATGATCCGGGATATTCACAAGCGGTTTGGCACCCGTCCCCTCAAGAACTTCCCCTTGTGCGGCATGGTAAAATACCGGATTTACTATCCCATTTTCAAGGGAATGAAGCGGGTTGCCCCGCTGGACATGGTGGAGTATGACAAGGAGAAGGTCAAGCAGTTCCTGCGGGACGAATTCGGCTGGCAGCCTTACGAAAACAAGCACTACGAAAACGTGTTTACCCGGTTCTACGAGGGCTATTACCTGCCCTACAAGTTTGGCTACGACAAGCGCAAGTGCTATTTCTCCAATGAGATTCTGGCCGGCACCATGACCAGAGATGAAGCTCTGGCAGAGTTGGAGCAGTCTCCATATGATCCTCAGCAGATGGAAGAGGATAAGGCTTATATCGCCAAAAAGCTGGGCATCTCCACGGAGGAGTTCCAGTCCATTATCGACGGTCCCAACAAAACCTTCATGGACTACAACAACAGCTGGGGCCTGATCCAGTTCGGCACGGTCGTCTTGCGGAAGCTGGGCATCGAGAAGAAAAAATTCCGTTAACGAGGCGTGCCTATGATTGTCATTCTGGACTACGGGATGGGCAATGTGGGCTCCATCCAAAATATGATCCGTAAAATCGGCTGCCGGGATGTTATCATATCCCGTGACCCTATTGCCGTCGAAAACGCGGACAAGCTGATATTGCCCGGCGTGGGCGCCTTTGACATGGGCATGGAGAGCCTGGAGCGCTTTGGCCTCATTCCCCTCATCCGCGCTCATGCGCTGGAGAAGGGAAGGCCCCTTTTGGGCATCTGCCTGGGAATGCAGCTGCTGGGAGAGCGCAGCGAGGAGGGGAACCTGCCGGGGCTGGGCCTGCTGCCCTTTCGATGCGTCCGGTTCGCCCCTCCGGCGGACAGCGGCCTGAAGGTCCCCCACATGGGCTGGGACCGGACATACATCCAGGCGGACACACCCCTCACCGCCGGTCTGGAGGCGAAGGAACGGTACTACTACGTCCACTCCTACCACGCCGTCTGCGAGGATCCCTCCGCGGTCCTGATGACCTGCGATTATGACGGCACATTTCCCTCGGCGCTGTATCATGGCAGCGTCTACGGTGTGCAGTTCCATCCCGAAAAGAGCCACCTGTACGGGATGAAGTTGCTGAAAAACTTCGTAGAGAGGTGCTGACCATGTATCGTCGTCCGAGAATCATTCCCAGTCTGCTGCTGAAAGAAGGCGGACTGGTCAAGACCCAGAAATTTGAAAATCCCCGGTATCTAGGGGACCCGGTCAACGCCGTAAAGATCTTTAACAACAAGGGCGTGGACGAACTGTGTGTTCTGGATATCACCGCCACCCGGGAGGGGAGGGGGCCGGACTTCGACCTGCTCCACGACATCGCCACGGAAGCCTTCATGCCCCTGAGCTACGGAGGCGGCGTCACCACGCTGGAGGAGATCCGCCGCCTGTTTGCCATCGGCTATGAGAAGGTGGTGCTGAACACCGCTCTGGTGGCGAACCCCCAACTGGTGCGGGACGCGGTGGCCTACGCCGGAAGCCAGAGCATCGTGGCCTCCATCGACGTGAAAAGCGACTTTCTGGGCCGCGCCGCCTGCTATACCAACGACGGTCAGGTAAAGACCTCTTACACGCCGGCCAGGCTGGCCGCCTACGCCCAGGAGCTTGGAGTGGGGGAAATTCTTCTAAACTCCATCAACCGGGACGGGCAGATGAAGGGCTACGACATTGCCCTGGTGAAAAGCGTGGCGGACGCGGTGGACATCCCGGTCATTGCCTGCGGCGGCTGCGGCTCTATCGATGATCTCCGGCAGGTGCTGGAGGAGGGCCACGCCCACGCCGCCGCTGCCGGCAGCTTTTTCGTCTACTACGGCCGCAACAAGGCCATCCTGATCACAGCCCCCACGGAAAGCGACTACCTGAACGCCGGCATTTACGAGGACGATTGAATGACTCTGCCTCTCGTTCACAGGGAAAGCTACTTCCGTGCGGATAGGAGACTGCCATGAAATTCATAGTCTTTTCAATTATTTTAATTTCTTTCTTGTTGTCAGGCTGCGCCCCCCGCAAATACATTCGTCTCTGATACAGGGACTATCGGTCAAGATATCGATGCACCGCTCCATGAGCCGCAAGCAGATGCGGCTGGGTCGGATGTGGAAATTGCCCTTCCCGACACAGTTTATGGGCTTGTGGGTCAGGAACTGAACATCTACTTCGACAATATTTTAAGCGGCCGGGATACCCGTTACGATTTCAATGTGGATTGCGGTCGTGGCGAACAACTTGACTTTGGCTACCGTATAACTCCGAAAGAAGGGGAGGAAGGCTGGTACGGCATTACCATCCAGGCTTGGGAAAACTGCCGTCTCGCCGCCTCGGCGGAAACGATTTTAAAGGTGGCGCCGGCGGACGCCGGAGCCGGAGTCAACCGAAGTATTCTGGTGATTGGTGACAGCACCACCGCCAACGGCGTTATGTTGTCAAAGCTGTATCAGAATTTTGCGGATGACCCCATGGACATCACCTTGGTAGGAACCTTGGGAGGGGCCCCGGTTTGCCATGAGGGGAGAAGCGGATGGACAACGGAGCAGTATTACCAGGACCCGGAGAGCCCCTTCGTCTTTGACGGAGTATTTGACTTTAGTCGGTACATGGCCGCGCAGAGTTTCGGCGCGCCGGACTACGTGCTCATCAATCTGGGCATCAACGACGTTTTTACCTATGAAGATGACAGCGCCCTTCAGGAAAAGATCCAATCCATGCTCACTCAGTATCAGGCCATGACCGTCAGCATACACGCTTACTGTTCCGACATCAGGATCGGCCTCTGTGTCACCATTCCACCGGCCTATGACCAGGACTCTTTTGGAAAAGCTTATGGCTGCGATATCAGCCGTTGGCGGTATAAGCTGAATAATTTCCTCTGGACAAAGGCTCTGATCGAGACCTTCACCGGTCAGGAAGATGCAAACATCTACCTTGTTCCCATCAATACAAATTTGGATACCCGCTATAATATGGGACTGGAAAGCACACCTGTCAACGCCCGGAATTCCTATACGGAGCTATCCACCATTTCTAACGGCAACTGCCACCCTGACGAGTCCGGTTACTGGCAAATTGCGGACGCAATCTGGTACTTTCTCAAATATATGGAGGTCTCCTGACCTCTTCAGCACCGCGAAAACCGCCCGGTCCATTTGGATCGGGCGGTCATGATTAAATATATCCCTTTGAGCGATAAAGCGGATAGCCATATAGTGAGAAAGGCCCCTAAGGGCTTCCATTCAGCCCTCCAGCGCGGCCAGGATCTGTTCCCGTTCCTCCTCCGTCAGGCGGGGATAGTCGGCCAGAATACTGTCAAGGGATTCCCCCTTACTCACTCTGCGGCGCAAGACCCGCAGCAACAGGTTCAATGCCATAGTCATTCCGCCTCACCTCCAAACAGCAGCTCAGCCAGCACGTCCTCCACTTCCTCCAGCCGTTTCTCGGCGGGAGGATTTTTTTTCCGCCAGTCCGCCCGCAGCGTCCCGGCGCAGTCCGGAGTGGTGGAAAGCTCGCAGTCCCCGGCCAGAGGAGCGTATACGCCTTTTTTCGTTACCACCCGGTCAGCGGTATAGGAATTCACATCCTCCAGCAGTACCACAGGGACATCCGTCCCTGTTTTATAAAGATACAGCGTCATATAGTCCCCCCTTACAGCAGTGTTCCGTCCACTTTGGCGATCAGTCCGCCATTTTTATAATTTGAAGCACCTCCCAGCAGTTCCGGTGTGTTTCCTGCCAACCACACCAGAGCACCCCAGGAAGACATAATTCCGAACGTATTGCCGGCCACATCGGCGCAGTTTTGCAGAGATGCCATTGAATTGCTGGTTGTATCAAGAGCCCGTTCAAAATTTTTGATGGAGCAGTCCTTCACGCGCGCGTTGGAAGTATACCCCACCTGGATCGCAGTTCCTGTGTCTGCCCCTGAAAACGCACAGTCGGAAACATGAACACTGCCGGAATACCAGACCAGCAGCTTTGCGTCATAGTCCAGTCCTGCCGAATCGTCAAACGTCAGCCCATCCAACCAAATGTCGATGGAGCAGTCATCCACCTGCAGCTGGCGCTGAATCGTAAATCCGCCCGCATCCGCCTGCAGCTTGATACTGCCGCTTCCATAGAAATTTTTGATATAGATGTATTCATCCGTGGTCCCGCTGACGGTGATGGTGATGTTCTCCGTCAGCAGCCGGGGCAGACTTTCCAAAAAGGCCTGCAGCTGGGACGCTTCCAGAGAAACGCTTCTGCTGCCTGTGCTGACTGCAAACAGCTTTTCCTTCACCGGCGTCAGGTCGGCCTCCGTCAGCAGTCCGGCAGGGGAGCACTCCACCGTCACACCCAAGTCCAGGGAGACCGTCTCCTCCAGATAGAACCGCAGCGCCAGGCTGCTGCCAGCTACAATATTCACCGGGTGAGCCAATCTATAGATTTTGTAAAGGATTTCTCCCTCAGCCGGATCATTGGCATAAACGCCAAGCTCTGTAAGCGTGTAGTTTCCCGATGCACTGACCGCTGCAAGGGTTGCGGGAATGGTTGAGTTGTTCCCGTTACGGGTAGGAGAATTTACCGCCAGCGTCTGGCATGGCTGCGACAAAGAACCTGCTGTGGTTTGTGTCTCGCCGCTGCCAGCGACTACCCGGGTAATGACCAATGCCGCTCCAGTCAGCAGTTTCGCGGAAAGCACTAGCCCTCTTTCTGTAAAATATCCTTGGATGTCCAAATTTGCTTCAACTCCTTCGATTCCTCAGTTTACCGCTCTCCGGGCATAGGAGCGGCTTTGATTCTACTGTAACGAAAAAGTCTGGCGCAATCGTGCGAATTGCTTCTCAAAAAATGTCCGGACAGGAAAAACGCTCCGGACATTACAGCGATGTAATCCCCGGAGCAGTCTATTTCCGTTAATATGAAGTGTTAGCGCTGACATCAATCATAAGATTCAAGTCCCTTTAGAGTGGCTGGCATATCCTTATACTTTTGAATCAAGTCTTCGATTTCTTGCAGTAATTGCTTCTTATTTGTAAAGCTTACGCCGTCCATCTCAGGAAAGGGGAGACTCAACAGCTTCAGTATGAAGCCCGCATCCCATTCCAACGCAATGTTGAGGCTTTTCAAGCTTTTACTGGCTCTCGGGACATCAAGCGTCCCCATAATTCCAACAAAGGAAATCAATTCTTGTACAAAAGAGGTAGTTTCTTGCTCATCAGAGGAAAACAGGAGGTTCAGCTCCTTTTTCATCTCTGTATTTCGCTTTAACCGTTCTTTTTCTCGAATAGAGAAAAACTTGTGCTTATTCAACAATTTTCCTGTTTCTTTGGAAATTTTTAAAAGCTCCTCATCTGTAAGCATATTACTGTTGGGAAACTCGGTCATCCAAAGTAGGAATCGAACAATTACAAAAACTAGCAGATAACTGACTGCCGTGGTTTCTTTATCCAGAAGCTGTGTGATCTCAGCGGAGTCGATTTTAAGTTTGATGTAATGATTCCGCACGCGGCCATCAATAATTTTTTCCCGCCACTGGTTATATGGAATACTATCATTATATCGATCGGATTCATCCAGCTCTAAATTAGCATTGATCAAAAAGCTCAGGTCCTTTATATGTACATCTGCTGCATCCATACGCTCATTGATTTCGTCAACCAATGTCTCCGGAACAGGGACCTTGCAAATGACCCAGTCGTAGTTTTCAAACCAAAGCTGGTTTCTCTCAATTTCTTCCGGATCATAACGAAGGAACAGGTTGTCTGCAAAAGCCTCCAGCTTTTCCGCAAATGAATCTTTGTCACAAATGATGAAATTCAGGATAGAAGTCAACTCTTCCTCTTCAATTGTCTTGATCTCGCCTTTCTCAAGCTTTGAAATATAGGCGGGGCTTCTGTTGAGATGGCTGGCTAAGTCTTTCGATGCGATATTGCTTTCAATACGGGACATTCTAATGGCCTCTGCCAATTCCGGTGTTACCTCAAATTTCATTACCTAGCCCCTCTCTTTCTTCGGCTTTCTTATGATTTCGGCTTTACATGATTACCTATATTCTATTATACACAGGTCATCCAGTAAATCAATATTTTTCTGCAATTTATTACTAATTTATCTATTATCCACTTTTTATTGAGTGGTATTGACAAAACTGGAAATCCATGGTATGCTGTTGTTGGACAAAGGAAAAGCGGCGGCTTTGCCGAGCCGTCGCCTTTGGTTGGGGTATGCGGTTGGTATCCCCAGATGCAATAGGATTGAGTAGTTCTACGATAACACACGTTCCGTGCGCTGTCAAGCATCCAAGTCTCCAGCCGGGAAGGAGAACAGCGCATGGAAGCTCCTGAAACGGAGCGTCGTGAGGTCGCCTATTATATTTTTCGCGCCTCCATTACGATCAACGGTGTCAAGCACTATGCTAAGGATCACGGCCTGAAGGCATTTCGGATCCCTGTGTACCGCTAAGGCACCGAGAGCGGGGAGGGAATCTCCTCCCCGCCGCTCCAGAATCAGAGCATCTGCTGTGAAACATACAAGATGGCTAAAACCAAGTCCAGTGTCCGGGGTAAACCGGACAAAAAGATCGTCGTCGTGAAGCCCTATACGAAAAGCGACGGCACAAAGGTAGACGGACACCGCCGCTCTACCCCCAACTAAAACACGAAAGGAGACATACATAGTATGGCTTATCATACCGGAGAAAAACCCGGCATCGGGGATTACCAGTGTACAGAGTGTGGTCAGAATGTCCATTTGGACGATAATACCGATACACTGCCCCCGTGCCCCAGATGTGGGAACACATCTTATACCTAATCTGCGCAAATCCAGGCGGCTTTTGCCGCCTGGATTCTTTTTATCGAAGCCGTTGGATGCCCCGGCGGGGACGCTGGGGCACAGGAGGCGTCACCACCGGAGCCTGCTGGGGCAGGCGTCTGCGCACATCCTCCGACAGAGCCGCCTGATAGGCGGCACAGAAGTCCTGGGTACGTTGGTCCGTGGCGCCGTCATCTCCGCCCGCCAGCAGGGAAGCGAAGGACACGGGGATCCCGGCGTCCTCCAGCAGCTTCCGGGCGCGGGCCTGCTGTACCCGCTGCCGTTTTTCCTCCCGCAGAGCCTCCAGCTCCTGTTTCTCGTCTTCCGTCATAGAATTTCTCCTTTATCAAATATTTTTTAGGGCGCTTTTACTACTCCGCGGCCTTTCTCCGCAGCTCCTCCTCCACATCCGTCACCCAGGGCAGATGCTCCAGAATGGTCCGCTGGGACAGGACAGGGGAGAGGGAGAGCAGCGTCTGGGCCAGCGCTGTGTGGTCCTGGGGCAGATTTTTGTAAAAGGCCGCCTTGCCCGCCGTCAGGTCCACGCTGGTGCCCAGCACGGCGAAGCCGCCGGAAAGAACCGCCAAAAGCTGAAACAGCGCGTCTGTAAAGCTCCGTTCCTTGGCAGCACGGACCTGTTCAATGCCCCACAGCTTGTACTGCATCGCCACGCCGGAGGCGTTTCCCGCGAACTGCTGGTCAGACAGGTCCGGCGTCATGGAAAGCTGCAGGATGCTCCGGCGCAGGTTTTCCTCCAACTGGCCCAGGGCCTCGTGATTCAGCTCCTTCACCACGAACTCCGCCCGGCCGCCCTCCGCCAGAGACAGCACCCGGGTCCTGTTGGCCTCGTCGATGTCGCCCTGAGTGGTGCCTTGCATTCCGTACAGCGCCAGAAAGGCGTTGGCCACGGACTGCATATCGTCCATCGCGCCGGAGAGCAGCAGGTTGTAAGCGTCCACCAGCCCCGTCACCATCTCGAAGTCGCCGCAGCCCTGGCAGTTATTGAGGAAGGGGACAAGGGGGATGGCCCGGAGGAGGTTTTCCTGGGGCGGCTCCCAAACGGCCCGGCTGCCATCCCAGGTGAAGGGCCGCAGGGCGTCCGCCTGGTAAAGGACGCCGCCGGTGCCGCCTCCTGCGTCCTGAAACAGGCGGACAGTGCCCAGCAGAGGCGCTCCCGCCTGACCGCTGCGGATGGCGAAGCAGGAAAGGGGGTCGCAGCGGCAGGCCTGCAGCCCTGTCCGGTCCAGCCACACCAGGGCGAACCCGGCGCCGCAGACGCTCATGTCCCTGCCGATGTCAAAGAGCAGGTGGTCCAGGGACAGGGCGTCCTTCAGCGTGGAAAACGCAAGGCTTTCCCGCTCTCCGGGAAACGCCAGCGTAGGGGGGAGGCCCAGGAAATATCCGGTCTGGACCTCGGTGATGTAGCGGGGGAAGGGGACGCGGAGCAAATTGTTGGGCCGTCCCCGTACGGCCTCGCCCTTGGGCACCGGCTGTTCGCCCCGGTAGTAGTCGAACAGCCGCTGGCGCTCCGGGCGCACAGTCCGCAGGAATTCCGCCACCGCGCCGGACAGCGCCGTTTCATCCAGCATGTTCGTGCAAACAATGTCTTGATTCAATAAAATCCCTCCGTTTTTCATGATCTATTTGTAGTTTGCATGAAAAAAAGTGTCTTTACTCAGGAAGCAATTCAATAAACAATGTCAATGCAAGTATATTTGGATGGTTGATTGTAAAATCAAGTTGGACACTTGAGTAAAAAATCCATAGTGATTTTTCTCCCCGTGGTAGAATGAAGTTACCACACAACTTCTACAGAGGGAGGGCAATCA